>NZ_CP030261.1:3629678-4234624 GCF_003312915.1 Flavobacterium fluviale | reverse complement strand
GAATTAAAGGTCTTAAAGTACACAGTAAAATTTGTGTTATCGAAAGAGCAGAAGAAGGTAAAAACCGCCGTTACGGCTTTATTTCAACAGGAAACTTCAACGAGTCGACTGCTAAAATTTATACAGACGTAACACTTTTAACTTGTCATCAGGGAATCTTAAAAGACACATCAAAAATATTTGAGTTTTTTGATATTAATTATCGAGTACATCGCTACAAACATTTAATCGTTTCGCCGCATTATACAAGAACTAAATTTATAAAACTGATTGATCGTGAAATTCTTCATGCGCTGGCTGGTAGAAAGACACATATAAAATTAAAAATGAATAGTTTATCTGATTTTAAAATGATCGATAAATTATACGAAGCAAGTAACGCCGGAGTAAAAATCCAGCTTCAGGTAAGAGGAATCTGTTCGTTGATTCCCGGAATCCCTGGAATGAGCGAAAATATCGAAGCCATAAGTATTGTCGATAATTACTTAGAACATTCAAGAGTTTACATTTTTGGAAACGCAGGTTTAACCGAAGTTTATATTTCTTCAGCCGATTTTATGACTAGAAATCTGGACGGAAGAGTTGAGGTTACCTGTCCAATTTACGACCTTGAAATTAAGAAAGAACTAATTGACAATTTCAACATTGCCTGGAAAGGAAATGTGAAAGTGAGATATCATTCATACAAATTAGATAATAAATATAAGCCTAAGAACCATCATGCCCCATTTAGAGCACAATTTGAGACCTATAAATATTATCAGAATAAGATTGCAATGTTAGAAGAGGTTCCTCAAAAAGTAAATTAATAATAAAACCAATTTCAAAAATCATAAATTGAGCATGATTAACATTAGGAAATTTGCAGCGATAGATATCGGTTCAAATGCCATGAGGCTTCTGATATCCAACGTTGTAGAACAAGATGGCAAAGAACCGCAGTTTAACAAAAGTTCCCTTGTTCGTGTCCCAATTCGTTTGGGACAAGATGCCTTTACAGTTGGAGAAATTTCACCCGAAAATATAGATCGAATGGTTGATGCTATGAAAGCATTTAATCTTTTGATGAAAGTACATAAAGTTGAACGTTACATGGCATTTGCAACTTCAGCGATGCGCGAAGCTTATAACGCAAAAGAAGTTGTGGCTTTGATTAAGAAAAAAGCCGACATTAAAATCGAAATTATCGATGGTAAAAAAGAAGCAGCGATTATTGCTTCTACAGATTTACATCATTTATTAAAAACAGACGAAACCTATCTTTTTGTAGATGTTGGAGGCGGAAGCACGGAGTTCACATTATTTTCTGATGGAAAAATGATAAACTCAAGGTCTTTTAAAGCAGGAACAGTTCGTTTGCTGAACAACATGGTTCATGATGTGGTTTGGGACGAAATCGAAAAGTGGATCAGAACAAATACGGCTGGATACGAGGAAGTTACTTTGATTGGTTCTGGAGGAAACATCAATAAATTATTTAAAATGTCTGGAAAGCAGCAAGAAAAACCGCTTTCTTACATTTACATTAATTCACAATATGCGTTCTTAAATTCATTGTCTTACGAGCAAAGAATTGCCGAATTAGGTCTGAACTCCGATCGTGCCGACGTTATTATTCATGCAACGCGTATTTACCTAAATGCGATGAAGTGGAGTGGAGCGCGCCAGATTTACGTTCCTAAAATCGGACTTTCTGATGGAATAGTGAAAGCAATGTATTACGGAAAAATTTAATTTTCTGCCGCGACTTTCTTGAATTGACAATCATTTTAAGATCAAAAAATTTAAAAAATAATTCGATAAAATTTGTGCAATCCACAGCAAAACGAAACAATGAAATCTGTTTTTCAATCCATTCAAGATTTTTCTCTAGAAGAATTGAATCTTTTAGATGATTTAATAACTTTTCGTACTCTTAAAAAAGGAGAACTTTTATTGACTGAAAATCAAGTTTGTAATGAAATAGTGTTTATAAAAAAAGGAATTTTACGTTCCTTTTTTTTAAACCATAAAGGTGATGAAATCACCAACTGTTTTGCCTTTGAAAATGAATTTATGGCTTCTTTTGCAAGTTTTATAACAGAACGAATGGCAGAAGAAAGTATTCAGGCTTTAGTAGATACAGAAGTACAGGTTCTAGATCGAAAAGGACTAGAAGAATTATATAAGTCAGGATTCAATTGGCAGGAAACAGGAAGGAAGCTAACAGAAATAGAGTTTGTGAACCTTCAAAGGAGAATGATTTCTTTTCAGAAATTATCTGGAGCACAACGTTATGAAGAGCTTTATAAAAATCAGAAAAAATATCTTGAGTTAATTCCGTTGCAATATTTGGCCTCCTATTTAGGAGTAACTCCAAGACATTTAAGCCGAATCAGGAAAGCGGCGATATAATTTTTTTTGTTTCATTCACATCTTGCAGATTAAGCAAATTTTCAATCTTTTATTCAGATAAAAATTTTCGAAATCTCTAACAGTCCTAAAAATCTGCTTGATCTCCAAAATCTGCGAGAAAAATTAAATGAGTAATTTGAGGCGCTTTCAGGACATTTGTCCAGTAGAAGAAATAATTCGAATAGTATTTTTGAAAAAAGAACTTTATGAAAAAAATACTGATTATAAACGGACATCCAAACCCTGACAGCTTTAATTTTGGCATTGCAGAATCCTATAAAAAAGGTGCCGAAACTTCTGGTGTTATAATAGAAAGCATTACAGTTGCATCTCTAAACTTTAATCCCAATTTAAAATTTGGTTACCAAAAACGAACCGAGTTAGAACCGGATTTAGTAGAATCTTGGGAGAAAATCAAAAGAGCAGATCATTTGGTTTGGGTACATCCCGTTTGGTGGGGCGGACTCCCCGCTATTACAAAAGGTTTTATCGATCGATTATTTCTTCCTAGAATGGCTTTTCAGTACAGAGAAAATTCGGTTTGGTGGGATAAATTACTAAAAGGTAAAACAGCGCACATTATTACAACTTTAGATCAGCCGAGCTGGTACTATAGATTTTTGTACGGAAGACCAAGTGTGAATCAGCTTAAAAAATCAACTTTAGAATTTTGTGGAGTAAGTCCAGTAAAAGTCAGCTATATCGGAATTATAAAAGGTTCTGAAGAAAAGCAGAGAAAAAAATGGCTTGAAAAAGTTTATAATTTCGGAGTTCGAAATCTGTAAGTAGAAACAATAAAATTAATCTTTTAAATCTAATCCAAATGTAGAACGCAAAAGTTCAATGTTTGGATTGATTTCTACAAAACGATTGTAGCGGTCCTGATTATTATAACTTCTTTTAGCTTCTACTTTTTCATTTACGATCACTTCAATTGTAATATCGTGATTATGTAAATGTCCTTTTAAATGCCCTAATAATCCATTAATCTGACTCTCAAATTCCAGTTTTGAACCTTCATTTGGCAGTTCATAAAGAATTCTTGTTCCGTCCAAAACAGGATCGTTGATCAATAGGATAGATTCCATAATCTTGAAACCTTTTTGACCCAAACGTTCCGCATATTTATTCCAATGCAATAACATTTCAGTTTCTGTAAATTCCTCAGTAGGCAGTACAGACGAAGGCTTTACGTAAGATTTACTGCTTGCCTCCAATTCTTTTTTCTTGCGGATACTTGCCAGAGAAAATGCAGAAACTTTTGGGGTATTACTGTTTTCAGTTTTTGGAGCTTCTGGGGTTTGAACTTTCGGAGCTTCCGCTGCTGGCGTAATAGTTTCAGTTTTCTGAACGTTAGAATTATCGTTTTCACTGCCATTTTGATTGGCACTAATATTGATTTTTCCTTCCGTATTTGGAATTTGGGATTTTAAATTTGGAGTTTTAACTTCAGTTATCGAGAAGCTTCCATTTTTATAATAAGTAGGCGGAATTATGAATTGCTCAACTTTTTTTTTTCTCCATCAAAGTTGATAGAGGCCAATTGCATCAAACATAATTCAACCAAAAGGCGCTGATTCTGACTCAATTTGTATTTTAAATCGCAGTCATTTGCAATGTCAATTCCTTTCAATAAAAATTCTTGAGAACATTTTTGAGATTGAACAGCGTACATTTGTTGTGCTTGTTCCCCAACTTCTAATAAAGCAATAGTTGAAGGAGTTTTGCTGACTAATAAATCTCTAAAATGCGAAGCTAATCCAGCAATAAAATGATGTCCGTCAAAACCTTTTGCCAGAATATCGTTGTATGCAATTAAAAGATCTGGAATTTTATTTTCTAAAATCAAATCGGTAATCGAAATGTAGGTTTCGTAATCTAAAACGTTTAGGTTTTCAGTTACAGCCTGACGTGTTAAATTTGTACCGCAGTACGAAACTACACGGTCAAAAATAGATAAAGCGTCACGCATTGCACCGTCTGCTTTTTGAGCAATAATGTGCAGTGCATCGTCTTCAAAATTGATTCCCTGACTTTTAGCAACTTCAGCCAAATGTTCCTTAGCGTCTTTTACCGTAATTCTTTTGAAATCAAAAATCTGGCAGCGCGATAAAATCGTCGGGATGATTTTATGTTTTTCTGTTGTCGCTAAAATGAAAATAGCATGTTTTGGCGGTTCTTCTAATGTTTTAAGAAAAGCATTAAAAGCAGCCGAAGACAACATATGAACCTCGTCAATAATATATACTTTGTACTGTCCAGTTTGCGGCGGGATTCGAACCTGATCAATCAAGCTTCGAATGTCATCAACCGAGTTGTTTGAAGCAGCATCTAACTCAAAAACGTTAAAAGCAAAATCTTCATTCGGATCGTCATATCCAGGCTGGTTTATTTTACGGGCCAAAATACGTGCGCAGGTAGTTTTTCCAACTCCACGAGGTCCGGTGAACAAAAGGGCAGAAGCAAGGTGATTGCTGTCAATAGCATTCAACAAAGTGTTGGTAATGGCTTTTTGCCCCACAACATCCTTAAAGGTCTGCGGGCGGTATTTACGAGCCGATACTACAAATTGTTCCATATTCTGTTTTTATTCGATAGCAAATATAGGCTGAAAATTACCAAATCACAAATCTGAAAATCATAAAACTTTTAAAGGTTTTTTAAGTGGATTGAGTTTGAGTTAGTAAGGGTGTTTTTTCTTAAAAAAGTGATAGTTGAACTTTAATCTAAAAATTACAAACACATTTTTTGTAGTAAAAAGTTTACTATTTTTGTTGCCAGATAAATTTTAAAAATTAATGGAAGGCAAAGAAATAATAAAGCTTACTGAAACAATTCGATTTGTATCAATATTACTACTGGTCTATTGGATTTATGATTATAAAATGAATCATGGTCTTGGTATGGCAGTAACTTTTTACCATGTTATTTTAGGAGTTTTGATTTTAATGATTGGGATATTAGTTCATTTACTAATAAAGAATCAGACTTCTATGTTCGAAAGTCATAATAAAAATGTAAATAGAGAACGCGTACGATATCTTACGAAGATTCTAATTTTTCCTTTACTTGCTGTAATTCTTTATGGAACAAATTATTACACAAAATTTCAAGCTGAATTGTCGGATTCGTCTGAGATTTCACTTTATCAAGATTACCAACTGACAAATCAATCCGTCGAATCTAATAAAATTGTAAGTAAAGATTCTATGTACGCTATAATAGAAAAATATAAAAAAAGTACAGTTTTGCTACAGTCACGTAACCTGCACCGTGAAATAAGTTGGAAAGAAAGTAAATTTGGAGGATATCCAAATATGGAATCTTTTTCAGAATATCCAAAATGTGATATTTGTAAAAGTTCTTTAAATTTTGTTTTTCAACTTTATAAGAAAGATTTTCCGGAATTTTATTTTCCTGTAGATGCTAATATTTTTCAACTTTTTCGCTGTCCTAATTATAATTGTAATGAGTCCTTTTCTGATCGTTATGATCAAAAGATGTTTCATTATTACTCAAAAGTAGACTGCAAAAAAAATAAAGTGTTAATAAAACTTAAAAATGTGGGAGATCTTATAGAACCAGAGGTTCCCGATTGTTATTTAAAGTCTTTAGTAACTTCTGATTATCCAAAATTTGATGATTATAAGAGTACTGATTGGGCAAAGCTTGATAGTAATTTAAAAGAAAGTTTATTAGATGAGAGCATAGAAAAATATGTTACTAAATCTTACACAAAAATTGGAGGGTATCCGAGTTTTACACAATCATCTTATTATCCAAAGTGTAATTGTGGAAGAATTAAAGAGTTTTTATTTCAACTCTCAAGTGATTTTCCTAAGAAGGCTGATCTTGGAATTATGATTGGAGATGCTGGAAATATTTACTATTATATATGTACTCATTGTGGAGAAAAAAGTATTGAAAGTTACTGGGATTGTTCTTAATCGTAGTTATATACTTTTATTCTTACTGGAAAAAATATAAAACCCATCTGTATATCCTATAATGTTTTAGTTTTTAAAGTGTTTAATTTTAGATAGTTAATTATTAAAACATTATTATTATGAAAATCAAATCAATTTTATTGGGAATCGGTCTTTTTGTTTCACTTGCGGCATGCGCACCTAAAGATGCAGATATAGAAAAAGCAATCAGCGAAAAATTAAGCGACACGCCAAATATACAAGTTACAGTACATGACGGAGTGGCGACAATAACAGGAACCTGCGACGACGAAATCTTCAAAAAAAATATTGAAAAAAGTGTAAGAGCAACTAAGGGTGTAAAATCTGTAGTAAACACCTGCGAAATTGCGAGAGCCAATCAAGAACCTGCAGCAGAAGCCGTTGTCATTAATCCGGATACAGAGCTAGATAAATCCATTCATAAAGTGGTAGATGCTTATGATGGAGTAAGTGCTACGGTTGTAGGAGGCGTTGTAACACTTTCTGGAGAAATTAAAAGAGATAAACTACAGCCTTTAATGCAAAGCATTCAGGAATTGAAACCCAAAAAAGTTGATAACAAATTAATCATTAAATAAGTCATGATGAGTTTACAAGATAAATATAGAGATGTGACAGATTTGGCGGGAGAATTAGGAATTGCCAATTTGCAGGTAAGAGAACAAGATAATGTTTTGTACATTGATGGTAAAGCAAAATCGGCGGCAGATAAAGAAAAACTGTGGGATGCTTATAATAAAATAGATCCAGATTACAGATCGGCAGATGTTGTAATGAATATCGAAGTTGCGGAAGGAGCAACAACAGATTATACGGTGAAAAGCGGAGATTCTCTTTCGAAAATCGGAAAAGAATTTGGAGTTTCATGGCAAACCATCTTTGAAGCTAATAAAGATGTTATTTCAAATCCAGACTTGATTCAGCCTGGTTGGAAATTGAAAATACCAACGGCATAAATTAATTTACGCTGCTGTTTAAAAGTCCGTTTTATAGACGGGCTTTTTTTATGTGTTATGCTATTCTAAAGTCAAATTATCTTCAGACAAACTTCTTCATTTTATGTCACTTCGACGAAAGAGAAATCGCATTTAAACTTTACAGTATTTTTAGCGTGATTTGTTTTTCGTCGAAATGACTAAGTTCAATACAATTACCTTCCTCTAATACTTAAATCAAATAAAAATTTAGCTGTTTCCTGATCTGAATCGGCTGAAAAGCCAGCTACATACACGCCCTTTTTACCACTCGTAGATTTAATTCCGTATACAACTGCCTCATCCGCAGGGTCTGATTCCCCTTCGTATCGATACACATGAACAATTTCAAATTTCTCAGGATTCTTTTTAATCATGTCTGCATTTCGATTAAAATCGCAGGTAAATCCTTTTTCATTCAATTGATCTAAAGCCTTTGAGACAGTTGCGTAATGATACATTCTTTTCATGATAACTGAATTTAAAATTATAGATTTTTAAAGATAACTATTTTAAAATTAAAAAGTTATGCTAAAACTCATAAAATCGGAAATTTAAAACCAATATAGTTAAGTGATAAAATTGTACTTTTGCCGCGCAGACCGCCTTATCGTCGTTCCAATTTATTGGGAGGGAGGAAAGTCCGGACACCACAGAGAAGCATAGCGGGTAACACCCGTCGGTCTCGTCCCGAAGTCTCGGGATCGGGATTAGGACAAGTGCAGCAGAAAGTATGTACAGGTAATGCTGTAGTGAAAACAGGTAAACTCTATGCGGTGAAATACCAAGTATATCAGCATTTAAGGGCTTCTCGTCCGTTGCTGAAGGGTAGGTAGCTTGAGTTCCGAAGTAATTCGGAATCTAGATAAATGATAAGGTATTGTCTCGCTGCAAAATGAGACAAGAACAGAATCCGGCTTATAGGTCTGCATTTTTTATATATTTGTGAAACTATCTAAACCTGCTTCATGAATATTTCTACTCCAAATCCCTCTTCCAAAACTAAGAAAAATCTTTTCCGTGCTGTAATTACCAATTTGACTTTTTGGGTTTTAATTGCAATTATCGCGGGTATCCTGCTCGGACATTTTTCGCCGGAAAATGGTATGAAAATGGAAGTTTTGGGCAAAAGATTCGTTGATCTTATCAAGCTTTTTATCGGTCCGATTATTTTCCTGACGATTGTTTTGGGAATTTCTGGAATGGGAAATTTAAAGAAAGTGGGTCGAATTGGTATTAAAGCCCTTGCATATTTTGAAGTTGTTTCTACAGTCGCTTTGGCAATTGGCGTTGCTGTTGCTTATTTATTTCAACCGGGAAAAATTGATAAATCGGGATTGACTCTAGGAGATGCAAGTCAATATACAAATGCCAGTGCAGAGAACTTTTCGTGGCTTCAGTTTTTCTTTTCCAATTTTACGCTGCAGGTTTTGCTGGCAGCAATTATTTGTGGAATTGTCCTGAACTTTTATAAAAAAAGAGAACAAACTATTCTGGTCTTAGAGCGTTTTTCCAAAGTTGTTTTTACCTGTTTAAAATATGTAATGTATTTAGCGCCAATTGGTGCATTTGGCGGGATGGCATACACAATTGGAAAATTCGGATTAGAAACTTTAATTCCGCTTGGGAAATTAATGCTTTGTGTGTATTTAACTATGGCGCTTTTTGTATTTTTAATTTTAGGAAGTATCCTGCGATACTACAAAATCAGTATTCTTTCGATTTTAAAATATATAAAAGAAGAACTTTTACTGGTTTTAGGAACTTCCTCATCAGAAGCTGCTTTGCCGAGTATTATGGTAAAACTAGAAAGAATGGGGTGCAGTAAATCGGTTGTAGGATTAGTAATTCCAACTGGATATTCTTTCAATCTTGATGGAACTTCGATTTATCTTTCAATGTCAGTAATTTTCTTAGCGCAGCTCTACGATGTACATTTGAGTTTTTTTGAAATCCTCACTGTCATCGGAATTCTAATGATTACATCAAAAGGCGCTGCAGGAGTTACTGGAAGCGGATTTATTGTTCTAGCATCTACATTAACGGCGCTTCATAAAATTCCCGTTGAAGGTTTGGCCTTTTTATTGGGAGTTGATAAATTTATGAGTGAAGCACGTGCGATCACCAATCTTATAGGAAATACAGTTGCTACAATTGTAATTTCGAAAACTGAAAGAGATTTTACAGAATTGGATCTCGATCCAGTTTTAGAAGAGTAGCCTTTTTAAGGTTCAAAGGTTCAGAGTTACAAAGGCACAAAGTTTTTAAAGCCTTTGAACCTTTGCACCTCTGAACCTTTGCTGCTTTAAAAGAAAACTAAGCTTCGTCTTTTGTCGCACGAACCAAACTGATTCCTGACATAAAAAAAACGATTCCTAGTATACCGTAGATAATTAATGATTTGATATCTCTGGTTTCTCCAGACGTGCCTGCGAAAATTACCGCAGTATATATAAGTCCTACTATTCCTAGGATTGTCAATAATCCTCCGAAAAATCTTTTTAGGTTCATGATTGTTAGATTTAAAAGTTCTTACCAAATATATAATCGAAATAGATAATTTTTGTTATACAATTCTTGATGAAAGATTATATGATTATAAGCCGAAAAGTTGTAAGAAAATAAAACAAAACTTTCGAGTTTTGCATAGTTTAATTGCTATTTTTGTCTCCACTAACCAATTGATAAACAATGAAGAAAAATTACCTCTTAGCAATCTTATTTATTATTTCTTTTAATGCAATCCATGCACAGGATGACACTCCAATAAGTGTCGAAAAAAATCAATTTAAAGTTAATTTAGTATTTCCAGGTTTTGTTTACGAACATGGTTTTTCAGCCAAAAATACTTTATATTCTGAAGCTAGTCTGGGATTAGGTTATCGTTACAATAGTTATTATGATGAAGGAAATTTTTATTTTTTTCCTATGATTAATGAGCAGTTTCGTCACTATTACAATTTAGAGAAGAGGGCTTCAAAAGGAAAAAGAACAGCCCATAATTCTGGTAATTTTATAGCGGCGTCTGCCTATTATAATTTTAAATCTTTTTCGACAAACGAAAAGTATGGAGAATACGTTTCTTCTTTTACAATAGCGCCGCTTTGGGGATTGCAGCGTACGTATAAGGGACGATTCAATATCGAGATACATTTAGGAGCGGGTGTAAATTTTGACAAATTTGATACTGAATTTGCTCCTATTGGAAACTTTACTTTAGGATGGGTTATTGGAAAATAGTTCTCAAATAAAACAAAGAAAACCTTGAGACGTCAAGGTTTTTCTATTTTAAATTCTAAGCCAATATTACGAACACTTTCTATTTTTATCTTTGGATCTGAATTGAAATATTTTCTAAGTCTGCTGATAAAAACATCCATGCTTCGGCCTGAGAAATAGTCGTCTTTTTTCCATACAGACATTAAAATTTGATCTCTCTTTAATAACTGATTATGGTTGAGATACAAATATTCAATTAGAGAAGCTTCTTTCTCTGTAAGTTGCTGTACGTGATTTTTATTGTTGAGTGTTAATCTTTCATTGTCAAAAATATAAGAGCCAATTTCAATAATATTATTTCCTTCCAAACTTCTTTTTTGTTCGATTCTTTTAAGGATATTCTGCAAGCGGAGAACGAGTTCATCGACTTCAAAAGGTTTTACGATATAATCATCTGCACCTAATTTTAATCCAATTATTTTGTCTTCTTTTAACTTTCTTGCCGTCAGGAATATAAATGGAATTTCAGGATTGATTGTAATTATTTTTTCGGCCAATGAAAATCCGTCCAATTTAGGCATCATCACATCAAAAACACAAATATCAAAAGTCTGGTTTTTGAAATACTCTAAAGCTATTTCTCCATTTTCTGCCCAGACTACTTCAAATTGATGCAGTTCTAAATATTGTTTTAAAATTGCTGCAAAATCAAAATCGTCTTCAGCTAAAAGTAATTTTTTCAAAATAAGGTAATTAAACTTTTAATAAAATAGTAAACTGCGTTCCTTTTCCTAATTCACTCACAATATTAACAGAGCCCTGATGCGCTTTTATAATTTGAGAAACATAATACAAACCTAATCCTAAACCTTTTGTATTATGAAGGTTTCCTTGTTCTACACGATAGAATTTGTCAAAGAGTAGTGATTGTTTGTTTTTAGCAATTCCAATTCCATCATCTTCAATGCTGACTGCAAACTGATTTTCGACTATTCTTGTTTTAATAGTAATCGTGCTGGAACCATATTTTACGGCATTTTCCAACACATTCAAAAAAGCAGTTGTCAAGTGGAATTTATCTAAAACTAAAATAGTTTTCTGCGTTTGAAAATCGGTTTTTAGAGTGATTTTTGGAAATGTAATTTTAAAATCATTTACAATAGAAAGCAAAAAATCTTCGGTTTCGATTTTTTCTTTTTGTAATTCCAATTCATTTTCTGCCAGAGAATTCGCCATAACCTGATCAATCAAACTTTGAAGGCGATTGTTCTGACGCGAAATCGTATTGACAATTGCATTGAAATTTTCATCGTTGTCACGAATGTTTTTCTGTTCCAGAATTTTTGTTGAAATGCCTAAAGTTGCCAACGGCGTTTTGAGTTCGTGTGTGATATTATTGATAAAATCGGTTTTAACATCGCTGACTTTTTTCTGTTTAATTAATGCTTTTAGCGCAATTACAAAAAGTGTGATCAGCGTGAGAATCGATAATAAAGACAAAACCAAAATAAATGTCATTCGTCTTAAAATAATCATTTCCCAATCGATAACCGAGACGTACATCGAATCTTCTGTCAATAATTTATATTCTTGATTATCAAAGTTTCCGTTTGTGGTTCCAACATAACTTCTCACCAAAAAAGCATGGTTTAACGAAGTCAGATTACCATATAATTTATTTTGGATAAAAGGTTTTTCAGAGAAAATGGTATCGACTTTTGCAGCGTTTTTGTAGAGTATGAATTTATTGAGAACAATCGCAAAATCAATTTCGAAATTAGGTAAATCCCTTTCAAATTTTCGTTTAATTTTCTGTGTTAACGCATTTTGGAATTTATTTTCTAAAATCCCGTTTTTAATATCCAGTTTGGATTTTTTTCCTTTAAGATAATTCTCAGACAGATTTTTATAAAGTGCTTCTTTTCTAGCAACCAATGCCGAATCAATATCGCTGTAATTATTACTAATCTGTGCAATTTCATTTTTAATCTGCGTATGAAACTGCGCCACTTTATATTCATAAGCGGTTTTTACCAAATAGCATTGTACCGTCATTAAAACGATTAATGCCACGACAGAAAATGCGATTAATAAATTGATTCTTTGCTTCATTACAGCACGCTGATCAAATTGATTTATACTTAATTATTTGGTTTTTTCTCGCAGATTAACAGATTTTGCAGATAAAGTTATCTCCAAGTATATTAAATCTGCTCTATCTGCAAGATCTGCGAGAAACTTATGCATACCAACCTATAAAATCTATATGCCATTTCTCGATTCAAAAATAATGCTTTTATAAGACAATCTGGAGATTAACCCCGCATTAACCTTCAATTAACTTTCGGAATTGGTTTTTCAAAGCACTTTTGCATTGTCATTAACCAAAACTTTTATTTCAAAAATGAATATTTACCTGCCGTTAAAACTTTTAGTTGCGTTCATGCTTTTTTGCCTTTCTTTTATAGCAAACGCGCAAAATGAAATTCCTAAAGATTCTCTTTCGCAAAAACTAAATGAAGTTGTGATTACTCAAAACAAAAAGACTTTTACCAATTCAAACGGAAACATAAAAGTGGATGTTGCCAACTCAATTTACAGCGCAATTCCCAATCCTGTTGATTTGCTTTCCAGACTTCCTTTGGTTCAGGTAAATCCAAATCGTGAAAGAATTTCGATTGTAGGCAAGGGAAATCCGCTTATTTATATCGACAATCAAAGAGTGGGAATAAATGAGTTGAATGCTTTGGCTGTCGCTGATATCAAAACGATTGAAATCATTCAAAATCCGTCTTCAAAATATGAAGCTGAGGGACGTGCCGTAATTTTGATTACCAGAAAATTGAGTAAAAAAGATAGCTTTAAAACGGAAATTTCCGAAACCGCATCTTTTAAGAAACATTACAATAACTATTTGGGTTTTAATTCTAGTTTTAAAAAAGATAAACTAGAATGGAAAGCCAATCTCAGTTACAATTGCCGTAATCCTTGGGAAAATCACAGTATTGCTTACCAGATTCCGCAAGCCGATATTATTTCTAATTATGATGTAACGGCCAATTCAAACGTCAAACAGTATATTTTTGGAGGTGGTTTGTTTTACAAAATAAACGAAGAAGATTATGTTTCGGTCAATATAAATTCTAATCTTCGAAACGATACTTTTGATATTAATACTTTTACCTTCAACCAAAATCAAAATGATCAAAATAATGTTTTTACTCTAAGTGATAATTCGAGTAAAAAGAATTTTATCAATTCATTTATCAATTATTCAAAAAAAATAAAAGCAATTGATACCAAGCTTTTGGCAGGTTTTCAGTATTCCAATTTCAATCAGCATTTGTGGAGTTTGGTTGAAAATAATTATAATGAAACCGAATTAGAATTATCTCAAAACCGTGATCAAAAATTTAATGTTGATGCTTTTTCGGGAAGAATTGATTTAGAAAAAAAGTTTAAAAACGAAATGAATTTAGAATACGGCGGACTTTATTCTGCCGCAAAATCTAAATCTAATTATGATGTCTTTGATTATGATCAAAATGAAAACACCACTTTTGACTATAACTTTAAAGAAGCCAATTTAGCAGCATATTCCCAGCTTTCTGGAAAAATTAAAAAAGCAACATTCTCGGTTGGACTTAGAGTTGAAAACACCAATGTCAGCGGGAAATACAGCACAGATGATGCTTTTTTAATTGATAAAAACTATACCAATCTTTTTCCTAAGGCACAATTATCGTTTTCAATAGACAGTACAAAAAGTGTAAGTGTAGATTATTCGAAAAGCATTTCGAGACCCAACTATTCTTCTTTAAGTATGATTGCAGCTTACATAAATCCGTACTTTATTTATGGAAGCAATATCAATTTAGGACCGACATTTATGGATGTTATTTCAACAGTTTTTCAGTATCATGACAAGTTTATAAAACTGACCTTATACAAAAATAAAAATCCTGTGTATCAAGATTTTGTTTTTGATAATCAAAATAATGTGCTGACTTTTACGGAGAAAAATTTCCAAAAGGAATCAGGATTTAATATTGAGTTGACACTGCCTTTTACTTATAAATTTTGGACGAACACAAACTCTTTAGTTTTTACTAAAAACAAAATTGAAGATGAAAAAGCATTATTCAATTCGTCCAAACCTTATTTATATTATTACTCTAACAATACTTTCAAACTCCCAAAAGATTTTACATTCGTTCTGTCTTTTTGGGGAGCAACGAAACAAAAAGAAGGTGTTTTTGAACGAAATGCAAAGTTGATTTTTGATATGTCTCTCGCAAAATCTTTCGGTAAAAACTGGAATTGTACTTTAAGCTATAATGATATTTTTAAAAATACGATTTATACAGAGAGATTTACAATCAATGACATAGGATCTAGAGCGAGATATCTGGTTGATGCGAATGAAGTTTCTATTACACTTCGTTATTCTTTTGGAAAAATAAAAGAAAGTGAATTTAAAGAAAAAAGTGTGAATGAAAATGAGAGCAGGATTCGTTAGATTTGTAAGTTAATTCTTTCTTTTGGAATGATGTTTGTGTATTTGATGTAAAAATTAAATACACAAATAATGAAATTTAATAAATTAAGAATTGCTGTTTATTTTATCTTGATAGTGTTATCCTTTTATAATGCTAATGCTCAAGAAATGAGAGTTTTTGGAAATTATTTCCACTATCCCAAAAGTAAAATGTCTGGGATAATGCGAGAAATACAGGCAGGAATTGACTACGGAGATTTTGATGACGAAGATCCTTTAGTAGCACTTCAACTTTCCGCTAGTTACATAATTTCAGAGGGTAAAACGCAGCAACATTATGATTTTGATAATTATGTTTTACAAACGATGTCAACAAAAGGATTTGCAGTAAATACTGCTTTAGGCTGTAAGATTTACAATTTATTTTTAGGAGATTTATCTGATGGAAGAAGTGTGGTTAACTATTTTATAATGCCTAAATTAAATGTAGCACGAATTGTGGCAACAGAAGATTTCACCAGTACAGATTACCATTATCCTTCCAATTCTTTTCAACAAAGTCGAAGTCGTCCTGCCTGGCAGTGTTACTTCGGAGTAGAAATGGGGTACGAATTTTTTCTTTCTGAAAATAATACTAATTCGATAGCTTTAACTGGAAGTTTTAGTCGATTAAATTTTAATAAAGCGTTTAAAAAAATGCCTCAAGATAATATGCATTATAGCAGTGTAAACAATTTTGGATTTGGAGTTTCTTTTAATTTTGGAGTTAAGAAGCGAAAGGAATAAAAAACAAAATCATAAAAATACAGCCCCATATTTTCATGGGATTTACTTTAATAATTTTGTCTAATATAAATTCCAGGCATCAAATCCGTAGATTCAATTTTTGTTTCTGATAATTTAATAAATCTGAATTTCTTGCTTGGAGCATTTACAGCATTATACTTTATGCTGTAGTAATCTATTAACTCTGCCTCTTGAACATTTGCATCTCGGTATTCATTATATTCTGTCTGATAATATCTTTCATAATCAAGTATTTCACTGCTTACAGATTTATATGGCAGCAATGGATAACCGTAGTACAATTCATCTTCAGTAAATTCGATTATTCGATCTTTATCATCTTTCCATGTACCTTGAATCCAAACTGGTGGATTAATGTAGCTTGAAGGCTGATAATATCCATCAGTGTTTTCATAATAGTCCTCTGAACATGAACATAAAACAATAAATGTAAATAGTGAAAGTAGCTTTTTCATAAAGATATTTTTGCAAATAAAGGAAGCGCAGATTTATAGAATTGCCTTTAAAAGATTTAACTGTAATAGTTTAAGACAATTTTTAAGTCTCAAAAAAGCATAAAAAACCCCTTGTAAAGATTATTACAAGGGGTTTCTATATCTTAAAAAGAAAACTATCCTTCGTCTTCTTCAGTATCTTTTTTAGAGCTGTCGTGTGGTAATTCTTCATCATCATCGGTTGAATTTAGTTCGAAGAAACTAAAAAACGAACCGCCGTAACTTTTTTGAAAAGAAAAATTACTCAAATGATCCATTTTAGTATACTTTGAATGCTCGATAATCATCATGCCATCATCTTCTAGTAAACCTTTTTCAAAAACCGTTAAAACAACTTTTTCGAAAGTAGCCTGATCCAATCCGTATGGCGGATCGGCAAAAATAATATCGTAGGTAGTTTTGCAGTTTTCCAGAAATTTAAAAACATCACTTTTAGTCGCAGCAATATCAAAATCATATTCTGATGAAATTTGTTTGATGAATTTCACACAGCCGAAATCACCGTCAACAGATGTAATTGGCGCGCTTCCGCGTGAAGCGAATTCATAACTGATGTTACCTGTTCCCGAAAATAAATCCAGAACCTTTAAGCTGTCAAAACTAAAATGATTATTCAAAACATTAAACAATGCTTCTTTACTCATATCAGTAGTTGGTCTTACAGGTAGATTTTTTGGCGGAAAAATTCTGCGTCCTTTGTATTTTCCTGAAATGATTCTCATGATTGAAATAAGATATAATGTTTTTGATTTTGAGCAGTTGTGAAATTGTTCTTTTCCTGCAGTGTTGTAACGTCTAGAAAAGAAATATGACGGATATATTTGTATGCAATAGCATAGAACGGATCATTGTCTGATATGGTTCCCAATAATTCTAATGGAAAACTTTCTGGATTCAGACTCAATTGTTCTGCAGTAAATAGAATGTAATAGATAAAATCTTCCGGAGTATTGTATTCAAAAGAATTAAACAATAAAAGCTTCTGATTTTGAACCACAATGATTTCGAAATATTCCGGATTGAAATTCACAATCATCTTCTTATCGTCATTATTACGGGAATTATCCAAAATCTTTTCGACCAAAATACTATTCGCATGTTTGTAGTCAAAAGATCCAACATTATCAATCAGGAAGTTATTGATATTCACATACGGAATATAAACAGCATTCATTTGATAATTAGAAATTTCATCAAAAGTAAAAAAGTCAGTTTCAAATACTTTTGTAGTGTATTGAAGATAACTTCCCAAATAATTTTCATCAAACAAAGCAGTCGGAACAAAAGTTGAAAGATTGTTGGTATGAATAACCATTACTTCATCGTACGTGTTTTTTAATTCAGGATTATTCTTAAATGCATCAGCAAATAAATCCTCAATTTTTCTTGATTTATTCGAATTATCAAATTGAATTTCTTTAAACGATGTAATGACATTATTTAAAGTATCAAAACAGCAATATGAAAATCCAGTCAGAGAAACCTGAATAGAAAGTTTTTTGTAATTTTTTGAAGTAATGTTAGTGTTTTGTAATGACATAGTTGATTTACAATTCGTTACCTGTTTTAAATCAAGAAAGAATTTAAGCGACCACAAACTTACAAATTAAAAAGGAACAATTATAACTGCAATTTCAAAAAACAAATGGAATTAACCTTTAATCTAAGGTTAAGAAAAAGTTTATTTATTTGAAATAGAATAAGTTGTAGTGTTTGTTTCTGATTATTTAGGGATTCTGCATTTTTGAATTTAAAAGTTTGGAATTTGGAATTTGATTTTGGAATTTAAAATTTGAATTTTGCCATTGCCATTTAAAAAACCGATCTTTGTCTTTCAACTTTATTTTATGAATTCTGCACTGTTTTACGGTATTTTACAAAAACGATTTCCTTTTGCTCCAACTCACAAACAGGATATTTTTTTTCAGAAAATTGCAATTTTTTTGACGGAACCTCAAAACGACACCATTTTCGTTTTGAAAGGATATGCTGGAACGGGAAAGACTACGGTAATCTCTACTATTGTCAATAATTTAGGAGATATTAATAAAAAGTTTGTTTTGCTGGCACCAACTGGACGCGCCGCAAAAGTAATTGCAAATTATTCAAATACACCAGCGTTTACGATTCATAAAAAAATATATTTTCCTAAAAAATCATCGGGTGGAGGAGTGGCTTTTACCAAGCAGGTAAACAAACATAAAAACACCATTTTTATCGTCGATGAAGCCTCTATGATTTCAGACAGCACATTAGACAGCGGTTCACTTCTGGACGATTTAATTAATTATGTCTATTCTGGAAATAATTGTAAAATGATTCTTTTGGGAGATACGGCGCAGCTTCCTCCGGTAAACTTAGATATTAGTCCAGCACTTGATATTCAGACATTAGGAATTCATTACGATAAAGAAATTGAGCATATCGAACTAGACGAAGTAATGCGTCAGGAAGAAAGCTCTGGAATTTTATACAACGCCACAGAATTACGTGAATTGCTGAAAGAAAGTTTTATAACCGAGTTCCGATTTAATGTAAAGAAGTTTAAAGATATTGTTCGTTTAACAGACGGTTACGATATCCAAGATGCGATTAATACCGCCTATAGCAATTATAGCATTGAGGATACTGCTTTTATTGTTCGTTCTAATAAACGAGCCAATCAATACAATGAGCAAATCAGAAGCCGAATTTTATTTAAAGAAAGCGAACTTTCGGTTGGAGATTTCTTGATGGTGGTAAAAAACAATTATTTCTGGCTGAAAGAAACAGATGAAGCTGGATTTATTGCTAACGGAGATATTATCGAAGTTTTGGAGTTATTCGGAATTAAAGAATTGTACGGATTTACTTTTGCGAAAGTAAAAATAAGAATGGTCGATTATCCTGATCAAAAACCTTTTGAAACGGTTTTGATATTAGATACTTTAAAAAGTGAATCTCCATCTTTAACTTACGAAGAATCAAATCGTTTGTACGAAGAAGTAATGAAAGATTACGAGGATGAATCTACAAAATACAAGCGTTTTCAAAAGGTAAAAGAAAACGAATATTTCAACGGATTACAGGTTAAATTTTCCTACGCGATAACCTGTCATAAATCGCAAGGTGGACAGTGGAACACCGTTTTTATCGAACAGCCTTTTTTGCCAAACGGAATCGACCGCGATTACATACGATGGCTTTACACGGCGATGACACGTGCTAAAAATAAGTTATATTTGATAGGATTTAAAGACGAGAATTTTGAAGAATAAAACACGAATTTCACGAATTAGCACGAATTAAATAAAAAACAATTTGTGTAAATCTGTGAAATTGGTGTTTGAAATTATATAGCAATGACAACATTAAACGATTTACATTCCATTTCATCAAAGTTTTCGAATACTGATAAAATGCCAGTTTTGTTTTTGGGACACGGAAGTCCGATGAATGCAATTGAGGAAAATCAGTTTGTGGCGGGTTTTCGTGATTTGGCTAAGACATTGCCGCAGCCAAATGCAATCTTATGCGTTTCTGCGCATTGGTTTACAAAAGGAACGAAAGTTACAGCAATGGAAATGCCAAGAACCATTCATGATTTTGGAGGTTTTCCGCAGGCACTTTTTGATGTGCAGTATCCCGCAAAAGGAAGTCCCGAACTAGCGGTTGAAACACAGAAAATCTTAGATCCTGTAATGGTCGAATTAGACGAACATTGGGGTTTAGATCACGGTGCGTGGAGTGTGATTAAACATTTGTATCCGAATGCAGATGTTCCTGTAATTCAGTTAAGTATCGATTATACCAAATCGGGTCAGTATCATTTTGAATTGGCTAAGAAATTACAGGCATTGCGATATAAAGGCGTTTTAATTATCGGAAGTGGCAATATTGTCCACAATCTTAGAATGGTCGATTTCAGAAATTTTGATAAAGACAATTACGGTTACGATTGGGCAATTGAAGCTCGTGAAACTGTAAACAATTATTTGCTTGATGGAAATTTCCAACCTTTAATTGATTTTGAAAAATTGAATAAAGCCATTCAATTGGCAGTTCCAACACCAGAACATTATTTACCTTTACTGTACACTTTAGGTTTAAAAGAAAAATCAGAAGAATTGAGTTTATTTAATGATAAATTACTGGCAGGTTCATTAAGTATGACTTCAGTAAAATTGATGTAAAAAAACTTTGAGAATCTCTGTGAAAACTCTGTGTATCTCTGTGGTAAAGTTATAACGCAAAGTGTCACAAAGATTCGCAGAGAAAAAATAAATTTAAAAATAGAAAAATGAAAATAATAGCGGTAATTCCAGCCCGATATGCTTCAACTCGTTTTCCTGCAAAATTAATGCAGGATTTAGGAGGAAAAACTGTGATTTTAAGAACTTATGAAGCGGCAGTTGCAACAAACTTATTCGATGATGTTTTTGTTGTAACCGATTCTGATTTGATTTTTGATGAAATAGTTTCAAATGGCGGAAAAGCGATTATGAGCATCAAGGAGCACGAATCTGGAAGCGACCGAATTGCGGAAGCAATTGCAGATCTGGATGTTGATATTGTGGTGAATGTTCAAGGCGACGAGCCTTTTACAGAAGCAGAACCTTTGGCACAAGTTTTATCTGTTTTTGAAAATGATACAGATAAAAAGATTGATTTAGCTTCGCTAATGCGGGAAATAACCAATGAAGATGAAATCAATAATCCGAACCATGTAAAAGTTGTCGTAGACCAATCGCAGTTTGCCTTGTATTTTTCTCGTTCGGTGATTCCATATCCGAGAGAGAAAAATGTTGGAGTACGATATTTTCAGCATATCGGGATCTATGCTTTTAGAAAGCAGGCCTTATTAGATTTCTACAGCCTTCCTATGAAATCTTTAGAAGCTTCAGAGAAACTAGAGCAGTTACGATATTTAGAGTTCGGAAAACGCATTAAAATGGTCGAAACGACTCATGTCGGTATTGGGATTGATACTGCAGAGGATTTGGAAAGAGCTCGAGCAATGTTGAAGGATATTTAATTAATTTGGTAATTTAAATTAGATATCCACAATCTTGTCATTTCGACGAAGGAGAAATCTCCGTAAGTAGCTCGACAAAGATTGATTAAAATTGTGGAGTTTCTCGCGGAGATTTCTCCTTCGTCGAAATGACAAAACAGTGTGATCACTTTGGGTAAAAACATAAAAAAGCTCCAAAATTTTGGAGCTTTTTTTATTATCTAAAACATTCTAAATCTTAGTATAAACTAGGAAACTTAGAAGGATTAACTTCATGCATCATATCATATACTTTCTCAAAAATATCTTCAGCAGAAGGTTTAGAGAAATAATCGCCATCAGTTCCGTAAGCTGGTCTGTGTGCTTTTGCTGCTAGAGTCTGTGGTTTACTGTCTAGGTATTTATAAGCATCCTGCTCTTCTAAAATCTGCTGTAAAATGTAAGCCGAAGCTCCTCCAGGAACATCTTCATCGATTACTAAAAGACGATTTGTTTTAGCGATACTTTTTACAATATCTTTATTAATATCAAACGGAAGTAGAGATTGAACATCAATAACTTCGCAGTCAATTCCTAAATCCAATAATTCGTTAGCTGCCTGCTGCACCAGTCTTAAAGTTGATCCGTAAGAAACTAAAGTAATATCAGCACCTTCTTTTAAGGTTTCTACGACACCAATCGGCGTTTTAAATTCACCAAAATTCAGAGGTGTTTTTTCTTTTAAGCGGTAACCATTTAAACATTCAATTACCAAAGCAGGTTCGTCGCACTCTAAAAGTGTATTGTAAAACCCTGCGGCCTGGGTCATATCTCTTGGAACCAAAACGTGAATACCACGAATCGCATTGATAATCATTCCCATTGGAGAACCAGAATGCCAGATTCCTTCCAAACGGTGTCCGCGGGTTCTAATGATTAATGGTGCTTTTTGTTTTCCAACAGTTCTATATTGTAAAGTAGCTAAATCGTCACTCATGATCTGAATAGCGTACAATAAATAATCTAAATATTGAATTTCAGCAATTGGACGTAAACCTCTCAAAGCCATTCCAATTCCCTGTCCGATAATAGTTGCTTCACGAATTCCGACATCGGCAACACGAAGTTCTCCGTATTTTTCCTGCATGCCTTCTAAACCTTGATTTACGTCGCCAATGTTTCCAACATCTTCACCAAAAATTAAAGTTTCTGGATATTTAGAAAATAAAGCATCAAAGTTATCACGCAGAATCATTCTTCCGTCCAAATCTGGTTTAGCATTTTCAGCATATTTAGGAAGCACTTTTTCTACAGAAAATACATTTTGAGAAGATTCAGAATGCAGATTACTGCTAAATCTTGTCTGTGTTTCTGTAATGAAATTTGTAATCCACTCCGATAAAAGCAATTTGCTGTTTGGAACTTCAATAAAACGAAGAATCTTTCTAGCGTAAACCAATAATTCCTTTTTTAAAGGAGCTTTAATTGCGCCTAGTTCAGAAATTAACTTTCTGATTCTATCTTTATGATTAATACTTGCTTCGGCAATTTGTTCCAATAAACTAAGAAGATTTTTTTGATCTTCTATAATTGGGTTGATGAAAGAATTCCAAGCCTCTTTTTTAGCTTCAAGAACCTCTTTCTTTAATTCAAAATCAAGTTCTGCCAATTCTTCTGGAGAAGCAATATTAATAGCAATCATCCATAAACGCATTTGACGAATACAGTCAAAATCCTTTTCCCAAGCCAGTCTTTCCGCGTTTTTGTAACGTTCGTGAGAACCAGAAGTAGAGTGGCCTTGTGGCTGCGTTAATTCGTTTACGTGAATTAAAACCGGAATATGTTCTTCGCGTGCAATTGCTCCAGCTCTTTCGTATGTTGAAACTAATTCAGCATAATCCCAGCCTTTAACTCTAAAGATTTCATAACCTTTAGCATCTTCGTCGCGTTGATATCCTTTTAATATTTCAGAAATATTTTCTTTAGTAGTTTGATGTCTGGCGTGAACAGAAATTCCGTATTCATCATCCCAAACACTCATGACCATCGGAACCTGTAAAACTCCTGCAGCGTTTATTGTTTCAAAAAACAAACCTTCAGAAGTACTTGCATTACCAATAGTTCCCCAGGCAACTTCATTTCCATTTACAGAAAATTTGTCTTTGGTAGTAATTCCGTCAACATTTCTATAGATTTTAGAAGCCTGTGCCAATCCCAATAATCGTGGCATTTGTCCTGCAGTTGGAGATATATCTGAGCTTGAATTTTTTTGTTTTGTTAAGTCTTTCCAAGAACCGTCTTCGTTTAAACTATGCGTTACAAAGTGTCCGCCCATTTGTCTTCCCGCAGACATTGGATCATAAGCCAAATCGGTATGACCATATAAACCAGCAAAAAACTGTTTGGCATCCAGCTCGCCAATAGCCATCATAAAAGTTTGATCGCGATAGTATCCAGAACGGAAATCACCATTTTTAAAAGCTTTTGCCATTGCTAGCTGCGGAACTTCTTTTCCGTCGCCAAAAATTCCAAATTTAGCCTTTCCTGTTAATACTTCTTTTCGACCTAAAAGACTACATTCACGGCTTGTTACAGCAATTCTATAGTCATTCAATACCTCAGTTTTGAAATCTTCAAATGTCAGTGTAGTATTGTTTTTTTCTTTTATCATAATCTTGTAGGGTCATGTTTATGTCGCGAAATTACTTAAAAACAATCAATAATCATAATTCTTTAAACTAAATATAATTTAATTATTTGTATTTAAAATCAAAAAACTACGTATTTTTTTTATGCTATTTCTATTTAAAATTTGTAATTATTGATAATTTCGCAAGTTTTTGTTTAAAATTTATTCGATTAAAACCATTTTCGGGTAAAAAGAGTAACTAAAGTTTTTGGCGAAAAAGTGATAATAAATCGTATTTTTTCATTGTATTTCGTTTGTGTAATTTCCCATCCGTTATTTGAATAGACTGGAAAATAAAGTTCAAAATAGTCAGGAACTAGATTTAAACGTACTCCGGTATCATAGGCAAAATACTCTTTTTGATGTTTATTTTTTAAAAAACCAATGTCGCCATAAAGTTCAATCCAGTTCCAAACGGCATAACTGGCATTTAAAGTGGTCATCCATTGATTGGCAAATGCAGGTTCTAATTGTGATTTAAAACCACCTTCTGCAATTACGTACTGCTGACTAAAGAAACCTGTTGTTTCAGATCTTCCAAACAGATTATAATCAAATAAATAATCCGTTGGACGGTCTAAACCAAAGCTAAAATAATCTGAGTTTGTTTTGTTGTAAACGAAACTTCCGGCAAATAATCTCAAATTAATTTTACGGTTGTTTTGAAATAATCTTCGATATTCGATTTCTCCAGAAACTTTTCCAAATCCTCCCGCAAATTGTAAATCCGTCATAAAACTGAAATGATTAATAAGTTCCGTTTTTGAGTTAGAATATCGGGCATTAAAAATAGAATAATTAGGTTCAGAATTATCAGTGATATACTCACTGGCTTCACGATTTACAATGACTTGTCGGAATAAAAAAAGTTGTTTCCTGTTGTCTCTAAAATCTTTTTCGCGAATGCGGAACTGCACCATAGGGTTAAGTCTTAAGTAGGTTGCATCTGGAGCATAATGAAAATAATTCTGACTGATAGAATACCGCACATTGTATAAAGTGCTGTTTCTGTAATATTCATTCCAAGAAAATGCAGAAGATCCCGAAAGCGTTCCTGCTTTTATGGAATACGCTGGATTAATATCAAAATTAAAAGGCTTGTCTAAAATAGTTTTATTGCTAAAACGAATTCCAGGCGTAAAACCATCATAGTAATTGTAAGTCAGAGTCGGGAGATATAAAATCTGATTGTAAAAAGGATCTTCTAAATCCTTTGCAAAATTAAATTTAATAGGTCGATTAGTTACTGCAATATGTTTTAAGGATTTCCAGTTGTTTCTTTGGTTGTATTCAGGAACTTCATTATCGTAATTGATTACGATTTTATCAGCATTTTTTCTATCAAATTCGTAAACAGAATCTTTTGTTTTAGGTTCAATCCATTCTTTAAAAACTACTTCTTTTTTCTTAATTCCGTAAACAGGAATTGGTGCATAAATTCCAGTCTTATTTTTAATCGAAAATTTAACACTGTCTGCAGTTCTTGAAACATTAGTAAATTTATAATCAATAATATCACGAGAATCGATGATGGTGTTAAAGAACCAGTCAATATTCTTCGGGCTTTTTTTGCTTAATATTTTTTCTAAATCATAACGGTTTGTCTGCTGTTGTTTGTTGAGATTGTAAAACTCTTTTACACTTTCAGGAACAATATTATGATCGAGATAATCATCTAAATAGCTAAAACTTAATCCCGCACGATATTTACTGGCAATCTGTTCGTTAAATTTTATTAGGGTGTTCTTAGGGTCTCCCAGTGGCTGATCCAGATTTTTACGAGCCATCAGCATGTAATAATAACTGTACTGCTCATTAAAAGTTAGATTGGTAATATTGTAACTTTTAAAAAGTTTCATGTCTGAGAGCCTTCCCAGCATTTTTTTATCCAGATGATGTTCTTCCATGTATTTCATCATGGCATAAATCTGAATTCCATCGTAAACCCAATTGTCTTTTCTCGGATCCAAACGAAGACTATTTTGAAGGTAGGTGTTTAAAAATGTCTTTAAAAACTGAATCTCAAATATAAAATCATCTGCAAACGGACTTATAAATGATGGCAGCTGATTCAGCCCATAAAATGGATTTCGATCATAATCTATTTGAGAAACTGTTATTTTTTCATGCGGATATTTGCCAATAAAATTTTCCGCAAAAGAAGCCACTCTATCAATAATTATAGCTTTTTGAATTTCATCAATTTTTTTACTTTTTAAATTAGAAGAAACTTCAATTGATACATTTGAGTAGGTTCTAAAACTGTTTTGTTTTTCTATAAAAAGACTGATATCAGTTCTGTTTCTGCCTGCAAAAGAATAGACTTTGTATTCACTGTTCGTCTCATCTGCAGCAACAAGATTAAGATCTGTGGTAATAGAATATTGGTTAGGTATTTTAATTGCAACTTCGTAACTAGTTGCCGCATTGGCAATATCGTCTAGATTGAAATTGTTGTAGGTTATAAAATTATGATCTTCAAAACGTGCCGGACTTATAAACCAATTTTTCAAAGCCATACCGCCATTTTGGTCAAAACCAAAACGAGTAAATTTATCATTAGGAATTTTTGAAATGTAGGTAAGATGCAGTTCGATTTTTTCGCCAGGCGCTAGTTTCCTGCCTAATTTTACAGTTATATAATCTGGATTTTTGTCTGTTCTTTCCCATTCCAGTGCCATGAAATTGGTGTCCAAAAGGTTTAGAATTGTAGTTTTTCCTCGATCCGCAGCTTTGGCCAAATGAAAACCTCGGTAAAATTCATCCGAGAAGCGTTTTGCCAAAGGGGTGTTTTTATGAGCAAAAGCATTATTCCAGTCGTTTAAAACAATCGAATCTAAAGAATCATTTGAAGTATTAAAGTATGTAATGTCCTGTTTTACATTCAGTGTTTTCAGTTCAAGATTTACTGCCACCTCCATCTTAGACTGATGTTGTGCTGTAAGTTTCATTGAACTTAATAAAACTAAAATTGGGCAGATGATTTTAAAAAAGAATTTCAAGTATGGCGCAAAATTTATCAGGTGTATACTTAAGTTACGTACATAAAGTTACTTCGGATTTTTGTAAAAATAGCATAAAAAAAGCTGTTTAAAAAAACAGCTTTCAATTTTTATGTATTTGAAGTAAAATTTAACCGTGTAAGTTATATAAGTTCATATAAAAGTGTTGTTTTAAGCGTTACGCTTAAACGCTCACGTCACTTATCTATATGGCTTTAAAATTAGAAATTCGGACTTAAATCGTATTTTTTGTAGAATTTATCTAATACGTCAACAACTTCATCTTCAGTGTCTACGATCTTAAATAAGTTTAAATCTTCTGGGCTTACCGTATGCATTTTTTCTACCAGTACCGTTTTTACCCATTCAATTAAGCCAGACCAAAATTCAACTCCAACCAAAATAATCGGGAATTTTCCAATTTTTTTAGTTTGAATTAATGTAATCGCTTCAAACATTTCGTCTAAAGTTCCAAAACCACCCGGCATAACCACAAAACCTTGCGAATATTTCACGAACATTACTTTTCTCACAAAGAAATAATCGAAATTCAAGTTTTTATCATGATCAATGTATGGATTAAAATGCTGTTCAAAAGGTAATTCTATATTCAAACCTACCGAAATTCCTCCGCCTAAATGCGCACCTTTATTTCCAGCTTCCATAATTCCGGGACCACCTCCTGTAATCACACCGTAACCTGCTTTACTGATTTTGTAGGCAATTTTTTCAGCCAGTAAATAATATTTATCATCTGGTTTAGTTCTCGCAGATCCAAAAATCGAAACACAAGGACCAATTCTTCCCATTGCTTCGTAACCATTTACAAACTCAGACATAATTTTAAAAATCGCCCAGCTGTCATTGGTTCTAATTTCATTCCACGTTTTTTGTTTCAAACGGTCCTGAATTACTTTATCTTCATCATTATCAAAATCTTCTAATCTCATTTTAGGTATTTTAATTATTATTTTTTATGTTTTTTCCTTGTTGTCCTCCTGAGTGCAGTGGAATGATAAGGAGCTGTTTCCTGCTGTCCGCTATATCTTTTGTGGTGAACCCCACCACAAAAGGATGCCGCTCCCATCAGGGCTAGGGCAGTTGGTTTCAAATAAACAATTGGTTTAATTTAAAGATCTCTCTTTAAAACTTTGAAGTTTTCAGAAAAAGCGGACACTAAATTAACGCTTTTTTCTAGAATTGTTACAAAAAACAGGAATTATAATCTAAAAGTAATATTGAGATAAAGATTGAAATGAATTTTTGTTTCATTATCAAACAATTACAAAAAGAAATAATTCTCGCAACAATTTAGATGATGTATTGTTTTTGTAAAACTTTACGACTTATTAATTTAGAATTGTAGGCGTTAATTTATATTTACTAAAAGAACATTCGAATTTTTGTCATTCCTCGTGCCTCTGAATAACAATGACTATGGAAACATCCGAAAGATGCAATTTTATGGACGGATTTTAACCCGCCCATTTTTTAGATAAATAAATTACTCTAACTCTTTCTTCAAAAACTTAGCGGTATAACTTTTTTTATTTTCGGCTACTTGCTCAGGAGTTCCTTTTGCAACAAGCTGTCCGCCGCCTTTTCCGCCTTCGAGACCAATATCAATTATATAATCGGCAAGTTTGATCACGTCCATATTATGTTCGATCACCAGGATTGTGTTTCCTTTATCAACCAATTTATTGATTACTTCCATTAAAACGCGAATGTCTTCGAAATGCAGTCCCGTTGTAGGTTCGTCAAGAATATAAAATGTATTTCCAGTATCTTTTTTAGATAATTCTCCAGCTAGTTTAATACGCTGTGCTTCTCCTCCGGAAAGAGTTGTACTTTGCTGACCAAGTGTAATATAACCTAAACCAACATCCTGAATGGTCTTGATTTTACGGTAAATCTTCGGAATGTTTTCAAAAAACGGAACCGCTTCATCAACCGTCATGTCCAAAACATCAGAAATTGATTTTCCTTTATATCTAATTTCTAAAGTTTCTCTGTTAAAACGTTTTCCCTGACAAGTTTCGCATTCTACGTAAACATCTGGCAAAAAGTTCATTTCGATTGTTCTTACTCCAGAACCTTCACAAGTTTCGCAGCGTCCGCCTTTCACGTTAAAGCTGAAACGACCCGCTTTGTAACCACGAATCATACTTTCAGAAGTCATTGTAAACAGATTTCTAATTTCTGTAAAAACTTCTGTATAAGTCGCTGGATTTGAACGTGGTGTTCTTCCAATCGGACTTTGGTCAATATCAATTACTTTGTCAATATGTTCTAAGCCTTCAATCTTTTTATAAGGCTGTGGTTTTTTTACGCCATTAAAATAATATGCATTTAGAATAGGGTAGAGCGTCTCGTTAATTAAAGTCGATTTACCGCTTCCAGAAACTCCAGTTACGCAGGTTAATTGTCCCAAAGGTATTTCAATAGAAACATTTTTTAGGTTATTTCCTGTTGCGCCGGTTAGTTTTAAGAATTTTCCATTTCCTTTTCGACGCTTTTTCGGGATCTCTAATTTCATTTTACCATTCAAATATTGAGCGGTAATGGTATTTGATTTTAAAGTTTCTGCCGGAGTTCCAATACTGATGATTTCGCCGCCGTATTTACCTGCTTTTGGTCCAATATCGATCACATAATCAGCTGTTTCGATCATGTCTTTATCGTGTTCTACCACAATAACTGAGTTTCCAATATCGCGTAACTGCTCCAGAGATTTAATCAGTTTTTCGTTGTCTCTTTGATGTAAACCAATACTTGGCTCATCCAAAATATATAAAACACCAACTAATTGTGAACCAATTTGTGTCGCCAGACGAATACGCTGTGCTTCACCGCCAGAAAGCGATTTTGAGCTTCGGCTTAAAGCTAGATAATTCAAACCAACATTCATTAAAAAATTCAATCGATCTTTGATTTCTTTTACAACTTCAGAAGCGATTAAAAGCTGTTTGTCTGATAAATGATTATTCAAATCCTGAAACCAAGTGGTCAAATCAGATATATCCATATCACACAATTCGGTGATATTTTTACCATTCACTCTAAAAAACTGTGCTTCTTTTTTCAAACGAGAACCATCACAAACGGGACAGTTAATTTCGTCCATAAAATCTTTTGCCCAGCGTTTTATACTTGTTGTAGCACTTTCGTCATATTGATTTTTAATGAAATTCGAAATTCCTTCAAAATCAATTTTATATTCTCTCGTTACGCCAAGATCTTTTGAGTTTATAGCAAATTTATCTTTTCCGCCATACAAAATCATAGTCATGGCTTCTTCCGGAATTTTCTCGATTGGATCGGTAATTTTAAATCCGAATTTTTCTCCGATTGTTTCTAACTGCTTGAAAATCCATGAAGATTTATATTCGCCAAGCGGAGCAAAACCACCGCTTTTAATCGACAATTTCGGATTCGGAATAATCTTTTTTACATTGATTTCATGAACAGTACCCAATCCATTACAATGCGGACAAGCGCCTTTTGGAGAGTTAAAAGAGAATAAATTCGGTTCTGGATTTTGATAAGATATTCCAGTTGTCGGACACATTAAATTTCTACTGAAATAACGCACTTCATTACTGTCCTGATCTAAAATCATTAAAACATTTTCACCATGATGCATTGCTGTATTAATACTTTCAGCCAATCTTTTCTGATTGTCTGGTGTATCTTCAATCTGCATTCTATCTACAACAATTTCAATGTCGTGGGTTTTGTAACGATCCAGTTTCATTCCAGAAACCAAATCCTGAACTTCACCATTTACACGAACTTTTAAAAATCCTTGTTTGGTAATCTGCTGAAATAATTCGGCATAGTGTCCTTTTCTGGCTTTAATAACAGGAGCAAGAATATTAATTCTTTTGCCTTTGTAATCCTGAATAATCAAATCTTTAATTTGTTCATCAGAATATGAAACCATTTTTTCGCCAGTGTTGTAACTGTAAGCGTCCGCACCACGTGCATATAAAAGTCGGAGGAAATCGTAAATTTCAGTGATAGTTCCAACAGTCGAACGCGGACTTTTGCTGGTAGTTTTTTGTTCAATCGCAATTACAGGCGAAAGTCCATCGATTTTATCTACATCTGGACGTTCCAATCCGCCAAGGAATTGTCTGGCATATGCCGAAAAAGTTTCAACATAACGACGCTGGCCTTCAGCGTAGATAGTGTCAAACGCCAAAGACGATTTTCCAGAACCAGATAAACCAGTAATTACAACCAGTTTTTCTCTCGGAATAGAGATATCGATATTTTTTAGATTATGAACTCTTGCACCAAGAACTTCAATAGTATTGTCTTTTTCTAACATAAATTTGAGCAAAACGCAAAGTTACCACTTTGATTTGTTCTTTTTACACTAGACTATAGAAGTTTATGTTAAAAATTGTAACAAAATAACACTAATATAAACTAGCGTTTTCTCTTTCTTGCTGCCTTGTATTCTTCGATTGCTTCCTTGGTTGTGTACCAATTTCTACCTTCTTTGTAGGCGTCTATTTTTCCTGTTCTGGCCAATAAACTTACATATTCCTGACCGTAAGGTGTGTCGGGTTCACTGACGATATTTTGTATGGATTGGTAGTCGTAACTGCTTCCCGGCATAGCACTTAAATAAATATTAAGTGTTCGTTCAAGTGCCTGACACATTAAAAGTGTTAGTTTTTGATAATTACCGTTATTTGCTTGATTAAGCGCTTCATAATATTTCTTGCGATCATTTTTTAGAATAATCGCAGGAGGAAAACCACAGCGCATTAATAATAGATTCATACTTAAACGGACTGTACGGCCGTTTCCATCAAAAAAAGGATGAATCCAGACTAGTTTATGATGATAAATTGTTGCGAGTTCGATATCATTTAAACCGAGAGGATTTGTATTGATAAAATCAATTAATTCGTCTAAATAATCGGAAACTTTATTGGCATTTGGAGGCATAAAATTAGCTCCCGAAATTCGAACGCCTCCATTACGAATGCGCCCTGCAAAATCATCTTCGATAGAACGTAAAACTAAACCATGGATAGAAAGTATATCAATACTTCTAAGATTGTAATTATCATTAATAATAGAATAAAGATAATCGATGGCCTTATCGTGATTATGAGTTTCAAAATGTTCGCGAAGTGATTTCCCTTTAATTGTAATTCCTTCTTGAATAACCATTTGGGTTTCGCGCAAGCTCATTGTATTTCCTTCAATACTGTTAGAATTGTAGGTCCATTCTATAGATAAACTTTCTCGAATTTTATGCAAAGCAATATTCGGCAATGGTCTGCTGGTTTGCAGTTCCTGCCTTTTTTGATACAATCTATCAAAAGTTGATTGAAATTCTGTTCTATATGTTAGGTCTATATTCCACACTAGAATGCAAATATAGTTCTTAATATCGGATAAATAAAATTTTCAACTTATCCGATATTAAGCTTATTCAATAGTCATAGAACGAAGTTTTGTTCTATAAGCTTCAAGTGCTATTGATTTGGAAATGAAGCCATGATATTTGCCGTTTCGTAAAACAGGAAGAAATGCCGATTTCGATTTTTCAAATTTACTCATCACGATTTCCATACTGTCAAATGAAGAAATGGTTGCAGCTGGTGTTTTCATTACATCTTTAATCTGAGTATATTTTACGCGGTAAGCATTGAAAATAATTTCTCTAATATCATTAAAATGTACAACGCCGACCAAATCTTTTTCATTGTCCACTACAGCAAAAACTACTTGATTGGAATGCGAAATAAGGTCAACTAATTTACCTAAATTTTCTTCAGGATGAACCGTTAAATAATCACATTGAATAATGGTATCAATATCTAAAGTTGAAAGAATATTAGAATCTTTATTACTTGTAAATGCGTGTCCTTTTTTGGCTAATCCTTTTACGTCAAGCGAATATTTTTCAAATCGTTTTGAAATGGCAAAACTAATAGAAGAAACAATCATTAGCGGGATCATTAATCCGTAACCTCCAGTAATTTCGGCGATTAAAAATATTGCTGTTAAAGGCGCGTGAAATAAACCGCTCAAAATTCCAGCCATTCCTACCATCGTAAAATTGGTAATAGGAAGTTTTGATAAACCAATAAGCGTTATAAATTTTGAAAAGAAATAACCAAGATAGGAGCCTAAGAATAGAGAAGGAGCAAAGTTCCCGCCATTTCCACCACTTCCAATAGTTAATCCTGAAGCAAATACTTTTACCATCATTGTAGCACCGACAAAAAGAAGCAGAACCCACTGGTTGTTTCTAAAATCTGCAAACAAAGTATTATCTAACAATTTTCCAGGATCTGTTTCAGATAAAGTTCTAATACTCTCATATCCTTCCCCAAACAGCGTTGGAAAGATAAAAATCAACAGTGCTAAAAGTGATGAGCCAATTAAGGCTTTTTTATAAGGATCGATTTGTTGTTTCGAAAAGTAATGCTCAACTTTTTGAAAATTTCGGGAATAATAAATAGCCGCCAGCCCCGTAAGCACTCCCAAAATAACATAGAAAGGAATATTATGAAAATCGAAAGTTTCTTGTTTTCTAAAACTTAAAAGAATACTTTCGTCTAAAACAATAGCAGAAACTAATGCGCCGGTCGCGGCAGAAATCATAATGGGAGTAAAAGCAGAAATGCTGACATCTACCAGTAAAACTTCAATAGCAAAAAGAACTCCGGCAATTGGAGCGTTAAAAGCAGCTGCAATTCCGGCAGCAACACCACAGCCAATTAATAAAGTTCTGTCCTTATACTGCAGTTTGTAATTTTGGGCAAAATTAGAACCAAATGCTGCTCCGGTAATTACAATGGGACTTTCTAAACCAGCAGAACCTCCTAGACCAACAGTTAAGGAACTCGTAATAATTTGAGCATACATCTGCTTTTTTGGAATAATACTGGCTTTTTTTGCAACGGCATAAAGTATCTGCGAAGTTCCTTTTTGTATAGAGCCGTTTAGAACTTTTTTTACCACAAAAACCGTCAGTAAAATACCTACAATTGGCAGAATACTGTTAATGAAACTTAGTTTAAGGATTCCGTTAATGTAAGTTGCAAATGAGAAAACGCTGTGCGCAAATGTTTTAAGAATAATAACAGCAAGTGAACACGATATTCCAATAAGAACGCTTGACAAAAAAATAAACTGCTTTGGAGTCATTAAGGATTGTGCCAAAGCAATTATGCTTTCGAGTCTTCTGAAATATTTTTTTAGCATTAGGTTTTAAAAATTATCGTTCTTACAAAATTAGGTTATAATCTTAGATTAAAAAAATAAAAGCGCAGTTCTATTAAAATCCAACAGCTGTATCATCTCCTCTAAAATCGGCCCCGCCTTCTAGTTTTTTATCTGGTAAAACTAAGATTGCATCGACTTTACCAATAATAGGAGTTGGTTTTTCGTTGATTAGATAGTTTTTAGCTTTAAGCTTGTCAATTGTTTTTATTTCGAAAGTATTCGGTTCAAAATTAATTAAATCAGGCAGCCACTGATGATGAAAACGGGGTGCATTTACAGCCTCCTGCATGCTCAAATTATATTCGTAAACATTTAAAATAGTTTGTAAAACAGAAGTAATAATGGTTGAACCTCCAGGAGTTCCTACAACCATAAATAATTTTCCGTCTTTCTCTACAATTGTTGGCGTCATTGAACTCAACATGCGTTTTTGCGGTGCAATGCTGTTAGCTTCATTTCCAACCAAACCAAACATATTCGGCGAGCCTGGTTTAGCGCTGAAATCATCCATTTCATTGTTTAGGAAGAAACCTAATTCGTCACAATAATATTTTGAGCCGTAGCCGTCATTTAATGTTGTTGTAGCCGCAATTGCATTTCCGAATTGGTCTACAATAGAATAATGTGTGGTTTCGGTGCTTTCGGCGTATTTTATTTCTCCTTCTTTTATTTCAGAAGATAAAGTGGCTTTTTCTGGATTGAAACTTGCCATTCGATTTCTTAAGTAATCTTCTGCTAGCAATTCTTTTATCGGAATTTTGACAAAATCTGGATCTCCCAGAAAGTAACTTCTGTCGGCATAAGCTCTTCTTTCAGCCTCAACAATAACCTGAATTGCATCGGAAGAATTATGTCCCATTTTTGCCAAATCATATGGTTCCAGCATTTTTAGAATTTGTGCCAGACAAATCCCACCGCTGCTTGGAGGAGACATCGAAGTAATTTTTAAATCTTTATAAGTAAATTGAAGTGGTTTTCTCCATTTGGCTTCATATTTCGCTAAATCCTGCAGGGTAATAATACCGCCTTTTTTTTGAAGATAATCTACAAGAATTTTAGCGGTTTCGCCTTTGTAAAACTCATTTCGGCCTTTCTTCTGAATTCTTCTTAGAGTCTTCGCTAAAGCGGGATATTTTATGGTGTCATTTTCTTTAAAATTTCCAGACAAAAGAGAAGTTTCTCCATTTACTTTTACAATTTTATCATGATAATCACTTAAACTTTTTTCTTGTTTTTTGGTTACAACAACACCTCTTTCTGCAAGGGCAATTACGGGTTCTAGAATTTTAGAAATTGGCATTGTTCCGTACTTTTTATGTACCGCAAAAACTCCGGCAATAGTTCCAGGAACTCCAATTGCAAGGGCAGTTTCGGTACTTTTTCCTTTAATGACATTCCCGTCATTATCCAGAAACATATCTTTTGTGGCTGCCAAGGGCGCTTTTTCGCGATAATCTAAAGAACCGACTTCGCCGTTTGCTTTTCGATACACCATAAATCCGCCGCCGCCAATATTTCCAGCAAAAGGAAATGCAACTGCAAGTGCTAATTCGGTTCCCACCATGGCATCAAAGGCATTGCCGCCTTTTTTCATTATGTCAGATCCAATTTTTGAGGCTTCTTCACGAGCAGAAACAACCATTGCTTTTGTGACAACTAATCCGGTTGGATTTACATTTGCCTGCTGTGCATGGGAGTTGAAATATATAAGGGCTATTAACAGCGTAATTTTTTTCATTGATGATTAGGTTTTTAATCGAAAATATTGACTTAAAGAGAAATCAATTTTGCTTTTGCCTGTACTTTTATTTCTTCAAAAAATAAGGTAAATTCTTCTTCAAAGTCATCATAAAATTCATTTAGTTCTTCTATGGCAAACTGCATTTTCGAGATATTCTTAGATCTGCGGTCCATTTGAGTAAGAATCTGGTGAATTCCCTCTGTGGTTCTGTAACTGAGAAGCCAGTTTCTTTCGATCATATAAGGCATTAAGCCTTGTGTTTTTTCAGTCAAAATGCCATAATTCTCATGCAAGGAATTATAGAATCGATTAATAAAACTTTCCAGTTTTTCTTCAGAATAATTACTCCAGTTCTTCGCCAAAAAATGATCATAAACAATATCTACAATTACTCCTGAATAGTGATGATATCTGTCGTGTAAACGTTTGGTGCTTTTTCTGAAAATATCGTGAGAATCGGTATAAGTATCAATAAATCGATGCAGTAAAATTCCTCTTTGTACATCTTGGGGAAAATGCTCGAAATGTTTCCCGCGAATTCCATCGGCCATAAAATTCCCAATTTTGATTAAATCATTTTCTCCAGAAAGATATATGTGGGCTAAGAAATTCATTTTTTTAGAGTTGCTGAGTTTCTGAGATTCTAAGCGGCTAAGATTCTCATCTGCTAAGTTATTTTAGTAAATGTATAAAACTTTTTTAAATCATTTTGTTATAAAATTGCGTTGTTCCAGCACCGCGGTATAATGTTAATTTTAAAATCTTACAAAATTAGGACTTTAGTTACTCGCTAACTTTTCTATATTTGTAATAAATAACCCTAACTCACAAAAATGACTTTAATAAAATCTATTTCTGGAATCCGTGGGACGATCGGAGGAAAAGTAGGAGATAATTTAACTCCTGTTGATGCGGTAAAATTTGCATCGGCATACGGAACTTTCTTAAAAAATAATATTGCTAAAGATAAATTGACAGTTGTAATTGGTCGCGATGCCAGAATTTCTGGACCAATGATTCACAACTTAGTAGTAAATACTTTAATTGGTTTAGGAATCAATGTAATTGATCTTGGACTTTCGACAACTCCAACAGTTGAAGTTGCAGTGCCTTTGGAAAAAGCCGATGGCGGAATTATTTTAACAGCTTCGCATAATCCAAAACAATGGAATGCTTTAAAATTACTAAATGCAAAAGGCGAATTTTTAAGCGGTGCAGATGGTGCAAAAATCCTTGAGATTGCTGAAGCTGAAGCTTTTGATTTTTCGGATGTGGATAGTTTAGGTGAAATTACACCAAACGATGCTTACATGGATATTCATATTGATGAAGTTTTAAACTTGCCATTGGTAGATATCGAGGCGGTAAAAGAGGCTAAATTTAAAGTGGTTGTTGATGGTGTAAATTCTTCTGGAGGTATTATTATTCCAAAACTTCTTAAGCAGATGGGGGTTGAAGTGGTAGAATTATACTGCGAACCAAACGGACATTTTCCGCACAATCCAGAGCCTTTAAAGGAGCATTTAACTGATATTTCTGAATTGGTTGTAAAAGAAAATGCACATTTAGGAATTGTTGTCGATCCAGATGTTGACCGTTTGGCTTTTATCAGCGAAGATGGCGAAATGTTTGGTGAAGAATATACGCTGGTTGCCTGCGCAGATTATGTTTTGAGTAAAACGCCAGGAAACACAGTTTCGAACATGTCGTCTTCTCGCGCATTGCGTGATGTAACTGTAAATCATAACGGAAGTTACGAAGCAAGTGCAGTAGGAGAGGTAAATGTTGTTGAATTGATGAAGAAAAACAATGCTGTAATAGGCGGTGAAGGTAACGGCGGAATTATTTATCCTGAATTGCATTACGGACGTGACAGCTTGGTTGGAGTTGCTCTATTCTTAACTCATTTGGCTAACAAAAAAATGTCGGTTTCTGCATTGCGAGCTTCTTACCCTGAATATTATATGAGTAAAAATAAAATTGAATTAACACCGCAGATTGATGTTGATGCCATTTTAACTCAAATGACGGAGAAATATAAGAACGAAGATATTTCGACAATTGATGGTGTGAAAATCGATTTTGCAACAGAATGGGTTCACCTAAGAAAATCAAATACAGAACCAATTATCCGTATTTATACAGAAGCACCTTCTCAAGATGCTGCAGATAAACTGGCTCTTCGTATTATTGATGAGATTAAGGTAATAGCTGGAATCTAAGATTTTAGTTTTTTTATATATTGAAAGGGTTGTCTTAAGTAAAGACAGCCCTTTTTTTTAAATCAAACGTTCCTACGGAACGTTAAATCTGGTAATATTTTAATTTTTTCTACCAACGAAATGTTCCTACGGAACAACATTTACAGCATTTTTACTCATTTTTTTAGTGTTTTTTACGGTCATCATTCCGTAGGAATGTTTCGTTGGTAGAAAAAAAATAGCCACCCCAACGTAGACGGTTCCGTAGGAACGTTTGAGATTAGATGTTAAAAAATGAGGTCAAAACCAAACGTTCCTACGGAACGTGAAATCTGGTAATATTTTAATTTTTTCTACCGACGAAATGTTCCTACGGAACAAATATTTATAGACGATTTTTAATTTCTAAAAATTGAAGAATTAAGATCTTAGTTTTTAATAATCTTAATTGATTTTTCAATTTTTCCATAAACAGCATGTACGATATAAACACCTTTTGGAAGTTTATCTCCAATTTTGATATCCTGATTAGTAAAATAATCATCTGAAGAAAAAACGGTATTTCCATTCATATCAATAATTTTCAATTTTACTGACTCCGTTTCTGCCGATTTTATATGTAGAATCGATTGGTTTTTGACCGGATTTGGATAAACCGTAAAACTATATTTTTCCAATTCAGATTCTCCAACACCAAGATTAGCGGCAACAACATCAATATAATTAAAATTAATATCGTTTGATTTGAATTTAATTTTCAGATAGACTTCACCTTTTGGCAATGAAATTCCATTAACAATTTTGTCACCGTAAGTCTGTAAGTCGCCAGTTGGCGGAAATGTTTCATCTGTTTTAACAATTACATCATTTACAACAATGTCAAATTTTCCAATATTAACGGGCGAAGCAACTCTAAAAGTTAAATTGTAAGTTCCTGCATTAGGCACATTCAGCATAAATTCATTCCAGTCTCCATCATTTATAAAACAAACATTCTGTCCAGTGTTAGAATCTGCGGTAGCTTGTAAACCAGTTCCTTTTCTTCTATAATGTTTGTTCGCAGTAACACGCCCGGGAACGGTTATCTTTTTTGCAGTGTACGGAACATTTATGTATTCTGTTCCAATTGGTCGTAAAACGCCGCTTGTGCCGCTTAATAATTGTCCTTCTAACATATCTGTCCATGTAGGATTTACTCTTCCGGAAAACCAGGAGTAGCGAAAAATATCAGGATCATTTTCGAAGTTATTTACAATAGTTTTCATAAAAGCTGTTTTATCAGCAGCACTTTGAATAACTCTATTGGCAAATTCAGTAATCCAAAGCGGGCGATTGAACTTCTTTAATAATCCGGTAACACCAATTACAGAACCTGCAGTATCATCATATGTATGAAATGCAATATAGTCGACTTTGCAATTGGGACATAATTGAAAAAACTGATTGTGCCAAACTACAGGATCTTGATAACCGCCATAATTATTCGGGCCGTTATAAGCTGGAGATGCGCTTACAATTTCCAGATTTTTTGCTGCTGCAATTTTTTCAATGTTTGGCCATGCATTAACAGCTTCTTGCGGTGTTAATCTAGCTCCATCGTTAAAATTTGGTTCGTTAAAAGCAAGCAGGTATTTTGCTCCTGGTTTTATTTTATTGATAAAGGTCTGAACCTCTGCATCGCTGACTTTTCCCCATGCCATTGGGACAAATTCAACTCCAAGAGATTCGTAATTTGCATTTAATGCCGGTTCCGGTTCTGGCGACCAATTGTACCACCAAGAAAGTCCTGGTTTTAAAGCCAGCATATCTGCTTCTGAATGGTATCCGTACGCAATGCCTCGTTTAGGACTTTGGGCAGAAATGCTGCAATTTAGAAACAGTAATAAAACTGTAAAAAGTAATTTTTTGATCATGGTTAATGATTTTGAAGTTTTTTAGATATTTAGAGAACATCAAATTTATAGCGTTTCCCTTTTTTATCAACTTAAAAAAATCATTACAAAAACACATCAAAACTGCTATAGATAATGTTTTAGGGTGTTGAAAGATATTTTTATAAAAGAAAAATCCGAAAAACCAGTATTTAGTTTTTCGGATTTTTGAATTTTTATTGAACTCGATGTTTCCATCTTTTGTGGGTCCATAAGTAAAATTCTGGTGTTTCGAGAATTTGCTTTTCGACTTCTTGTAAATACATTTCTGTAATTTTAAAATCTTCAAATTCTTTCGGATTATCAGCAATAGGGAGAAATGTCGCTTCGTAATATCCTCTTCTCACTTTTTTCACTTTCACCATTATTACACTCAAATCATATTTTTTTGCAAGCATTTCGGCACCTGTATGAACTGGAACTTCTATACCTAAAAATTTCATCGAGTGAAAAATTCGATCCAATTTAGGTGATTGGTCACTTGCTAAACCATACATGCTTAAAATTCCGTCGCGCTGGTTTTGTGCCATTGTTGGAATTGCCTTTCTGGTTTCGATCATTTCTGTTTTAAATTTCGAACGAATCTTTCTAACAAGTCTGTCAAAATACGGATTGGCTAATTTTTTATAAACAGCAATTCCTTGAAAACCAATTTTTGGGTTGATAGTCAAAAGCCATTCATAACTTGCATAATGTGAGGCTACAAGAATTACACTTTTTCCTTTTTTAGCATAATCTAAAACGAGATCAATATTGGTAACATGAAATCTTTTTTCCATTTCTTCAGGAGAAATGCTCATAGTTTTAATCATTTCTAAAAACATATCACACATATGTTTATAGAATTTCTTTTCGATATCTTTTCTTTCAGCATCACTTAAATGCGGTAAAGTAAGTGCCAGATTCTCGCGAACTACTTTTTTACGATATCCTATTACTCGGTAAACTAAAAAATATACGAAATCTGAAAATAGGTAAAACAATCGAAAAGGTAATATGGAGATAAGCCAAAGTAAAGGATAGGCTAAAATATAGACGAGAAACTGCATGCAACTTTTTTTTACAAAGATAAATGAAAAATGATTAACGTTTGATAATTTGCTTTCTTACTAACTTATCTTTAAGAATGATTATATTTACAATTCACAATAATTATAATTTATGAATATCATTTTAGCAGGGATTATCGTTGGCAACGTTGTTATTAGTTATAAAGGTTTTAATGATCTTTCTTTTTTTAGAAAATACGAATTTCATGTAGGAAGTATTCGTTCCGGAGAACAAATTAGAATGTTATCTTCTGGTTTTCTGCATGTAGACATGATGCATTTAATTTTTAATATGCTGACTCTTTATTTCTTTGCTCCCGTTGTTTTGGGCTGGCTCGGAACTTTTTCTTTTGTTTTAATCTATTTTGGAAGTTTAATTTTCGGAAGTCTCCTAACTATGCTGTTTCACAAGAACGATTACAGTTATCGTGCTGTTGGAGCTTCTGGAGCTGTAACGGGTGTTTTGTATTCGGCGATATTACTGCAGCCTGACATGATGCTTGGAATATTCTTTATAATTCCGATGCCGGCATATATTTTTGGAATTTTATATTTATTATATTCTATTTACGGAATGCGTGCCAAAAATGATAACATTGGGCACACGGCACACTTTGGAGGTGCTATAGGCGGTTATTTGATTACTTTGATCAAACAGCCTTCTTTATTTACAGATCAAACCCTAATGGTAATTCTGCTGGCGATTCCTATTTTAATACTTTTTGGAATGGCAAAATTGGGAAAATTGTAATGCTGGCATAACTTTTGGAAAGTCTTTACTAAATATTAAAATTTAACAAAAATGAAAAAACTAGTATTATTTTTAACAATCATGTTTATGACTATGTCTTACGGCCAGGAAATCAAACAAGTACCTCTAATCAACGTGAATGGAGAAGGAAAAGTAAAAGTAGCGCCTGATCAGGTTTGTATTTCAGCTTCGGTTGAAACAAAAGGGAATAATGCTAAAGACGTTAAAAAACAAAATGACGAAAAGATGGATGCTGTTTTAAAATTCATCAAAAAAATGAATATCCCAACAGCAGATTTCAAAACTAAACAAGTGGCTCTTAATCCGCAGTACGATTATGAGAAAAAGAAAACTTCTTATAATGCTGTGCAGACTGTAGAAATTATTGTAAAAGATTTGTCTAAATACGACGAATTAATGGAAGGTTTAGTACAGCAGGGAGTCAATCGTATTGACAGAGTTTCTTTTGAGTCATCTAAATTAGCACAATACCAATCTGAAGCTAGAAAATTAGCGATGAAAGATGCTAAAGTAAAAGCAGAAGAATATGTTTCTGTTTTAGGACAAAAAGTAGGTAAGGCGTTTACAATTTCAGATAACTCTCAGATTTACACTCCGAGACCAATGTATGCAGCAATGAAATCAATGGAGATGGATGCAGCCGGAGCTTCAAACGAAACTTTGGCAATTGGCGAAATCGAAATTACTGCAAATGTCAGCGTGAGTTTTGTTTTAGACTAAACGATATAAAAATTCAATTTTTAAAATCCAAATTCCAATTTAATTGGGATCTGGATTTTTTTGTTTTAAAAAGCATTAATTTATATTTACACAAAAAGTACCTTTTATGAATAATCCAGAGCAATTTTTAAAAACACATATTGAGAAAGTAGTTCCTTTAACAGATGAAGAAGCTATTTTTATTGTATCTCATTTTGTATTAAAAACTTTTCAAAAAGGCCAATTTATTATCGAAGAAGGAAATGAAGTCTCAGATGTATATTTTGTGCTTTCAGGATTAGTCAAATTGGTTTATGAGGACAAAGATGCCAAAAAACATATTGTTTCTTTTGCGATGGAAGATTGGTGGGAAACCGATTTTCAGGCTTTTTATACAGGAGGAAAAGCCTCATTATCTTTAGAATGCATTGAAGATACAATTGCTTACAGCCTTTCGCTGGAAAACTTCGAAAAGCTTTGTATGGAGGTACATAAAATGGAGCGTTTTTTTCTTCGAAAATCAATCGCAGGTCATATTGGATCACAAACAAGAATATTGTCATTTTTAACTTCAAATGCACGCGAAAGATACGAACAGTTACTGCTTAAAAATCCAGCCTTGTTACAGCGTGTCCCTAAATCTTCTTTAGCTTCTTTTTTAGGAGTTTCGCGCGAGACTTTGAGCCGTTTATTTTAATAATTTAAAATTGTGATGTTTGTCACACCCCAGAAAAGAAAGCCTTTCTGATTTTTGCATCTATAATTTAAAAATTTTAAAGATGGAAAAAAGAATAATAAATCCTTGGAAATGGCAGGACGCGAGAAACTATGTTCAAGCTGTGGAAGTGAATGATGTAAAGGGAACTTTATATGTTTCTGGTCAAACTGCAATAGATGAGAATGGCGTTTCTAGCGATGCAGATATGCGATCCCAGCTGATACACACAATCGAAAATTTAGAAAAAGTTATTCAAGAGGCTCATTACGAATTAAAAAATATCGTTAGACTTAATATTTATACAACAGAAAGTGCTTCATTATTTGAAAATTTTGATGTTTTGCAAAATTGGATCTTGAAGAATGAAATAAAGCAATCGAGTACGGTTCTGGAAGTAAAAAAACTTTTTGAAACGTTAAAAGTCGAACTAGAAGCGACAGTAGTAAAGTAAAAGTAATTTTAGAAATTACTAAAAAAGTCTTAATGAAAATTAGGACTTTTTTTACTTTCTTTCCTTAGCATAAATTCTTTTATTAAACTTTGGGCGGTTTTCCGCACGTCGTTTTTAACTTAACATATAGTTTATATTAAGTTGAACTTGCGATTGTATACTTGTAAGTTTAAAATACAAACAATGGCAAGGTTACTCATTTTATTCTATTTTTTTCCGGGATTTTTATTTGGACAGCAGATAAAATTTGAAAATTTTACAGCAAATCAAGGACTCTCCAATAACTCAGTTGCAGACATAGAAAGTGATAAAGACGGAGGCTTATGGATCGCTACCTGGGATGGTTTAAACTATTTTGATGGATACAATTTTAAAATCTATAAAAACAGTTTAAATAACCTGACAACAATTTCTAGTAATTATATTACTAAATTAGAAAAAGATGCGGAAGGACATCTCTGGCTTATTACAAAAGAAGGAAATGTAAACTGTTATGTTGGAAATGATGAATTTAAAGAATTTAAATTTAAAAGTATTCCGAAAGATATTCACTTGTCTCAAAAGGGAAATATTATAGTAGAAACGAGTACCGCATACTATGAATTTAAGAATAAAGCTTTTGTTAAGGTTCCGCAAAATAGTCTCAAAAGAAATGATCTTACCAATCTTAAAAATATTCTCCTCAAGAAATATCCTAAACTTGTTATAAATTATATTTTAAAAGATAAATTAGGAAATATTTGGTTTGCCACGCGCGAAAATGGACTTTACATACTCACAAATGATTCTAAAGAGAATACGATAGAACATATAACTGCTGATATATATGATTCATATTCTTTTAAAAGTAACGAAATAGAAACACTTCACGAAGATGATTTTGGCAATATTTGGTTAGGACAAAAAGATGGCGGTTTAAGTATAGCTTACACAGGTTCTCAAGAAATAAACTCGATTGTGCCTCATCCTGTAAAAGAACCTTACCTTCCGGCAGAAACCATTCGTGCAGTAACCAAAGATACAAAGGGAAGAATCTGGTTAGGTTATTATACAAGAGGACTTTATTATTACAACCAGAATAGGCAGTTTTTTGAAAAATTTAAAATAGATAAAGCTGGTTTACATGCAGATTGGGAGCGAATACGAACATTATTTACCGCAAGCGACGGAACAGTATGGGCAGGAACTTATAAGGGAATTTTACGCATTTCGGCCAATAATACTGAAAGCTACGAGAACAATAATGCAGATGGAATGAATATTACGAGATGTTATTCTATTTGTGAAGACCAAAATAAACAGCTCTGGATGGGATGCTGGGGTGGACTTGCTAAATTTAATCTCACATCCAGTAGATTTGAAAAATTTAAAGGACAGGAATTATTAAAAAAGTATCACATTCGATGTGTCAGGAAAAACAATCAAAATTTAATACTGGCTACAGAAAATAATGGAGTAATTATATTTAATTCAACAACAGGCGTGGTAAAAAGTATTACTACCAAAGAAGGAATTTTAGGCAATAGTATTTACTCTGTTTTGATAGATCACGAGTCTGATAATTACTGGATTGCTTCTTTAGGAGGTGTCAGTATTTTTAATAAAAAAACAGGTTTGGTTAAAAACCTAACAGAATCTGAAGGTCTGCCAAGTCATATGGTATATGGAATTATAGATAATGGAAACAAAGTTTGGATTAGCACCACAAAAGGAATTGCTTCTATTGATAAAAAAACATATGCCGTTACTTCTTACAATCCTGCTTCGGGCTGGCAGGCGCCTGAGTTTTCAGAAGGAGCCTATTTTCAGGACTCTAAAGGGAATTTGTTTTTTGGCGGAGTAGGCGGACTGAATTATTTTAATCCGAGTGCCATTTACTCCAATACTTCAAAAGCAAAAATAAAACTCAAAGTAGATGGAAAGTCAGATTACACAGCATCAATAGATAAAAGTTTCACCCATAATGAATTGGAAATAGAGCTTATTCCTATTTTGTTTCCTAAGAAGAAAATGGATATTTATTATAAATTGGAGGGAAGAGATGAAAAATGGAATCTCGCAGTTGAGGGGACTAAAATAAAATACAACCATTTATCTTCGGGAGATTACAGTTTTTTAATCAAACAAGGAAAAGACGGAATACCAGAGCCGGCATTTTTTACGCTTCATGTTGCCAAAGCATTTTATGAATCGATATTATTTTATATGCTTTTATCAGGTTGTATACTTTTAGTCTGCATAATAGTAGTTTACATAAAAAATAAAACATCTCTTGCCCAGCAAAAATATCTCGAAGAACTCGTAACGGCACGTACCGCTGTAATTGAAAATCAGAAAAAAAATCTAGAAGACATTAACATAGAACTAGATCAAAAAAATAAAAAAATAGAAGAACAGAAAGAAAAACTGCTGATTCTGCACAGCGATTTAAAAAATGAAAACTTTGAAATCGAAAAGTTTAAAACCTTTATGCTCGCCGAATTTCAAAAACCAATATCGGAAATTATTAAAGTCTCATCTTCCTTTAAAAAAGATACCGAAATACACCGAAATTTATTATTGAAAACCAATAAATTGGTTAATCTCATTTCGGAGTGGAATTACCTGGAACATGTAAAAGATCTGGGACCCGTTAAAAAGACAGCGGCAAATTTATTCCCTGTTTTAAAAAATAATGTAGAAAAACTAAAAAAGAACCTGCAGCTCAATCAGGTAAATTTTAACTGCGAAATAGACAATACGAATTGTTTTGCATTGATCGACATTTTGCGTTTAAAGCTGTCGATGCAATACTTCTTTAATGATATCTGCAAATATTCAGATAAAGACAGTACGCTGCATATTACAATTGGCTGTGAAGATAATTGGATACAAATTAAAGTAGCTTCTGATAGTATTATCTTAAAAAATAACTGGTACAATATCTCGCATTACAGTCCGTACTTTGCGGCGCTGCAAATTTTACTGCAAGATTTAAAGGCAGAATTAGTTTTGTCCTCAGATGAACATTTTCAGGCTGTTTTAAATATTCCCATCGAATTTGTCGATCCCGATGCCAATTTTAAGGAAACAATTTCTTGGAAAAACTTTAATTACCACGACCAGCTTTCTGAAGGTAAAAAATGTCTTTTGGTTTTTGGTGATGCGTATAATGATCCAGCGGCAAATCAGGTTTTAGAAAGTGAAAATTATAACATTATTTATGAAAGTTCTGTTTCTAACCTAAACGCAGTTATGAAACAAATAGAGATTGCAGGTTTGGTTTTTTATCAGGCCGCATTTTCAAAAGAACTGCTTAATTTTTTACAGCTGCATAAAGAAAGTACGACTATAAAAATACCGATGATTTATATTTCAGAAGATATCAATTACGAACTGGATGAGCAATTATTGGAAATAGGAATAGATACACATATTAAACTTCCCGCCAGTGTTTCTTTTGTCAGAAAAAAAATTGATAGTTTAATTAATCAAAATATTGAACCTTTAAGAGAACATAAAATACAGCAGAAAATATTTGAAATTCTAACAGAAGACAACGAACATGTGACTGCAAATGAAAGACTTTTGAAAAGAGCATTAGAAATAATTAAAGAGCAATTGCAGAATCCGTTATTTAATGTAGAAATGCTGGGAGACGAATTGGGAATTTCCAGAGTAAAATGTTACCGCGTATTTAAAGAAACCCTAAATCAATCCCCATCAGATATATTGATGTCTCTTCGATTGCAAAAAGCAGAAGTCTTATTAAAAACCAAAAAATTAAACATATCCGAAATAAGTTTTGAATGCGGCTACAACGATCCAAAGTATTTTGGACGCTCTTTTAAGAAGTATTTCGGCAAAACTCCGAAGGAATATAAAGAATCACGAGAATTAAAAGAGCAAGTTGGTTAGAATTTCTGTTAGCCCTGTATTTACGCAAAGTTAGCCCAATGTTAATGAGCAATAAAGCCCCTTTTTTGCGTTAATTCTATCCTAATTTGAATTAAAAGTCCTCTTTTGAAAAACAAAAATCCTCCTTTTGGCAGGATCCATAAAATACTTTTGGCAAAACATAAAAAAGTATTTTAAATGAAAAAAATTTATGCATTGTTAATTCTTGCCTTAGGATGTATGTCATACACCCATGCGCAAGTTTCGGTATCAGGAATTGTGGTTTCTGATGTTGAGAAAGTACCTGTACCAGGAGTATCTGTGTATATAAAGGGAGAACCAAAAGGAGCTGTTACAACAGATTTTGATGGTAACTTTAAAATTAAAGCACAGCAAAACACTGGTGTTTTGGTTTTTTCTTATGTAGGATTTCAAACAAAAGAAGTTTCATTTTCAGGCGGTGCAAAATTGAACGTCTCGCTTGCTGAAGAAGTAAGCACTTTAAATGAAGTGGTAGTGGTTGGTTATGGTTCTCAAAAGAGATCGGACGTAACGGGTGCTATTGGATCTGTGAAAAGCGAAAATTTTAACAAAGGAGTAGTAGCAAATGCCGGACAATTGATTCAAGGTAAAGTTGCTGGTGTTAATGTTGTAGCTGCGAGCGGTGAACCAGGTGCAAATCAAGATATCATTATTCGTGGAGTTGGAAGTTTACGTTCTGGAACAACGCCTCTTTATGTGGTAGACGGATTTGCTCTTGATAACTCTAATAATGGTGTTGCTTCAAACCCGCTGAATTTTATCAATCCTCAAGATATCGAAAGTATTGAAGTACTTAAAGATGCATCGGCTTCGGCAATCTACGGTTCCAGAGCTGCAAATGGGGTAGTTGTAATTACAACCAAAAAAGGATCAAAAGGTCAGGCTAAAATCAACCTTAATGTAACTACTGGATTTTCATCATTAGCAAATAAAGTTGATGTTTTTAGTGCAGATGAATTTAGAAAACAAGTTGCTGCCGTAAATGGAAATTTACAAGATGGCGGAGCTAATACAGACTGGCAGGATGAATTGACAAGAACTGGAGTTTCTCAAAACGTTAATTTCTCGATGAGCGGTGGAACAGAAAAATCTACTTATGCAGCTTCTGTAGGTATAGATAATCAAGAAGGTGTTTTAAGAAATAGTGATTTAAAACGTTATTCTGGACGTTTAAACTTAACGCAAAAAGCGCTTGACGATAAGTTTAATGTTGCCTTTAATATGACTGCAACAAAACTAGAAAATTCAAGACCAGATGCTAGATCGGTTGTTGGAAATATGCTTACAATGAACCCAACAGATGCGGTTTATGTTAACGGACAGCCAAATCTTAATTTAAGTAACGATATTTTAAATCCTTTAATCAGCGAGAAAAATTACTCTGATCTTACCAACAACAATCGTATTCTGGCGAATATCGCTCCATCTTATGAATTTATTCCAGGATTAACCTATAAATTCAATTTAGGAGTAGATTATTCTATGTCTGAAAGAGATATTCAAGTTTTGCCATACTCATCAGCAACGAATACAACTCTTGGTTCTTTGAACAATATTATGACTACCAATAATAACGTTTTATACGAGAATACATTAACATATAACTTTAGTGCAAAAGCTCATAATTTTACAGTTTTAGCGGGTCAGTCTTACCAAAAAATACAAGTATATCAAAAGAGTTATAATTTATCTGGATTTCCTGATAATGGTGTAGAACCAAAGAATCAAATTGAAACAGCAAGCGAGCGTACAACACAATCTTCATCTGCTGTAGAAAATGAGCTTCAATCTTTCTTCGGAAGATTAAATTATGCTTACGACAACAAATATTTATTAACAGCAACAATGCGTGCTGACGGTTCTTCTAAATTTGGTAAAAACAATAGATATGGATATTTTCCATCTGTAGCATTAGGCTGGAATATTACTAAAGAAGATTTTTTAGCTGAATCTGAAACATTAAACAATCTTAAATTAAGAGCAAGCTGGGGACAAACAGGATCTCAAGAGATTCCTTCTAAAATTACAAAAGCAAGTTATACCGAAAGTAATACAGGAAACGATACGTATCCGTTAGATCCATCTGCGACAGATTTAAGCGGTTATCCTTATGGTTCAATCTACACACGTTTGGCTAATCCAAATATTCAGTGGGAGGTTTCTACTCAAACAAACATTGGTTTAGATTTTAGTTTATTCAATAATAGATTATCAGGTACTGTTGATTACTTCAATAAAGTTTCAGAAAATATTTTATTAGAAGTAGCTCCGGTAGATCCTATTCAGCCAACTTCAAAATATTGGACAAACATTCCTAACATGCAGATTAAAAACAATGGTATCGAGGTAGCTTTGGATTACAGCAGTGATAAAAGCAGAGATTTCTCTTATAGCATTGGCGGAAACGTTTCTTTTACAGATAATAAAGTACAGAACTCACCGTATAAAATTTTAACTACAGGAGGCGCACAAGGAGGCGGACAATCTGGAGCAACGATTAACGGAGTTCTTAACGGACAGCCTATTGGTTCTTTTTATATGCTTCAATTTACAGGAATCGGTGCTGATGGTTTAAACCAATTTGCAGATACAAATGGAGATGGCAGTATTCTTGACGATGACCGTGTCGTTGCTGGAAGTGCATTACCAGATTATATCTATGCTTTCTACTTGAATTTAAGATATAAAAACTTTGATTTTGGTGCGAATTTTAATGGAGCGGGCGGTAATAAAATTTACAACCACGTAGCAATGACTTCTTTCAACAGAGGAAATTTAGCAAACTCATTTAATACTACAGACAGAGCTTCACAATATTTAAACGAAGCATCAACAAATTCAAATACAGTTTCTACTAGATATTTAGAAGACGGAAGTTTCCTGCGATTAAATAATGCAACACTAGGTTATAATTTAAGCCCAAAATTAATCGGACTTGATAATGTTATGGATAATATCCGCCTTTCGATAACAGGACAAAACTTATTTGTGATCACGAAATACAGTGGTTACGATCCTGAAATTAACACTGGAACTTCAGTTGGCGACATTCAGTCTTTTGGTATTGACTATTTCAGTTACCCTAGAAGCAGAACTATTGTATTTGGCGTAAACGCAGCATTTTAATCAAAAATAAAAAACATGAAAAATAAAATAATAGTAGCAGCTCTTGCATTCAGTTTGTTCTTTAACTGGAGCTGTACTGACTTAGAAGAGAAGGTACTTGACGAATCTTTGGATGGTGCGGGACAAGCAGATGCAATTAGCGGAGCAATTGCTCCAGCTTACGGACAATTAAAAGCAACATGGATTCATACCAATAATTTTGGTTTGCAGTTAATTGCCAGTGATGAAGGGATTCTGCCTTATAGAGGAGGAACAGACTGGTACGATGGAGGTAAGTATTTAGCTGTACACGCGCATACAACAACGCCTACAAATGATTTAGTTACAAGTACTTGGAATGAGCTTACTAAGAATATTTCCAGAACATTATCTGCTATTGAAGTACTTACTCCTCTTGCAGAAGGTGGAAATACAGAAGCACAGGGAGCACTTTACGAAATGAAAGCACTTAGAGCTTATTTAAATATGCTGACATTAGACAGCTGGGGGCTTGTGTTTAAAAAAGAATCATCAGCAAGTACTTCAGAAATCCTTCGCGGTCAAGAGGCGGTATCTTATATAGAAGAAGAACTTTTATCAGTTGCTGATGTAATTAATAATACAAAAGGACCAGGAAGAATGACTCAGGCTGCTGTTTGGGGACTTCTTGCCAGATTGAATCTAAATGCTGCTGTTTACCGTGATCCTTATGGAAAGCCTTCGTTTTCGGCAGCCGACATGGATAAGGTTATTAAATACACAGATAATATTGTTAATTCAGGTAAATTCAGCCTGTCTCCAGAGTATTTTGACTTATTTGATGATAATAACAATTCGAACAAAGAAGTAATATTTGCAATGGATCAGCGTGGTGTTTTAAAAGACGAGAATAACCGCTGGGCATATTGGTCAATTCCAGGATCAATGTTTCCTAGACCTGAATCTATTAATGCAGACGGAACAGATGGTCCTGCAATTACATCAGATTTCTACCAGACATGGGTAGATGCGTACGGATCTGTAGACCCTGCAGATGCTGATTCTAGATTCTATAAAAACAATGCAAAAGTACCAGCTCATTTAAAAGATCTTACAGGACTTTCACCTTTAAACGATCAGGATCATTACTACTGTGTTAAAGCAGAAGAATTTGAAATCGACAGAGGAATTATGAGAGGTATTCCATGGGCTGCAAGAAAAGATGCTAACGGCGCATTTTTTAAATGTGACGGCGGCTACAGAATTTATCCAGTAAAACAAATTAAAGGAAACGGACCAGACAAAAATGTTGGTTACGTAAACCTTACTTTAAAAGTTGATTTTACTAATGAAGGAAGTATGCACTACTCAGGTTATAGAGTATCTAAATACCAATTCAGTCATACATCTCCTGATGGAAACTATTACAGCAGTGTAGATATGGTACTTTTAAGATATGCCGAAATTTTGATGATGCGTGCTGAAGCCAAATTAAGAAAAGGAGATAATGCAGGTGCATTAGCAGACATGAATACCGTGAGAACTTCAAGAACTGCACGTGCCCCAATTCCTGCAGCGCTTCCATCTATTAATTTAGATATTTTGTACAGAGAATATGGATTTGAATTTTACTGGGAAGGTTTAAGAAGAAATACTCAGATTCGTTTCGGTCATTTTGAAGATAAATGGACTGAAAAAACGGATACAGATGTAAACAAGAGATTGTTCCCAATTCCACAGGTTGCGATTGATGGAGCTTCTAACACTCCAGGATATTTAGTACAGAATAAAGGATATTAAAAATTTAGTTTATAGTTTGAGTTGAATTTAACTGCTCATTTCATCAGGTGGGCAGTCTTGTGTTAGTTGTTTAAAACAGGGTAGTTTTAAAATTTTAAAACACCCTGTTTTTTTTATTTTTTGATGAATTTATTTTAGTTTTTAAAATAAGCTCATTGTTCTTATATATTGTCAATCAGCCTTTTTTGCCCCAACATAACTTGCTGTTTACTTTATTGCCAAACATTATTAATTTATTTCAAAATGAAAAAATCATTTTTATTCATTAGCTTTTTCCTGTCCTTTTTTGGAGCAGGAAACCTTTTACATTCTCAAAGTGTAGTTAAAATACATTCTCATAATGATTACAATCAAAGCATTCCTTTTTGGGATGCTTATTCCAACGGGGCTTCTTCTATCGAAGCAGATATTTTTTTGAGAGATAATAATTTATATGTTGCTCACGATCAGCAAAATATTACTACTTCCAGAACATTAGAATCTTTGTATTTACAGCCTTTAGAAACTGCTTTAAAAATGAAATACAAAAAAGAGCAGCCATTATTTTTATTAATAGACATTAAAACCGAAGCCGAACCGACACTTAACAAACTGATTTCTATTTTAAAAAAGTATAAAACAATAACTGAAAATCAGAATATTAAAATCATTATATCTGGAAATAGGCCTAACGCAGAGCAGTATTCAAAATATCCAGATTTTATCTATTTTGATTTTCAAGAATTAGGAAAATCTATTTCAAAAGAGAATTGGGAAAAAGTGGCGACTGTAAGCGTCGATTTTAAAAAATATTCCAAATGGAATGGTTTAGGAAGATTAACAGAAGAGGATTATAAAAACGTAAGTGCAGTGGTTTCCCAAGCAAAAGCAACCAGCAGACCATTTCGTTTTTGGGGAGCGCCAGATACAAAAAGTGCTTGGAAAGCATTTTCAGAACTTGGAGTAGATATTATCAATACAGACAAGCCTTATAATTGTGTGCAATATCTCGAAACCCTTCCCAAAAGACTTGTAACAGCCAGTAATTTTTCAAAAGTTTATAAACCTACTTATAAAACAGACCAGAAAGATACTCCTGTTAAAAATGTAATCCTTTTAATTGGAGACGGAAATGGTTTATCGCAGATTTCATCGGCTGTGCTGGCTAACAGCGGAGCATTATCAGTAACACAACTAAAAAGTATTGGTTTTATAAAAACACAATCGGCAGATGATTTTACAACAGATTCTGCTGCTGCTGGAACAGCTTTGGCAACAGGTCAAAAAACAAATAACAGGGCCATTGGAACAGATAGTTTGAGAAAACCAATACCTAATATTTTAGAAATTTTACAACAAAAAAAGTTTTCTACAGCTGTAATAACCACTGATGAAATTACTGGAGCAACTCCTGCTTCCTTTTATGCCCACAGGGAAGAAAGATCTGATACAGAAGGGATTTCTAAAGATTTAGTCAATAGCAAATTAAATTTATTTGTTGGAGGAGGCGCATCGACATTTAAAAATACCGCATTAGATTCTAAATTTAAATTATTAGCTGCTGTAAAAGATCTGCAGACAGTAGATAAAGATACTGTCGGAGTTTTTATTGCTCCAGGCAGAGTGCCGTCTGTTTTAGAAGGCAGAGGAAATTTATTAGCAGAAGCCACAAAGTACAGTCTGGAATTTTTAAACAAAAAAAATAAGCCTTTCTTTCTAATGGTAGAAGGCGCGCAAATTGACAGTTTTGGACACGTTAATAATGCAGCCGGTATAGTAGCTGAAACAATCGATTTTGATACTGCGATAACCGAGGCACTAATTTTTGCTGATAAAAATGAAGGAACATTAGTAATCGTTACAGCAGATCATGAAACTTCTGGATTTGCTATTCCGCAGGGAAATGTAAAAAAACACAAAATTGAAGGTGATTTTATAACGAATGACCATACCGCAACGATGGTGCCGATATTTTCCTACGGACCTCATTCACAAGATTTCCAAGGAGTGTATGAAAATAATGAAGTGTTCAACAAAATACTTTCACTATTAAAGTAAAATTCAATTATAGAAATGCCAGAAAAATAAAGAGATGAAAAGAAAAACTAAAGTTATAATTTTTTTAAGCATATCGTTGTTTTTTAGAATTGCAGTTAATGCGCAGTATAATGCTCACACTTACGTAGATCCAATGATTGGATCTGAAGGAATAGGAAGGGTTTTTATTGGGCCTTCCTGTCCATACGGAATGGTCAAACCTAGTCCAGATTGTACCGTGCATCCCAATAGCGGGTGGCTTCCTTTACCAAAAGAAGTTACAGGATTCAGTCAGGTGCACGTAAGCGGTACAGGTGGAGGTCCCAAATATGGAAATATACAAATTATGCCATTTTCGGGTTCTTTAGATAAACTGGATCAGACTTCCTTTAGATCTGAAGAAAATGTAAAGCTGGGTTATTATGAAACTGTTTTTAAGGAAAACGGAATCAAAACAGAAATAACAACCGCCGAAAAAGTTTCTTTTTATCGCATCACGTATCCTAAAAACAAAACTAAAGCTTTAAAAATTGACCCAGGTTTTTTCTTAGGAGAACAGCCAAAACCAGACGGAAGGGAAGCACAGCAGTTTGTGGGCTCGCAAATCGAAATCGTATCGGATACAGAAGTTCGAGGATACAGCAGAATTAGAGGCGGATGGAATAACGGCCGCGCTTATACCGTTTATTTTTGGGCAGTTTTCGATCAGCCGATTGCAAAATATGTCACTTACAAAGACGGAAAATTTTACAATAATCAAAAAACACAATTTGATTCTGGAAAGAAAACAGCGGCACTTCTATCTTTTGGAGATCAAGGAAAAGAACAGTTAAATGTCAAAATAGGGATTTCATTTTTAAGTGAATTAAAAGCAAAAAATAATATTGAAGTAGAAATTCCGCACTGGAATTTTAATGCTGTTTTAGCTGCATTGGAAAATAAATGGGAAGGTTTATTAAGCCGTATCCAACTTTCTTCAGATACATCAGATGAATATAAAAAAATGTTTTATACAGGTTTGTATCACACTATGATTATGCCTGTTGATAGAACAGGAGAAAATCCGTTATGGACAAATGACGAACCCTATTATGATGATTTTTATACAATTTGGGATACGTTTAGAACTTCAAGTCCTTTAATTACATTAATAGACAGCAAAAGAAAAGTTGAAATAATCAACGCGATGCTGAATATTTACAAACGTGAAGGTTATCTGCCGGAAGGAAGAAGCGGGAATGACAACGGCCGCACTCAAGGCGGATCTAATGCTGAGGTTGTTCTTGCCGATGCCTTTGTAAAAAACTTAAAAGGAATCGATTACGAATTGGCGCTTCAGGCTATGCTGAAAGACGCAACAGTACCACCGGGAGGAAACGAAGAAAAAGAAGGAAGAGGCGGACTAATAGATTACATCAATTTAGGATATGTTCCTTACGGTATAGACCGCGCAGGAAACCGAACAATTGATTATTCGTATAATGATTATAATATCGCTGTAGTAGCCAAAGGTTTAGGTAAAACAGATTTGTATAATCAATATATGAAACAGGCAGACAGCTGGCAGAATTTATGGCGCCCTGATTACGAAAATAACGGAGCCAAAGGATTTATTATGCCAAAAGACAAAGACGGAAACTGGCTGGATGATGTTGTTTTTGGAGAGTCAAAAATCCAAAAACCAACTTTTAAATACACGCCTGTAATTATCGAATCTCCTTGGTATGTATGTCATTGGTGTGTATTTTTTTACGAAGGAAATTCATGGGAATATTCATTTAGTATTCCGCATGACGTTCCAGAACTTATTCGTAAAACTGGCGGAGCCGCTGCTTTTGAAAAGAGACTGGATATCTTTTTCGACTCTAAACTTTATAATGTTGCCAACGAACCTTCATTTTTGACGCCTTGTTTGTATCACTGGATCGGAAAACCTTATTTAAGCAGTGACAGAATAAGTAGTATTATTAAAAATAATTTCAATACATCACGCGCGGGTCTGCCTGGAAATGACGATTCTGGAGCGATGTCTTCCTGGCTTGCTTTTCATATGATGGGGCTGTATCCAAATGCAGGACAACCTTACTATTTATTGAATACACCTTTGATTAAAGAAACAGCAATACAGCTGGAAAACGGTAAAACTTTTAAAATCACAGCCAAAAAAATGAGCGATAAAAATAAATATATTAAAGCCGCCTTTCTAAACGGAAAGCCCTACAATAAAGCTTGGATTTTGCATGATGATATAAATAACGGAGGGGAATTAGTTCTAGAAATGGATTCGAAACCTTCTGCGTGGGGAACTGCTGTTTTACCTCCAGTTAAATAATGACTAATAACATGAAAAAAGTAATTATATGCATTCTTTTCTGTGCGATCTGGCACATTGGGAACTCACAAAATTATATTCCATCGATTAAAAATAATACAGAACTCCATTATGTATGCAAACTTCACGGCCAGACCAGAGCTTTGTCTCTTACTGCTAAAACTGCTGGTGATACGATTACATTCAAATTAGAAACCAGAGGCGTAAAAAGCAGTATTGTTATACTGCCAGAAGCATTAAAAAACGGAAATGCGTTAAGTTATAATCAAGGGGAATATGCGCCGGTTTTAAACTTAAAACCAACAGAAACCTTTTTTATGATTTCAAGATCAGCGTATCAGGATTTAATTAAAAATCAAACTTTCATCTACAATAACACCACTTATGTTTTGCAAAAGACAGAAGATAAAGAAAGTTTTTTTATTGACGGAAAACAGCTTGAAGCATTTCACGTTGCAGCACAAATAGATCAAACGGAAATGTGGATCGTCAAAAATCCTGATTTTCCATTAATCTGTAAAATGAACAAAAATCCGTTAGGTATAAATTTTACCTTGGTTAAAACAGTTAATAACTAATTTCTTAGACTAAAATGCTGTGTTACTCTTGCAATAATTTTTCAAATCCTTAAATAACAGCTGTTAATAATGTAATTTTAGGATTGTAATCTTATACTATTAAAGCCATGGATAGACGGAAATTTGTAACTCAGTCAACTTTGGCGGTAACGGCAGCAGTTTTTTCTGTGTCATTACCGTCCTTCGGAAATTTTTTAAATAAAACTGTTATGAAAGAAAATGATATTAAAAACAAACGTTACCGCCCGCTCACTGTTTCGGGATTAGGAGGCGTTGCAGCAGGAAACGGATTTCATGAAAATCCCGATACAAGTGTTACAGCAGCATTGGAAGCAGCATGGAACAGTGGTGTTCGCTATTTTGATACGTCGCCATGGTACGGATTAGGATTGAGTGAACGCCGTTTCGGACATTTCCTTAGAAACAAAAAACGCGAAGAATATACCCTTTCTACAAAAGTGGGACGTCTGCTTACACCAGACAAAGATTTTAAACTTGAAAAAGGCTTATGGAAAGGCAAACTTAATTTTTCTTACCGCTATGATTATTCGGCAGCAGGAACTCGAAGAAGTATTGAAGATAGTTTACAGCGCTTAGGTGTTCCTTATTTGGATATTGTTTATATACATGATTTATCGCCGGATAATCAAGATATGAAAGACAACTGGCTTCAATATTTTGATGAAGCAATGAAAGGGGCGATTCCAGAATTAACCAAAATGCGTGAGGAAGGAATTATAAAAGCTTGGGGTTTTGGTGTAAACACTCTTGAACCAGCATTAAAAGCAATTGAAGAAGCAGATCCGGATATCTTTCTTTCGGCAACACAATATTCGCTGATCAAACATGAAGATGCTTTGAATAAATTATTTCCAGCTTGTGAAAAACGAGACATTTCTATAGTTGTGGGTGCTCCGTTGAATGCAGGTTTTTTGGCAGGTGTGGAGCGATACGATTATTCAGGAACATTTCCTGAAGGTGTAATCGAAAAGAGAGATAAATTACTGACTGTATCGAAAGGGCACGGTATTGATCTTCGTACCGCGGCACTTCAGTTTTCGGCTGCGCCGAAAGTTGTTTCGGCTGTTATTCCCGGTGCTTGGAATCCAGAACAGGTAACTGCCAATGCAGATTCTTTTAAGGCTTCAATCCCTAAAGCATTTTGGGAAGAACTAAAACACGAAAAACTTATTGCAGAAAATGCTCCAGTTCCTGGTGATAAATAAGAATTTTGATTTCAAAAATAGCAATGCGAATAAATCGTATTACATAAGGTGCTTGATAGTCAGGCACCTTTTTAATATAATAGAATTTTAAGAATGTATCAAAAATCAGAAAATTGCACAAATGACTTTGAAGTGAGACCATTGTTGGTTAAAATCTTTTTTGTACTACTTTTTTGTAAATTATAATCCCTTTTTGAAATCGAATTTCCATAATCGTTACCAATAATTTGGAGTAGAAAAAGAAGCAAATTTTTCTAAAAAAACCCGAGAAGTATTGATTACACTGGGAATTTGTATATTTGCAGTCAGTTTTTTAATATTCGAAACGCTATAATGTTCCAATTTCTGCCCCTAGATCCTAAAACCGTTTTTCTTCTATATTTTTGGGGAAACCTTTTTATCTGCATTTTGATTTTTAGTTACTCTTTGTCATATGCAACGCTCGAGAATAGAAAAAAACTACTGCTATTTGGATACGGAAAAATATTACTGACGGTTGGATGGGTATTCATTTTTTTAAGAAACATAGTTCCGGATTTCCTTTCTATCAATATGGCCAATACTATTATTTTATCAGGCTGTTGTTACGAAACGATTGCGATAATATCTATGAACAGGGCCAAGAACAATTGGTATTATCGCTTACAAATCTTGATCACCGTTATTGGAATGCTGGTTTTTAATAGTGCCACATTGATGGGAGCAACTATTAATACTCGGGTTGTTATTATGTCCCTTGCCATATTTGCCATTTATTTACCGCCAACGATAGTTTATTTTAGAGCAAAAGGAAATAATTTATTCCGTATTTTTTATTTGTTTTGCTATGTTTCGTTCGAAATTTTAATCTTCTTGCGAGCAGTTTACAGTTTTATAAATCCTCAAAAATATTTTTTCCGTCAAAGTAATTTTGACAGTTTGTATAACATTGGTTTGTTCTTACTGACCCTTATTGGAACAGTCGGATTTCTTTTATTGGTAAAAGAGAAACAAGATGTTAAAATACAGAAATTACTAAAGGATAAAAATTTATTCTTTTCCATAATTGCCCATGATTTAAAAGGTCCGCTAGGATCATCGCTTGCCTTGTCTGAAATAATGGCTGAGGAAATCGATGGATACAGCCGCGAAGAAATCAAGGAAATTACAGGAATGCTTCATGAATCGAATAAAAACATTTATAAACTGCTGGAGAATCTTTTAGACTGGTCCAAAATGCAGACAGGTATGATGGAATATAATCCGAAAGAAGTAATTTTAAATCAATTAATTGAGGAAAATGTCGAAATTAATAGAAACGCCGCATTAAATAAAAATATCAATTTAAAGTTTGAATCAGCAGAAATTATCAAAGCTGAGCTCGATAAAGATATGATTGATACTGTCTTAAGAAACCTGCTTACAAACGCAATTAAATTTACAGATCAGCAAGGTGAAATTGTACTAACAATGAAGCGGATTAATCAAAAAGTAGAAGTTTCGATTACAGATAATGGTATCGGAATTCCAGACAGTATAAAAGAAAAATTGTTTAAAATTAATGAGAAAGTGATCCAAAAAGGAACTGAAAATGAAAGTGGAAACGGATTAGGGTTATTACTTTGCAGTGAATTTATTAAAAAACATCAGGGACAGATTTGGGCCGAAAGCAAACTTGGCAAAGGAAGTACTTTCAAATTTATTTTACCGCTAAAAACACAAAAAAAACTCTAATTAATTGAAAAGATTATTGTTCGAAAAATTTGTAATCTATTTATAAGCCTTATAAATCATCTATATTTGAAAAGATAAAAACTATGGAAAAACTTAGAAAACATATTGAAGAAATTATATCAATCAGTGATTCTGAGTTTGAATCTATTAAACCCTATTTTACAGTACGAAAGGTTTTAAAACATCAATATTTGATTCAGCAGGGAGATGATGCAAAATATGAATACATCATTATGAGTGGTATTTTTCGAGTGTTTTATCTGGATGACGACGGAAAAGAACACATTGTACAATTTGCTACAGAAAATTGGTGGATGTCAGATTACATTGCATATTTCAATCAAAAACCTTCAAACATGTATGTAGTCTGCATGGAACCTGGGGAAGTTTTATGCCTCACACTCGAAGGAAGAGAACAGCTCTCGACTGCACTTCATAAAATGGAACACTTTTTTAGAGTAAAATTAACCAAAGGTTATATGGCTCTTCAGCAAAGAATAGTTTCCTTACTTTCAAATAATCCGCAGCAGCGCTATAAAGAATTTGCTGACCTTTATCCGAATCTGATGCAAAAAATTCCCAAAAAATATATTGCAGAATATCTGGGTGTAAGCCGTGAAACCCTCAGCAGACTTTACTCTAATAACAAATAATAATCTCTATAATTCTAAAAGTGTGATTTTCGTCACACTTTTTTTGTGATTTCGCTCCTCGCATTGAGGAGGCGTGCTGGTATAAATTTGCCTTATAAATAATTTATTACCAACTTAAAAATTACAGAAATGAAAAAGAGAATTTTAATTATCGTATCGAATGCCAATGCAATTGGTCCAAATAACAGAAGAACAGGAACTTTTCTTCCCGAAGTTGCACATCCTTATGCGGAATTTGATAAAGCGGGTTACGAAATTGACTTTGCCAGTTTAACAGGTGAAACACCTTATTTAGATGCTCTTAGTTTAGCCAATGATCCAGACAATCTTGCTTTTCTAACTGGTAAAGGATGGGAAGACATGCACAAAGCCGTTAAATTATTAAATGTTGAGGTAAATAAATATGATGCACTATTTATTCCTGGCGGATTAGCACCAATGGTTGATATGCACGAAAACGAAGTCCTAAAACAAGTTATTAAAGAAACTTATGAGCGCAATGCTGTTATTGGCGCAGTTTGTCACGGACCAGTATCTTTACTAAATGTTAAACTGACTAACGGTTCGTATCTGGTGAACGGCAGGAATATCACTTCTTTTACAGATGAAGAAGAAAATGGATATGCTATTAATGATGTTCCGTTCTTGTTAGAAACGGCTTTAACGAAACAAGGTGCAAAATTTCATGCAGCTGCAAATTGGTCGGCACACAGTATTGCTGATGGGAATTTGGTTACTGGACAAAATCCTGCTTCTGCAAAAGGTGTAGCAGAAAAAATGATTTCTATTTTAGAATCACCTAAAAACTAAATAATTTTAAATATAAATAAAACTCAAAATTCGTAGGAATTTAAAAAAATATAAAGGAATGGAAAATCAAAATCAAGTTCATGTTTTCGCAACATGGAAAGTAAAAGAAGGTCAAATTGAAAACGTCTTAAATTTGCTTCAAACAGTTCACGATGAAAGTATTAAAGAAGAAGGTAACTTGTTTTATAAAATTCATCAAAGTAATTCAGATCTCAATACCCTAATATTGTTTGAAGGATATATTAATGAATCTGCTGTAACAGAACATAGAAATTCGGCACATTTTCAGGATGTTGTTTTAGGAAAAATTGTCCCTTTATTAGAAAATAGAGAAATTGTTTTAGCCAAGCCTTTGGAATATTAATTCAATTATTGCAGATTAAGCCATTGTAATACTTGATAAATTGATTAAATTTAAGGTGCATATCATGAAATTTAATGTTCATGTATAAAAAAATAATTATGGAAAACACCACAAAAATACTATTCCCATACGATCAAAGTCTGGTAAAAGAATTACCGCTGCTAGATCACAATGCTATTGAAACTATTTTAAACACAGCAGAAAGCTTGTTTAATGATCAATCTAATTGGATAGCTCCTTTCAAAAGAATTGAAATATTAGAAAAAGCAGCTTCTATAATGAATGAAAGGAGCGAAGAACTAATACATCTGGCAATTAGCGAAGGCGCTAAACCTTATAAAGATTCAAAAGCGGAAATACTTAGAGCAATAAAAGGCGTAAAACTGGCGACAGAACATATATCGCAGCTAAAAGGAGAACAAATCCCAATGGGACTTACCGAAGCCTCGTTAAAGAGAATTGCTTTTACAACAAGAGAACCTATTGGGGTAGTTGCGGCTGTTAGCGCTTTTAATCATCCGTTAAATTTGGCAGTCCATCAAATTGCTACTGCAATCGCTGCAGGTTGCCCCGTAATATTTAAACCTTCAAGTAATACACCATTATCAGGTCTTGCATTGGCTGCTATTTTAAAAGAAGCTGGTTTGCCAGAAGGCTGGCTTCAAGTGATATTATGTGATAATGAAATGGCAGAAAAACTGGTTACAGATTCGAGAGTTCATTTTTTGACTTTTATTGGTTCGGCAAAAGTGGGGTGGCACCTAAAAAGCAAATTACCTCCTGGTACGAGATGCGCATTGGAACACGGAGGAGCAGCGCCGGTAATTGTAGAAAGTGATGCCGATTTTAGCGAAATGATTCCAGATTTGGTAAAAGGCGGTTTTTACCACGCGGGGCAGGTTTGCGTTTCGGTTCAAAAGGTTTATGTAAATGAGGAAATTTGTGACCGTTTTATTCAGCAGTTTTCAGAGCAAACCAATAAATTAATTGTTGGGAATCCGTTTGAAGAAACAACAGATGTAGGACCGCTTATTACACCAAAAGAAGTAAATAGGGTGGAAGAGTGGGTTAACGAAGCTGTTGAAGAAGGTGCAAAACTAATTACAGGAGGAAAACGTATTTCTGATACTTGTTTTGAACCTACAATCTTGTTTAATCCTTCAGAAAAATCGAAAGTATCTACCAATGAGATTTTTGGTCCAATTGTCTGTATCTATCCTTTTACAAATAGAGATGAAGCTATAAAAAAAGCCAATGCCTTAGAAGTGCATTTTCAAGCGGCCGTTTTCACAAAAAATATAGATGCAGCATTAGAAACTTCAAAGAAATTAAACGCTACTGCTGTCATGATAAATGATAATACAGCTTTTAGGGTAGACTGGATGCCATTTGGCGGAAGAGATTCTTCTGGTTTAGGTATGGGTGGAATTTCATATACTATCAACGAAATGACCAGAGAAAAATTAATCGTTTTTAAAAGTAAATCGCTTTAATTAAAAAATATTTTCAAAACAATTTATGGTTACCAGCAACCCAAATTAATTAACGCGTTAAATGATTAAAAGAATAATTATGCTGCTTGTCTGCTTTCAGATAAGTTATTGTACTTCTGCACAAACAGAAATACAGAAGCAAATGATGTTTGAAAGAATAAACAGGGATTCTCGAGGTTCTGGAATATTACCTAAAATAGCCCCTATTGCTAATAAAGAAGAATTATTTAATAAAGCTCAGGTTCTTCCAATTTTTAAAGTAGAATTTGATAGAAATTATAAAGTTAAATTAATCCAGAATAAAGAGTACTTTTTAATATTTTATCTAGGGCGTTTGTATGCTTTTATAAATAATAAAGATTCTAGGTTTTTCGAAAATACCCCAGTTATTCAGGATATCTTAAAATTTAATGAAGAGAAAAAAGAGTTCTTCGTTGTTTACTTCTCCGATAGTTTTTCTACCGATGGTAAATATTTTAATCCCTTACTGTCAGATAAGAATGTTAGTTTTATAATCGATAAGGGCTATAAATCTCAAACTTTCGAATATCTTGATTTGAAATACGGATCATTTAATAAATATAAGGAAAGATACCGTTTAGATTCAATACGAGAAAATCTTAACCTTGAAAAAATTCATGACTATTTCAAAAATAATTATGAGTCCTTTGAATACAATTGTCCTAAAGATACCTCACTAGTTTTAAAAACATTGATGAATCAAATAAGGCTTTCAACTAAAAACTTTACTAAAAATCAAGAGGCTGAACTTTTTAGGAGGATTAAGGGAAAAATTAACCCTTTTGAATTAGAAATTAATCAATTAAAAGAAACCTTAACTGCTGCGAAAATTAGTGACAGCATTATTCTTAGGATAGTTTCGGAAGCCAAGAATGAAAACAAAATTAGTACTAAACCACAATCAAAAGTAGAGGGATTGTACGAGTATTCTATTTACAATGTCAACTTTACAAATGAATTATTGGAAATTCTGACAAATGAACAATTTATAGATTATAAAAATTATTATGATGTCTTTCATCCTATTGTTGAGACATATAATAGATATTACAATAATAAATACCGTTACGGTTATTCTAAAGACATTTTAGAAAGGTTAGGTGTTTTAAAAAGCAATAATTTAAGTGAATTTAAAGATTATGAAAATAAAATTCTAATAGATTGCGGCTGTCCCCCTGATAAGACAATTAGAGAGAATTGATTATCAAACAATACCATAAAAGCTAATGCAGCAACTCCCTTTTTTTATCTGAATAGATAATAACGCTTTTAAAAAACGAATAAGACTTTTATACTCTGCCATAGAATATGTACTTTTACAAGTATCAAGATCGCAGACTTTTTTGAAGTATGGCAATAAAAAATTACAATGAAGATTAAAAAAACATTTTTCTCTACTTGGACAGTTCTTTTTCTACTGATTTTTGGAACTATGCATGCGCAGCAGAAAATTACAATTGCAGCGGCTGCCAACCTTAAAATTGCTTTAGATTCGATAAACACCGTCTTTAAAATTCAAAATCCTACGATAAATTCGCAGGTAACTTATGGTGCTTCGGGAAAGTTTTTTGAGCAGATTTCTAATAGCGCTCCTTTCGATTTATTCTTTTCCGCAGATATGGATTATCCAAAAAAACTAGAAGAGAAAAAATTGACGGCTTCAAAAATTAAAATGTATGCGACAGGAAAATTAGTAATCTGGAGTAAAAAAACAGATCCAAACAAAAGCAGGATGAACAGTCTTTTAAATTCGGATATTCGAAAAATAGCCATTGGAAATCCCGTAACGGCTCCTTATGGGGAGAAAGCTGTTGAGAGTTTAAAATTTTATAAGATATACGATAAGTTAAAAAGCAAGCTGGTTTTTGGTGAAAATATCACGCAGGCAACCCAATTCATAACGACAGGCAACGCCGATATCGGAATTACCGCCTTATCGCTTGTCCTTACACCAAACATGAAAAAAGAAGGAGGAAAGTATTATATTATTCCGACGAACAGCCACAGTGCTTTAGAGCAGGGATGTGTAATTTTGAAAAATGCTAAAGGAAATCCAAGCGCTCTTAAATTCTATAATTTCATATCTTCAAAAAAGGCAGCTGCTATTTTTAAGTACTATGGATATGATACACAAACTAAATGAATATAGTAAACGGAATAATATCAGGCATTGAGTCGCATGAAGGCATATCGCTTATAAAAGTAGAGGCTGCAGCTGTTGTGTTTTCTTCAATAGTTCTGGATACACCAGAAACGTCTGATTACTTAAAAATAGGAAATTCAGTCAAAGTTATTTTTAAAGAAACAGAAGTTATGATTTCTAAAGATTTGAATCCAAATATCAGTATTCAGAACAAACTGCTCTGTCGTATCGATTCTATTCAAAATGGAGTGATTTTAAGCCAGATTAATTTAGTACATGAAACTCAGACAATAAAATCAATTATAACGAGAAATGCCTGCGAACAATTACAATTACAGGAAAACGATACTGTGCTGGCTTTAATAAAAACAAACGAAGTAAGTTTATCTGCCCATGATTAATCTGGAACCTTTATGGCTGACGGCAAAATTGGCACTTATTACCACAATTATTTTATTAGTTGTGGCCATACCTTTATGCTATTGGCTTTCTTACAGCCGTTTTAAGCTCAAAGCCGTTATTGAAGCTTTAATTAGTCTGCCTTTGGTTCTGCCTCCATCGGTTTTAGGTTTTTACCTTCTGATTGCTTTTAGTCCAGAAAATGCGTTCGGTAAATTTTTATCAGACTATTTCGATCTGAGATTAGTATTTTCTTTCGAAGGATTAATTTTAGCCTCTGTTTTATACAGTCTCCCTTTTATGGTAAATCCAATTTTATCAGGATTGAAAAATCTACCCGCCGCGATGCAGGAAGCTTCTTTTACACTTGGAAAATCCAGACTTATTACCTTAACAAAAATTTTACTGCCTAATATACGCACCTCGATACTTACTGGCATTATTATGACTTTTGCCCATACTATTGGAGAGTTTGGTGTCGTATTAATGGTTGGCGGCAGTATTCCAGAAGAAACCAAAGTAGTTTCTATTGCTATTTATGAAGAAGTAGAAGCTATGAATTATCAAAGTGCCAATATATACGCTGGGATATTATTTGCATTTTCTTTTTCTGTCTTGCTGGCAGTTCATTTAATCAATAATAAATCTAGAAAAACTGCACTTTATTAATGATACAGATTAATACATATAAAATGCTCCAGACCGCCGACGGTAATTTGCCTTTGGATATTTCTCTGACTTTTGAAAAGGGACAGTTTATCTCTATTTACGGAAAATCAGGAGCGGGTAAAACAACTATTCTTAGAATATTGGCAGGACTTACTAGGGCTGAAAATGTATATATAAAAGTCGGAAATGAAGTCTGGGACGATTCTCAGAGAAAATATCATCTTCCAGTTCAAAAACGCTCTATAGGGTTTGTATTTCAGGATTTTGCCTTATTTCCTAATCTGACAGTTAAAGAAAATTTGGAGTTTGCCTTATCAAAAAATGAATCAGCTGCAATTATTTCAGAGCTAATCGAACTTATGGAACTGCAATCTCTACAGCATAGTAAGCCGGAACAATTATCGGGAGGGCAAAAGCAGCGTGTAGCATTGGCAAGAGCTATTGTTCGCAAACCTGAAATTCTTTTGTTAGACGAGCCTCTTGCAGCTTTAGATGATGAAATGCGTTTTAAACTTCAGGATTACATTTTAAAAATTCATCAAAAATATCAGCTAACAACTTTAATGATCAGTCATTCTATTGCCGAGATTTTTAAACTTTCTGATAAAGTTATTTTTCTTGAAAAAGGAAAAATTACGAAAGAAGGAATTCCAAATACAGTATTTGCTGACCAGAAAATCAGTAGTAAATTTCAGATAACGGGCGAAATAGTCAGTATTACAAAAAGCGATATACTATATGTAATACAAGTTTCTTCTGGCAATAATATCGTAAAAGTAACAGCATCAGCAGATGAAGCACAAGATTACGCAGTAGGACAAAAAGTACTTGTTGCTTCAAAAGCGTTTAATCCTATAATTCAGATTCTATCCTAAAAAATAGAACTCAATATAAATATTTTCATTTATTAAGTATTTATACTTATTTTTGAATAACTAATCTAAGTATTTTGTGTTGCTTACTAATAATGTATAAAACTTTTTAATGCCAAGAGATAAAAAATATACTGTAGAAGTAAGACTTTGGATTCAGGAATCTGAAGGTCCTTTTTTAGGGATTGGAAAAATATGGCTTCTTGAAAATATTAAAAGAACAGGTTCTATTACGAACGCAGCAAAGGAAATGAAAATGGCGTACCGCCAGGCATGGCAGCTGGTAGAAGAAATGAATCAGCGTGCCGAGAGCCCATTAGTAGAAAAGCTTTTAGGCGGGAAAGGCGGTGGTGGAGCAAAATTGACACCAGCGGGAGAAAGAGCTGTTGAGGTTTTTTACGAAGTTGAAAAAAAGATTAAAGATTTTGCCCTAAAAGAAACTCAGAATTTAAAGTTCTAAAAAGTTACATCAGAAATAATCTAACATAAAGTAAAACTTTTGCATTTATCAGTATTCATTTTGAGACATACTGAAAGTATCGTAAATTTATGAACCATAATTTCTAACATTATGCTTTTCCATGAAGATTAAAACTAAGGACAGCTATTTGGAAGATCTTTCAAATTTGAGAAAATTCAAGAATGCAAATAAAATCTCATTATAAAAAACTCGTACTTTTATTCATGTCCTTGGTTGCTCTTGTGTTAATAGCTGCCACTGATAGCAATCCAGTATATACAGATCCGTATAAATTGGAGTACCCAGATTATTTTGGGAATAGAATTAGTATTCCTGAGAATAATCCAATGAGCAAACAAGGAGTATATTTGGGGAAAATGTTGTTTTATGAAAAAAGATTATCTTCAGATAAAACCATTTCCTGTGGAAGCTGCCACCAGCAGAAACTGGCTTTTACTGATGGAAAGACCTTTAGTTCTGGCGTAAATAAGATACTTACAAAACGTAATTCAATGTCGCTGGCAAACCTGCTGTGGGTAAGGAATTTTTTCTGGGACGGGAGAGCCAAAGGATTAGAAGCACAGGCTAAGATTCCGCTAAGTGAGCCGCACGAAATGGGAGCCTATTTAGATAAAGCAGTTATAGAACTTCAAAAAACGAGTCTGTATCCTTTTCTTTTTAAAGAGGCATTTGGTACGGCAGAAATAACAGCGGATCGAATTGCAATGGCTATTGCCCAGTTTGAGCGTACACTCATATCTTCCAATTCTCCTTATGATAAGTATTTGCGGGGGGAGTACAAGCCAACCAAGGAGGAGTTGAGCGGCATGGAAATGTTTATGAATTCTGCGGTGGCAAGTAAAAACATAAGAGGAGCAAGCTGTGCCCAGTGTCATGGTACGCCCAAAATCTATATGGAATTATTTCATAATAATGGTCTAGACAGTATCCCGAAAGATACAGGCCGAGAACAAATTACAGGAATGTCAAATGATAGGGGAAGGTTTCGTGTAGTGACACTTCGCAATATAGCACTTACAGCTCCTTACATGCATGACGGCAGATTCAAAAGCCTTGAAGAAGTGCTCGATCATTACAATGAACACATAGAGCCTAGCAGGACATTGAGTTTATCGCTGCAGAATCGCCCAAATGATATAGGAGGAACAAGCCTCGGATTAACAGCAAATGAGAAATCCGATATTATCAGCTTTTTGAAGATGTTGACTGACACTGATTTTATTACTGACCCACGATTCTCTGATCCGCATTTAAGCCAGAATTAAAGGCTTGATTATGTATTACACTTTAATTAATTAAATTATATGACATGAAAAAATACTATTTATCGCTTATCGCTTTCATATTATTCTTGACATTCTTCTCTCAAAAAATAACAGCGCAAACTACAGCTAAAGAAGCGGTGGTAAAAATTGAAGGAGAGGTTCTAAGACCTTTGACAATCGGTATTTCGGATTTTGCGAAAATGAAACATGTTGATGCTTCTATGAAGAACCGTGAAGGGGTGATGCAAAAATATTCTGGAGTTCCTATTTTTGATCTTTTGCAGCAGGCAGGAGTTACTGTTGGGAAAGAATTGAAAGGAGAGAATCTTACCAAATATATGCTTGTGAGAAGCAGTGACGGTTATGAGCTTGTATTTTCATTAGCAGAACTGGATCCAAGTTTTACAAACAGGGTTATTATTTTAGCAGATTCTAAAGATGGAAAACCTTTGGCTGACGGAGTAGGACCATTTCGTTTGGTTGTTCCAGACGAGAATAAACCGGCGCGTTCTGCTCTTGAGGTTACTCATTTAATTATTCGTTTTGCTAAAGATTAATGTTAGTATTAATACATGAAATCTCTAAATCTATTTGAATTTAACTCGCATAGAAAAAGTAATTTTTTAAATGTGGTTAATTTAACACAAAGTTAAATCAACTTCTTAGGTATTCTTTTCTCGTTGTTTTTCATTTGCTTTTTTATCAATTATGAAAAAGGATCTTTTGAAAATGACAGACGATGAACTTCAGAAATTAATTTTTGAGGGAAACGATGCTGCGTTTTCAATAATTTTTAACCGTTATTGGAAAAAGCTTTATTCCTATGCTTTTAAGATCTATAAAGACGAAGCAGTCTGTGAAGATATTGTTCAGGAAATCTTTATTAGTCTCTGGAAAAATGCATCCAATACCGTCATATTAAATCTTGAAGCTTACCTTTTTAGAGCGGTTAAATATAAAATTGCCAATCAAATTAGAAACTTGAAATTTGATCAGCACCATATTGACGTATTAGAAACAATTCCAGATCCAAGTTTATCTGTAAACGACTTGGAATACATTGATTTTGAAAAAAATATCAATGCTCAAATCGATAAATTAACTCCCAAATGCCGAGAGGTCTTTTTACTAAGCAGAATAGATCATTTTACAAATGCTGAAATTGCAGCAAAACTTAACCTGTCAATTCATACTGTGGAGAAACATATCAGCAATGCACTTAAGCAGCTTCGCTTAAATTCTACATCCTATAATTATCTTCTTTTTTACTGGGCGGCGTTCTTTTATGTTAACTAAAAAATACTGATTTTAAGAAAACGTTAAGCCCGCTTTTTTGACTACTTGTTCGATTCAAAAAATGTGACTTGTTTATAAAAGCACATATTTTGAAAAAAGAAAACTTTTTGCTTCTGGCAAAAAAATACGAAGAAGGTACCTGTACACCCGAAGAAAAAATGGTAGTTGAAACATTTTTTGATAAGATGCAGGAAGAAGCATCAGATATAGAAAATAAAATCTCTGATGAAAAAGGTAATGAAATTCTAAACAAAATACTTTTAGAATTACAGGTTAAACCAAAGAAATATACATTTAAAAAAGCATTAAAAGTTGCCGCGGTTTTAGTTACCGGACTTACTATTGCTTTTACCGCAGCGAAGTTTACTTTCAAACCTGTGGCAATTACTCAGATTACCGCGAAAGGCGAAAAGAAAGAGATTTTCCTTGAAGACGGCAGTGTCATTGTTTTAAACTCCAACAGCAGTATTACGTATCCAGAAGAATTTGAAACCACAAGAAATATAGAGCTTGTGGGGCAGGCTTACTTTAAAGTATTCAGAGATGTAAAACGACCTTTTATTGTACAAACCCACGACGTAAAAGTGAGGGTTTTAGGAACTTCATTCGACATCAATTCTTATAATCATCATGATACAAAAGTAAGTGTCATTACCGGAAAAGTGGAAGTTACTTCGCCAACCGGGCAAAAAGTACAAATCACTAAAAACCAGCAGGCCGATCTAATTAAGAATTCAGATTTACAGATTTCGACAGAAAACAGCAATGATAAAATCGCCTGGATTAGTAATACTATTATTTTAAAAAACACCAAACTTTCTGAAACGGTTAAAATTATAGAAAACTGGTACAATGTAAATATCACAATTCAAGATCAAGAACTGAATGATCTTACGATTTCAGGAAAATTCAAAGATGAAAAACTGGAAAACGTATTAGAAAGTATTGCCTATTTGAAACAGCTAAAAATAAATTACACAACTAAAAACCAAATCATTATAAGAAAAAAGACACTATAAAAACTAAAAAAAACAAAAACCCGCTTCCGGTGCAACGGAAACGGGCGATTTAAAACAGACTAAAAATAAAATTTATAGCCTAATAGTAATGAACACGAAACTACAATTTTTTTTCAATAAGTATATAAAGATGAAAAATCTTTACTTAATGATTTTATTAATTTTTTCTTTTAACGGATTCGCCTTAGGTCAATCTGCAAAAGATGTACAAATTAGCCTTAACCTAAAAGATGCCACGATTACGGAGTTTTTTAAAGCAGTAGAGCAGAAAACTACATTTACTTTTGTTTTTGATGAAAAAATATCTGGAACATCACAGCGCATTTCAATCTTTGCAGAAAAGGAGAGCCTTGACGGGGTACTGACCAAAATCGCAGCCAAAACGGGACTTTCTTTTAGAAAACTAAATAATACTATAACTGTTACTCATAATCTTCGAGCGCAGATGAATGTTCGAGGAAAAGTTTTAGACGAGAGCGGTATGCCTATGCCTGGAGTGACCATTCTGGAAAAGGGAACCAGAACCAGCACAATGACCGATATGGAAGGGAACTTCAGTTTTGCAGTTAATGCTTCGGCTGTTCTTGTGGTTTCTTACATTGGATATATTTCTCAGGAAGTTACGGCAAGCACTGGTTTAATCACAGTAACTATGAAGTTGGGTACAAGTGAATTAAACGAAGTTGTAGTAACGGCCTTAGGAATTAAAAGAGAAGAAAAACGATTGGGTTTCTCACAGCAAACTATCAAATCTGAAAACTTATCCCAAGGAAGGCCAAACAACTGGTCATCTGGACTGAAAGGTAAAGTGGCAGGCTTAAGTATAACCTCTACAGGTTCTGGACCTTTAAATTCACAGCAGATTACACTGAGAGGAAACAGATCATTAAGTCCTAAAGGAAATTATGCACTTATTGTAGTAGATGGAGTTCCAGTAAATGCTGAGATGACGACATCGGGTTCTACAAGTGCATACATGGGAGAAGATTCTCCAATCGATTATGGAAACGGAATTTCAGATCTAAATTTGGATGATATAGATGCGGTAACAGTCCTTAAAGGTGCAGGTGCAACTGCGCTTTACGGAAGCCGTGCGGCTAACGGAGCATTGATTATTACAACAAAATCTGGAAAGAAAAATAAAGGTTTAGGAATTTCTTTCAATACGGGAGCAACTTTCGATGTAATCCAAAGGTGGCCGGATTATCAATACAAATATGGACAAGGAACAGGAAATTCGGCAGATGCATCGGGTAACCAATATTATTCTTATGGAAATTCTGCTGATGGAACTTCAACCAGCGGTACCAGCAGTGCTTGGGGACCTGCTTTTACGGGTCAGAATTTCTATCAATACGATCCTGTATTAGAAGGACAATCGGCAGAAAGACTTCCATGGCAGTCTTACAGAGATAATCGTAAAGATTTTTGGAGAACAGGTGTCACATTAAACAATAACATATCGATTCAGGGAGGCGACAGCAAAGGATCAATGCGTCTTTCTGTTGGAAATCAAAAGAACGAATGGATTATGCCTAATACTGGTTTTGACAGAGTTACTGCTGCTGTAAATGCCAATTATCAAGTATCTGACAGAATCAAACTTGGAACTGCAATAAACTACAATACCAGAAATAGTGATAACCTGCCTTCTACAGGATATAATAACGGTTCTATTGCCTATTTTATGATTTTTCAGCAGCCTAATATCGATTTGGACTGGTACCGTCCAATTTGGGAGAAAGGAAAAGAACAGATTCAGCAGTTACATCCTTTTAGTTCGTTTATCGATAATCCGTATCTAATTGCTTACGAGGCAACAAATACATTAGACAGCGATCAGATTGTGGGGAATATTTTTGCCAATATTACTTTGTCTTCCAATTTAGATTTGATGCTGCGTTCTTCAATGAATACTTATAATCAGACAAGAGAACAAAAAAGACCGTACAGTATTAATAGATATGCGAAAGGATTTTATGAAAGACAGGACGTTTTCAAACAGGAAATCAATTCAGACTTTCTGCTTTCTTATAAAAAAGACTTTGGAAATAAATTCTCCCTTGCGGCTTCAGCAGGAGGAAATGCCATGAGTTATAAATATAGGCGAACAGAAGCTGAGGTAACGGGTTTGGTTGTACCGGGAGTTTATAAACTTTCGAATGGTTCAAGCGCACCAATTCTGACTTTGGGCGATGCTTATAAAAAAATGAGCAGTTTATATGGTTTAGTTTCTATGTCATATGGAGAAATGCTTTTTGTTGACATTACAGGAAGAAACGACTGGACAAGTACGCTTCCTGTAGAAAACAATTCATTCTTTTACCCTTCAATAAATACAAGTGCCGTTATTTCTGAAATGGTTGCACTTCCAAAATCAATTGATTTTTTAAAGTATAGACTTTCTTTTGCTCAGGTCGGAAATGATACAGAACCCTATAAAACGCAGAAATATTACGGACAGAGTGCTTTTCCAAGTTCTGCCCAGACATTAACGGTTTTGTATAATGATCATTTTAAACCAGAAATTACCACAAGTTTTGAGACAGGTTTTGAAATTAGAATGCTTCGAAACAGACTAACAGCAGATGCTACGGTCTATGAAAGTGTGACAAAAAACCAAATTATTGATATTCCAATGGATTTCTCAACGGGTTACAGTGGCGCAGTCTTAAACGGAGGAAAAGTAAGAAACCGCGGTATTGAGCTTATTCTTGGCGGAAAAATTATTGATGGGAACAATTTTAAATGGAATTCAACCTTAAACTGGTCACGCAACTGGAATAAAGTAATGGAATTGCCAGAAGGAATTGATGGACAGCAGATAATTGGTACTGGAGGAACAGCATCAATCATTGCAAAAGTCGGCGGTACTACTAGTGCTATTTATGGTTTTGGCTTTGTGAGATCTCCAGAAGGCAAAATTGTGTATGATAATGCAGGTCTGCCAGCTTATCCTGAAGAAATACAATATATTGGCGATGCTAGTCCAAAGTGGAAAGCAGGTTTAACCAATAGTTTTTCAATTGGAAATTTCACAATGAATGTAACTGTTGACGGTCAGTACGGCGGTATTATTTATTCGCAGACACACCACAAACTTTCTGAGCAGGGAAAATTAAATTCTAATGAAATGGGCAGGGCAGATGGTTTCATCATCGGAGATGGTGTAGTTCAAAATGCCGACGGATCTTATTCTCCAAATACTAAACAAGTAGCCACTGCAGACTGGTACGTTCGTTATTACCGAAGAGCCAATATTGAATCCAATTCTTTTGATGCTTCGTTTGCAAAACTTCGTGAAGTCAGTCTTCAATATAATCTGCCAAAAAGATGGCTGAAAAATACTGGACTTCAGTCGCTGCAGTTTTCAATTTTCGGAAGAGATTTAGCGACTATTTCAGATTTCCCAATCTACGATCCCGAAACAGCGGCACTAAACGGAGATACCATTCTGCCAGGTATAGAAATGGGCCAGATGCCTTCTCCAGCTACTTATGGTTTTAATTTAAGTTTGACTTTATAATAAGACAATGAAAAAGATAAAAATTACAGCAGTAATCCTATTACTAACAGCAATTTCTATTTCCTGCACAGGAAGTTATGAAGAGCTTAACGAGAACCCTAATCTTATTACAGAGATAAGTCCGGGAACTTTATTAAATCCAATCATTTACGGAATTGCGTCGCAAAATGCATCGCAGAGTGTAGATGTTACTTTTAATTTAATGCAGGTTTCACTTCCTTTTCCAAGTATCACCGGCGGTCTGCACCGCTATGACGTGAGCAATAACATTGGTAATTCGGCATGGAATAATTATTACAAATGGCTCAATAATATCAGAGAAATGCGAATGGCTTCGGCAAAAGCAGGTGACGGAAATTATGAAGCAATAGCACTGACTCTTAACGCATTAGTTTACGCCAACCTTACAGATCTTTTTGGCCCTGTACCAATGACTGAAGCCGCTCGCGGAGAAGATGGTATTTTATATCCAAAATACGACAAACAAGAGTTTATTTACGAAACACTTTTAGCCGATTTAGAAAGAGCCAACACGCTTTATGATGCGAGTAGAGCAATGATTTATACAGAGGATATTTTGTTTCAGAATAATGTTTTGAAATGGAAGAAGTTTACCAATTCTTTGAAAATGAGATTGCTTTTGAGAGTTTCAAACAGAACAGAAACTGGGGCCTTTGCAAAACTGGCTTACATGGCAGACCATCCAGAAGTTTATCCTGTTTTTACCAATACTGCCGAAAGTGCTATTTTAAAAGTGACAGGAGTTGCGCCAAATGTTTCTCCGTGGGGAAGACCTCAAGATTTTAACCTGAATATAAAAATGGCTTCTTTTTTTATAGATAATTTAAATACACTTGAAGATCCAAGAAGAGCCATAATTGCAACAGGCGCAACAGCTTTGGTTACCAATGCGCCAATTGGATTTAAAGGAATTACTAGTGCTTATGAAGGTTCAGATTCTCAGTTTAAGTACAATGCATCAACCCTTTTGAATGTGCAGGCACAAAACCCAATGCAGATCTTTCTTTTGACTTATGCTGAGGTTGAATTTATAAAGGCAGAATTAGCACAGAGAGGTCTTATTACAGATGCGGCAGGGCACTTCGAAAAAGGCGTGAGGGCAGCAATAGAACAAGTTAAAGCAGTAACACCAGCAGCTTATTTTAATAAACCAGAAGCACAATACGACGGAACTTTAGAAAGAATCATGCTTCAGAAATATTACGCTTTATATTTTACAGATTATCAACAGTGGTTTGAATACCGCCGAACAGGATTTCCAGTACTGCCAAAAACCACTGCGATGCTGAATGACGGAATTATGCCGTCAAGATTTACGTATCCAGATAATCAGCAGATTAAAAACAATGCAAACTATCTAGAAGCCGTTGAGATGGTTGGAGGTGACAATATCAATACTAAAGTTTGGTGGGACAAATAAATTTTAAAAATGAAAAACACATTTATATTTAGCGCGGCAATGTTTTGTAGTGTTATAACAGCACAAACAACCGTAAAAGGAATCGTATTTGAAGATTTAAATCAAAACGGTAAAAAAGAAAAAAAGGAAAATGGAATTGCCAATGTTGCCATAACAAACGGACGCGAAGTCGTTTTAACTGATAAAAAGGGAAACTACGAACTGCCGCTTCAAAATGATGCAATTATTGCAGTTATTAAACCTTCTGGGTATAAAATTCAGGTTAATAAAGACAATCTGCCTCAATTTTTCTACAATCACAAACCTGCTGGTTCTCCTAAAGGAAAGTTTGAGGGTGTTGCTCCAACAGGAAAACTTCCAGAGTCTGTAGATTTTGGATTGATTCCGCAAAAAGAAACTGCCGATTTTACAGCTCTTGTTTTTGGAGATCCACAGCCGTATACGCTGGAAGAAGTTGATTTTTTTACAAGAGGAATTGTTTCTGAAGTGGAAGGAATTAAAAATATTCCGTTTGGATTAAGTATGGGAGATTTGGTTGCAAATGATCTTAGTTTATTCAATCCCTACATTCAGGCCGTAAAAAAAATCGGAATTCCATGGTACAATCTATTAGGAAACCACGATTTAAATTTTGATGCCAAAGCAGATAATTTAGCCGATGAAACTTACGAAGCGCATTTTGGTCCTGCCAATTATGCTTTCAATTACGGCAAAGTGCATTTTATCATACTTGATGATGTTTTGTATCCAGACCCAAGAGATAATGAAGGTTACTGGGGAGGTTTTACGGAAGAACAAATGCAGTTTATAGAAAATGATCTTAAAACTGTACCAAAAGAGAATTTAATTGTTATGGCTTTTCATATTCCAATCAGCGAGCCAGATCCTAAAGATGATTCCTTCAGGGACAATGACCGCCAAAAATTATTCGAACTGCTGAAAGATTTTCCAAATACACTTTCACTTTCTGCTCATACCCACTTACAGAGACAAGATTTTTTCGATAAAAAAGACGGCTGGCTGCAAGAAACCCCTCATCATCATTATAATATAGGAACAACTTCTGGTGACTGGTATTCAGGCAAACTGGATGAAAAAGGAATTCCAATTTCTGTTATGAGGGACGGAACACCAAAAGGATATGCTTTTATTCATTTTAATGGAAATAAATATACAGTAGATTATAAAGTCGCAGGAAAACCAGACAATTACCAAATGAAAGTTTTTGCTCCAAAAGTAGTGGCAAAAGGAAAGCGTACCAAATCTGGTGTATTTGCTAATTTCTTTATGGGAAGTAAAAAAGATAAAGTTGTTTACCGCGTTGATCAAGGCGAATGGAAAGGAATGGATTATGTAGAAGTACAGGATCCGTCGTATGTAGAATTAGTTTACGAATGGGAATTGTCAGAAGTATTGATGCCTGGAAAACGTTCATCAGATCCTGAAAAAAGCACACACGTTTGGAGAGGAAATATTCCGTCTGATCTTGCCATGGGCGAACATACAATCGAAATAAAAGCTACGGATATGTTTGGTAAAACCCACACCGCTAACACAAGTTACAGAATTGATAAAGCAAAATAATTGATTTGGAAAGATGTTAAAAATCAAAAAGATAAGTTGTGTTGCACTAATCGTTCTGGCAATATATTCCTGTGATAGTCAAAAAAACATTACTTCAAAAAACAGAATAGAAGTTCAGGGACACCGCGGTGATCGCGGTAACTTTCCAGAGAATTCAATTCCTGCTTTTATCAGCGCTGTAAAAAAAGGAGTTGATGTTGTAGAACTAGATGTTGTGATTTCTAAAGATCAAAAAGTAGTCGTTTCTCATGAACCTTTCATGTCTTCGAAATATATGCTGGACGTTGAAGGAAAGCTTGTTACGAAGGAAAAACAGAAGAGTTACAATCTTTATGAAATGACTTATGACAGTATTAGAAAATTTGACAGTGGTTCTAGAGGAAATGAAGCTTTTCCGCAGCAGCAAAAACAAAAAACTTACAAACCGTTATTATCGGAGGTGATTGATAGTGTCGAGCAGTATATTTCAAGAAACAATCTGAAATCTGTAAGATATAATATCGAAATTAAATCTGAAAAAGCGGAATACGGTATAAGTCAGCCGGAACCTGAACAGTTCTGTCAGTTAGTAATGAAGATTATCAAAGAGAAAAGAATGGAAGATAAAATAAGTATTCAGTCTTTTGACCCAGAAGTTTTAAAGGTGATGCATAAGATGTTTTCTAAAACAAAAACTGCTTTTTTGGTTGGGGAAGGCAGTTTAAGAAAGAACCTTTCGAAGCTTGATTTTTATCCTGAAACTTATAGTCCTAATTTTAAATTAGTCAATAAAGAAACAGTTGATTCTATTCGAATGCTGAAAATGAAAATCATACCCTGGACCGTTAATAATGAAATGGATATTGATCGAATGTTACAGCTGAAAGTGGACGGAATTATAACAGATTATCCTGAAAAGGTATTGAAAAAGTTATAAAAAAAAACGTAACAAGTTTCAAATTAAATCTAATGAAATGGTGATTTAATTTTATTTAATAGAAAATAAATTATGCAAGGAATTGATTCCAGAGAATATCGAATTTTAGCTGCTGCTTTTGATAAACTTGAAAGCGTTTCGAATAATGCCACAAGTAAATTGGAAGAATCCGACTATTCTAACACAAAAAAAAATATGGAGGAACTTGATGCGCTGTATTTCAGATTTCAATCATTATGCAGTGAGCTTGGAAAATGTATTCAGGAATATGAAGTGAAAAAAAAGACATTGCGCAGTTTGATTAATAAAAGTAATCGAAAATTAGTTTCGGAACTTCACAAAAATAAAGCGGTGAATCCATTATAAAAAAGTATTTTGTACTTAGTGTATTCTTTTTCAAATATTTGAGTGTGTTATGATTCAATGACAAAACTTAGACTGGTGAAACGTATTTAAAATAGTCTAATCTTTTTGAGGTAAAAAAAGTATCTTCAATCTGAAACTGCCACTATTCTGCCATATAAATTTCGAGCGGCTTAAAAAAATTAAAAGCAATGTAAAAGATAGAACCTGCGACTCGTAGGATTTTCAAATAACTAGGTTTAATAAGTTTTTAAAAAGGGTAATCAAAAAATAATTTCTTGCAGGCAATAAAATTGGTGTATAAAAAAAGTCCTAATTTTCATTAGGACTTTTTTTGTGGGGAGAGCAGGATTCGAACTATATCGCTCAAACCCGCATCTACGCTACGTTTTTATGATGTCTTAAACCTAAGTGCACCGATTCTTCACCCGAACTATAATAGTCGCTTTTTTAATATTTAACTAATTGATATTCAGTGATATTATTCTGTGTAATTTGATTGTAAAGATATCAATATTTTTTATTATTGATAAATTTAAATTTAGATGCTTCTCAGATGGAAACTCTTTTGAAAAATTCCTTAACTTTTTGTTGTAAAAAGGTAACAACACCAGATCTAAAAGTCTTGCCTCCCAATAATGGTAATAATCTCTATTCGCTCATCTCCATTTATTCGGTAGTAAATAGTATCGACACCGCAAACACAATAACGATATCCTTTTTTGATGTGGTCGGCAGATGGAAATAATAATGGATTTTGTTCTATTTTGTCAAAACAATCGTAAAACATATTGAAATAGTGATCGGCCTGATCCATTCCGAACTTACCGACACCATAGTAATAAATTCTTTTTAAATCTTCTTTGGCTTCGCTACTTAAATAATAGCTATACATCCCCTAAATCCTTTTTAAACTCCGCTAACATTTGTTCTTTAGTTTGTTTTTTTACAAAGCCACTTTTTTCTCCCTTATCTAATTTAGCTCTTACAAAGTCATAGAACTCTTCTTGTGAACGTGCTTTTTTTATTAAATAGTTAATGGCTTCACTTTTACTGCTAAACTCTTCTGCATTTACCTGTTTTTTTAACCATTCTTCATTAGGAGCAGTTAATGATATACTTTGTCGTGTCATAATAATAAAAATTATTTTGGTGTAAATTTACACCAAAATTTTTAAAATAGGAAAAGATTCGGTTAAAAAAACTTGAATGTAAAAACCGCCTTAGTTTTTACTTACAAAAAAGGTATCAACTCCACTTTCAGCAAGCACAGCTTTACTCCCAAAAGAAATGTGTCTTTTGCCGCCCAGTCTCTGGATGATCAGCTCCCGTATTCTTTTCCCGCAAGGATAATTAAAGGAGTGTTAGCTGTTTTGTATTTTCTTGAAGCATCGTAAATACTCATTTCTTCGCCTGTTGGAAGATATTTGGTATAGCCCCCTTCTTTATCTGCTAAAGCATTTTTAATACGGACGTTGGCAAAAGTTACTCTAACCATAATTTCATCATGACCGCGGCGGGATCCGTAAGAATTGAAGTCAGCTTTTTGTACATTTCGGCTTAACAAATATTGTGAGATCTTGTTAATAGATTTTTTGCAAAAAAAATCCCTTTAAAAGATTTCGCAATTAAAGGGATTTAGTTTAAGTTTAGTTTTGCCTTAGTTTTCAAACAAAGCACTATTTAAAACTACTGCCGCCTGCTGTATTGAAACTTGTACTGCCGGAATGTGAGCAATTGGATTCAATAAGCCGTAATCGTGGATAAAACCTTTGTATTCGGTAATGGTAGTTGGAACACCTGCCTGATCTAATTTTCGTGCATATGCTAAACCCTCATCATATAAAATATCATTTTCTGCTACTTGTACCAATGCTGGCGGAAGACCTTGCAGCTCTTCAAGTGAAGCTTGTAAAGGAGAAGCGTATTTATTTTTACGGTCTTCTTTTTTAGGCAGATAGTTATCCCACATCCATTTCATCAAAGGAGTCGTAAGAAATCTTTCCTGAGCAAATTTAGTATATGACGGACGGCTGAAATCTGCATCAGTTACCGGCCATAGTAGCACCTGCTGTAGTAATTTAGGACCTTTTTTATCTTTTGCCATTAGAGCCACCACAGCAGCCATATTACCGCCGACGCTGTTACCAGCAACCGCTAATCTAGTGCCGTCTACACCAATTTCTTTTCCATGTGCAGCAGTCCATTTTGTAGCGGCATAAGCTTGATTAACAGCTATAGGAAAACGGGCGTCTGGAGCAGGGGTGTAATCAGGGAAAACTGCCACAGCACCGCTGTGTACAACCAAATCTCTAACCAATCTTCTGTGGGTTGGATAATCTCCCAAAACCCATCCGCCTCCGTGGAAAAACATAAAAACAGGTAATCCGTCTTTAGCGCCTTTAGGTTTTACAATATGCAGTTTCACTGTTAAACCGTCCTGTGTAATTGTTTTTTCAGTTTCTTCGATATCGGAGTAATCGTAAGTTACAGAATTTTGAGCCCCTACCAAAACGAGTCTTGCTTCTTCTGGAGTCATTTGTTCTAACGGTTTTCCATTACCACTGTTTAAAACTTTTAAAAACGCACGAATATCTTTTGATATGTTGGGGTCTTGTGCTGCCGGTGTTTTTTGCTGTGCTGCTGCCGTGTTAAGCATCAATGCTAGTGCTGATAAGGCTATGCCTTTAAAGAATGAATTTTTCATAATCTATATTTAAATTGCTATTTTTTGATGAGACAAAGGTATGTCGCAACAATAGCTCTGTATAGATTAAAAAGTGGATTAAAATTGTACTTTTTTCCTTTAAAGGTGTATTTTATTGTTTTTTGAATTCTTTTCTGAAATTGGCTGGTGTATTTCCAAGCTTTTGCGCGAACATTCTGTTGAAATAACCCGGATCTTCATATCCAAGCTGATAAGCGATTTCCTTAATGCTTAAATCTGTATAATATAGAAGCCGTTTGGTTTCAAGTATAATCCTGTTTTTAATTATTTCGTTTGGATTCTCCAGATTCAGTTTTTTAAATTTATGGGATAAAGTTTTAGGAGCCAGGTTCATTAGGTCAGCATAATCGGCAACAGCATGTTTTTCGCGAAAATGAATTTCGACCAGGCGGCTGAAGTTTCTGAAAAAATCGTGCTCTGAGGTCTGAAGCATAATTTGGTGATTTTCCAGATTTTGTTTTTTCCATTCTCTTGTTGCCTTTAAAATGACCTGTTTTAAGTAGACGCGGATCAGTTCTTCTGATGAAGAATCTTTCAGCTCAATCTCTTCTTTAATTTGAGAGAATAATTGCTGCACAATTACCGTTTCTGATTCATCAAAAGCTACTTTCGGAATTTCGAAAAGATTATTGAACAATAATCCATCACAGGCAACTTCAGAGTCATGGATCTGAACACAATAAAAATCCCTATTATAAAAGATTAAGTGAGCAGGTGTATTTGTGGCTTTAACTATGGTAAGGAACTGATTGCTGTTTACAAAAAATACAGCCGGTTTATCCAAATCGTATATTTTAAAATCGACACTGATAATGTAATGGGCAGGCACTAACAAAACTTTAATGAACGGACGGTAAAAATTATTATTAATTAATTCCAAATCCTGATCGTTAAAAGTATTACAGCCTAACTTTTTGTATTTTGATTCAAATACAAGTTTATTATTTTCCATCCTTAATGATATAAATCTTTTTTTGCTCGTTATATTTTCAGCTTTCGTATTTAGTAGTGCTTCAACTTAGTAATTCCTTTAAACCTTTGTTTTTTTTAACTACTGACTTTTTCAAATATAGAAAATAATTTAATTCCCTGCCGGCATTCCAAGAGTCGGGCTGGAAATAGTAAGCGTCAGGCACTGCTATGTATTTGCACTTTACATGATAAGATAAATGTACAATGATTTTATTGCTGACAATCTTCCACGTTTATCCTAAAATTTTTGATGACTTTGAGAGCATTTTGTTCAATGAATTAGAAGAACTAAGCAGGTTTAAACCACTACTTATGTGAGTAAATTTATAAAAGAGAAATGAATTTCTGTTTTGTAGTTGTATTGAGTTTAAAATTTTGAATACAATAAGTATATGATTGTCAATTGTTTGATTCAAATAATTGAAACATTTGAAGTGAATTTAATTTCAATTAAAAAAAAAACAGACAGACAAGTTTGTCTATATTGTTTTTTTGTTATAAGTTTGTCCTGTCGAATAACACAAAATGTATTAATCGAAATAAAGGACTCAAAAAATAATAACATTTAATTTATTAAAATCATGGAACAGAAACATCCACTACCGCCGTTTACATTTGAATCAGCACTACAGAAAATCCAATTTGCAGAAGATGCATGGAATTCTCAAGACCCTGTAAAAATTTCTAAAGCTTACACTATCGACAGCGAATGGAGAAATAGAGATAAGTTTGTAAACGGGAGAGACGAAATTGTTGAATTTCTTGCCGACAAATGGACAAAAGAACTTCACTACACGCTTAAAAAGGAATATTGGGCTCATACCGATAACCGTATCGCAGTAAGATTTGAATATGAGTTTATGAATTCAGAAGGCAATTGGTTCAGAGCATACGGAAATGAAAACTGGGAATTTGACGAGAATGGCTTGATGGCAAAAAGATATGCCTGCATCAACGATTTAGCGATCAAGGAAGAAGACAGAAAGTTTAAGTAATTGAAATATACTTGGAAAGTGGAATTAGTTATTGGGATTTACTGCGTCTGCTAATTCCACTTTTAAATATGCTGAACAGCAAAAAAACGCTGGGGTTTATTTATAGGCAGTAAGAGAAAAGAATTAAAAATTTAAAGAAAACAAGTTATGAAAATATTTAGACAGCTTATTTTAACAGTTGGAGTTTTGACGGCAGGGGTGTTAAGCGCACAAAATAGCTTGACCCGCAAAGTGATTACGCCAGGTCCTTCAGCAGAATCAACAGTTCAAGCGGATGCTCCTGTAGAAAAACAAAATTTAAAAGTGGAGAAAAAATACCCGCTGCCGCCCTTTACCTTGGAAACGGCACTACAGAAAGTGCAGCTTGCTGAGGATGCTTGGAATTCACAGGATCCTGAAAAAATCTCTAAAGCATATACGATTGACAGCGAGTGGAGAAACAGGGATAAATTTGTCAACGGGAGAGAGGAAATTGTAAACTTTCTTGCAGGTAAATGGAAAAAAGAGCGAAATTATAAGCTGAAAAAGGAATACTGGGCTCATACAGACAACCGTATCGCTGTAAGATTCGAATACGAATATATGGATGAGAAAGGCAATTGGTTTAGGGCTTACGGCAATGAAAATTGGGAATTTGATGAGAATGGGCTGATGGCCAAGAGGTATGCCAGCATCAATGATCTGTCAATCACAGAAGAACAGCGTAAGCTGAAATAACTATAATCTTTAGTGTACGCAGGATAAGCGGGGTTTTTTTTATTGCAGCTGGAGATGTTTTTTGCTATGCTGAATGAAGGACTTTTTTCAGCAGGATTTCAATCAATAAAATCACCAGACCATACGGTAATAAATAGACAGACAAGTTTGTATGTGTTAAAATTAGTTGTATATTTGTTTAAAATAAATCAGCTTATGATATCTCCAAAAGAAAGAATTATGGATGTAACCTTTGGTCTGTTCGCTAATCAGGGTTATAATTCGACTGGTATTAATCAGATTATTTCCGAAGCTAAAGTAGCTAAGGCCAGTTTCTACCAGCATTTTAAATCCAAAGAGGATTTGTGTGTTGCGTTCTTAAACGCAAGACATACATACTGGTTCGGTGAGCTCAATAGTTTTATAAACGACAAGAAAGGTGTAAAATCAAAGGTATTGTCATCATTTGATTTTTTAATTCATATGAACTCTAAGGAGAATTTCAGGGGGTGCAGCTTCTTGAATATTTTATCCGAAATTCCTGTTGACAATATCAAAATACTTACTGTAATCCAGGAACATAAGAAAGACCTTCGCAATTTTTTTTCCGATTTGATAAAAGATAATAGTGTATCGGATCATGTATACATGCTGTTTGAAAGTTCTATAATAGAAACTCAGATGTTCAAGTCTAATGAATTGATAGAGAAGTCTAAAATGATAGTCAGCAGTCTGATAGAATAAATTATCCTGCCATTTTTGGTCATTTCTTCAACTTAGACTGGCTGTTAGGTAAGTTTTGGAATGACAAAATCAACAAATAACTGTTTAACTTTCAAATTTTATTAATGGGGGGACTAACGGAGGATATGCAGCGCTCCAAAAAGAGAATATTTATCAGAAAGGCATGCATTCTTTTTCTTTTGATTATTCAGTTCATTTTTTTGTTCGCTATCTTTAAGGAGAATGAACAATCGCTCTGGATATCAATTTCTTTCATGGTTATCTGTCCCTTGATCCTGGTGGCCTATCTGAGGGGACAGATCCATCATTATGATCACCAGTACGAACATATACTGGTTGTTTTGTGGATTCCTGCAGGTGCAGTGTCTTCATTTTATCTAAATCATTATTTGGAATTGGGTCCTGTAATGTCAGCATCTGCAATTGGGGCAGCGGGGTCTTTCATTCCTGAAATTAAAAGGCAGTCACATTATCTAAAACAGGTGCCGGCAGTTATATACTGCGGTGCATTCATTGGAATGTCAAGCACTCGCGTGGCACCGGATATCTTTTTTATTCTTGCAGCAAGTTTTTTTACCGCTGTACTGATCCTGGTTTCTAAAAGCCTTTTTTCGGGAGTCGGTGGGAAGCTTGGTACCTTGGCATTCACAGGTGTTGTAATCACTTCATTTATTTATTACCTTATTTCATGTTATGCTTAATGAATTCATACTAATTTTAATAGGTTTCAGCGGTGCGGTCATTACATTCTATGTAAATGAAGGCATAAGACAGGGGCCTGTTCGTGCATCGGCACTGCTGTCATTTGCTGTGACACTGGTTATACGTTCAAATGTTCTGAATCTTGCACCCTATTTGCTCCAGAATATACCTTTGGTATTTATCGGTTCATCTTTCATCGGGATGGTTTCCAGCCGATTGATTTCAAATTATTGTACTATCGGAGCTGCAGGCGTGATTTTCTGTATCATCTTTCTCAATACAAGCCGTTTTTTTCATGGCTTTGGAGGAGCGCTGGGTACCTCTGCATGCATTTCCTTATTAATCATTTTAAGTATTCCCATCGTTACAAAAAAGCACAGGATAACAAATGGATTTGCATTGTTTAGAAAGACACTGTTTGGAACAAAGAGTGAATAACCGCTGGGAAATTTCTTATCGTAATACAGTTTCGAACCTAAGCTTGTTAGATGTTGATTTTGCTAAGTTTTTAATTTTCCAAAATGCCAAGTGCCACGATCCTGCCACAAATATAAACTAGGAATCTTTAGACGGTCTTAATTTCAGGTAGCAAAAGATCTCAATTCCATGCAAAGATTACTTACACTATTATCTATTTCCAGAATAATTTATATTCGATCTGCTAATGGGGGAGGTCCAGTTTGTTTCTTAAAGAAGTGACCAAAATGCGTAGGATCGTCAAAAGCGTCCGCTGCCCTACAGGTTCTAGTTTTTGCCTTTGATTATTGGCAGGCTCACGGCAAGTTTCAGACGCCGCTGACTGCTCACAGTTCCTCTTTCGAAGTCATTATCAAACAGCTCTGATTTATAATTGGCGGTGGAGAACTGCTCAAACTGAAAATCAAAATTTCTGCGCTGGGGAAATCGTGCGGCAATGGCAGTCCGGATTTTTTTATCCAATCCATCAGTTGCCTGGGCTTGTGTTTTACTAAAAGTGCATACGAGCAGCAGCAGATAATGCTTTTTTTTTAAAGGGTTCCCTTTGGATACAGCAGCTAGGGACTTTTTTAAGATTGTTTTCATAAGACAGATAAGGGGCAATGATAATTCATAAGCAGGTGTTTGGTTGTAATGGCAGGGAAGGAATTTGAGGTAAGAGTTTTTTTATTATCAGGAACGATACAGGAATTGATTTCCTATCTGATGAATGACACAGGAGGTGTTTTTGCAAAAAAGGGACAAAAGATAAGCTCTTTTGTCCCCAATGATAACTCTTATGAAGATCAGCAGTTAGTAAAAAAATTGTTCAAAAACTATTTTGCCTTCCTGCACCTTATACACGCATATTTCATCCATTGTGAATCGGTCTCTGCCTTTAAAAGACATATCAGCTGACCAGGAAACTGTAAAGTAATCCCCTGCAATAACCGGGTCTGAAATAACACGCCCATGAACCTGCTCAACTAAAGATTCAAATAATTCTGATTTTTTCAAAATTTGCGGCAGTCCTTCTACCGTTTTTGGCAGCAGGAAATCATTAGCTTCTACGCTTACGCAGTGATCGGCATATAATTGTGTTTGTGTTTCATAAAATTTATCCTGACGAACCAGTTCTATAAATCTGCCGGCAACTTCTTTTGTAGTTAAAATTGTTTCTTTCATTTGATGTGATATTTATTTTAATAATCTTCTTTCAGATGGCAAAGTTAGGGCATAGAGCTTACCATTTGATAGTAGTTTCCCAAAGGAAAGCGCTTCCTTTTAGGAAAGTTTATTACCTTTCGAAAATGAAAACGACAGAAGAAAAAATAACTCAAGACCCCGTACAATGTGCCCAATCACTTAGGAATGTAATTGATGCTATGTTTGTTTTGAATGGAAAATGGAAACTGGCACTGATCCTCTGTATTTCTCAATCCGCAAAGCGTTTTTCTGAAATACAAAGCGAGGTGCCCATATCCCCTAAGGTTTTAGCGAATGAACTAAAGCATTTGGAATTAAATAATTTTATAAAACGAAACGTTTTTCCAACGACTCCGGTTACTATTATTTACGAGGCGACAGAGTACTGTATGACCTTAAAAAATGTAATATGTGAATTGGATCAATGGGGAGAGAAGCACAGAAAGGTTATAACAGGAAAATAAGAGCCCCTGAATTAGAACTAAGGTGTTCAAATGCAGAAAATTTAGCACCAGTAGAGTTTACTGGACCAAATTCAAGTCACGTCCCTTTCTTGTTGCTTGAACTTGTTTTTTGAGTTGCAAACTTGTCAGTACTAATAACAGGGGTGAGGAGCTTTGGGCTTATTTTTAGATTATTCAGCAATTGATTGCTGAAAAAAAATATTGAAAGGTAAAACATTAACGGAGCTAAAAAGTCTTTTTGAAAACGTAAAAGTCCAGCTTGAGGCGGCGGCAGTTAAATAATTTTACTTCTTGCAATTCAATCATATTGAAACCAATGCATTTCTGGATTGGTTTTTATGCATTATCGTTCATCGATTCATAGCTGTTGCGGATAATTTGCCTGCGATGTTCGGTTCCCCATTCCGATAGGCTGCGTATGACAGAAGTTAATTTTTTACCATGATCAGTAAGTTCATAATTAATCGCAATTGGATGGGAATCTATAATTTTTCTGCTTACCAATTTATTGATTTCCAACTCCTTGAGTTCCTTGCTCAGCATTTTGTTAGAGATGCCTGTTACATCACCCAGTAAATCTGAAAATCTTCTCTGGCCGTTGTAACAAAGTGAGGCCAGTACTGATATCTTCCATTTGCCGCTTAAGACATACATTGCATCATTTACAGCTCTGACATGAGCATTACAGTCATTATTTTCATTTTTTTCATTCCCCATACGTTACTTGGTTTACTAAAGGTTACAATTACTTTTTTAAACTTTGTTACAAAAGTATACAAAAGAGAAATACTTTTGTAAATTAATAAGAGAATTTTAATCATGCTGAACAGGAATAAATTGCAATTTTATTCCTTCAGTTAAAAAACTAAAAAATGGAACAGTTTACACTGACGGTTAAATTTACCGCTAAAAAGGAAAATCAGGAGCAATTCAAACAAGAGCTTATCAAACTTTTCGATATAATCAACGAAGAGGAAAATCTAGTTAGTGCGGTCATTCATCAGAATATCCAAAAACCGGAAGAGTTTCTGGTTTATGAAATCTGGAATGATACCGTTGAACATTTTCTAAACGTGCATCTAAAAAAACCGTATGCACAAGAATGGGACCAGCTGCTCTTAGACATGGATGTGCTGCGTGAGCCGTCTATTTACGTTCCTTTTGGCAAGTACGGTAAAGAAAATAAGACTTCATTATAGATAATAAACGCATTTATATCCGGCATGTTTCCACGCCGATTTATTAAGAATGAAGTAAAACACAGCCTTCAAAGTCATTAGATTTTGAAGGCTTTTTCGATAGGCCTGGGCAGTGTAATGCTGGATTATCTTTCCCCGCGCATTATCATCAGCACTTCAGTCCAGCTTTTTACCCTTTGGTGCTGATGCTTGTCCAAGTTATGATATGCATCAAACATTATTGCTTTACCATGACAGTAATCTAGATTTTTGCAGTGGTCGTCAATCAGGTAATCTGTCTTGATGATGTTTTTATCCCCGCACAATACAATGTTGTTCCATTTTATAAACGGAAAATGTTCGGCAAGCCACTGCTGTTTTTCAAATAAGGAAAGAGGGAATTCCATAGCTGCCGATACAATATATACATCAAAATCTTCCATTAACTTCTTTACAGCCTCTACAGCACCTTGCATCACGGGAATGCTTCTAAAAAATCCTGGTTCATTTAAGTACGCTGTAGTTCTACTCTCTAGTGTTTGAGCACCTTTTGGTTCGATGATATCGCTTCTGGTAAGCGTAATTCCGGTTTCCGTAAGATACCTTCGCAAAAAGTGCGATTCTATATCGGCAAGCACGCCGTCCATATCTATTGCAATCGTTTTTTTCATGTCTAATAAAATTTATTATACAAATTAAAGTAAAATATCGCATAATATTGCAATGTTTTACGATATTTTTATGTGTAGATTTGCATAAAGCAGTTGTTATGATTAAAAAAGGAAGACTCGATACCATATTGGAATTGGTAACCAAAAACAGGACAGTATCCCATAGTGAGCTTAGTGAGATACTAAATGTGCATGAAGATACGATACGCCGGGATATTAAAATACTCTCAGATAAGGGGCTGCTGTCGGCGGTAAGAGGAGGTGCGGTTTCACATGCGCCCATACCGCATCAGTTTCGTGATAGAGAGAAGCATATTATGGAACAAAAGAAGATAGCCGCATCCAAGGCCGTTGAATTGCTGCAGGATGGGCAGGTGGTATTTCTGGATGCAGGATCCTCGGTTCAGATCCTAGCGGAATTGATTCCTCTTGAGCGAAGACTAACAGTAATAACACACAGTTTCCCAGTTGTCAGTGTGCTTGAAAACCATCCCAATATTGAGATTCTTTTTGCTGCCGGCAGATTCGATAAACAGACCTGTGCTGTGATGGGACATGAAACAATTCAATTTTTTAAAAACTTCCGTGCAGACATATGTTTTAACGGTATCTGCAGTATAAATACCGATTTAGGCCTGACAACGGTAAGCCGTGAGGAGGCCGCAGTAAAACGCACAATGATGGAAATGGCAAAACAGAATGTCGCCTTGTCAACCCTTGATAAACTTCATACTGCCGAGGCCTATTTTATTTGTCCTGTTAACAGCCTGAACGCAATTATAACTGATGCTGACCCGGATCACAAGATGCTGGATGTTTTTAAGCAGTGCGGCATAGCGGTTTATTGAGCTGTTTTTTTTAATTAAAAGTTAAATCGAATGAAAAAATTAAACTCCGCTTTGCATGCGGAGTTTTATAATGATTCATGTTGATACTGCTTTATTGCAATAGCAGTGCACTTAATTGAATGGAGTTTTACCTTAAAGAGTAGTTAAGGTAACCGCCGTCAGCGATTATCTCTGTTCCTGTAATAAAACTTGCTCCATCGGATGCCAGAAATAACACTGTTTTTGCAATTTCATCTGGATTACCTAACCGCTGCAGTGCAACAGCATTTGCCATAATTTCTTTGGCATCTGTACTCAATACGCTGTCAAGTCCCGGGGTCGCAATAGGACCAGGACTGATAATGTTGACACGGATCTTGCGGCCGGCGAGTTCATTTGCCGCTATCTGGGCAATTTTACTCAAAGCTGCTTTAGTAGCAGAGTACACCGCTGTTGCGATATTGGATGCTGTTGCAACTGTTGATGAAGTGAATATGACCGATGCACCGTCAGCCAAATGAGGCAGTAATTTTTGCAGTGTGAAGAAATGTCCTTTGACGTTTGTGTTGAACTGGGCGTCAAAATCTTCTTCAGTAATCAGGCCGATGGGAGCAAATACGCCTATCCCTGCATTAAGGAACAAAACATCTATTTTGTCTTTGTTTTTAGAAAAAGATTCTTCTAAAAGAGATAATTCCGAAAGCTTAGAAGTATCGCATACTATTGTTTTTAGTTTAGAACTGCGGATCTCAGCAGCTGCTTTTTCTAGATTTGAAGCGGTGCGTCCTGTGATCCATACATTTGCATCTGCCTTGATAAACTCGCTTGCAGCCGCAAAGCCTATACCTGTAGTGCCCCCAGTTATAAGAACATTTTTGTTTGAGAAATTCATTCCATGTGTTTTAATAGATTATACTGCAAAATTAAAAGATTGAAGTTTATTATGGTTACTTTGTAACAAAAAGTAACTGTAACTTAGAAGTAACTAAGTTACGCATAGGTTATAAAAAATCTTAGGCGAAGCACCTAAGGCAGTATTGTGTAAATTTATAACACCATTTAAAAAGATGACAAACATATCTACAAATAAAAAACTGCGCAGATAAGATTTTTACTATTAGTTCGTTTTTTTAAATTATTGCTTTTTTTTGGATGTCAATTTTAGTTTGGCAGACAGCATTTAATTAAAAGATTGTCTGAATTCAAGGGGAGAAAGATTGGTTTTTATTTTAAAAAGGCGGCTGAAAGACTGTGGATGTTCAAACCCTAATCCGTAAGCAATTTCAGCTATGGATAAATCAGTAGTCGATAATTTTTCTTTTGCCTTTTCAAGAATTTTCTGATGGATATGATGCTGTGCACTTTCCCCGGTAAAGGACCGAAGCATGTCACTTAAATAACTGGCTGAGATATTCAGCTTTTCAGCAAGACTCTGGACAGTAGGGATTCCTGCTGACGCCGCTTTTTCATTATTGAAGTGGTTGTCTAAAATTTCTTCGAGTTTTTCAAGCAGGGTATTATTGGCAGATTTACGCGTGATAAACTGTCTTTTATAAAAGCGGTTGCTGTAATTCAGCAGTAGTTCGATCTGCGAAACAATAACATCCTGGCTAAAATCATCTATCCTGCTGTTTAACTCTTCGTCCAGAATGGCCAAAATTGACATGATTGTTGTTTTTTCCTTCTCTGATAAATGAAGCGCTTCGTTTGCAGCATAAGAAAAGAAGCCATATTCCCTGATTTTTTTCGCAAGGGGGTAAGACAGAAAAAAATCAGGATGGACAAGCAACAGGAAACCCGAATTTGCCTGCTCGGATGGAGACTCGAATAGCTGTCCGGGTGCCGTAAACACAAGACCTCCCTCGCCAAAATCATAATAGTTTTGTCCGTATTTAGCCTTGCCGCAAAGAAGGGTTTTGTAAGCAATTTTATAAAAATTTAAAACTATAGACCTCGGCAGTCCGTGTGCGTCAAATTTCATTTCTTTGATGTCTATAAAACTAATCATAGGATGTAAGGGCTTTTTAAGACCAAACACCTCATGGAAGTCAGATAGAGATTCAAATTTATACAAACTATTTTCTTCTTTTTTCATATCGCAAATTTATAGAATTCCTTCGTTAGTTTTTACCATGGAGTTTCTCCCGTTTCCGGATTGTATTCCTCGCTTATAAATTTCCCCGTAGGTCCCCCGGCATCAAGCATTGCATATTTGGCAATGCGTGTTCCAGCTTGCTGAACCGTTCCAGTTCCTCGATAGTTGTTAAAATCGGTTGCAACAAAACCGGGACAGACGGCATTTACTTTAAAATTGGTCTCTCTTAATTCGTATGCCAGATCTATTGTATACATGTTCAGGGCCGCTTTCGACGCCGGGTAAACAGCTGCTTTGTGAGTATAATATTTCCAGCTGGGATCGCTGTGCAGTGTCAGGGAACAGCCGCTGGAAGACACATTTACAATACACGGCTGGGAAGATTTTTTAAGTAAATCTATAAAGGCCTGCGTCACTCTCACCACACCGTAAAGATTGGTTTCAAAAACGTCTTGAAACTGGTCGATACCTGCTTGAAGTGCTGATTGCGGCCAGCCTCCGTTAATTCCGGCATTATTGATCAGGGCATCAAGTGAATCCGTTTTGCTCCCTATTTGGTTTCGTGCTTCTTTTACAGATTGTGCATCTGTGACATCTAATTGTACGGCCTCGGCATTTTCCAATCCTTCTGCCTTTAGTCTTTCTACAGCCGCTATACCATTTTCAAGCGAACGGCTTCCGATGTAAACGAAATATCCTTCTTTTAGCAGCTGACGTGCTGTTTCGAAACCAATACTTTTATTAGCGCCGGTTATTAATATCTTTTTCATCAGCTTTAATTTGACTGGTTGTAGGTTTTTGCAAATTCTTTAGCAAAGTCAGTTAGTTTCACTTTACCCAATACAGGCTTATTAAGATAAAAATCGGTGTATAAACTGCCGTCCCGCTGTGCCGCCTGCATTTTTACAAAACCGTTGGCAATCCATTCATTCACTCCAGCTGACAGCATGCCGGAAAGCATTTCTTCATCTGAAATTACAGACCATTCCAAATCCGGTTTTCCAATTGCCGCACCTATTATTCTGGCCGTTTCATTCGGCGAGATTTCATCACTGGCCAGGTAGCGTACAGTTCTTCCCTTAAATGGATTTTCGATTTCTTCGACAATAGCCGCTGCAATGTCCAAAGGGGAGACCCAGGGTTCTTTTTTATCTCCTCCGTAACTTTGTATTATTTTGCCCTGTGTTTTTATCGTCTGCATGTATCGAAATATATTATTGTAAAAACCTACAGGCCTCATAAATTTAATAGAAACAGCATCCGGAAGTTCTTTAAGAATGTTCTCTACGGTGTTATGAAGATAAAGGCTGCCTGTTCCCTGGTCTGTGTGTGCCCCAATACTGCTTAGATGTATAATGCGGGTTACTCCTGAGCGCAGGACGGCTTGTTTGTAATTGCTGCCAATTCTTTTAAAAGCAGCTACAAAGTCAACATCTTTGTCAAAAATACTGCCGATGCCTTCCCATGCTTCCATAAGATAGACAACATCTGCTTCCTTAAATGTATGGGTTAAAAAGTCAGCGTCCTGCATTTTACCGATTGCCGCTTTAGCGCCCAATGTTTCAATTTCTATTTGTCTTTCGGCTTTGCTCGATATAACTGTTACCGAATGTCCTTTCTGCACCAGTTCAATTACCAGCGGTTTTCCAATGTTCCCTAAAGAACCTGTCATCACTATATTCATAAATTATTACTATTGTTTTGTTGGGACAAAGTTCAGTATCAAACACAATAAACACATAACTGAATAAAGGAATATTGTAACCGTTTTTAAGGACACAATGTTAGTAATGTTTCGAACCTAAACTTCTTAAGATTTATTTTTCGAAGTTTCTAATTTTAAAAACATCCTGCGCAGCGATTCTGCCGTAAAACTTAGAATTGTGAATTATCTTTAAGTTAGTTAGTTAGTTAGTTAGTTAGTTAGTTAGTTAGTTAGTTAGTTAGTTAGTTAGTTAGTTAGTTAGTTAGTTGTTTTCTTCCTTTATTGCAGATTGTTTTTATTGTCGAAGATTTTTCTATTGTGGTTTTGGCCGGTGACTGGAGCGTTGCAGGGGAAGGGTGGTTGATTGGACTGAAAGGATATCTTAGTATTGCTTAATTACTGATGATTTAATAAGATTTGCAGCGTATTGGCTCGAGTCCTCTTCCCTCTAGTAAAAATTACTTTCTAAAACTTCTTTTAGCAGCGGGAAGAATTCCTTATCTAGCCAGATTATCTTGGATTATTACAGTTCCAGTTTAGTTGAATGACGCTCTAAATTTTACAGGTGACTGATGTGTTTTAATTTTAAAAAGCTTACTGAAGGATTGAGGATGTTCAAAACCCAGCTTAAAAGCAATCTCTGATACCGACAGCGATGTTGAGCTGAGTAAGTTTTTAGAATGCTCAATTAGTTTGTTCTGAATATATTGTTGTGTATTTTCTCCTGTAATTGAACCAAGAAGATCACTTAGATAACGAGGAGATAAATTCAATTTAGTACTCACATAATCGACAGATGGAAAACCATTTTCTAAACTGATATCTTTTATAAAGTATTCATCTAATAAATTATCCAACGCAGTTATGATGTCATGATTTATATTTCGTCGTGTAATGAATTGGCGATTGTAAAAACGATTGCTGTAATTCAATAGTAATTCAATTTGAGAAACCAAAACATCCTGGCTAAAATGGTCCATATTGTTTTTTAATTCAATGAACATCGCCTTGAATAAATTACTTATAATTATATTTTCTTTGACAGATACGAATAAGCCTTCAGAAACAGCGTAGGAAAAAAAGCCATATTGGTTTATAGAACTGCCTAGTGGATAACTTCGTATAAAGTCGGGATGAAAGTACAATGCGTACCCTTCATAGCTGTCTTCATTATCTGGTGAAGTTATGATTTGTTTAGGTTTTAAAAAGGCCAAACCTCCTTCCTCAAAATCGTAATAGCCTTGTCCATATTTTACACGTCCTTTAAAATTGGTTTTAAATGAAATTTTATAAAAATCGATGCAGATTTTCTGGTTCTTTTCAAATGCAGTAAATGATGTCTTATCATAGTTCACCAAGGCAATAAGAGGATGTAATGGTGAGGGCTGTCCAAGGTGCTGCATCAATTGAGAAATGCTTGAAAAGGTCTTAATATTTGAGTTATCTGGTTTCATTTTATCATAAATGTACAAAATAATTTTAGATGTGCCAGGCAGAGTTAATTCTGTACAGCAGGACGAATGACAATGTCGCCTATCTCAACGTCTGAAGGCTGTTCGATGGCATACAATACTGCATTTGCAATTGCATTTGGACTAATAGCCATTTTTTCCATATTTTCTTTAATTAGAAATTTCATCGAGTCATTCTTAATGTTATTTACAAAATCAGTTTTAACCACTCCCGGAGAGATTCCTGTAATGCGTATTTCGCCGTTCGACTCTTGTCTAAATGCTTCGGATATGGTGCGTACTGCATTTTTTGTGCCGGCATAAACACCTTGCATTGGTACAATTTTTATTCCAGAAGTTGAAATGATATTGATAATGTGTCCGGATTTTTGCTGTTTAAAAGCAGGAATTGCAGCGGCCATTCCATAAAGCACCCCTTTAATATTCACATCAATCATTTCTTCCCAGCCCTCAATATCCAAATCATCAATTCTGCTTAGTTCGCTAATGCCGGCATTATTTATAAGCACATCAATTCTATCGTACATGCTAAGTGCTCTCTGAATTAGAGCATGCAAGTCTTCTTTTTTCTTAACATCGGTAACCCGATACTCTGCCTCTCCGCCTGTTTTTTTTATTTGTTCAGCCAGCAGGGCAAGTTTTTCTTGTGTGCGGGCACCCAGTACAACCTTAGCGCCGTGTTCGGCAAGTTTTAGTGCAATTGCTTTTCCAATTCCGCTACTTGCTCCAGTAATTACAACAATTTTCCCACTTAGTTTTTTTTCAATCGCAGTCATTTTTTATTTTTTTTATGATGAACTGCAAAATTCGCATGTTGTGTTTTTTTCGATGTAGTCAAATTGGGAAATAATGTAGTCAAGTCGGTCTATATGATATTAGGGTGGTGGATTTAAGCAGAGTCTCCTCTGCAGGTGTTATGGAAATTTTTAATATCATTCATGACCGATTTTTATGCTTTTTCTATAGATCTACAATTATCATGATTAAACTAAAGACATTTATCAATTACAGGCTTCTTTACAACAGCAAATAAGAAATTGAAATAGTAATGTTTCGAACTTGAGCCTTTAAATTGTTTCATAGAGTAACTATAAGTTCTTGTTAAATCTAAATGCATCGATTGTGCATCTACTTTAAGGCCAGCATCATATGTAAAGCTATTGCTTAATTGGCTGCTGATTGTGAAACTCTTCTATCGTTAAGTTTTCGAGAGCAGAATGTCTTCTGCAGGTGTTGTAAAAGTTTTCTATATAATCAGTTATAGATTTTTTTGCTTTCTCTCTAGTATTATATTTACTTTAGTATCCCCTGATTTTTTACTGCTTCAGATAAACACTGCCTAAGCTTTTAGTCGCAAAAAAGGTATCAACTCCACGCCGGAAAGTGCACCGATTCTGCACCTTTTATTTTGTGAGCATTTATAAATATTGAAAACTGCCCATAAAGCAAAAAAGCCAGTAAATCATCGGATTTACTGGCTTTAAGACATTTTTTAAGGCTTTTCGAAAAGATTGAAAACTTTAAGTTTTCCGGCTTTTCGACCTTTTGGTGGGGAGAGCAGGATTCGAACCTGCGAAGTTCACACAGCAGATTTACAGTCTGCCCTCGTTGGCCGCTTGAGTATCTCCCCTCAGCTTTGTATTGTTGCGCTTTGTTGTTCTAAGCGGTTGCAAAGATAGCAACGTTTTCTACATTTGCAAACAAAAAAAGCACTTAATTTTAAGTTATTTTAAAGTTATTTTTTAATTCATTGGAATTGAATAAAATAAAAAAAGGCTAATCAGCACTTTTTTTTAATTTATTTAATAAAATAGGATTATTCTTAATGTATAATTGTTGGTTTTTTGTTTTTTACACGGTAGATTTAACTTCAAAATAATTGATTTTCCTCAAAAATCACGAGTAAGTTGATCAAAAATTCTGTTTTATATTTTTATTAGTGGTTTTAAAAAATTACGGAAACAATCTTAAGCTGAAGATCGTTTTATAGGTCTTTTTTAAGCGTTCTTTTGCTTTCTCTAAGAAAAAATGTACTGAATTTCGTTCGCTATAAATGAATTTAAACGGACTTTAATTAAGATAATTAGAACTGCTGTTATTTTAAATTTATTATTCATATATAAAACAAAAAAAAATCTCCACTAGGGAGATTTTTTATTTATTCTGAAAATGGTATTATTTAGCTAAAAGCTCTACTATTTTTGCTTTCAATTCTGGACCTCTTAAGTCTTGAGCAACCACTTTTCCAGATGCATCAAGAATAAAAGTTGCAGGAATCGATTCAACATTATATTGCTTGGCAATTGGCTCGTCCCAAAATTTTAAGTTTGAAACGTGTGTCCAAGTTAAACCATCTTTAGCAATTGCTTCTTTCCATTTTGCAGCATCTTTATCTAAAGACACTCCAATGATATTTAAGCCTTTTGAATGCAGTTCTTTGTAAATAGCTACAACGTTAGGATTTTCTTGTCTGCATGGTCCGCACCATGAAGCCCAGAAATCTACGATTGTTACTTTACCTAAACTTTGTTTTAGCGAAACTACCTTTCCTTCTGGATTCGGAGCCGAAAAATCTGCTCTTCATTTAGCACTGCCTACTGGTGCAGCTGTAGCTCCAACAGATGGCATTTTTGCTTGGCCAAATCTCGTTTTAATTTCTTTTCCAGGAGTAGTTGTTTTCAAAGACTCATCTAAAGAGTTGTAAAGGCTTTCTAATTTTTTAGTATCAGCTGCTGGATCATTCAATAAATTTTGAATAAGTACAACTGTAATGTAAGATTTTGGATGGCTTTCAGCATAAGTATAATATTTCTTTTTGCTGTTTTCTCCAACTTCTTTTTGGATTTCCATGTATTGTTTCATCAAACTGTTGATAACTGCTGTATCTTGAGCTTGTTGTGCTTGCTGCATTTTTTGATTATTCTTTTTCTGAAAATCAATTAAGCTTTTTTGAGTTTTTGTAATATCTTCAATGAAAGATACATACTCGTCATTATTGTAAGTTCCAGAAACTTTAGATTTTTGGATGCTGTCTTTGTCAATTGTAACTTTAATTTCTCCTGTTTCAAGAATTAATGGAATAGGACCATTTGCTCCTTGTAAAATCAAAGTATGGAAAGCTGGTTCAGTTACTTTTCCTTTTATTTCAAATTTTCCGTTTTCAACTTTTACTGTATCAAGAGAAACAGGCATTCTTGTAGCAGGATCTGCACCTTGTAAAATAATAGTTTTTCCGTTTTCAATTCCTGTAGCTGTACCCGTAATTAGGTATTCTCCATCTTTAACTTTGCTGCAAGAAATGATAGCTGCAGAAGCTGTAAGTACAAAAAGTATTTTTTTCATTATAAAAAATTAATTAGTTAATTGATTTGTGCAACAAAAGTATCTAAAATTATAAAACATACAGAATTTTGGAACCTAAAATTTTGTTATAGTTTTTTTTGATCTAAAACTCATTAAATCAGTATGTTCATTGTTGTTTTTTGATTGAAAGTTTTTAATTAGAAACGTATTTTAAATCAGTCTATTCAAAATTTTATTTTTTTTGCATAAAAAAAGCGCTCGTTTAATAGAGCGCTTTTTTATGAATATAGTGTTTTAAAACTATTCTTGATTTGTTTTCTTTCTCCAAGTAAAAGAGTTTAAGATATGTCTTTTTGCAAATCTTCCAGGAGAATCAGCATTTACCATCTTAACGTAAGTTGCTTTAGGAACACTAATGTATTCGTATACACTTCCGTTAGAAAAGTCAATGATTAAACGACCTTCAACAAATTTATAATCTGTAATTGTACAAGTTGAAATTGTTTCTGTGTACTCAGGTAAATTAAGTTTAATAGTATCAGGGTGAATGCTTACTAAAAAGTGGTAAGCTTCGATGATAGTTTTACTTTTTTCTTCAGCAGCTTTTAGACCAGCGTCATCTCCTTGAAATTTATCAGGATGCGCTTCTTTCATTGCATTACGATAAATTGTTTTTAACTCTTTTAACTCTGCAGTTTTTTCTACGTTTAGTAACTTGCGGTATTCAACTATTTTTTTCATAAATAAAAGGTAACTACTTGTCTATTAGTTTGAAATCGATATTAATTAGTTCAAATCGACAAATTTTTTGCAAAGGTACACTTTTTTTTAACTTTTTAGTTTTGATCGAAAAAATATTCGTTACGGAATCGTTAAGAGTTAATGGAAATTTGATATCCTGATCGTTTTTTTAACCACAAAGCGCACAAAGAGTTTTATAAGATTCTAAGTAAAACAAAAACACAGAGTTCGCAAAGCTTTGTATTGATAAAGCTTCGCGAACTCTGTATTTTAAACATCATTTAGATAAAAAAACTTTGCGTTCTCTGCGTTAAAAAATTAAAAGTTCCAACCTGAAACCTGAAACCTGAAACAAAAGAACTATTCTGGTTTATGATTAGCCTTATCGAAGTTTCTTGATTTCTTTGGATATTTATTATAGCTGATATCGCTTGGGTTTTCGATAATCGATTTTATAGTAATCCAATCGCCTACATTAAAGTTAGATTGAACCATTTTATAATCTAAAAGATATTCGCCACAGAAATAATTATTGTTTTCATCTTTTTCTATAATACCTGTAAAAACTCCTTTTTGCGGCATTTTTTGTTCTAAATCTTTAGACATCTTCTTTTATTTTGAAATTACAAAGCAAAGGTAAGCAATTAATGTTTGTTTTAGGGAGTTCCGCACAATCTGAGTATATTTGCAGCATGCAGAAAAACTTTAAGCCACATCCTAATTCTTTTAAAAATACATTTTGTGCCTTTAAGGAAGTGCTTCCAAATGAAATTGAAGGTTTAAAAAAGCAGTTTGAAAGTAAAGCAGGAAGTTCCTATTATTATACAGAAGCAGGAATGTACCGTGTTTCCAATCATTGGGGAAGATTGGCAAACAGTAAATGGCGTTTAATAGCTAAAGATCCTGAAACAGAATCGAAAACTAAAATTGGTTTTGCCAAATGGGAAGAATTTTATCCAGACAATGCCGAAGAAAAACTATACTACATAAAAGCCGATTTCGAAAAAAATCTTGCCAATTATGAGCACAAAAACAACCCAGAATATGATGGGAAACCTGTGCTTCGAACAAGTTTTGAAACTACTAAAAGATTGAAACAAATAAGAAATTTGCAGCAATTAACTTCGTGGGCAAGGCATTTTAATTATGATGATATTGATGAATTGCGAAAGCAGATTATAACAGAATTGATTTTTACCGAAAAAACGTTAGAACAAATTAAAAGAGAAATATATGGGACGTAATAACGAACGCAATATCAAGAAACACAATGATAAATTGCACAAAGCCCAAGCAAAAGCAAAGCAAGCCGAAATAGCCCGTAAAGAAAAGCTAAAGGAAATTGTAAAGAAATTTAACGAAAGTAAAAACGAAGAGTAAATAAGTTTTTAAGTTTCAGGTTTCATGTTTCAAGTTAACGTTTGGAACATGAAACATGAAACCTGAAACTTGAAACAAAATAAAAACAAGAAAATATATGAATAGTAAATTCGAAACCTTAAAAGCAAGCGTACAAGAAATTATCGATTTGATCGCTGCAAAAAATGACAGAGAAGCAAACAATAAATTATTGGAAGTAAGCGAAACATTAGACGAAATGATTGATTTTGCTGAAGAAGATGAAGAAGTGAGAGAAATCACTCGTTATCAGGTTTTGTTGAACCAGCTTCATGTGAAAATTAATGGAGAAGAACCAGTCGATGGAGAATAAAATATGCTTCTGCGATACCGGTTTACTGTTCGAAAACTGCTGCGGATTGTATTTGAATAATAATCAAAAAGTTCCATCTGCACTAGCTTTAATGCGTTCGAGATATTCGGCTTATGCTTCTCATAATGCAGATTATCTTTTAGAAACAACTTATATTTCAGAAAGAAAATATTATTCAAAACCAGAAATTTTGAGATGGGCAGTGGCTAATAAATGGCAGAAACTTGAAATATTGAGTTTTACAGAAAACACAGTAGAATTTAAAGCACACTTTTTAGATTCAAATAATATACCCCAAGTACATTATGAGTTTTCCACTTTTAAGTTTGAAAATGGATCATGGTACTATGTGGACGGAAAATTTGAATAATTAACAGATCTAACATTGTTAATTATAGGTTTTGCTTAAATATTTTAACTAAAAATTAATAAACGATTCGTTTTTCATAATTCTAAAAAGACGTAATTTTAGATTTATGAAAAACGAATTTAAAAAAGGCTTTTACTTTAAGACTTACGAAGCTCCTTTTCAGTCTCCGTTTGACAAACTTTTTACTATTTTTAAAGAGTTGATCACCCATACTTCGGGCGATTTTGACGAAGCTATCAGCTGGCTTCGGGAACTGGACATCGAATATAAACTTACCGACGAAAATTATACCATCGACGATTTTATTGAGGATCTTAAGAAAAAAGGATACATCAGAGATGAAGTTAAAGACGATGGAAGTCCTGGATTAGGAATAACTGCAAAAACTGAAAGAGCAATAAGACAACAGGCTTTAGATCAGATTTTTGGAAATCTGAAGCGTTCAGGAAGCGGTAATCATAAAACGAAACATGCCGGAAATGGAGATGAACACACGGGGGAATTCCGTGAGTTTAATTTTGGAGATGGTTTAGAAAGAATTTCTTTGACCGAAAGCCTTCGAAATGCACAGATCAATAATGGTGTAGAAAGTTTTATGCTCACCGAAAATGATTTGGTTGTCGAAGAAACGCAGTACAAAGCACAGATGAGTACGGTTTTGATGATCGATATCAGTCACAGCATGATTTTATACGGCGAAGACCGAATTACACCTGCAAAAAAAGTGGCAATGGCTCTTGCTGAATTGATTACAACACGATATCCTAAAGATACACTTGATATTTTAGTTTTTGGAAATGACGCTTGGACGATTCCAATTAAAGATTTACCGTATTTACAAGTTGGGCCTTATCATACCAATACAGTTGCAGGTTTACAGCTGGCAATGGATATCCTTCGCAGAAAACGAAATACAAACAAGCAGATTTTCATGATTACCGATGGGAAACCAAGCTGCGTTCGCGAACGTGATGGTTCGTACTATATGAATAGTAATGGTCTTGACGAATATATTGTGGATAAATGTTACACGCAGGCACAGCAGGCAAGAAAACTGCATATTCCAATCACAACTTTTATGATTGCCAGAGATCCGTATTTACAGCGTTTTGTAAATCAGTTTACAGAAGCAAATCAAGGAAAAGCATTTTATACTGGGCTGAAAGGTTTGGGTGAAATGATTTTTGAAGATTATGAAACGAATAGGAAGAAAAGGATTAAATAAAGGGGCAAAGGTTCAGAGGAACAAAGGTTCAAAGTTTTTTTCTGTAGAGACGCACTGCAGTGCGTCTATTTAGGTTCAAAGGTTCATAGAAGCAAAGGTTCAAAGGTTTCTTTGACAAAAAAATATAACGCTCACCAAATCAATATAAACAATCTATATTTCAATAAAATGGAAATAAATAATATAAAGACTTTAGGTCAATTAAAAGCCGCTGGATATAAAAGTACAAGCATTAAAGATGAATTGCGAAATAATCTTCGTGAAAAAATAAAATCAGGAAAACCTGTTTTTGAAGGCGTTCATGGTTTTGAAAATACTGTAATTCCAGAATTGGAGCGCGCAATTTTATCACGTCATAATATTAATTTACTCGGACTTCGCGGACAGGCAAAAACTCGTTTGGCGCGTAAAATGATCGAATTATTAGATGAATATATTCCGTTTGTATCAGGTTCAGAAATTAATGACGATCCGTTAAATCCGATTTCTCGTTTTGCCAAAGATCTAATTGAAGAAAAGGGAGAAGAAACACCAATTTCTTGGCTGCATAGAAGTGATCGTTTCTTCGAAAAGTTAGCAACTCCAGACGTAACAGTTGCCGATTTAATTGGAGACGTAGACCCAATAAAAGCGGCTAATTTAAAATTGTCTTATGCAGACGACCGCGTAATTCACTTCGGAATGATACCTAGAGCGAATCGCTGTATTTTTGTAATCAACGAATTACCCGATTTACAGGCAAGAATTCAAGTTGCTTTATTCAATATTCTTCAGGAAGGCGACATACAAATTAGAGGTTTTAAAGTTAGAATGCCTCTAGATATGCAGTTTGTTTTCACGGCAAATCCAGAAGATTATACTAATAGAGGAAGCATTGTTACACCTTTAAAAGATAGAATTGGGTCTCAAATTTTAACGCATTATCCTGAGAATATTGCTATTGCAAGAACAATTACAGAGCAGGAATCTAAATTAGATCAAAACCAAACGGATATTGTTTATGTGCCGAGTTTAGCCAGAGATATTTTAGAACAAATTAGTTTTGAAGCCCGCGAAAGCGAATACATCGATAATAAAAGCGGAGTAAGTGCCAGAATGAGCATTACGGCTTTTGAAAATTTAATAAGCACCGCAGAACGTCGTGCATTGATTTCAGGAGTTGATAAAACAACACTGCGTTTATCTGATTTTATAGGAATCATTCCAGCGATTACAGGAAAAGTAGAATTGGTTTATGAAGGAGAGCAGGAGGGAGCAGATGTTGTAGCCGAAAGTCTTATTGGTTCAGCGATCAGAACTTTGTTTCCAGAATATTTTCCTAAAATCGAAAAATTAGAAAAACCAGACGAAAAAACGCCGTATTCTGATGTTGTAGAATGGTTTTTTGCCGAAAGCGGTTTTGAATTACTAGACGATGCTTCAGATGCGGAATATAAAAGCATTCTAGATGAAGTTACTCCATTAGATGAATTATTAAAAAAATACCAGCCTCAACTGGCAAAAGAAGATCAATACTTTATGAAAGAATTTGTTTTGTGGGGATTGGTTGAATATAAAAAATTAAGCAAAGACAGATTTGCAAAAGGAAATCAGTTTAGAGATATTTACGGAAGTTATATCAGCAAATTTTAAACGAATTTTACTTGAAATTTTATCTGGTCTAACCGGTTTTTTAAAACCGGTTGGACCTTTTTATTTGGGAATAGATTACTTTTACAATCCAAATATAAATATATGTTATTCCTTATTCTAAGCATTTTATGCAGTGTTATTGTGGGTGTTGTATTTAAGATTTCAAGAAAATACAATGCAAATCCTTCTCAAATCATTTCTTTTAATTATATAACAGCCATTACACTCTGCTATTTTACTTTTGGCCCAGATCTTCAAACATTAGATAATAATGCGCCTTTCGGAATTTATACAGCAGTTGGAATTTTGCTTCCAATTGTATTTTTATTTTTGGCGCTTTCCATACGATTTATGGGAATTGCAAAAACAGATGCCGCGCAGCGATTGTCGCTTTTTATTCCCATTCTAGCGGCCTGGCTTTTGTTTAATGAGTCGTTCAATACCTATAAAGTTATTGGTGTTTTAATTGGTTTTGCGGCACTTTTATTCATTCTTAGAAAACAATCGGATAATAAAGACAACAAATGGATTTATCCTGCACTGGTATTATTCGGTTTTGGACTTGTAGACATACTTTTTAAGAAAATCGCTTTGTATACCGCAGTTCCTTATACAACATCTTTGTTTTTGGTTTTTCTAATTTCGTTTGCTGTTTCTGTGTTTATCGTGCTTTATAAAGTAATTATTCCAAAAGAAAAATTAGAAGTTAAAAATATTCCTTTCGGAATGCTGGTTGGAGTTTTCAACTTCGGAAATATATTATTCTACTTAAAAGCCCACAAAGCATTTGCCGAAAATCCATCGACAGTTTTTGCAGGAATGAATATGGGGGTTATCATTCTTGGAACTATAATTGGAGCATATTTCTTTAAAGAAAAACTTTCTAAAACCAATATTTTTGGTTTGTTTCTGGCTTTAATTGCTATCATTTTTATCTTTATTTCACAATTGCAGTAATTTTTTTCAGGCTTTAATCCGTTAATTTACAGTTGATTTAATGTTATGTTTTTAATTGACTGAAAATAAACTCGACTAATTCTATAGAATTTATAAATATAATTTGTAGATTTGCCTCAACAATGAAAAACTATAGCCGAAATATGAAAACGTTTTTTCCATGCAGCTTTGCGATGTGCTGCATGATGAACCGCGTTTTGAAATGGCGTTAATAGAGAAAGTACTTGTTAGTTATTTTTTTTTTTAGCCTTTCATTGCACCATGAAAGGCTTTTTTTTGAATTATTTAAAAATGAAGATATGAGAACCAATAGAAATATAAATATTTTGATGCGCTGCTGTTTAATAAAGATTCCGTGTTGCATGTAGCAAAGGAATAAAGCAGATAAAAATCTTCATAAAGAGATATAAACTTAAAAAGTAACCCAAAACTAAAAACTATATATTATGAGTTCAGAAATTATAAAACATAATCCGTTTCAATCGATGATTGACCGCTTTAATATTGCTGCAGATATTTTGAAACTAGATGATTCTATTAGACAAAAACTGCAGCGGCCAGAAAAACAAATTACTGTAAACTTTTCTATTACTTTAGATAATGGAGACGTTCAAAATTTTGAAGGTTATCGAGTAATTCACAATACAGCTTTAGGCCCTTCAAAAGGAGGCATTCGATATGATACCGCTGTTAATCTGGATGAAGTAAAAGCACTTGCCGCCTGGATGACCTGGAAATCTGCTGTAACCGGAATTCCGTTTGGCGGTGCTAAAGGCGGCATTATCTGCGATCCTAAAAAGCATTCTAAAGCAGAATTAGAAAAAATTACAAGAGCTTACACAAAAGCTCTAGCGGATATTTTTGGACCAGAAAAAGATGTTCCAGCTCCAGACATGGGAACAGGACCAGACGAAATGGGCTGGCTGATGGATGAATTTTCAATAGTACACGGGAGACCCATTCATGCTGTGGTTACAGGAAAACATCTTCATTCTGGAGGATCTTTAGGCAGGGTAGAAGCGACTGGAAGAGGCGTAAGTATTATAAGTCTGCTGGCTCTTCAAAAATTGAAAATCAGACCTGCAAGAGCTACTGCAGCTATTCAAGGTTTTGGAAATGTCGGACTGCATTCGGCTTTATTTTTATATGAAAAAGGAATAAAAATTGTTGCTGTTAGTGATGTTTCAGAGGCTTTGCATAATCCAGACGGAATTAATATTCCAGAACTGATTTTGTATTATAATTTGAATAATAAAACGATAAAAGGTTATCCAAACTCAGTTGCCATAAAACACGAAGATTTATTGCTTTTAGATGTTGATGTACTGATTCCGGCTGCAAAAGAAGATGTTATTACGCATAAAAATGCTGGTGATGTGCAGGCAAGAATTATTGTTGAAGGTGCCAATGGACCCGTTTCTTCAGATGCAGATCAGATTCTGCATGATAAAAATATATTAGTTGTTCCTGATATTTTAGCCAATGCCGGCGGTGTTACCGTTTCTTATTTCGAATGGCTTCAAAATTCACTTTTGGAGTCTTGGAGAATCCACCAGATCAATACACGTTTGGAGGATATTTTAGAAAAAGGTTTTGATACTGTTTTTAGAGTTGCAGTAAAACACGATGTAACACCTCGTATTGCCGCTTATATTATTGCTTTGAAAAAAGTAGCCGAAACACAATCTATAAAAGAGATTGCTGTTGAAGCACCGCAGTTTAAGCAGAATTAATCAGGTTTACCTTGAAAAGATCATTTTCGTTAATTACGTTTTTTGTTTCCCTAAAAGCGCAATTAATGGAAGTGTCTTTTTGTTTGATGTGTTTAATGAGAATTTTGAATCGAAAGTGTTATACAAATGAAAAATATTAATTTTCTGGCATTTGCCATGCCGGCCTTTTTTCTTTTTTTGTTTTTGGAATATAAACTTGCTCAGCGCAGAAAAAGGCCTGAAATTTTTAACTACGAAAGTTCAGTTTCTAATATCAGTATTGGTATTGCAGAGCGTTTAATTAACTTATTTATTGCAGCTAGTTTTTATCAGCTGTATTATTTAATTTATGATGATTATAGAATATTTGATATTCCTAGTAATGTTTTTGTTTGGTTTGCCCTCATTCTTGCTACCGATTTTGTCTGGTATTGGTACCACCGATTAGGGCATGAAGTAAATTTTTTCTGGGCGGCGCATATTGTGCATCATCACAGTGAAGAATTTAATTTTACCGCTGCGGCCAGAATTACAACTTTTCAGGCAATAATTCGGACGGGATTTTGGTGTGTGCTTCCCTTTGCTGGGTTTCATCCCACGATGGTAATTACGATGCTGATTGTGCACGGAGCATATTCTTTTTTTACCCACACACAGCTTATCGGTAAAATAAAATGGCTCGAATATGTTTTTGTAACACCTTCTGTTCACGGAGTTCATCACGCATCCGACGAAAAGTATCTGGACAAAAATTACGGAGATATGTTTACGTTTTGGGATAGGATTTTCGGAACTTTTCAAACCGAAGAAGAAAAACCAAAATACGGATTAACACATCCGCTGAAAAGCTATAGTTTCTTGTGGCAGCATTTTCATTATTATTTTGAAATTTACGAATTATGGAAACGCTCGAACGGATTTAAAGCTCGATGGAAAGCCGTTTTTGGAAGTCCGGCCCATATGGATCAGGATATTCGTCCAATTCTGGAAAAGCGTTTTCTTCAAGATAAAAGTAATCCGCATCAAAGACTCCGATTTAAAAATTACCTCTATATACAATTGGGAATCTGTACTTTGGTATTAACCGTTTTTACCTATTATTTTGATTATTTAGAAATATACGATAAACTGTTTGTTCTTTCTTTTATTACCATTACTTTAATTAACTGTGGTGCTTTATTAGAACAGCGAAAATGGATGTACTATCTGGAATATACGCGACTCGCAATGATTTCAACTTATTTTTTATACGAAGAAGACTTAATTGTGTTTTTCTTTGTTCCAATTGCATTCATGATTTTTGTAGAGCAATTGTTTTCATTGAGTAAGATTTATCAGAATACCATTTTGCAGTTGGAGCCAGCAGAATAAATTTTTTCAGCCACGAATTCACGAATTATTTTTTAATTTCTATTCGTGTAATTTTACCGTGCACAAATTTCACGTATCATTTTGAAATAAAAATTCGTGAATTCGCGGCTAAAAAAACTTAGAACCTTAGCATCTTTAAATAGTTTTAATCTCCATAATCTTCTGTTCAAAAGTATCTTTAAAATCAGATTTACTCTTGATTCTGGTTTTGTAGGTATAAATTGTAGCCACAGAAAGTTCTAAGAATTCTGCCATTTGATTACTGTCTTGAATTCCCAATCGGTATAAAGCAAAAATTCGTAGTTCGGTGTTTAAAAGTTCGCCTTTCTTTACAACGCATTTATGATCGGGCGGAAAAAGTTTGTTGAATTCCGTGACAAAAGTGGGAAACAATCTCAAGAAAATCTCATCAAACTGATGGAACAGATTTTCTCTTTCTTCCTTTACATTGTAACGCTTCAAACTAGCAATAACTTCATCTGTTTTTTTGGTGATAATTTTATGAAGCGTGCTTTTTTGAATATGATCTATTTTATTAATGAAAGCCGAAGTCGCCTTAATAAAATACGTAATATATTCTTCTTTTATAGCATTGGCTTCACTTAAACTCACATTCATTTCCTGTAATTGCAGATAAGAAGATGCCATAATTTTTCTTGCTTTATTCTTCTCCTTCAATTGTTTAAAAATAATTCCCAAAAACAGAAAAATAATAACCGTAAGAATCGTCAAGAGAATAATAATTTTTTCCAGTTTGTCATTTTTGTCTTTTACGTTGTTCAATTGTGCTTTTTCTATAATTGGCAGAATGGTTGAAATTTCAATTTTTCGATGTCTGGCATTATAAAAAGTAGCGTCGTCCATCGCGATATTGATGTATTCATTGGCTTTGTCCAAATAACCCATTTTAAAAAGTTCATTCGCCAAATTTCGAAGCGCAACAGTTTCTTTTGTCGCATTTTTGACATCTGCAATAGCTGCAAGTGCGAGATATTGAATGGCTTTTTTAGTATAACCTCGTTCTGAATAAATATATCCAAGACTCGAAGTCGCAATTCCGTAATATTCCGCAGGCAGATTGTAGTTGTTTATCCAATAACTAAAAGCGAATTCAGCACCGCGCCAGTCTTGCTGTTTCAAACGTTTCAAGCTTTCTGCTGCCCAATATTCGTTTGTGTTAGTTCCGATTAATTCCAATGCCTTTTTTAAGAAATGATTTCCCTGCTGTACATAATGAATGTTAAAACGCTGATCACGATTGTAATCGGCTAAATCATAATACGCTCGGGCTTTTATATTATAGTATTCAAATTTATTTCGAAGATCCAGTTTGCTATCGTCGATTACATTCAAGGTATCAATTGCTTCTTTAAAAAGCCCTGAAGAAAGGAGAACAAAACCTTCCTTGATGCGGCTTTTAGACAAAAATTTAGGATCTTTTAGAACTTTTGCTTTGATCTTAGATTGTTCTAAATAATAATAAGCAGAGTCGTATTTGAAAGATTTATATTCGTCAAATAGTGATATATAACAATTGTAAAGCTCCTCGTTGTTTTGATTGAGCGTGAATTTGGAAATATTTTTCTTTAAAGCTTCAATTTTTCGATATTTCTGTTTCAGGTAAACATCTTTCTTCAAGAGTACCTGATCTAATTCTTCTAAGTATGGATTTTTTTCTTGCGCAATTAAAGAAAAGCTTCCAATGAAGAAAAACAGTATCAATATTCTTTGCATGATTTGATTTTGGTTTAGGGTAAAAATGATTGTTTGATATAGTTAGTGAATCGTATTTTAAAATTAAAAATAAGTTTGAAATTTTACGAAAGCTAATTTTTAGAATCTATTAAATTGTTTAACAACACCGCTTTAGAAGGTGGTTTTGAGATAAAAATAAGCTGTAAATGTTAAAAATGGATAATTTATTTGCAATTATACAATAAAATGATCTTATATATATGTATAGTGAAAAAAATATACTCATTATTTTACATATTGTCATTTTAACCATTAAAAAACTGCCAATTTTGATCTAAACACCATCTTGATTTTTTGGTTTTAAAATAAATATAAACATTTGATTTATAATTATTTATGTTTAAATATCTGTGATTTTAATCTTGATTTTTCTCAGATATTTTTTTTAAGATTTATTTAACTTCTAGCTTCGCTCTATCCTTTTGAAGGGGGTAACAAACTAACAAAAACCAAAATTTATGAAATGTAAAAGTCTTTATTGGTTAGCTTTTATTATGTGTTTTTTTGCGCTTAGCTGCGACAACACAGAAGATGGAAGCTACGTAGATCCGATTACCATTTATGAGAAAGTAAATGGGAATTGGCAATTAGCAAATCTGAAAATGGTTGATGAAGTTGCGAAAGCAAATAAGATCGAACCAAATGAAGAAAACTTGAGTACCTATTTCAACTACGAAGATTTTAAAATAAACTTCAGCGTAGACGAAAAAAAACAGCCAACAACTTATGAAGTAACTGGAAATGTCCCTCCATTATTTGCTCCAAAGGGTTACTGGTCGTTAAGCGCAGCTTTTCAGCCGACTAATTCCGGCGCAACAAAAATCTACTTGTACAGCGATGCGCAAAAAACTCAAAAAACAGATGAGCTTCGATTGATGTCCGTTCCAGGAAAAAACGATGAAATGCAGCTTCAACTCACGCATTCTTCAGACGGAGTAGATTTTGTGTCTTATGTATTTAAATTAAATGCTATTAATTAAAAAGTAATATGAAAAAGTTTATATATACAATTTTACTTGCCTTGTTGATGGCTCCTAATTTTATTCAGGCACAAGAGGCCGCTGGAGCTGTGGGGCCAATGTCATCTTATCCTGTTGTATACAAATACGATGAACAAGTTACTTGGTATTTTGATCTTTCGGCAACCACATTTGCTGAAAACGAAAATTTATACATCTGGATTTGGTCGCCATCTGAACCAGATGCTGGAAATTGGGAAAACTCTTCTGAATTTGCCAAACTTAAGTACGAAGGAAATAAAATCTGGAGTTTTACTTTAACTCCAACAGTTTATTTTTCTAAGACTTCGGCAGAAATTGCAGCAAGCGCTGGTTTTTGGTTTCGTTTAAAAAACAAAAACGGATCTAAGCAAAGTGATGTGGCGAATATGTCGTACACTGATTTCTCTTCATTTTATACTGCAAGCGAGGTAATCAGATCGTACCCGACAAAACCTTTAATCGATAAACCAGTTAGTATTTTATTCAACTCTAATTTGAAAGATGGTTTTGCAGGCGTTGAAAGTGTTCATTTTCATAGCGGATTAAACAATTGGGCAGTTTTACAAGAATATCAAGCATGGCTTCCAGATGTATCTGAAAAAACAAAATTAAAAGATCTTGGAAATGGTTTTTACAGAATGGATTTAATTCCGCAGCAATATTACAATCCGCCGGCAGGTTTTGTTATGGAAAACATTACGTTCCTTATGGTCGCAAAAGACTGGACAACAAATTCTGGCGACCAGATTATTTATGCCGGAGAATTTATTCCGCCGCCACCGCCGAGTTTTAGTTTTTTCCCATTACAAATCAGTCAAAAGGATTTTCTGGGAATGTCTAGAAAGAATAATGAACCAGGTGTAAACAAATTAATCTACACTATTACAGCCGGCCCAAAAACATTCTCGGGTGAGTTTTCTGGAGGAACTGCAGAAATAAAAGGTTTTGTCAATTTAGTTTCTGAACTAAACGGAATTTCGAATTTGAATGAAATTCATGTTTTGGTAAAAGATAACAAAGACAAAACGATTTCAGACACCACTATGCCGCTGAAAACCTTAGATAAATAATTCACTATTAAATTAAAACACCAATTCTAATGAATAGTAAAAATAAAAAAAGCGTCCTGCATCAAATGTGGACTGCTAAATCGGCGGTATTGATGATATTTATGCTTTTTCTCTCTGCGGGGATTTTTGCGCAGGCGAAAAAACAAATATCTGGAACCGTTTATGACAATACTGGTACTGTGCTGCCGGGAGCTTCTATCATTGAAGTAGGAACAAAAAACGGAACTACAACAGATTTTGACGGTAAATTTAGTCTTCAGGTAGCCGTAGGAAGTGCAATTGAAGTATCCTTTATCGGTTCAACAACCCAAAGAGTTCAGATTACTGGAACAACTTCTAATCTTGAAGTACGTCTGCAAAATGATGGTTATACATTGGCAGAAGTACAAGTGGTTTCTGTAGGTTATGGTAAAGTAAAAAAATCAGATTTAACGGGAGCTATTTCAACTGTTGGAGCCGATGATTTAGTAAAAGGAACCATTTCATCAACCGAACAAGTTTTACAAGGAAAAGTAGCAGGATTAAATATTATTCGTCCTTCTGGAGATCCTTCCGCGGGTTCTACAATACGACTACGTGGGGGAACTTCTTTAACAGCAAGCAACAGTCCGTTAATTGTGGTGGATGGTATTGCAGGTGTGGATATTAATGTCGTACAGCCGGCAGACATTAAATCGGTTGATGTTCTTAAAGATGCTTCTGCAACAGCTATTTATGGTTCTAGAGGTGCAAATGGTGTAATCATAATTACGACTAAATCTGGAACTAAAGGAGTTTCTGTAACCTACAGCGGCTTATCAAGTTTTGGTTACGCTGCCAATAATTTAGATCTCTTATCAGCCAATCAATGGAGAGGTTATGTGCGTGAAAATGGATTAGCAGATGCTGTAGATTATGGCGGAAACACAAATTGGCAGAAAGCAATTGAGCAGACCGCAGTTTCGCAGTCACATACTTTAAGTATTAATTCTGGTAAAGCAGACAGCGGTTTTAGAACTTCGCTTTCTTATCTAAACAATGAAGGTCTTATTAAAAGATCTGGTTTGGAAAGAATCAGCGGAAACGTAACAGCTTACCAATTTCTAGGAGATAATAACGATGTAAAATTTGATATGGGTTTATTTGCAAATATCGATAAATGGCATCCTATCGATTATAGAATTTTTGAAAGAGCTTACAACTTAAATCCAACAATTCCAGTTTACAATTCTGATGGTGAGTTTTCTGAAGTAACTGGAAATATTTATCAAAATCCAGTTGAGATTTTAACCAACAGAACAATTGATAACGAGAGACACAGATTATTAGGTTATTTTAAAACAGATGTCAAATTCTTAAACGATTTTACCGCTACAGCTAATATTTCATTAGAACATAATGCCGTAAAAGGAGGTTCCTACAAACCATCGTATGCCGTTATGGAAGGGCAGACAGAAGGCGGTTTTGCGCAGAGAAGTTATGGCGAATATACAAATGCACAAGGAGAACTTTATGTCAACTACAATAAAACCTTCGACAAACATAACGTAAGTGCTTTGGCTGGATATTCTTACCTGCAAAATATTTACGAAGGTTTTGGAGCACAAAGAGGCGGTTTTGTAACAGATGCTTTCAGTTATAACAATTTAGGGGCTGGTTACAATTATCGTTTGGGTGATGTTTATTCATACAAAGGGAAATCAAATTTAGTTTCGTTTTATGCCCGCGCCAACTACGGTTACGACGGTAAATATTTATTGACTGCCACTGTAAGACGTGACGGATCAAGCCGTTTTGGAGAAAATAATAAATGGGGAACTTTTCCTTCTGCATCTGCAGCCTGGAGAATTTCTAACGAGGCATTTATGGAATCTTCAAAAGGATGGTTAGACAATTTAAAAGTTAGGGTTGGTTACGGAGTTACAGGAAATCAAGATGGAATTGGCGAATACAAATCGCTTTCTATTTTGGGAGTTGGAAATGACAGTTACTACGATCCAATTACTAAAACTTGGAGTTTGGCTTACTCCCCAAAACAAAATCCGAATCCTGATTTGAAATGGGAATCAACAGAGCAGATAAACGTTGGTTTTGATTTCGGTCTTTTCAATAGAATTACAGGATCATTCGAATGGTATTCTAAAACAACAAAAGATTTATTATACACTTACGAAGTGCCTCAGCCTCCTTATTTAGTAGGAACTATGCTGGCTAACGTTGGTGAAATGTCAAACAAAGGAGTTGAACTTACTTTGAATGCAGATATTGTAAAAGTAGATAAGTTCAATTGGAATGCGAATTTGACACTTGGTCATAATGTTCAAAAAATCGAAAAACTTTCAAACCCAACGTATAAAACAGATGTTATCTACAGCGGATCTCTGCACGGTTTAGCAGGAATGTCTGGACAATATTCTCAAATTATTGCCGAAGGATATCCAGTTGGAACTTTCTGGGGATTTAAAAATGCTGGTTTAGATGCTGATGGAAAAATTCAATATTACAACGCTGCGAATGAAGTTGTGGCAGAAAGTGCATTGGTTGATGCAGACAAAAGAGATTTAGGAAATATCCAGCCAGATTTAACTTTAGGTATCGGAATGAATTTTACTTATGAAAATTTTGATCTTGGAATTTCAGGCTACGGAATGTTTGGGCAAAAAGCATTAAATGCAACCAATATGATGTTAAACGATCCAAACAGGTTGCCAGCTTTTAATGTGCCTGATGACTTTTTAAACAGCGGTATAACATCGGCACCAAAGTACTCTGATTATTGGATTGAAGATGCCTCATTCTTTAGACTTCAAACCTTATCATTGGGTTATACTTTACCATTGAAGTATAAAAAATCTAAAGTTAGATTCTATGTCATGGGAGAAAACCTATTTGTAATTACAGGCTACAAAGGTGTAGATCCAGAGATTGGTCTAAATGCTCAAGACGGTATTAATCAAACGGGAGTAATGGATCAAACGGGATTAGCCGCTCCTGGAATTGACAGGTACAATAATTATCCTCGACCAACTACAATTTCTGTTGGACTAAATTTTACGCTGAATAATTAAGCGAATTGATAACCATAAAATATTAAAAATGAAAATCAAAATAACAGCAGCGATACTTTTAAGCATGCTTTTTACGGTATCATGTACTGATTTGGACGAACAGTTATATGATCAGGTAGAAGATGGAAATTTTGGAAATACAACTAAAGAAATTGATGCGCTGGTTGGTGGAGCTTATTCTTCTTTAAGAGGATTCTCTGATGCAATATCAAATAATTTTCCAACTTGCGAATATGTTTTCTTTTTGAATGAAGTAGTTTCAGACGAAGCCACAATTCCAACAAGAGGAACAAACTGGTACGACGGCGGACAATATCAAGATGCGCAAAAACATACTTGGAAAGCTGATAATAGAATGATTCTTTCGGCTTGGCGTTACAATTACACTGGAATTGCTAAGATCAACGCAATCATTTATCAAATCAATAAATCATCTTTGACTGAAAAAGCAAAAGAACCCATTTTTGCAGAATTAAAAGCGCTTAGAGCTTATTATTACTACAATCTTTTGGATTTATTTGGAAATGTTCCAATTGTAACCAATTTTGAGGACACAGATCTTCCAACAAATTCAACTAGAAAAGAAGTTTACGATTTTGTTGAAAAAGAATTGACAGATGCAATTCCGATTTTAAATGGAAATGTGGTGTACTCTAAATTGACTAAAAATGTGGCGTATTCTATTTTAGCAAGATTGTATCTAAATTCAGAAGCATTTATTGGTGTGGCACGCTGGCAGGATTGCTTAGATGCATGTCAGAAAGTAACAGGTTACAGTTTAACACCAGATTTCTTTGCCAATTTCGCTACAGAAAATCAAACTTCAAGCGAAATTATTTTTGCAATTCCTTACGATTCAAAAGCGGGAACTGTTGGAAATTACATGAATTCAATGTCTGCACATTACAATCAAAAATTAGCGATTTCGCCAATAGGAAATTATCCTTGGAGCGCTAATGGAATGTGCGCTCAGCCAGGAGTATATTCAGCTTTTGAAGATACAGACAAAAGAAAAAAATGTATGCTGGCAGGAGATCAAATTAATCTTGCCACTGGTTCTGTAATTATGATGGACAATGGAGAACCGTTGACTTATACAGAAAACTTGACAAGTTTAACCGACGCCAAAGAAAACGAAGGAGTTCGTTTAGCGAAATACGAAATGAAAGCGGGAGAACAATGGGAGCGCGATCATGATTTTGTATTAATCCGTTATTCTGAAATCTTGATGATGCAGGCAGAATGTTACGTGCGTTTGGGCTCGCCAGATTTAGCAAGACCATTTTTGCAGCAGGTAACTGCAAGAGCTGGAGAAGAAATGCCGGCAGTAATAGACCTTTCTTTTATAGATCAAGAGCTTCTTAAAGAATTTACTTTTGAAGGACGAAGAAGAACAGATAATATTCGTTTTGGAACATTTTTCCTTCCTTGGTGGGAAAAAGGAGCTACAGAAAAATACAGAGCAATTTTTCCAATTCCGAGTACTGTTTTAACTACCAATAAAAACCTAAAACAAAATCCTGGGTATCCTTTGAATTAGGTTTCTAAACTGTCAGTCTTCCATGTTGGTTAGTCGTGGAAGGCTGATATGTTTTTAAGAATGAATATCTGACGGGCTTTATTTTAGCCACAGATTAAGAGATTCTCGCAGATTATAATTAACAAATGCAAAACAAAAAAAAATCCTTTTAATCTTTTAATCTGTGGCAAAAAATATAAAATAATAAATAATACATCAGTATGAAAAGATATATCACATCGCTGGTTTTTGGTTTAATGAACATTGTGATGGTTGCTGGCTGCAGCAGCGATGACAAAAGTCCAGAGAAACCAATAGAATCAGAAGTAGTAAAACCTGTTGCGATAGAGAAAACCAACAGCACCAAAATTTATATGCATTACATGCCCTGGTTTGAGACCAACGAAAGCACCTCCGATAAAAAATGGGGATATCATTGGACAATGGCCAACAAAAATCCGAACAACGTAGGGGCAAACGGACGAAGAGAAATCGCATCGTATTATTATCCGCTGATCGGGCCTTATCACTCAGGCGATAAAAATGTGATTGAAAATCATTTATTACTGATGAAATATTCAGGAATTGATGGAATCCTGATCGATTGGTACGGCACCTACGATGTAAATGATTATAGAATGGTCAAAGAGAATACAGAACAATTAATTGACATGCTCGAAAAAGTAGGTTTAGAATATGCTATTGTCTATGAAGATCGATTTTTAACCAACGTTGTCAATGCCGGCAAAGCAATCTCGGTAACCAGCGCTGCAAAAACAGATTTAGCTTATGTGCAAAATAATTATTTTACTGATGCTAATTATATCAAAATTAATGGCAAACCTCTGTTGATGAATTTTGGACCAATTGTCCTGCAGACTCCTGCTGAATGGACTAATGTATTTAATACTTTAACCACAAAACCAACTTTTTTGACACTTTGGGATCATTCTGTAAAAGCGGGTGAAAATGCCTCTGGCGAGTATGCATGGGTATACAAGGACAACAGTTTTCTAACTAATTTCTACACGAATACCAAACCAAAATTGGGCGTTGCTATGGGAAGTGCTTATCCAGGCTTTAAAGATTTTTATGCAGAAGGCGGGGGCGGTGCAGCAATTGGCTGGACAATAGAGCACAATAACGGAGCGACGCTGGACGCAACGTTGGCTATAGCTCAGAATGCTGTTGTTGATTATTTGCAGCTGATTACTTGGAATGATTTCGGAGAAGGAACAATGTTTGAACCTACAGTTGAATTTGGTTATTCTTTTATTGAAAAGATCAAAACTTTTTCGGGAGTAAAAAATACAGAAAATGTTTTTCCAGAAATCAGCAGATTGTATGATTTACGCGTGCAGAAAAAAGGAAATGTTGAAGCCCAGAAAAAACTCGACCAAGCGTTTAATTATTTTGTTTCCATGCAGTCAGCAAAAGCAAAACAAATAATGAGCGAAATTAAATAGAGCTGTAATTAATACAATTAAATAATGAAAAACAAAAAATATAGATACTGTTTAATGGCGCTCGCATCAATGCTGATTTTTGCCTGCAGTACTAAAAAAACGTATAAAATCAGTTCTCCTGAAAAAATCTCCGAATTAACTTTTGAATTAACAGCTGCGGGACAGCCGCAATACAGTTTTTCTTCTCACGGAAAATCGGTTATTGAACCTTCTCTTCTTGGTTTCGAATTTCAAGGTCTTCCTAAAATGACGGAAGGTTTTGAAGTCGTTTCAACAGAAGAAAAATCGGCTGACGAAACTTGGGAACAGCCTTGGGGAGAATTCAAAAAAGTAAGAGATCATCATAACGAATTAATTGTACACTTAAAAGAAGCAAAAGGCGAGGAGCGTTTGGTGGATATTATTTTTAGGGTTTTTGATGATGGAGTAGGATTTCGCTATGAGTTTCCAAAACAGCCTCATTTAGGAAAAGTCAAAATTTCTAATGAAATAACACAGTTTACTTTTAAAGACAATAATGAGGTGTGGTGGATTCCAGTTCATCGAGAAAATAGTTATTACGAAAGCGAGTACCGCAAAACGTTGATGAGTAAAACAGATACCATTAATACGCCGGCAACTTTTGAAACCAAAGATAAAATGTATGTAGCCATTCACGAAGCCAATCTTACGGATTTTGCTTCAATGACGCTTCTAAAAACTACAGACAAACAATACAAAAGTGATTTGGTGCCGTGGGCAGATGGTGTAAAAGTATATGCAGAAACGCCTTTTAAAACACCGTGGAGAACCATTGTTGTAGGTAAGAATCCGGGAGAAGTAGCCACTTCGACCATTATGCTGAATTTAAATGAACCATCTAAAATTGAAGATTTATCTTGGATCACACCTTCAAAATATATTGGAATCTGGTGGGGAATGCACTTAGAAAAATTTACTTGGGGAAAGGGACCAAAACATGGAGCAACAACAAAAAACACAAAAGAGTACATTGATTTTGCTGCAAAAAATGGTTTCGATGGCGTTTTGGTTGAAGGCTGGAATGAAGGCTGGGACGGCGATTGGACAGCCGATGGTTCTGCATTTAGTTTTGTAAAAGCCTATCCAGATTTTAATTTGGAAGAAATTACAAAATATGCCGCAATGAAAAATGTTCGTTTAATAGGACATCACGAAACTGCAGGAGCAACCAAAAACTATGAAAATCAACTGGAAGAAGCATTCAAATTGTATCAAAAAATGGGCGTGAATTCGGTTAAAACGGGTTACGTAAACAAATTCTTGGATAAAAAAGAATGGCACGACAGCCAGTACGGAGCACGTCATTACAGAAAAGTAATTGAGACTGCGGCCAAATATCATATCATGATCGATAACCACGAACCAATGAAAGGAACAGGATTACAGCGTACTTATCCCAATTTTATGTCGCAGGAAGGCGGACGTGGACAAGAGTATAATGCATGGTCTGTAGATGGAGGAAATACGCCAGAGCATTTAACCACGCTTCCTTTTACCAGAATGCTTTCTGGACCTTTTGATTACACGCCGGGGAATTTCAATTTTGATTATAAAACGCCTTCTGGGGCAAAAGTTCAGACTACTTTAGCCAACCAATTGGCATTGTATGTCATTATTTTCAGTCCGTTGCAAATGGCTTCAGATCTTCCTGAAAATTATGAAGGCAAACCAGAATTTCAATTTGTAAAAGACGTTCCTTGCACTTGGTCTGATACTAAAGTTTTAGATTCTAAAATTGGTGAATACACGACAATTGCCCGTAAAGACTGGGAGGAGAAAAACTGGTACTTAGGTTCAATCACGAATAGAAATGCACGTGATTTAAAAGTCGGACTTTCATTTTTGGATAAAGACAAAGAATACGAAGCCGAAATTTACGCAGACGGAACTGGGGCAAATTACAAAACCAATCCGTATCCAGTTTCAATCTCTAAACAAAAAGTCAACAGCAAAACTGTTTTAAATATCAAATTAGCAGCTGGAGGAGGAACAGCAGTAAAATTTACTCCAATAGAGAAATAAATGGAAATAAATTAGTTGAGTTTATTTTGAGTTAATTAAGTTTAAGTTTAGTAATGCAAACCCGATAGCTGGAGAGTTATCGGGTTTGTTTTTTTGTTTCAGGTTTCAAGTTTCAGGTTTCAGGTTTCAGGTTTTCTTCGCTTTGAGTATAATTTTACCGCAAAGCACGCTAAGTTTTTTAACAAGCGAGGTTTTGAAAAAACGGAAAAAGTTCGCAAAGCTTTGAGAAAAAAACTTTGCGAACTTTGCGTAAATATTAGCGCCTTTGCGGTTAAAAAAAACTTAGAACCTTAGCACCCTCAGAACCTTAGTACCTTCAAAATTAATGTTTATAAAGCTTAACATGATTTCCAAAGCTATAAGTTGCGGTTATAGTCGGACCATTATATCCCCATTTAAAAAATCCATTTAACCTTTCTTTTTCAACATCTACTCTGATATTAAGACCAGTATATCCAGCCGTTAAACTGAAATTTTGATAAACATTATATAAAACAGATAAATTGTAACTTAACAAACGCCCGTCAAAGTCATTAATTTTAATAGCAAAATAATTGATATTAGCATAAAGTCCAACTTTTCTCCCCAATACAAATTCGCCCCAAATTCCAATATCAGGAAGCGGAGCAGTAAAGTCAAAATTATCTTTATATTCTGCGTCTATTGTTGCTCCCTCTAATCTCATACCTACATCTCCAAACAAAACGTGCGCTCCAATAAGAGCTCCAATTTCGTATTTTGGTTTTGATATAAAAGCATAGCTATAGGTAATTCTAGCAATATGATTATCCATAAAAGCAGAAACAGTAGCATCTACCGGATAAATGTGGTCACCAAATTCAATTTCCCTCTGAAGTGTCTTCGTGGCACTTCTACTCAAATAGTAATATTCTGCTCCAAGTCTTGATCTTCTTGAGATTCGCCATTCAAACGTTCCCATAAAAGAAACAGAACTTTTATTAAATCCGAGATCTTTCTCAAAATCAATTAAATTGCCAAAGTTTCCATTATTACTTCCTACTTCAACTTCCGTATTATTTACAGGAAAAAAAGCACCCGCCGTTACCTTAAATCTTCTCGCATGCCACGGAAGATCGTCTGAATAACTGTCCTGAAAATCTTCATTCTCAGTTTTAAAAGTTGTTACACTTTCACTCGAATTATTTTCTGCAATAGTTTGAGCTTTTAGCGGAATCCATAAGAGCGTCATTACCAAAAAAACAAATAATTTTTTCATCAGATTAGTGTTTAGATTTTGATTAGGTAATATTTAACATTAAAGTTAGTAAAAATAATCGTTCATTTTTGTTTTTCAGATCAAAATGTTAAATTGAAGTGTTTGGTTATCAGTTAAATATGGTATTTATGTTTCTCTTTTATTTTCTATAATAGTAAGAAAATGCCTGAAACCTTCAATAATAAGCCATTGTTACTTTTGATAAATAACTTATATTTGAGAGTAAATACTTAAATTCTATGAACAAAAATCTAAAACGTTATTTCGTAAAATCAGTAATTGTCTTGGCCTTAATTCATTTAGCTTATTTTTTATATGGTTATTTTACTTTTAAAGGAATAGGGAAAATTAATATTTATACTGAGTTTTATCGTTTTAAGTTTTACGATGATGTTTCTATATCGCATTTTTTCGTAAGCGGTTTGTTTTTGCTTTTCTTTCTAATTTTTCTACTTAGAAATCATTCCAGGGAGAATTACAAAGGAGTGGGTTTACTTAAAATAGCTGGCTGTTTATTAATCGTTTCGTTTTTAACTTTTTCGTTTTTCATTAGCTATAGCTTCGGAATGAATGCTAAACTAAAAACAGAATTATCTGAAAATAATTTTAATAAAGACAAAAAGTTGCTCAATGTCCTGAATCCGTTTTTATATGGTTACACGTCATACAGCTCAGAGAAACTGTTTAATTATGAGAATATTTTATATCCCAAACCCTATCCTGTAATAAAGCAGGAAGATACTATTAGTGCTGGCGAATACCCGATAACTGAAACTAATTATTATAGTATTGATACCATAAAAGCGCTTACAAGTACTTTTGATAAAACCACAAATAAAGCAGACAGTATTTTGGATATTATTGGTCTAGATAAAGAAGTGTTCTATAAAAGAATTATTTCAAAAAAGGTTATGAATGATAGTACAGAGATTATTTTTAAAGGACTTCCGGTACATCCTGATCATGATGAAGAAATCTGCATCTTTTTACAAAACAAATCTTTATTTAATCCAGTAAAAGGTGATTCTGTCTATAAACAGCAATATCAATCTGCTGTAGACCGTTATAAATTACTCTACAAATCCAAGAAAGATTCTTTGACATATGAGTTTAAAAAATTGGATACACTTTTAAGAAAATACAATGTAGAAACGAATCTAGTTCCAAAACAACTGACTCAAGATGTGTTTCGTTATAGAGATAACCAGAATGAACCGTTGAACGGAATTAGAAATAATTTTGAAAGAAAAGCTTTGACAGAAAAATTTGCCACTTTAAATAAGCTTTTTTACGAACCGAATTATCTGCATCCAAACATTATCGGAATCTATTTTATTGTAATCGTATCGGTTTGGATAGTATTGTCGCTGTTTTATGCAGCTTTTAATAAGAAGAAAAAATAGATTCAATATCAAATCAATATTAAAAATCAATATTAAAAATCAATAACAATAAAAGTAGAATAATATCAATTCTAAATTGTAATTGCCATTGATTTTTGATATTGTACTTGTTATTGAATTGTTATTGCTAAACCCTATGATAATCGGCTTTCCAGTGGACAATCGCTTTTTTGATAGCGTCTCCGCTTAAGTTATTTTTTAAAACATCATCTACAAGCGGAATCAATTCGTTGTCTGGTGCAAAACGTAATGCAAATATTTGATCGTCTGTAAGTTTGTATTCAAATTCTTCAAATCTTTTGCCAGTTAATGAGAAATAGCGGTAACGCATCTCTAAACGCACGATTCTGTTTTGTAACGTAAGTGCATAGTGCTGGCGCAGCATAAATGCTAAAGCGAACAAAAAGATTAAAATCACGCTTATGAATCCCCAGATAAGATAATCTTCTGTGGTTGCAGCCAAATAAATGCTTGCGATTAAAAACAGAATTAGAATAGGATAATATATAAAGTGGTGCGGTGTATAAAATCGTATATGATTGTAATAGGTCTGAATTTTCATGTTTTTTTTGTTTTAAGTGTCTTATAAAAACAAAGCTGCTCTATAAAATTATAGAGCAGCTTTTTCCCAAAAATAAACTAACATAACCAATGTTCTCTTTATAATCTAAACTCGTTAAAGTTTGTTAAGTAATTTTAATAAGAATAAAGCCTTTCCTTTTCGTTAATCAAATTTTCAACAGGGCTTATTTTTCTTTGTTTTCTACGATGTAAAATTAGATTTTGAGCGGCTATAATTTGTTATATTTTAAAAGGAAAAAGTTACATGATTCCAATATTTGCATTTTAATTCTATAAAACTGCTATTCCTATAATAAGGTTTTAATAATGTCCCACTCCTTTAATTTATCTTGGAAAGTCTTGCTGGCGTTGGCGGGACTGGTTGATGGAAGCGTGAAACTTTTATACTCTTTTTCTAAGTGAACATATTTTTTAAAAAATGCTGCAGCCTTTTGGCCATTAAAAAAAATGTATTCTATTTGCGGATGTGTGTTCAGAAAACTTTCAAAATCGTTTGCAATTTCATTTTTTATCGCGCTGTCGAGACTTCCAATACGGTCGCAAAATTGTAAGACATCCCAAAGCGCAATCTTGTTTTTTATCAATAAGTTTTTGCGTGTTTGGTAATCCATTGAAAATTCTTCTCCCATTATAGTGAACAAAAATTTCCAAAAGTTATTCTGTTTATGACCATAATACTGATTGAGTTCTAAAGATTTTGTTCCAGGCATTGTGCCTAAAATCAGGATTTTAGAATCTTGAGAACTAATAGGAGGAAAGGAAAAACTTTTCATGTTTGAGGTTCGAATTTTGTATCTGTTAAAATAATCATTTATAAGGAATTATAAAACAAAACGAGAAAATTATATAACACGGTTCATGGGGGTTTAGACGAACTTTGACTTCAGATTTTTAGCAAGATCTATTTAGCAAATTATTAGAATTTAAATCCAGTCACCATGAAAATTGTTACTATAAATACAGAAAAAACTCAAAATATATTTGATGAACTTCATACTAACTTTGGTGGAAAAGTGACTTTTGACTTAGACGAATATACTCTTGAAGTAGAAAACAGCTTTGCAGAAGGTTCAATTATCGGAGCTTCTTTTAATGATAATATTTCGTATGTTCAGTTTGATATGACGTTTTCAAGCGATGTCAGATTAGATATTCTAAACGTAAAATCGTCACCTATTTATTTTGCTTATTGTTCTAAAGGAAGTTTATCGCATAGTTTTGGATTGAATGGGGAAGAGCGAAAACTTAAAACTTTTCAAACTGCCATTGTAACTTCAAAACAAAATCAGGATAATGTTTTATTTTTTGAAAAAGGAAAAAAAACTAAACTGACTTTAATTATTGTGGGAACTCAAGTTGATGCTAAAACTCAATTACATTCTTTAAACCAAAGAGTTAAAGATACTTTTTTTGAAAATAACCTAGTTCAGGATTTCTTTTATATAGGTTCTTATAATTTACAAATCGCCGAAAAAATCGAGCAGCTTAATTCTATTACACAAACTGGAATTGTTCGTAATTTATTGAAAGAGGGCATTATGAGAATTATTCTTGCAATGGAAATTCAGCAGCATTCTGACGATTTACATGCTTTTGCAAATGAATCAAATGGATTGACTTTAAGAGAAATGGAAGAAATTAAAGAACTTTCAGAATTTATTAAAGCAAGCCCAGAAGAAGCATTTTCTATCAAATCTTTGAGTAAAAAATCAGGTTTATCACCAAACAAACTTCAAGAAGGTTTTAAAATGATTCACAATCGCACTGTCAACGACTATATCACACACATGCGCGTATTAAAAGCAGAAATTTTGATAAGAACATCAGATCTAAATATTTCAGAGATAGTGTATTGCATTGGTTTTACCAGCAGAAGTTATTTCTCAAAAATCTTCAAGCAAAAATTCAACTGCAGTCCAAAAGAATATAAATTTAATTTGAATTCTTTGGCAATTACAGCTTAATTGAAAGATTCTAAGGTTCTAAGATCCTAAGATTATAAGCTTTGGAATCAAATATTAGTAATGTCGTTAGCTTTAAAGCAAGATATATATACAGTTAAGGTTCTAAGATTCGAAGTTTTTAATAAAACTCAGCATCTTAGAACCTTAGCTTCTTAGTAACTAAAAAAAAAAACTTTGTATGAAGTTTTTTTTTATACATTTGCATAACTAGTTATATAATTAATTATTGTTATTATGGAATTTTTTAATAAAGTTGGTAAAGTGGCGTTGGGAAGCCGTTTACGCTTAATGACGGCAAGTTTTACAGATGATGCTTCTAAAATTTATGAATTATACGGAATAGATTTTAATCCGAAATGGTTTCCTGTATTTTACACCATTGCAGAAGTTCGAGAAATGACGATTACAGAAATTGCAAATGAAATTGGACATTCTCAGCCATCTGTAAGCAAAATTATTCAGGAAATGATTGGAGTTGGAATCCTTGAAGAAGGAGCCAAAACTGATGATAAACGCAAGAATAATGTTGTTTTGACAGAGAAAGGAATTTTGATTTCCAATAAAATTAAAAATCAATTATTAGATATTGATGTGGCTGTTGAAGGTTTAATTTCTGAGGCAAAACACAATCTTTGGGCAGCAATTGAAGAATGGGAATTTTTATTACAGCAAAAGTCTTTATTTAAAAGAGTAAGCGACCAGAAGAAAATTCGCGAAAGTAAAGATGTTGAAATCGTGGAATATAAACCCGAATATAAAGAAGCATTCAAGTCCTTGAATGTTGAGTGGATTTCGACGTATTTCGAAATGGAAGAAGCTGATTATAAAGCATTGGATAATCCCGAAAGTTATATTTTGGATAAAGGCGGAAAAATTTTAGTTGCTTTGTATCAAAATGAACCAGTTGGTGTATGCGCGCTTATAAAAATGCAAAATAGTGAATATGATTTTGAAATGGCTAAAATGGCAGTTTCACCAAAAGCGCAAGGCAAAAATATTGGATGGCTTTTAGGAAAAGCAATTGTAAATAAAGCTAAAGATCTTGGGGCGAAAAAGATATACTTAGAAAGCAACACTATCTTAAAACCTGCAATAAATTTGTATTACAAATTAGGTTTTGAAAAAGTTTTCGGAATTTCGACACCTTATAAAAGATGCAATATTCAGATGGAGTTAATTCTTTAATAGTCACAAAGGCTCAAAGGCTCAAAGGAACAGAGGTTTTTGTAGATGCAAAGGATCAAAGTTCTAAAACGGACAAAGATTAAAAACCTTTGTAACTTAAGACCTTTGATCCTTTGCAACTTTTAAAAGTCACCTTCCAAATCGATAATATTCCAAATCTGTATTTTTTTTATTGCGAAGAGAATCCAGTATTGAATTCATACCTATTACGCTGAAGGTTATTCCGTTTCCTCCAAAACCTAAAACATAATGCTCATTTTTTCTTGGATTTGGCTTCCCGAAATAAGGAAGGCCGTCTTTAGTTTCGCCAAAAGTTCCTGCCCAGGAATAATCAAGTTTAAAATCTAAATCTGGGAATCTTTTAAAAAAATGTTTTAATAGATATTGCTCTTTTTTTGGAAGTAATTTATCTCGTTTTGCAGCATCTTTAAAATCTTCGTCTCCGCCGCCCATTATGATACGATTATCTTCCGTACTTCTTATGTAATGATAAGGTGAAGCTGTATCCCAGAATATAGCGTGTTTAAAGCTTTCTGGAAGATCAGGCTGACTTTCAGAAGCAATTACATATGTACTTTTTAAGTCAACAACTTTTTCTGTTAAGGTTTCTGTACTTTCATAGCCTGTGCAGTGAATAATGTGCGAAGCTGTTATAGTATGTTTTGAATCGGTTACGGCGATAATTTTTCCTTTTTGATGCTGAATAGAACTAACATTTGTTCGATCAAAAATCTGCATGCCTTTTTCATGACAATGAAATAGTAAATCGCTTGCTAATTTAAAAGGATCCATAACCGCCGCAGTTTTAGATTCAATAGCTGCAATGGCTTTTAAACCCATTTTCTGTAAATCTGATCTATTGAGCCAGCTGATTTCAAAACCGTGCTGTTTACGGACTTTATACTCATTTTTTAGAAAAGGAACATCTTTTTTTAAAGTTGTAAAATAGATACTTTTTTTAAATTCAAAATCACAATTACTGCCGACGGTATCAATAATGTGGCGAAGATCAAAAATGGCTTTTTTACCATTCTGGTAGCTTTCGACAGCACATTTTACACCTCGCATTTTAATGAGCTGATGCAGCGGCACATCTATTTCATATTGCAATAATGCTGTACTGCCGGATGTACTGCCTCCGCAGACGTCGCGGCGGTCTATTAATACAATTTTTTTTCCTTCATTAATTAGTTTGTATGCCATTAGCGCTCCTGTAATACCGCCGCCGATAATTAAAATATCGGTATCGGTATCAGAATCAATTGAAGGATAACTCTGTTTCATGGCATTTTTTAGTGGCCAATACGTTTTTGTAGAGCTCAATTTCATTTTTTGGTTGCGTTTTTAGTGTTGTTTTTGGTTGTATTTCTTGAGAGCAGTTTTGCTCGTTTTTTTTAGTAGTTGGGTTAAAATGCACTCTAGCTATGTGCAGATTTATAATTTATTATGATTTTTTTGTTTTTGATTTGCTGACTTTTTCTTTTCGAATAACTTTATTATTTTTCTCGTCATAAACAGCTGGATTAATTTCCTGCCCAGTTTTACTAAATATTTTGATTTTTGGTGCGTCGTGAGTTCCTGTAATTACAATTGGAAAACCAATAATTCCGAAAAGAGGAAGGCCTAAACGCATTCTAAGATCCAAAAGTCCGTCAAAGCTTGTAGTCCCTTTTACTGTTGGTTTAAAAACAGCAACAGTAAAGGTAAATGGTTCAATTCTTATAAGGTTTTTATCAATTGTAGATTTGACTTCGATTCCCTTCATATCAGGATTATTTAAACCGTTTTGCCCTGTTTTAGAGCTTATTCCGTCAAATAATTTTAGACCTTGAATTTTCACATCTCTTAAATTCAGCGTACCGCCCCCTTGAAGAGATTCGTAAATTGGGCTCATATTTCCATCCAAATCACCTTTAATTTTATAATCAACAGAAATGATTCCGTGGGCTTTTTCAGCCGCAGTGACCATATCATGAAACATCGGAATTTCTTTGTAAGCTCTCTGTACATCAAAGTCTTTCGCACGGAAATGAGCGTCAAAATGCGCAGACGTAGGTGACTCATCTTTGTATGACGCATCAATTCCTAAAATGCAGTCAATGATGTTAAAGGTAGCATTTTCTAGGTAAAATCCTCCTTTTGTAACACCAGTTTTTCCGTTAAGTTTATTGAATACTAGTCCGTTGTATTCTACCTTGTCTGCATTTGCGTTTAAGCTGACATTTAAGTTTTTCGGAATCATAACGACGCCGCTCATTTTCGGATGATCTTCTTTGGCGTATTCTACTTCAATTTTTCGATCATTATTTTCTCCATTTTCAAGCGCCATAAATTCATCAACATTAATCAATTTCGATTTTAAGTTGAAGTTACCGCTTAGAGTTCCGTTAGATTCTAAGAAATAATTGATTGTATTTAAAAGATATCCGTTAATGTCAAAATCCGATTTTCCGTAAGAAGCATTAAATTTCTCAAACCACATTTTTTCGTTTTGAAAACGGAAATTTCCTTGTTTGATAAAAAACGCTTTCGGAAATAATTCAGAAGTTGCTTTTATGTTTTTTAGGATTAAAGTCCCTCTATTATCCAGTTTATCGTACTGTCCGGTTGTAGCATAACTTTGTTTGCCTTTCAGCGAAAGATCTGCTTTTGCATAACCCGTTAAATCAAGTCCTTTTTGAGAAAAAACCTGATAGATTCTGCCGACATTCAATTCTCCTTTTATTTTGGCATTATACGCTAAGTCGCTAAAATCAGAAAGTGCTGCATTTACATAAACTGGATTTCCTTCAAAAACAAAAGAAGCAGGAGCAACGGCAACAATTAAATCCTGAAAAGTTCCCGCTTTATTCAGCATATTAGCAATAAAAGTAATATTGGTAATTGGATTAGGATAATATTCCGTTTTAAGCCATCCATTTCGAAGTGAAATACCGCCTTTAGTTTTAGGGAACAGTTTTTTAGATGTGCTGAAAGTTCCGCGTGCCTGTATATCTGTTTTCAAAATTCCCTTTAAATCAATACTGCTTAGACCTAATGCAGCATCTACAACAGCTAGATCTAATGCGCCTTTTACACTCGCATTGATATTCATTTCGCTTAATCCTTTACTGTGAAGATAAGCGTTGAAATAATCTTTTTCGCCAACTTTAAATTTAAATGTTCGTAGATTCACCAATAACTGCTCTGTATCTAATGACGGAAGCATTGCATTCAAATCCATTTGGAAATCGGTTAGTGGAACAGGTGCGTCTTGATAATTTACAGAACCTTCATTAATTTTTAAATTGAAAGCTAAATTTGGTTTTTGTTTTTTTTGGACATTATAATCTCCTTTAAAAGTTAGAAGCAAATCACTTTTTCCAGAGATTTCTGTTTTTTCAAGCCAGGTTAAATATTCTGGAGGCATAACAGAAAGGAGATCTTTTACAGTTGTATTTTCTGAAGCTGCCTTGATGTTAATTTTATATCCGTCTCGTAGAATGGTAAACAGCCCTGAGAATTTTAAAGGAAGTTTATTGATTCTTAATTCATTTTTTTGAAGAATAAAAGAAAGGGCATTTGTATTGATTCTGGTAATTAAATCGGCTCGAACTTCTTTTTTTCTGATATAACCCGTTCTATCGTAAAAGAAATCAAGTTCATCGATTTTGGCATCGGTTGCAAGATCAAAAATATCTTCACTTAAATTTCCTTTTCCAACATAATTAAAACCTTTTGCATCAACCAAAATCTTTGCCGAACGGTCATTATATTTTACATGACAATTTTTTAAATCAATGCGTTCTAATCGAATTGCTGTTCCTTCTTCTGGTTTATTGGGATCTTTTTTATCGTCCCTGTTTTCTGGAGCGATGTATATATTATAGTTCGCCTGACCTTTTTCATTAACCATAACATTAATCAGAGCATCGGAAACATAAAGCTTGTTGATTTTGACTTCATTATCAAAAATCAGACGTTTTAAATTAATTCCGAAAGCAACTTCTTCGGCTTTTAATAAAGTATCATTGCTAAATGGTTTTGAACCCGTTAGGGATAAATCATCCAATGAAACTGTTAGCGAAGGAAAATGGGTAAAAAAGGAAAGTTTAGACTTGGTAAAATCAAGTTTTGTGTCTAAACGTTCGTTGGCAATTTTCTTTACTTCCGAAGCAATTTTTCCAGGAAATAGCAGCGGAATTATAAATAACAAAAACAAAATAACCGAAATCGTAATTCCGGTAATTTTTAAGACTTTTATGGCGGTATGTTTAATTGAAGCAGGCATATACTATAAGTTTTTGCTGTCTAAAAGACAGCAGTTAAATTTAGAAGTAAAAAGAGTTTCAAATTATGATGATGTGTTATAAGTTATTAGTTATAGTAATAAGTTATGAAAAACAAAAAGTTCGGAATTTGGAATTTTGAAGTTTATTTCTTCTTCTCAGCTTCCGCTTTTTTAGCTTCTTCCTGCTTTTGTTTTTCCTCTTTTTCTTTTTGCTCTTGTAGTTCCTTTTCTTTTTTCTCTTTTTCTTTTTGAGCTTTCTCTTGTTGTTCTTCTTTTTTCTCTTTTATTTCTTCTTGTTTTTTAACTTTTTCTTTCTCTTTTTTCTTGTAATAACCTCTTAATAGGAAATTACTTTTTGCAGCCTCCATATTATCACTGAAACCTTTTGTTCCAGATTCAAGGTTAGAAAGAGTGTTCGATACACTATTGGCCATTTTATCATCTTTAACCAATCTGGCTAAAGCTCCGTTTCCGTTGTTCATGCTATGACTGAAAATGGCTATTTCATCTGAAATCACGCCAATATTATCGACGCTTTTCTTAACGCTTTTCATAATATCATGCATTTCAATTCCGTCAACAGACGCAAGCTGCCCATTATCTTCAATAATTTTTTGAGATTTTGCACCAGGAGAAATAGTTAAAACTTTATCGCCCATTAATCCGTCAGAACCAATGCTTGCCGTAGCATCTGTTTTAATAAATTTTCGAACATCTTCTTTCATTACTAAAACAACTATTACTGTTGAGTCGTTTTTTAATTGAATCTGTTCTACAGTTCCAACATTAATTCCTGAAAAACGAACATTATTTCCAACTTCCAAACCACTTACAGTTTTAAACTGAGAGGTAATATGAAAGGTAGAGCCAAATAAGTTTTTCTGTTTTCCGATAAAATATATGGCCATTACAAAAAGCAGTAAACCTATTGTTACAAACATTCCTAATTTCCAAGTATATCCCGATTGCTTTTCCATGATTTCTATTGTTTATTTTGCTTTATTCAAAAAATGAGCGTACCCATTCGTCTTCGTCTTTCTCTAATTCTTCGTAGGTTCCTTCGGCGTGAATTACACCGTCTTTCAAAACAATAATTCGATCGGCAGTAAGCTTAGCACATGCCATATCGTGTGTTATAATGATCGATGAAGTTTTTTGTTTGTGTTTGATATCCAAAATCAATTCACTAATTTCTCTCGATGTTATGGTGTCTAGACCAGTTGTAGGTTCATCGTATAAAATAATTTCAGGTTTTAAAATTAAAGTACGTGCCAAACCAATTCTTTTTTTCATACCGCCCGAAAGTTCAGAAGGCATTTTGTCAACTGCATCGCCTAAGCCAACACTTTCAAGGGCTTCCATTACTTGACTTTCAATTTCTTCAGCACTTAAATCACGTTGATGTTTGGTAAGTGTAAAAGCCAGATTTTCTCGAACCGACATCGAATCGTAAAGTGCCCCGCTTTGAAACAAAAAACCGATTCTTACGCGAATGGCATTCAGTTCATTCTTAGGAATGTGAAGCACATTTTCGTCAAAGACTTTAATTTCTCCTTTGTCAGGTTCTATTAATCCGACGATGCATTTTATCGTAACTGATTTTCCTGATCCAGAACGTCCTAAGACTACTAAATCTTCACCTTTATTCAATGTGAGATTTACGCCTTGTAACACCTTGTTATCTTTTCCAAAAGTTTTATGCAGATCTTTAATCTCTATAATCGGAGTTTGATCTTTTTCTTTTGTTTTAGGTTCTTTATGTAGTTTTTCTTTGGTCATTTTTAAAAGAATAAATCGGTTATTTGAACTGCCACCATATCAATTATAAAAATGCTTAATGATGCTGTTACAACTGCTGAATTCGCTGCCTGACCCACACTTTCTGTTCCGTTTGATGCATTAAATCCTTTAAAACATCCAATCATTCCGATAAAAAATCCAAAAAAGAATGTTTTAATGGTTGCGGGAAACACGTCTAAAAATTCTAGTGATTGAATAATTTGGGTTAAGTAGCGATAGAAATTGACATCGCCGTGAATATTAATTCCTACATAACCCCCGAAAATTCCTATTGCATCAGCAAAAAAAACTAAAATTGGAACCATTAGTGTACAAGCCAAAACTCGAGTTACAACCAAATAGTTATACGGATTTACCGCTGAAACTTCCATGGCGTCTATTTGTTCTGTTACTTTCATAGACCCTAATTCGGCACCAATTCCAGATGAAATCTTTCCGGCACAGATCAATGCTGTAATAACAGGGGCGATTTCTCGAATTAACGAAAGAGCTACCATTCCCGGCAGCCAGCTTTCGGCTCCAAACTTTACCAGAGTTGGTCTGGATTGAAGCGTAAGTACTAAACCCATAATAAAACCTGTAATCATTACCAAAGGCAGAGATTTATAACCGATAACATAACATTGCTTTAAAAACTCTTTCGTCTCGTAAGGCGGAATAAAAACCTCCTTAAAAAACTTCTTGGCGAACAAAGCTGTTTCTCCTATTTCGGTAAATGTATTTTTTAGGTTGAGAATCAAAATGTTTTTGTTTTTAATGTGAATGATAATTGATAGTCAGTTATTTAACAGTTTTTTTCTACTGATTAAATTATATAGGAAAGTTAGCCCAATACTTGTTAAAAAATATTACACAACTTTTTTTCAGCTTTATATAATTTTCATAATCACAATATTTAAAATAAATTATCGTTAGGCGGTGCTTTTATTTTAAACTCTAAAAATAAAATTTAAAATTTTGTAAGATTTTTACATATATTATTTATTTGTATTTGTACATTAGCATTTTAAGTAGTAAAAATCTTGTTTTTTTATATTTGAATAAGTACAGTATGAATGATAAAAAAGTAAAATTCGAATCAAATTTTAGTTTAGACTTTGGTGCAACAGATCAAAAAATGGCTTATGGATTTATTTATGAAATTTTGGAAAAGAATCTTTTAAAAATACAATTGTTTTATGAAGTAGAAATTGATATAAAATATTTAGGAGGTAATTATACTTTGGAAATTAATAGGAAACAAATCTATATCAACAATCGAGTATCGTATTCAAAAATTGAAGAAATCGCCATTAAAATTTCTACGGCTCTTTTTCCCCTTCTAATTAAACTAAAACCAAATGGCGAAATAGATCAGATTCTTAATCAAAATGAGATTGTAAAACGATGGACAATTGAAAGAAAAACGCTCTTAGAATATTATCAAGGAGAAAAAGCAGCAAAAATTATTTCTAAAATAGATGTCTTATTCTCTGATAGTAAGCTTTTGTTACAATCTCTTGCGCAAAATTGGTTTTTCTGTCTTTTTTTCAGACCTCTATACACATCTTATTCTGAAAAACTAAAAACTCAATACATATGGAAATTTCCCGTATTTGGAACTCAATTTATAGAATTTGATGTCGTACAAACTGTCGAGGAAAATTATTCTGAAGATGATAAAATAAATATTAATGCTGCTGGAGTGGCCATTGATGAAAGAACGATAGATGAAATTATTTCAGGATATCATTTTCCACTATCTACTTTTTCGAATTCAGCAACAAATTCTATAGAATCTAAAATGAATGCTGATTATAAACTTTATAAAGAAGATAGAAGTATTTATTCGGTACAAGCAGCGTTTGAAACAAAAATAGATCAAAATACACAGCAAAAAATCCACGTTGAAATTTATCATTTAACTGAAAATTCGTCTTACAGGCCAATAAGTGATTTAAAAAGTAAAGCATTTTTTGAAAGGTTTCAATCTTGGCAAACTGTAGCAGATGAAGATATAATTGATATTTCTAAACCAAAATGGCAGGCGCTAAGCACCTCGAAGACAAAAACACCCAATCTTTCTCATGAAAAAATTGAACTATTTGTTGATGTTGGACCTAATGTCAAAGCAGATCCTACTTTTTGGGATTGGATAAAATCAATTTTCAATAAAAAGAATTAATACTAAGTCTTACTAATAAAATAGAATTATGGGCAAAAAACATTTTGTTGTTCAGGGAGCAACTTGTCAGTGTCAATTTAGTGTCGCACCACAAACAGATATGTTACTTGTAAACACACACTCAAAGCATTATGCGAATGACAGTTCAGGAAAAGAAAAACTGATTGCAACGGATAAAGAAATTGGACAAACAATGCAGAATAATACTTTTGGTAAATGCAAAAAGCAGCCTTCAGGCAATGATTATCTGCCCTGCATGATAAGTATAACCAAATGGTCTGGTGTTAACGAAAAAGTAACTTATTCCAACAATGGGAAAGCTTTACTTGAGGATAGCAAAGCAGCCTGTCCAAAGGGAGCGCAAGATTGTATTTCGATTAAAAACCATGGGCAGACAGCAGAGTTGACAGATAAAAACATTAAAAACAGTTCACCTCAGATACTGGCTGAAATATTACCAGGAGTAAATTTTAGTGATTTAGAAGATGAAGCTTTAATGATTAATAATACACAAGATGAGTAAAAAATTGCATGCTGTACCAAAAGAGCCTTTAGCTCAGGGGCAAAAATGGAATGCGAAAAAGGGGCATTTAGTACTTTCTAAAGCAGGAACATTTACCGTAGAAATTATAAAAACCGATGAACTGCATAAAAATGCTCCGAAGAAGTTACCTCCGTTTAATCGATTAACCCAAGAAGAAGTTTGGAAAATAAAAGACTATAGTACTAGATTTAGAGTGGTCGAGTCTCATAAGGAAAGAGATAAAGAGGAAGAAAAATATAATAAAGAAAAGGAAACATTCAATAAAAACATTGATAATGAATTAAAAAAATTAAACTGGTGCTGGGAAGCTGTTGGTAAAGGAATGGATGGAAAAACCATAAAACATAATAATTCATTTACAAAAGGGCTGCCGTTTGATTTATGCAAAAAAATAAATTTTCCTAAGTTATTAGAAGGCGGTGCTCCAGCCTGGTTAGAAGTTTTTACAGAAAACGATCCTGCAACAGGACAACTCCCTCATGGAATGTTTGTAAGTGCGATTGGATCTCCTAAAATTATCGCTGCTGAATGGCGTGATTATACTGGCCGCCTTATTACAGAAGAAATTGCATTTGGTTCTACAGTTTATCTGCACATTTATACTGAAGCACTGTATGGGCAGAATATAGAAATTCAGCTTCGAGATACAAAACTTGTAAATGGTGATTTAACACCTACACCAAGTGATAAAGACGGAGATCCCATACAAAAACTTTCTGCAAAACCCTTAACCAGATTTACACGCTCAGTTAAAACACATCAATACAATGCTGTTACAAAACCACCTGCGGGTTCAATAACTAATGGCATGATAACGGAGAAGGGAAAGAAACAATTTCCAGTTTCTAATGTTCAAAAATGTTTTTTTCCTGTTTTTATAGAACATGCGTGGCAGTTTCAGGGAGCAGGACCATTTGATAGTGGAAGTAAATTATCGATCAACCCTATTGTATACCATAGTAAAATTGAGGATCAAAAAATAGATTTAGACGATTGTGTACTTAAAGTTTCGCGTAATGGAATCCTGATGCAAGGCGAATTAACAGGTAATAATCCTTTGGTGTTGGGTGAAGATGAAAAAACAGGCGCACCCGAAGATCAAAAGAAAATTGATTTTACGTTTGGGGTTTTTATTGATGGAACTTTGAACAATATGTATAACACTATTGCCAGAAAAACTTGGGAAGAAGATCAGATCAGGAAAAAACACCCTGAACTCTCTAATGAAGATAAGCAAAAGTATGCGGAAAATCCTGAAGAACATTTAAAGGTTGCAGCATCAAGTCAGGACCAGATAGGAAAAGAAAGCGAAAGTAAATACAAGTATAAAGAAGAAAATAGTTTTGAAAACGATTTAAGTAATCCTGCGATTATATTTAAAAATTATTTAGATGATTCTACAAATAAAACACATCCAGTTTATAAAATTTACACAGAAGGAATGGGGACAAATACCCTAAATGATGATGATCATAATGCTGATACTGGAGTTTTGCCTCTTGAAAATTATGAAAAAGATGATTTGATGGAAGGTCCAGGATTTGGACAAGGAAAAGCAGGAATATTAGACCGAGTAGAAAGAGCTGTAAAATTGATGGCAGATAAAATTGTCGCAATAGGCCAAACTGAGGTAGGCACCATTACAGTTGATGTTTTTGGTTTTAGCCGCGGTGCTGCGTCAGCCCGTTGTTTTGTTCATGAGATCACAAGACAACCCTATATGGCAACTGGAACAAATTATAAAGGTACGAGGTATTATAGAGACGCAAATGGTCATGAAGTAAGGAATAAATACAGCGATAAAAAACTACCAAGTAACGGAAGATTAGGGTATTACTTGACAGAAACAAAGAATCCAATAACTTTCGATCGGCTAATAATTCGCTTTGCAGGATTATATGACACGGTACCGCATCATGGTTTTGTACAATGGAATGATGTGAAGGATTTAGGACTTAATTCTATTAGCAAAGCAAAATATACTGTGCACATGGTTGCAGCAGATGAACATCGCGCTAATTTTGATTTAGTTGATATTTCATGTATTACAGGAAAAAAAGGAGGCGGAAAAACTGATAGAGGAATAGAACTTTATTTACCAGGAGTACACTGCGATGTAGGGGGAAGTTATGTTGAAGGAAGAAGTGAGGTAAACGGTCGAATAATGGTAAGCCCATTGCTATCTGGAATAGATCTTGAAAAAGAAAAGGAACGCCTTATTACCGAAGGATGGTTTAAACCAAAAGAACTAACTATTCATTGGGACAATCCACAGCGTACCATTATAAATGGAGTAGCCCGCGTACTATCTTCAAACAGAGAAGCTATAAGCAATCAATACAGTTACATCCCATTGCATTTAATGGTTAAATTTTGTTTAGATAACGATGTGCCAATTTACTTGAAAGGAATAACAGATGCGTACGCCTTTAAGAATACAAAATTCTCAAATATTTCTTTTTTAGAAAAAGTAAAAGCCCGATTAGAAGAATATGCTTTTCATGATGGTCAGCCCTTTGTATATGAAAATATGCCAATGCAAACTATAGTTGACGGTACAGATGATCATACCGCTCTTGCTATTGAAGAAGAGAGAAGAAAAAAAGAAGAGGACAGTTATAATGGTGAATTAAAAAAGTTGCGTCATGAGTACCTGCATTGGAACGCAGTTTATGGAGAGGGAATAATAAATACTTTAGTGCAAGCCAATAAGCCCAACTTTGAAGAGGGTAAACGAAAAAGAAAAGTCAATGGGTAAATGAAATGAAAATAATACATCAACTATTAGGATTAGGAATAATAGTATTACTATCCTGCAACAACTCAAATACAAAAAAAATGGAAAATAAAGATAGTTTTAGCTGGGGATCTACTATAACAGCACCGCATAAATATCCTATTGAAATTCATAAAGGATATCTGGCTAATGATAGGCAAATGATCACCGCTTATATTAATACAGGAATAAGTACAGGCGATTGGGGATTTGGAAATAATGCTTATGCCGGAGGAAAAACAATTCCGACAAAATTATCACTTATATGGATAAGTTATGCAGATAAAAAATTTTATAAAATAGAGGCAGTATTACCTAAAGATAAAATATTAGCCTTGTTTAAGGAAGGTTATAAGGATAAAGATAGTTCTCATATAACTTATAATGATATTACAGTAGGTCTAGCTCCCGGAGGATTTGTTGTAATATGGCTTACAGGAAAAAATCGTAGTATCGAAATAGCGCATTATCAGGCTGTAGAAACTTTTGTCGACGTTAATGAATTTTATAGAAATCCTCGTGAACATACTCAACAGGAGTTTTATGATTATTACTATGAAGCATCTTTACCGAAGCAAACTCAAGAATATATCAAAAAGAATGGAGTTCCTGTAAACTTATGGAAAGAGTTTAGAACAAAATACAATTATCGCTTTAATATTCATTTTTATAAAGCAGATAAAGAAAGTTCTGAAAGGGAATCAGAATATGTAAATGGCGAAAAAGAAATAATAAGGGCAGAAGATTTAAATACCTATCAAAATAAAGCTTTGCCTTCTTATTGCAGATTTTGGTTCAGCCAGTATAATGCCGAAGCAGAGTTCGATGGCGAAGAAGTATTAAATGCTTTCAAAAAAATAAGTAAAAATCATCCCGACAAAAATATCGAGATAGAAGCAAAAGTTGCTTTTATGTACAAAACCACAACTTTTACAGTTAAATGCGAAGGAGATGAAATCCCGTTAGAAAAAACTGTTGTTAGAATGTGGAAGAATTAGAATTATGAAACAGTACTTAATCATAAGTTTCGCTAGTTTGCTCTTTTTTATTTCCTGTAACAATTCAAATACAAAAAAAATAGAAAATAAAGATAGTTTTAGCTGGGGATCTACTATAACAGCACCGCATAAGTACCCTATTGAAATTCATAGAGGGTATCTGGCTAATGATAAGAAAATGATCACCGCTTATATTAATACAGGAATAAGTACAGGCGATTGGGGATTTGGAAATAATGCTTATGCCGGAGGAAAAACAATTCCCACAAAATTATCACTTATATGGATAAGTTATGCAGATAAAAAATTTTATAAAATAGAGGCAGTATTACCTAAAGATAAAATATTAGCCTTGTTTAAGGAAGGTTATAAGGATAAAGATAGGTCTCAAATAACTTATAATGATATTACGGTAGGCCTAGCTCCCGGAGGATTTGTTGTAATATGGCTTACAGGAAAAAATCGTAGTATCTAAATAGCACACTATCAAGCTGTTGAAACTTTCGTAAGTGTTAACGAATTTTGTAGAAATCCTGATGAATTCACTCAAGAAGAATTTTACAAAGATCGTTTTGATGATTATTTGGCACAAGAAACTCAAGAATATATCAAAAAGAAAGGAGTTCCTGTAAACTTATGGAAAGAGTTTAGAACAAGATACAATTATCGCTTTAATATTCATTTTTATAAAGCAGACAAAGAAAGTTTTGAAAGGGAATCAGAATATGTAAATGGTGAAAAAGAAATAATAAGGATAGAAGATTTAAATAACTATCAAAATAAAGCTTTGCCTTCTTATTGCAGATTTTGGTTCTGCCAGTATAATGCCGAAGCAGAGTTCGATGACGAAGAAGTATTAAATGCTTTCAAAAAAATAAGTAAAAATCATCCCGACAAAAATATCGAGATAGAAGCAAAAGTTGCTTTTATGTACAAAACCACAACTTTTACAGTTAAATGCGAAGGAGATGAAATTCCGTTAGAAAAAACTGTTGTTAGAATGTGGAAGAATTAGAATTATGAAACACTACTTAATTATAAGTCTCGCTAGTTTGCTTTTTTTTATTTCCTGCAACAACTCAAATACAAAGAAAAGCAAAGAAAATTTTAAGTGGGCAGTTACAGTTACAGCTCCATTTAATTATCCTATAGAAATACATAAAGGATATTTAGGTAATGATAAAAAAATGATAGCTGCATTTATGAATACTGGTCTTACAGAGGATGGATGGAATTATGACGGAGATGTACTTTCAGGTGGAAAAGAGATGCCGACTTTCTTATCCCTAACTTGGATAAGTTATGCTGAAAAAAAGTTTTGGAAGATTGAAACTGCAATAGACGAAGCTACTCAGAATAAAATACAAAAATTATTCAATGAAGGCTATATCAACAAAAGCCGTAATAGAGAGCCCTCCCATATTACCTATAAAAAAATTACGGTTGGTGTAGCACCAGGAGGGACAGTTATTGTGTGGCTTACAGGACAAAATAAAAGAACTGAGATCGCAAATTTTCAAGCAATGGAATCTTTCGTAAGTGTTAATGAATTTTACAGAAATCCAGATGAAGATACGCAACAAGAATTTTACGATTATTTCTATAATGCTTATATATCTAAAGAAACTCAAGAATACATCAAAAAGAATGGAGTTCCTGTAAACTTATGGAAAGAGTTTAGAACAAAATACAATTATCGCTTTAATATTCATTTTTATAAAGCAGACAAAGAAAGTTTTGAAAGGGAATCAGAATATGTAAATGGTGAAAAAGAAATAATAAGGATAGAAGATTTAAATAACTATCAAAATAAAGCTTTGCCTTCTTATTGCAGATTTTGGTTCTGCCAGTATAATGCCGAAGCAGAGTTCGATGACGAAGAAGTATTAAATGCTTTCAAAAAAATAAGTAAAAATCATCCCGACAAAAATATCGAGATAGAAGCAAAAGTTGCTTTTATGTACAAAACCACAACTTTTACAGTTAAATGCGAAGGAGATGAAATTCCGTTAGAAAAAACTGTTGTTAGAATGTGGAAGAATTAGAATTATGAGAAATATATTAAGAGGGATATTAATAACAACAGTCTATTATGTAGTTATTTATTTTATAATCATTTATGCATTTAAATCATTTCCAGCTGCTGGAGGTCCAAGCGAAGCAGTTTTTATAATGTTTGGTTTAGCTCTATTAAGTGTAATATTATTAATTTACAATTTAGTTAAATTGATAAAAGGTGATTGGGCACAGATTTATTTTATAATTACTCATATAATTGCAATGATTATTGTGTTTGAAATAGTAAGTAATCATTAAAAGTACCACCTATATTAAAAACAAAAAATCCCTTTCATTAAGAAAGGGATTTTCCGGGTTTTAAAAGAGAAGTATTTGGTTAGCTTCGCCCTTATATTTTTATGAGTTAATTGCTATTCCAGTGCGAGATTTCATTAAGGGAATAACTTTAGACTGTGATTGTGCTAGTTTTTCCATTAATAATCTTGCTGTTAAAAAGCATACTGTAGATTCTGCGCCTTGATTTAAGTTTACATTTTCTTTTTCAAGTCCGTCATAACCACCGCCGCTTACTGGATTGTACATAATCTGATTCAAATGGTTTTTACCTAAGAACCAATTAAAAGCAGCTTTCATTTTCTTTTTGTATTCTGGAGTTTTAAATGCTTCGTAGAAAGAATTTAAAGTCTGAATAGTGTAGGTAACATCAATTGGCTGTTCTCCGTATTGTTGCGGCTCTGCACCTTTATGATGCCAGCTTTGATTTGAAATAGCTTTAAAGTTTCCGTCTATAAATGTTTTAGAGATCAAGAAATCTAAAGAGTCCAAAGCGACTTTTTTGTAAACAGGTTTGTTTGTAATTAAGTAAGCATAAAGCATAGATTCTGGAAGAACACCATTACCGTATGTTAAATAATTTTCAAACCACTGCCAGTCTTCTGTAGCTGTGTCTTCATAATTAGCAAGCAGTTTTGCATTCAATTTATTGATAATTGCTGCTACGTATAAGTTTGGAATTGTTGAATGGTACAAGTATAAACCTTTAGTTGCAAATCCAATAGAACGAGGCGATTGAATAGTTTCTGTCCATTTTAGTGAATTCAATAAACATCTTGTTGCTTTTTTAGTAATTGCTTCTGGAAGAATATCTGAAATTGAAACTACAGTTCCTAATGCCCAAATTGCTCTTGCGTTTGAATCTTCCAAATTAACTTCGGCATTTTGCTCAATATGTTCACGATTTTCCTGATCTACATAATTGATGAAGTTTCCTTTTGGTTTTTGACAGCGTTGAATAAAATCTAAATAGATTAAAATATACGCTAAATCATCTTTGTCCTGCGTTAGTTTGTAATGCATACAGAAAGCAATAAGCGCTCTTGCATTATCATCTAGAGTGTAACCAGAATCTAAATCTGGAATAGAAATTTTACTAAACTGAATAATTCCAAGTTCAGTAGTTAATCTTTTAATATGTCTTAATTGAATGGTAGGATAACTGTATTTAATTTCCGATGGATTTTCAATTAAGTTTTTATAGGCATTCATATGTGTAATTGCTGCATTTTCCCAAGAAGAAGCGCGCATTTTTGTAAATGAATTGATACCCATTTCGTTTCTTAAGTTTTCATCGGCAATTAATTTAATTGCAGCATCTGCAAATTGATCAACATCTCCGATATCTACTAAAATTCCAGAATCTGGAGTTAATACCTCTCTAGTATGAGGGATTTTTGATGCTACGATCGGACATGCACAGCTCATTGCGTAAGCAAAAGTACCGCTCACAGCCTGATTTGGATCTTTAGATGTAAACATATAAATATCAGTTGCTTTTAAGTATTCTAAAAGCTGGTCTGTATCCAAATATTCGTTGATAAAACGTACATTGTTTTGAAGGTTTAATTCTTCTACAATAGATTCCAATTTAGTTCTATAAGTGTCAACACCGTCTTTAATTAAATTTGGATGTGTTTTTCCAATAATTAAGTATAAGGCGTTTGGCGCTTTCTCGACAATTTTAGGAAGTGCCTGCAATCCTGTTTCAATATTTTTTCCTTCGCCTAAAAGTCCGAAAGTAGATAATACTATTCTGTCTCCAATGTTTAATTTTTCCTTTGCATTTTGTGGAGCTTCATATACTACGATGTGGGTTCCATGAGGTACGCAAGTAATTATTTCTTCATTGATGCCATAATCTTTAATTAGTATTTCTTTTGATCTGTTAGTCATTACAAAAACCGAATTGCTATAGCTCAATAACAGTTTCACAAATGTTTTTAATTCGTTATTAGGATTTGGAATTACACTGTGAAAAGTATAGGTAACAGGCTTTTTAATGACATTTAAAAAATCTAAAAGATAATCTCCGTAATTTCCTGAAAACAAACCAAATTCATGTTGAATATGTACCAGTTTTACAGCTTCATCATTATTGATTTCTTCTGCAACAGTAGTATATTCTTCTCTATTTTTAGTGTTTAAAGTAAAGGCTTGAGTTGGTTTTTCCTTTGGTGCATCTACAAGTTCACAGATTTCACATGTAATAGATTTACCATATACATCGGTAATTCCTTTAATTGTGTCTTGAGTGTAAGTTGCTATACCGCATTGTGTTGGCGGAAAAGTAGATAGAAAAACTATTTTTGATTTATTTGATATTGCTTTCATGAGAATACATTTTTAATTCGGTTAATAACTCGTTAAGGTTCAAAGAGGCCACCGCAATCTTATCATCGGCGGCACCATAATAAATATATAGTTGGTCATCAAAAATTGCAGTTCCTGTTGGGAAAACCACATAATTAACATAACCATGTCTTTCGTAATATTCTGACGGTGTAATAATTGGTTTTGGCAGTCTTCCGATAACTTTAGATGGGTTTTCTAAGTCCAGTAAAACGGCACAAGCATGATAAACCAATCCTTTTTCCCTTTTTTCAGCAGCATGATAAATTAAAAGCCAGCCGTCTGCTGTTTCGATTGGCGGTGCTCCAGGACCAATATGACTTGTTTCGTGATCAAACTTCGGTTCAAGTACAATATGATCTGGAAGGTTTTTGAGATAATCTTTCCAAAAATCCTCTGTCAGTTCCGATTTTTTTTCAAACGAAACAATCTGAATAGAAGGAAAGAGTCTGTGTAATGCCACAAATTTTCCATTGATTTTCTTCGGAAAAAGAACCACATTTTTATCCCATACATAAAGATGCTCCTTCATTGTTTCTGTCAGCGGATAATTTCTAGCTGTGTTAAAAGCCAGAATCTTTGCAATGCTTGGATTTTGTAAATGATTTCTAATATGGTTCGTAAATTCATTTAAAATAAATCTTGGCGTAATAATTCCTTTCTTTTTAAATTTTACCAGATCTTTAGAAACTGCCAAAGCACCGCAGGCATTCAATCCATCATAAGTGACATAAGTCAAATAATACAGGTCATCTATTTTCGTAATTCTAGGATCTTCGACACCATGAATTTCATAAATATATTCTGGAACAAAAATGGGAGTTGAACGTCTTTCGACCAAAGTTGTAGGTCCTTCAAACCGACAATATCCTATAGTTGAAAAATTCCCTTTTTTTGCAGCTCTGTAAAACATGTGTACAGTATTTCCGTCTTGATAAACAGCTGGGTTTAAAACTCCCAATTCTTCAAAATTTCTTTCTGTTTTTTCTAGAATAACACCATGCTTTTTAGCCTCTTCCATTACCCTTATTATTTTTGATAAAATTACTTTGGGATAGGAGCCATAATTAATCCAATCCATTAAAAAATTAACTCAAAAGCATAAACATGGTAATTCTGTAAGAAGAAATAATAATAATGAAAACCAGCCGTAATTACTTGTTATTTAGTTTATTGAGTTAATTTAAAATGCGTTTTGAGTTAACAAGGTTTGTAGGAATAAAATACATTTGAATTAACAAACAAACAGACTATTGAAATAGTCGTATTTACGAACTAAAAAATCTAATATTATGTTACGCTGGACAGTCATTTTTATTATTCTTGCTATAATAGCTGGAATTTTTGGTTTTGGTGGCATTGCTGCTGGAGCTGCAGGTATTGCAAAAGTTTTATTCTTTATCTTTATAGTGTTATTTATCATTTCACTAATTACAGGAAGAACAAAGGTTTAAGCACTTTAAGAAGATATTTTTTTAAACATATAAGTAATCCAGGTTATAAACTTGGATTACTTTTTTGTTTTAAAGGGATATGATTTTCAATAAAATTATACTAAAATAACAGAAATCAGAATTGTATAAGTTTATATTTAATAAGTTCAACCTTTGAACCTTTGAACCTTTGAGCCTTTGCAACTTTGAACCTTTAAACAAATCCCTTCATCCCTAATACCATTTCGCATAGTATTTACGCGTTATAAAAGCAATAGGAATACCCACGCAGCAAATTACAATTAAAATAGAGAGCAATAGCGCAAAGTCTAGTTTCTTTTCTGGTAAAACAGGAAAAACAATTGGGAGAACTATTAAATTCATAACCACCCAAATAAAAAATCCGTAAGAAACCCCAGATAACACTGTGTTTATTTTAAAGAAAGGGATATAAGGGAAAATCTTAAAATAAAACCACGCAAAGATAAAAGCTATTAAAAAATGAAAACCTAATCCTATAAAAGTCATTTCTGCTCCAGCTGTATAAGCATCTTTTTTAAAAACACCACTTGCAATAGACTGCAGAATTTTTTCGGCAGTTGTCTTATGAAGGATCACTGCATAAATTAAAATGGCTGCAGTAATGTCTAAAGTTCCCGCTGCTAAACCAGATGAAACAATGGTTTTAACTTTTGATCTCATAACGTTTAGAGTTAAAATTCTGATTTATGGTTTATTGATAGTTTCGTAAATCACTTGTAGTTGATGTGTATGTCTCTGAGTGTGAATGATCGCGAAGTGAATCCATTCGTAAATAGTGAAATTTTCAAAACCAGGCATTTGAAACTCGAGGCAGGTTAATGTTAAATCGTATGTTTCTGCGGCTTCAAATAAATCGGTTTGTATTTTTTTGATGGAAGAAATTAATGCCTCTTTATCATAATCAATTTTGGCAGGTTTAATATTTTCTGGAGATTCCATTTTAGTATTAAAATCTAAGAAGATTTCGTCCAGCTTCCTTACATTTTCATCAGGTTCGCGAGTTGTCTTTTCTGTTTTTCCGGCAAAAACACTCGGAAAACCCGAACAAGCCAAAATAATATGTTGAACAGTTTGTCCGCCAGTCCAGCTGCCTTCAAATGGAACCCTATTAATTTCATTCTCAGAAAATAGCGAGATCGTATCTGTCAATTTAGTGTAAGTTTCTAGGATCGTATTTTGAACACCGCTTTTCATCTTATTTAATATTTGAATTAGACCAATAATAAAAGTAAACCGAGTGATTTAAAAAAAACAGCAGTCATTTTTATTGAATTAAATTTATAGAATTAGGGGAATGAAAGTATTTCAAATTTACAATAAATATTTTTAAAATACTAATAATGAGTAATTTGTGTGTTTGTTAAAATTATTTTACAGATGTAATCCACCACACATTTCCAAAAGGATCTGTAACACCGCAGGTTCTCCCATAATCCTGATCGCTTAATCCCATTAGCGGAACAGCACCGTTTTCTAAAGCTTTCTGATAGGTTTCATCGGCATTAGGAACATAAACAAATAAATGTGAAGTTTGTTTGGCCCAATCGGTAATTTCATCCGTAACCATAATGGTGCTTCCGTTTAGGGTAACCTCAGCATGCATGATGCTTCCATCTTCGCGAATGGACTTTGTATTAGTCTCAGATGCCCCAAAAACAACTTTTGTAAAATCGATAAATTTTGCTGCGCCTTGTAAAATTAAATAAGGCATTATAGTTTGATGTTCTGCTGGAATATTCATTTTCGATATTTTAAAATTAGTATTCTAAAATTACGATTTTTATTTTACTATTTGTAAATCAATAAATTGTGTTTTTATAAAAGAACCTCACAATGAAAACCATGTGCATTAAGAAGCTCAATTATTATGCTGTTTGAAATTCCGGCAGCATGAACTCGTAAAATTTTATCGCAGTCTTCCAGATCGAAATTGATCGCGCTGTTGGGATAATGCTCAAGAAGTTTCTCAATAATAACTTTGCATTGAGATTCTTCCTGAACATTTGTTTTAAAAACTTCAATCATAAAGTTTTGAATTTACAGCGCGATATTTTTGTATCGCTCGATTTTATGATAGTAGATATAGGAAATCGCTAAAATCACTAGAAAGATTAAAGGAAAGAAACTTTGAAAATTCATTCCGTCAACCGCAAAATGACTTATTGAAGCAAATATAAAGTCAAAACCAAATCCCGCATAAGCCCATTCTTTTACATTTTTAGGAACTTGTGGAATTACCAAAGCCAGAACTCCCAAAATTTTAAAAATAACCAATGCATTTCCAAAATATTCAGGATAACCTAAATGCCTGATTCCTTCTTTCGCCATCTCAGATTGTGAAGTCAAAGCAGGCATAACGCCTTCAAATAAAAAAATAATAATTGTAGTGGTCCAAAAAATAATTTTTGCTTTTTTCATACGGTATCGTTTAACAGGTTATTAGTTAATGTGTTACAAATCTAATAATGTTTTTCTTTTTAACGAATACACATTTACGACTAATTAAGGGGCATTTGGGACATTTGCTGATTTTAGACTTTAATCCCGAAACCTCGGGATAGACTTTAGATTTTTAACCACAATGCTTGTCATTGCGAGAAACGAAGCAAACTCATTCCCTGCATCACGAATGTTATTGTGGTTGCTTCGTTCCTCGCAATGAATTAAATTTGGAATTTGGAATTTGGAATTTGGAATTTTAAAATTTACGTCAGTTGATAATTAGTAATCAAAAACAAATCCTCAAAACCTAATCTCGTATAAATCCCTTTTCCTAAAGCTGATGCTTGTAACTGGGCATATTCACAGCCGGCATCTATGGCTTCGTTGATGGCAAATTTCATGATTTCTTCTGCAAAACCTTTTTTACGCATGTCTGGAATTACTCCGACGCCATGAATTCCCATTACATTCCCAGTTTGAAAAAGGGTAAGTGTTCCTATTGGTCTTTCTTCAAAATGAACCAGATAAAACTTCACATTTTCGTAATTATGCACCAGCGTTTCTTTACTGATTACATAACTAAAAGATAACGGATAGATATCAGACCAAGTTTTGGCATCTTCTTCATTTAGAACTCTTTTAAAATTCAAATTGTTTGGAAGTTTGAATTTTTGATCCAGCTTCAAAGCCATAGCCATCAGTTGAATTCGGATTTTAAATCCATTATTTTCAAAAATTTCATTGGAGTTACTTCCAAAAATATCCCAATACGGAATAATTAATCCCGGATTTTTTTCCATAATTTCCAGAATCTGGGGAAGATTTTCTTCTTTAATATCTTCGCGGAACCATAAACGGTTAGGCCAGCCTGAGTTTTTTATTTGGCAAAATTCAAAAGGATCATATTTATGATAGGAAAGGAGAGGAGTGGCAACAGTTCTCCAAAGCGCTGTAAGATTGTCAATATTGTCTTTGATAAGGTTTCTATTGGTCATTGTAATAACAATTTTGAATTATAGAGCAAAGATAAAACCAGTCTTTTAGAAAAGCCTTTACATATGTTGATTTACAAATCTTTTTCCAGACTTTTTCTAATTCGGCTTAACTGTGTCGGGGTAATACCTAAATGCGAGGCAATATGCAATAACGGAACCCGATCTGCAATACTTGGATGTTTTTGTAGAAGACTCACATATCTTTCGGTTGCGTTTTGCATAACCAAAGCGACTTCTCTCTGCTCTTTATCGACAATCCAGTTTTTCTCTAAATGAGCGATATAAAAGTTTTTGAGATCATCATTTTCATTAATTAACGACATATACTTTTTGTAATTAAGATTGATGATAATGCTGTCTTCCAAAGCTTCAATTGTAAAATTTGAGGGTGATTGCAGCATTAATGAAACCTTCGAACCTGCAAAGTAATTTTCTAGAAAAAGATTTTTATTATAGAAATTTCCCTCTTGATCTGTTATAAAAGCTCGTAAAACACCTTTCGCAATGAAATGAAGATTTTTAGCGATTTCACCGTTTTGTAATAATGTTTCACCTTTTTTTAAAGTTTGAAATTCGGTGATGTTCTCAATCAATTGCCATGAGTTTTCAGAAAGAGGATAGTAACTTTCGATGGTTTGTTTTAATTGATTGAGGTATATTTCATTGCTCAAAGTCATAGTTTTGTTTTGGTATATCCCGATAGGTATTAAGTCGCAATTTTTTTCGACACTAATTACACAAATTTACGCTATTTTTTTCCTTTTTTAAACATAGCCCCTGGTTTCAACCGCGGGAAATGTATTATGATGAAAAAGATTAAAGCAGATTTGCACGGATATTTTTTTATAGTAAAAAAATAATCTTTGCGAGAAATAAGAACGATTGTCAGTCTGAGCGAAGTCGAAGACCTTTATAACTTTGCGAGTGCTTCGACTTCGCTCAGCATGACATAAAATGACATATATGAGATAAAAAAACTCTCGCAGATTTTGCAGATAAAGCAGATTAATTTTTTGAGTCGTAATAAATAATCTTCGAAAATCGGCTTAAATCTTTTTAAATCTACGTGAAACAAACCTTTCCGACTCTGCAAAAAATAGCGGCATAATCTCCAAAATCTGCGAGAGGCTTAAAAAAAAACTTCGTGCCTTAGCGCCTTCGTGGCAAATTAAAAAAACTAAAAAACGCCATGAAACCCAAAGGTCTCACAGCGTTTTCATCTCAAAAAATAAATAATTAACGGGTAATGTAACAGGTATTATTTCCAGCCTCCGCCCAGTGCACGGTACAAATCTGTATTAGCTGTAAGCTGTTGTCTTTTAATATCGGCAAGTTCCAGTTCGCTTTGCAACAAGTTTGCCTGAGCAGTTAAAACTTCCAGATATTCTGCCATACCATTTTTGAATAATAGGTTGGCATTTTTAATAGCCAGCTGTAATGTTTTTACTTTTTCTTTTAAGAAAGTTTCCTGCTGTTGTAATTTTTCTACTTTAACCAAAGCATCAGAAACTTCGCTTACAGCAACCAAAACAGCTTGTCTGAAATTTAAAACCGCTTTTTCTCTTTCCGCTACAGCGATATTATATTGCGTTCTTACTCTTTTATTGTTTAAAAGCGGCTGCGTTAAACCTCCCGCAACAGTTCCGAATAAAGAAGCCGGAATATTGAACCAATTACTGGTTTCAAAAGAGTTTAAGCCGCCTTGCGCTGTTATTCTTAAAGCTGGATATAAATCGGCTTTTGTGATTCCTACGTTTGCATTTGCCACTTTCAAAGCTAGTTCGGCACTTTTTACGTCGGGTCTTCTGCTTACTAAAGCAGACGGAATCCCGATTGCTGTATTGTGTTTTACATCAATAGTACTTAAACGAATTGTTCTTTCTTTAGAATTCGGAAAAGAACCCGTTAAAACACTCAAAGTATTTTCCTGAATCGCAATATTTTGTTCCAATAACGGAATCAATTGCGCCGAGTTTAATTTCTGTGCTTCAGATTGCTGAATCGCCAATGTAGTTACCTGACCAGCATCGTATTTTAATTTGATGATATTCGTTGTACTATCATTTAAGCGAAGATTTTGTCTGGCAATTTCCAATTGTGCATCCAGCATCAATAGATTATAATATCCTCTTGAAACATTTGCTACGATATTAGTCTGCAAAGCTTTTTTTACTTCTTCAGACTGAAGATATCCTGCATAAGCACCTTTTTTTTGGTTTCTGATCTTTCCCCAGATATCAGCTTCCCAAGAAAGTGAAGCTCCGGCAGAATAATCATCAATATGTTTAGCACCTATTGCTTGGTTTAAATTCAATCCAGTAAAACTATTATCAGACGGATTGCTTGTACTTGCGTTTACAAATAAGTTAACCTGAGGTACATTTCCCCATTTAGATTGTGTGAATCTGTATTGTGCAATTTCGATGTTTTTTTCGGCAATCTGCAGATCGTTGTTTCTCGCAACGGCACTATCAATTAGTTTAATAATATCTTTTTCTGTAAAGAAATTTTTCCACTCCAAATCGGCAATACTGGTTGTATCACTCGAAACCGATGCATTCCTGAAATTCTCAGGAAATGCATCTTTTGGAGTTTCAATATCCTTCGAAACTTTACAGGATATTAAGGTCGTGATCAGAATGGCGAAGGTCACGATTTTGGTTATATGATTTTTCATTGTTTTTTTATTAGATTTTTTTATCCGTTGGGTGTAATTTTTAAACACATAGGAACATAGTTTTTAAGACTATAAAAGGCGTTTCACTAGTTTAAATACACATAGTTTAGCTATGTGTGGAAACTAGTTTCTTTTATTCTCTTTTTTGAAATAAGAAATCTATGTCTCTATGTGTTAAAATATTTTTTATCCAAAGGGTTAAATTTCTGTACAAGTATCTTTTCTGGTTTCAAGATCTTTTGAGATTCTGTACGATATATAAGCGATGCCAATTATGATGGCTACTAAAGCTGTTGTTATATAGTTTTCCATATTTTATTTTTCTTCATTATGAATTACGGCAACTGGTTTTCCAGAAACCTTTTCTTGTAAATGCTGGAAGATGATAAAGAGAACCGGAATAATAAACAAACCTAGAATTACTCCTGAAATCATACCTCCTGCGGCACCAATACTAATAGAGTGGTTACCTTGTGCTGATGGTCCTTTGGCGCTCATCATTGGAACTAAACCAACAATAAAGGCAAGAGACGTCATGATAATTGGTCGCAGACGTAATTTTGCAGCATCGATTGAAGCTCTGACTAACGCTTGTCCCGATTTTCGTTTTTGAACGGCAAACTCCACAATCAAAATGGCATTTTTAGCAAGAAGTCCGATCAGCATGACGAGCGCAACTTGTACGTAAATATTATTTTCGATTCCAGTTAAACCAATCGCTACGAATACTCCAAAAATACCTGCAGGGATTGACAAGATTACAGCCAAAGGCAAAATGTAACTTTCATACTGTGCAGCAAGTAGGAAATAAATGAATATCAAACACAGTAAGAATATAGTTGCAGACTGCCCTCCGGAAGAAATCTCCTCACGAGTCTGGCCCGAGAATTCAAACCCGTAACCTGCAGGTAATTGTTGTGCTGCTACTTCTTCAATTGCTTTAATGGCATCACCGGAACTAAATCCAGGTTTCGGAATCGCATTAATCGAAATTGAATTAAATAAATTGTATCGTGAAGCGGTTTCAGAACCATAAATACGGGTTAGTTTTACTAAAGTATTTATTGGCACCATTTCGCCTGTTTTGTTTTTGACAAAAACTCTGTCAATGGCTGTTGGATCAGCTCGGTCTTCGATATCGGCCTGAACAACCACACGGTAATATTTACCAAATCTGTTGAAATCAGATGCCTGTGCGCTACCAAAATAAGCCTGCATCGTTTGTAAAATGTCTTTTACATTTACGCCTAACTGATTTGCTTTTTCGTCATTAACTTCCAATTGTAATTGCGGATAATCTGCTTTGAAAGAAGTAAAGGCAACTGCAATTTCCGGACGTTTCATTAATTCGCCGATAAAGTTTTGAGATATTCCAGAGAATTTATCCAGTTTTCCTCCCGTTTTATCTTGTAAAACTAAATCTAAAGCCTCAACGTTACTAAATCCGGGAACAGTTGGGAAACTGAATACGAAGAAACTTCCGCCGGAAATAGCGCCCAATTTGCCACGAACCTGATTCATGATTTCGTCAATATTTTTTACATCACCGCGTTCTTCATTTGGTTTAAGCAATACGAAAACTACTGCAGAAGATGGACTTGTAGAATTCGTCAATAAATTGAAACCTGAAATCGCTGTTACAAATCGAGAAGCATCTAATCCTCTTAAAGTATTTTCCGCATCAGTCATTACTTTCTGAGTTCCGTCAAGCGAAGTTCCAGATGGTGTATTTACTGCAATGGCGATAAATCCTTGATCTTCTGTTGGAATAAATCCGGCAGGCGTTGTTTTTACCATTACAACAGTCGCTACAACCACTAAAGCTAATCCGCCTAAACTCAACCATTTTCTTCTGATTAAGAATTTCAATCCGCCTACGTAACGGTTTGTCAACGATTCAAAACTGCTGTTAAAAGCGGTAAAGAATTTTTCCTTAAATCCTTTTTTCTGATAAGGCGCATCGTGATCGTGTGCTCCGTGATTATCTTTTAAGAATAATGCCGCAAGCGCTGGACTCAATGTTAAGGCATTAACAGCCGAAATTACAATTGCAATGGCCATCGTAAAGGCAAACTGACGATAGAAAACTCCTGTTGAGCCTTCCATAAAACCAACCGGCAGGAAAACAGCAGCCATTACCAGCGTAATCGAGATAATAGCACCCGTTATTTCGTGCATTGCTTCATGGGTGGCGATTTTTGGAGACAAACGTTTATGCTCCATTTTCGCATGCACCGCTTCAACTACCACAATGGCATCATCGACCACAATACCAATCGCCAGAATTAATGCGAAAAGCGTTAAAAGGTTGATCGAAAATCCGAATAACTGCATGAAGAAGAACGTTCCTAAAATTGCTACAGGTACAGCAATAGCCGGAATTAATGTTGATCTAAAATCTTGCAAGAAGATAAATACCACAATAAATACCAATATAAAAGCTTCCAGTAATGTATGCTCCACCTGTTCGATAGATTGGTCAAGAGATACTTTTGTACTATAGAAAATATTGTGTTTAATGCCTTTTGGAAAATCTTTAGAAGCTTTTTCCATCATTTTGTTGATGGCAATCTGAATATCATTTGAGTTTGATCCAGCTAACTGAATAACCCCAATTACAATTCCTTTTTTACCATTTAAACGAGTTAAACTGTTGTAAGAGTAAGCACCAAGTTCAACTCGCGCTACATCTTTTAAGCGAAGTACTGAGCCATCTGCATTAGAACGTATAGCAATATTTTCATAATCTTCTGGTTTGGTTAATTTTCCTTTGTACTTAATAACGTATTCAAAAACCTCTTTGCTTCGCTCTCCAAATTTCCCCGGAGCCGCTTCCAAACTCTTGTCCTGAATCGCTCCCATAACTTCGCTAGGCGTAACTTTGTAAGTCGACATCTGTGTTGGATTCAACCAAACACGCATAGAGTAATCTTTTACACCACCAAAAATACTGGCAGAACCCACACCCGGAATACGTTTTAGTTCCGGAATAATATTGATCTGCGCATAGTTGGCCACAAAAGTCTGATCGTATTTCGATTCATCTTCGGTGTACATACCAATCGCCATGATGAAACTATTTTGCTGTTTCGCCGTCACAATACCCTGCTGTACAACCTCGGCAGGAAGCTGGCTCGTTGCCTGAGCAACACGGTTTTGTACGTTTACCGCAGCCTGATCGGCGTCTGTTCCAAGTTTAAAGAAAACCGTAATCGCTAAAGTACCGTCATTACTGGCTGTAGAACTCATATAAGTCATGTTTTCTACACCATTTATTGATTCTTCTATAGAAGGTGCCACAGAACGTAAAACCGTTTCTGCGTTAGCTCCAGGATATACGGCCGTTACCAAAACCGATGGAGGCGCAATATCAGGAAACTGTTGTAAAGGCAGTTTAGTTAAACCCAATACCCCAAGAATTACCAATAAAATGGAAATTACGGTTGCCAGTACAGGTCTTTGTATAAATATTTTGAACATTTTCTTTTAGAATTATTTTTTATTAGTTACTTGGGCAACTTTTGCAGCTTTCTCTGGCTGAATCGCCTGTCCGTCCTGAAGTTTGTCAATACCGCTCATTACGATTTGATCACCTGTTTTTACACCATCTTTAATTAAATAATTGGTACCGTTTTTACCCACAACTGTAATTGGCATTTTGGTTACCTTGTTGTCTTTTCCGACAGTGAACACAAATACTTTATCCTGCATTTCAATCGTAGCAGCTTGCGGTACTAAAATCGCATCATCGTGTTGTAATCCTAAACGGATTCTTCCTGTATTTCCAGAACGTAACGTTCCATTTGCATTGGGGAAAGTTGCTCTAATGGTAATCGCTCCCGTAGTTTTATCAAACTGACCGTCAACCATATCGATTTTTCCCGTTTGAGGATAAGCGTTATTATCAGCCAAAATCAAAGTAACCGGAGGCAGTTTTTTGATTTTATCACCTAAAGAACTTCCGGCGTATTGTGATTTAAAATTGATGAAATCTGTTTCGCCTAAAGAGAAATAAGCAAAAACTTCATGAACGTCAGATAAGGTCGTTAAAGGCTCAACATCAGCAGCAGAAACTAAACTTCCTTGTTTTTTAGGCAGTCTTCCGATGTAACCACTTACTGGAGCTGTCACATTTGTATAGCCTAAATTAATTTTAGCAGAACCAACCATTGCTTTTGCCTGCTCGATATTCGCAGCAGCAATTTTTTGAGAAGCTTTAGCTGTTTTCAACTGATAATCAGAAACTACTTTATTTTGAACCAGCGGAGTCAGTTTATCAACTTCTAAATTAGCATTGATTAAAGCTGCTTCTGCAGCGTGAAGACTTGCCAAAGCATTGTTTAACTGCTCACGAAACGGACGTTCGTTTATTTTGAATAAAGTTTGTCCTTTGCTTACATACGCACCTTCGTCAACAAAAATTCTGTCAAGGTTTCCGCTTACTTGCGGGCGAATTTCAACATCAACAGTTCCTTGTATTGCAGCAGGATATTCAGCGTCAGTAGTTGTATTTGCACTTGTGATAGCCAGCACAGGTAAAACAGGTGGCGGTGGAGCAGTAGGCGCCTGATTTTTATCGGCACAGCTGCTTAGTACTAGGGCCAGAATAAAACTGGTTATAATTACATTTTTCATTTTCATAGTGGTTTTAATTGGTTGAACATTTTCTCGGATTAAATTCTTTTGTATTCTGGCATTCTCGGGATTCATATTTAATTGAATTAAATTATCTAACGTTGTTAAGTAAAAGTGCGCAAATTTCTATACAGTAAGCCCTTCCAATTTTATTCTAAATCGGTATTAAATTATCTAACGATGTTAAGTAAAAGTCTAAAAAAAGAGCTTTTATTACCTTTATTAAATTTTCTAACAGTGTTAAGCGAATGTTACAAAAAAAAGGATTTTATATTATCCGTTTAAATCATTTTACACCGTTAAGTAAAATTGAAAATTTTTTTATTGTATAGATTTGATGATACCACCAATGGCATCCTTCAAAATCTGAGCATTTATTGTTTCTAAAATATCACTTTTATTGATGATGTTAATGGCGATTAAACCATGAATAACAGAAAAGAAAGTAAAATATTTTTGTTTAATGATATCCTGACTTGGGTTGCTGTCTTTCATAATCTCAGCAATAACACCCGTGAACAATTTGTAAGGTGCTTCCTGAGCCGAACATCGCTGTGCGCAGCAGGTCATTTGAACACCAAACATTAACTGATACATTTCAGTATTAGTAAAAGCGAAGTCCCAGTAAGTCATCCACATGGCTTCTAATTGATCTTCGGGTTTTTCAAATTTGGCTTTAGCAGTTTGTAACTCTTTAGCCAGTTTCATAAAACCTTTGCCAGTCAGTTCTTCTAAAATTGCTTCTTTATTTGAGAAATATTCATAAATAATAGGAGCAGTATATTCGATTCTGTCGGCAATTTTACGCATACTCAAACCATTCCAGCCTTCATCTTTCACGATATCATAAGCAGCGCCAAGGATGTTGTTCCTTGTCTCTTCTTTTTGTCTTAAAATTCGATCTTTACTAGCCATTTTATTCGAGTATTAAATTGTTTAACACTGTTAGGCAAATGTATGGCGGTTTTTCTAATTATGAAATGTTTTATAATAATATTTTCTTATCGTGTCATAGATCAATTTAAAAAACTTCGGAAAGCCTTTATTTTATTGAATTGTTTAGTGTGTAAATTTTTAAAGAAGCAGAAATTTTTCGGTTTTTAAGACCATTTGTCCCGCTCTCCATTATATCTTTTATGCCGAACCCCGGCATAAAAGGATGCCATTTCGATCGGGGCTAGGCTAGAACGTATCTTTTTCATTAGAACTTTGTCAAATTTTACCATCAATGATTTTCTCGAAGGAAATTCCAGAGGAATGAAATAGTTGTAGATTATTAATAGCGGTTTACAAAAGCCAGCGGAGCGATATAATAACTATCGAAATCAACAGGGATTATTTCGCCCCACTGGGGCTCTATCAAAATGTAATTAATTGTTTCTATAAATATTTCGTCTCACTGGGACTTTTAAACAACCTAAAAATAAAAAAATCTGCCAAATCTGCGTGAACCAAAATTGACAATCATTGACGATTTAAATCACTTCTTCAAATAGTAAAAACAAGCTCACAACCAGCTGTGTCAATTTTTTTCGTAACATTACAATAAAAAAAAATGAAACCACTAACTATCCTAAAAACCACAATTGCTGTTTTATTTTTCCAGCAGACCTTTTCTCAGGAAACCAAAAAAGAAACCGCACAGCCGCAATACACAATTGAAAACTGTGTCAATCATTTCGAATTAGACAAAGCCACTAAAACCAAAGTAGGTTATCAATATTGGTTCGGAGATAAAAATTTCACTCAGGAAAACACACTTAAAATGAGTATCGTCGAACCTGGCAAATCTACGCATGCACCACATCATCACGTCGAAGAAGAATTTTTCTATATCCTCGAAGGCACAGCCGAATTCTACCTTGACGGAAAAACCAAAACCGCCGGCCCTAACACGAGTTTCTACTGTCCCTCAAATATGGAACACGGAATAAAAAATGTTGGAACTACCGATTTGAAATATTTGGTTATTAAAAAGGATTTGAGGTAATTCCTTTAATATGATTTTTAATCGTTCTCTAAGTTATCATCCTATAAAATAGTGAAGTGCAATAGCATAAATTTTATATAATTTCAGTTTAATTTTTAATAAAAATCTGAATTTCAATTAATTAACTTTTATTAAAGAAAGGTTTAACATTGTCCATTTTCGCTGGCTGTTTGAAATAAGTAATTTTATCTAAATCAAAATTAATAACATTTTAAATATTTAAAATTATGAAAAAGAATATAGCCATATTAGCCACAAATGGATTTGAAGAATCAGAGTTAGCATCTCCTAAAGCATATCTGGAAGAGCAAGGATGGAATGCAGATATCATCAGTTTGAAATCGGGAACTATTAAATCTTGGAAAGACGGTAACTGGGGCAAAGAATATAATGTTGATGTTGTATTAGATCAGGCAAATGAAGCTGATTACGATGCTTTGGTTCTTCCGGGTGGAGTTATAAACCCTGATTTATTAAGAAGAGAAGAGGCTGCCGTAAAATTTGTACGTTCTTTTTTTGAAAGTAAAAAACCAGTAGCGGCTATTTGTCATGGACCTCAGATTCTGGTTGATGCAGATGTTTTACAAGGTCGAAAAGTAACTTCGTTCTTCTCTGTTAAAAACGATTTGAAAAATGCCGGAGCACAATGGGAAGACTCAGAAGTAGTCGTAGACAATGGATTAGTAACCAGCCGAAACCCAGATGATTTACCTGCTTTTAATAAAAAAATGGTAGAAGAAATTAAAGAAGGAAAACACGAGCGTCAGACAGTGTAGTTTTTTACATTTATGAAGTTAAAAAAATGCAAGATCAATTTTGGTCTTGCATTTTTTTTATTATCAGTCAATATGTAAAGTATGTCATTTCGACGGAGGAGAAATCACACGCGAATATCGACAAAGATTATCGACTCACTTTACGTAGTTTATAGTGCGATTTCTCCCTTCGGTCGAAATGACAATTACGGATGAAAATTTAAGCTCTTATTCAAAATGATAATTAAGAAATTCAAAATTTTCATTAAAACTTCTTATCAAATTAATTTTTTTATCTCTTCTCCATTTTTTTAATTCTTTTTCTCTCGCAATTGCTTCTTGTATCCAAGTGAATTTTTCATAATAAACTAAAAATTGAATATTATATTTTGCAGCAAAAGAATTGATATTTAAGTCAATGTTTTCCTTGTGTTTTGCAAGTCTCTGCTTTAAATTATTGGTTACACCAATATAAAAAGAAGTACGATGTTCATTAGTGATAATATAAACGTAATAGCTATGAAAGCCAATTTGCGAATTTAACATTTAATTTTTTTGTACGAATATACATGTTTTTTATCATTTTGTCATTTCGATCCCGAGGCTTCGGGAGAGAAATCACACGCGCATTCGACAAAGATTGGCGGATTACTTTGCGGAGTTTCTAGTGCGATTTCTCCCTTCGGTCGAAATGACAAAATCACAGAAATTGCGTCCAGTTTGTCATTTCGATCCCGAGGCTTCGGGAGAGAAATCACACACGCATATCGACAAAGATTGGTGAAATACTTTGCGGAGATTCTAGTGTGATTTCTCCCTTCGATCGAAATGACAAACTAGACTTTAAATCACAGTTTCTAATCGTGAATTTTATACATTTGGTATATTGTAAAGTTGATAAGTATTGAAATAGTATTGAAAGAAAAATCTTTCTTTTTGAAAAGTTTTCTTATATTTGAAGTTCTTAAAATCTTCACATTAAGACAACATAAAATTTGCCCTCGTGCTATGTAGTAAAGCTCCGAAAGGACTTTGACGCCGTGAAGAAGCGTAAGACTGCTAAGGCACGAGGGTTTTTCTTAAATTCTTCACTTTATGAAAACAAACACCCTTTCCAAAGAAGCCGAAACAAGGCTGATTGATTTTTTTAACCATATTATCGATCCCGAAGATATGGCTAAAATCTTAAGACAAGTAAACTGCATTTTAGCTCTCGGCGTAACGCGACAACACGAAACCCTCCAAATTGGACTTTTAAATTTTGAAGACAATTATTATTGGCTCAATGAATTGGCGGAAATTTTGAATCCTTATTTGAGTGAGGATTAGAGTTTATAAAATGGAAAACCTCGATTTTTAAAGTCGAGGTTTTTTCATTTTAATTAATAACTCAAATTCAAATATCCATTGTGATAATTGCCATTAAGTTTTCTAATGAATATCTTCTGTAGAATTTCATAAAAGCCATGAAGCTTAAATAGCACATAAAAAAATTGATTAAAATAAATGTAGTAACATATATTTGTCCATTTATATATTCTCTGATAGTGTGGTACTCCCAGATTGCTTTTATCATATTTGACATTGCTATCCAAAAGCTAATTGATAATATCAAACTGATGCATCTTAAATATCCATATAATGCTAAATAGTTTGATGTTTTTCCGTTAACAGCATCTGAATTCTGCAAAACATAGTGGGCAAATATTCTATGATAATCATATGAACGCATTTGATGTAATGGTCGATTTAGATTTAATTTTTGAAATAATCGCTCAGCTTTAGTCTTTATTGAATCTATTAAAAACACATCCAATGGTCTCACATAAATATCCTTAAATTTTAGTTTATTTCCAAAAAAATAATCTCCAATTACAATTGGGAAAAGTACTATTCCAACCATAAATCTCCAAAGTTGAATATGAAATGGACCTCTGAAATATTTTTCACCATGATTTATACTCATTAAATACTTTGAAGGATAGTCATATTTCCAAAAAGAGTATTTTTCTACCGTTGCAGAAGATAAAAAATTTAAAATATGACCAATAAAATAACTAACAATTATTAGTATAATTGACTGTATTAAACTTGGTGTAAAAGTCATGTTGAGTAGTATGCATTGAGGGTCATAACCATTTTGTAATTGTTCAATGAAATATATTATAACTAAACAAAGGGCTCCTGGAATCAAATAACCAAAGAAGTCATAAAGGGAAAAAGGATTTTGTTCTTTCATAGATTTTTAAATATATTAATCATAAGAATTTATTGCTAATTGAATTGCTGATTAAAGAATTCAAAACTTTCATTGAAACAATTTTTTATAAATTATCACTATTTAAAACCTTTAAGATCTATATAAAAACTTTTATTTGACCGATATTATTTCAAAAGTTTCTAGTTCTGTAATATGAATGACAGTTTTGTATTCTTTAGCTTTTCCTGAAACTTTAATTTCTAGATGTTCTTTATGTGCTTCAATGGCATCAAGATATTCTTCAATTCTAAGATGAAATTTTATAGGTAACTTAATTCCCAAACGTTTTGCATCTAATACAACTTCATTATAATTAGAAGACATTGGATTATTAGATTGTAATTTTTTTATATAACCTCGCGCTTCAAATGTTGTAAGTTCAAATAATGAATCTCTAAGTTCATTTAGATAATGATTGAAATATACTATTTTTGATTGAACTTTTTCCGTTACAATATCTCTTGTATAATCTTTAGTACATAGAGTGTACTCGACGTTGCTGATATGGGAACGGCTATAAATGTTTTTAATAGATTTTAGTAATTCATAATTTAAAAATTCTTTATTATCCTCAATATAATTTTCTGTAAATTTTATTCTATTGGTTTCAACAAATATTTCTTCTTTTACAAATTCTAAAACATTAAATAATTTATTATTTACATTTTCTGTATCTATATCGTCAAATGTTGTATGAAGAGGTTTGTTAGGAATTTCAAATCTATTTATGTAGCTACCTTTTTCCGATTGTAATACTCTACAATTTTTTAAATATTCGTTTGCTTCGGATTTAGTTTGACCAAAAATAGCTCTTTTATTAACTGTAAAATTTACAGCATTATAAAGTACATTTTTAAAGGATTCTACAGAATCAATAAACTTATTGATTCCAATAGAACCATCTGAATTTTCTGGATCAAAAATTCTGTATTTTATTATTGAATTATTTCTACTAAAAAGAATGTTTAATTCATCACTATTAATCTCAGGATAAATATTTGTAAAATCATTGATAAGACGATTAATATATAGATCAAAACCTTTTAGTTTATCATCGTTCGGAATTTCTAATAAAAAATCTTTTGGTAAATGAAGACTTTCAGCGGGTTGTAAATAAGTGAAATTTTGTCCATTGCCTTTTACTTTCCAACCTTTGGAAATAAAATAATCTAATATTAAAGCTATTTTGAAATTCATAATTTTAGCTTAAAGTATTAAAAATATCATCGTAAAAGCTTTCCGAAATCACATTAGATTTTGGAATGTGAATTGTAACGCTTGTAGAATTTGTTGTTTCACTTGCTCCATCAGGAACTTGATACCAAAAAGCACATTTTCTTATTATTAATTCATTAGTATTTAGAGAGTACCAATTTATTTTATCATCGGGCAATACAACTACACAAAGATATAATGGCATACATATGCCTCCTTCATTTGCACGAGTAACTAAATCATTATAGTTTTTTGCTTCAAGTACATATTTTATTGTTGTGGATGTTGGGTCATTAATTCCTTCAACATATTTTTCAGAAACAGCTTTAATTTGAAGATCAACGGATTTTCCTATTGTTAAATACCTTTTTTTTGTAGAGCAATAGTTCGCACGTCTGATTGTCATATCTGTTCCATAATCTCTTGCAACAGAATTGAAATAACCTTTTCCGTTAGCTATAGTTTCTAAGTATGTCTTAGAAATTTCTTCCATTATAATATTGTCAGTCATATAGGAAAGTTTGATTGCTAATATATGTTTATTTCTATTAATTTATGAATGTACTACTTATAAAAATTTCTAGGAAATATTCTCATCTAATTGATGTTGAAAGATTGTTTCTTTAAAGAAAGAAATTAATTTATCAAAAATATCAATTTACAAATCTCACCAACTACGTATTTTTACCCGTTTTATTAAGTAAAAAAAATAGCTACTCCAAAAAGAAGAACTGTCCTTAGGCAAATTTTTAGATTTGCATTCCTAAGAATGCATACAGTTTTGCGTAATCACAAAATTTGAAGACTTGACGTAGTTTATATTACTTTAGTAAAATGAAAAAAATAAATAAAGAAAGTTTTAAAAATTATTTAAATGATGTTTATCAATCAAAAATAACTTTCTATGAAGAATTAAGTGAATTTTTAAGTTTTTTTGAGATAGATTGTTTTTCTGATGATTGTAAACATAAATTATCAATTGAAATTACAGACAATGATATTAAGTTTGCTGCAATAGCCAAAGAACCATCAATTGATTTTTCATTATATGATTTTGTAATTGAAACAAATAAAGAAGCAGAAGAATTTGTTGAGCAAATAAACAAACTTGGTTGGCCAAAGCAATTGGAGTAATTCGTCGCAAATATTTGAAGAGCTACTTTAGCTTCTAAAAAAAAAACAGCCCCTCAAAAAAGAGGAGCTGTCCTTAAGCAAATTTAAAATTTGCATTCCTAAGAATGCGTACAGTTTTTGGTAATCTACTAAAAAGAAGACTAAACGCAGGTTATTCGTTTATTGTATCGCCTTCCTTAGTTTCTTCGCTGGCAATTTTTACCAGTTTATCTTTCGGGTTTAAATCACCGAATATTTCGATTTTATCGTCGATTTCTCTTCCTTTTTTAATGTTGACTCTTGTTGCTTTGTGGTTCAAAACTTTGATCACGAATAAACCTTCAGCAGAATTCACCACCGCCGATTTCGGAACTACAAATGTGCTGTCTTTTGCGTTTAACGGCAATAAAACTTCGGCCACCATTCCAGGTAAAAGATCTTTTTTAGTATTGATAACGTCCATTTCAACACGCTCAGAACGCAGTTTCAAATCTAAAGCGCCAGACATTCTGGTAATTTTCGCTTTAAAAGTTTCCGGCAGTGATTTTACATTAAAACTCATTTCGTCGCCGTTGTGTAAATATCCCGTATACAATTCTGGAATAGAAACCGCTAAACGCAATTTATCCTGCTGCTGAATCGTCAATAAAGGCAGATCTGAACCTTTTCCGGCTGGACCAACATAAGTTCCTAAATTTACATTTCTAGCCGCTACAACACCGTCAAAAGGAGCGCGAATTTCAAGATAACCTCTCATAATGCCCACTTCTTTGTGTGCCGCAACCGCAGCCTGATATTGTGCGTAATCAGAATTCTTTTTACCGCTTGCCATTTCCAAGTCGTTTTTAGAAATCGTTCCTTCTACTTTGCTTGTTTCATACAAACGGTTGTAAGTGCTTTTGCTGGTAGCGTAAATCGCTTCCATAGATTTCAGTCTTGACTCGGCAGCAGCCAATTGCGAACTGATTTCCGGCGCTTCTAACACAATCAAAAGCTGTCCTTTTTTTACTTTCGTTCCAATATCAACTTTTAATAGTTTTACGAAACTGCTCACTTTGGCGTATAAATCAACTTGTTGGAAACCCGTTAATTCTGCTGGTAAACGCAATTCTGTAGTCAGTTTTTCTTTTTCTAAAAGAAACGTTTCCGTTTTAGGTTCGATTTCAGCTTTTATCGTTTCTTCTTTTTTACAGCTGTTTAGGAAAAATAATGCTGCAAAAAACAGCGCGCTATATTGTATTTTATTTTTCATTTTTTGATTTTATATAATGAATATGTTTTAACTCTTTGGGATTAATTATTTTAACACATAGATACATAGTTTTTCTTTGTGTATAAAAGGCGTTTCACTTTTTTAAATAAACATAGCTACTATGTGTGAAAACTAGTTTTTTCTTTTACCTTTTTTTATTTAAAACTAAAATCTATGTTTCTATGTGTTAAAAAAAATAATTACACGCAACGAGTTATGACTTTCGACTTTATGACTTTATGATTTTCCAACTTTCGACTTACTTATTGATGAGATATAATGGATACTTTCTTCGTCTTCAGGATCTAAAGAAACAGATTGTGTCGTTGTTTTTTCTTGTGCCCAGGCAAATATCTGCGGAAGGATTAATAGTACGGCAAAAGTAGAAAATAAAAGTCCGCCGATAACCGCTCTTCCTAACGGAGAAACCTGATCGCCTCCTTCGCCGTGGCCAATTGCCATTGGCAACATACCCGCAATCATCGCAACAGATGTCATGATAATTGGACGCAAACGCAGCGCTGCAGCTTCACGCGCAGATTCTAAGGCGTTGCCATTTATTTTTCGAAGCTGTTCGGCATTCGTAACCAATAAAACGGCATTGGCAATCGAAACTCCAACCGACATAATGATTCCCATATACGATTGTAAGTTTAGAGTAGAACCTGTAATAGTCAGCATTAATAAGGCTCCTAAAACTACCGCCGGAACTGTCGTTAAGATTACTAACGAAACTTTGAACGACTGGAAATTAGCGGCCAACATTAAGAAGATTACAAAAACGGCAACCAATAATCCTGATTGTAAACTGCTTAATGTTTCAGTCAGTACAGTACTTAGTCCAATTGGCGTGATAAACAAACCACGTGGTAATTCGCCAAGAGAACTAATTGTTCTGCCTACATCTTTTGTTGCCGTACCTAAATCGGTTTGGTTGATGTTTGCAGTAACGGTAATGTACGGCATGGCCCCTAAATTGTCATTTTCACCACTTACAAATCCGGGTGTAATTTTGGCAACGTCGCTTAAAACAGGACGAAGCGAGTTTCTCAATAACGGAATTTCTCCAATATCAGTTTTACTTTTCATCTGGTTCAACGGAACCTGAACCTGAACGTTGTATGATAATCCTGCTCTTTCATCGACCCACATATTTTTATCGGTGTATCTTGATGATGAGGTTGAAGCGACAAGCGAACGCGAAATATCGTTCATGTCTACGCCCAATTCTGCCGCACGGGTTCTGTCAATATCAATATTCATTGCTGGATAATGAATTGGTTGTCCGATCTGCACATCTCTGAAATACGAAATTGCTTTTAGTTTGTCAACAATTTGATTCGCATATAACTCATTTCGTTTTTTATCTTTTCCTGCAATTCGAATTTCGATTGGAGTAGGAGAACCTTGGCTTAAAACCTTATCCGTTAATTCAATTGGTTCAAAAGAAACTTTAGTGTCTGGCAGTAATTTTTTCAATCTTGCCCTGAACTCGTCTTTAAACTCATCCATATCGGCATGATAATCTTTTAAACTTACTTGAAATACCGCTTCATGCGAACCTGCCATAAACAAGTAAATCGGGTTGATGGAGAATAAAGACGGGTGCTGTCCAACATACACAGAAGATATTCCGATATGTTCTGGCCCAACCATTTTTTTCAATTCTTTTAACGTAATTACAGCTTGTTCTTCTGTTCTTTCTAAACGCGTTCCGTCTGGAGCACGAAGTCGCAGCTGAAACTGACTTGAATTGGTTTTCGGGAATACATCTTTTCCGATGAAAGTAATTAAAACCAGTGCTAAAACCGTTGCAGAAACCAGATACACAATACTGGTTGCTTTTTTATGAACGAATAATCGATCCAGAGTTTTCATAAAACGAATTCTAAAACGCTCAAAAGCACCTATTTTTCCATCGCTGTTTGTATCTTCTTTTTCTACATAGTTTTTTTTCTGCGTAATAAGTTCTCTTTCAGATTCCGGAGTTAAGCCGCAGGCATTAAATTCAGCTTCATCATCTGTAATTTCAGGCGTATGATCGTGTTTTGGATGCGCTTTCATTAACCAGTTGGCCATTACAGGCACAAAAGTCTGCGATAATAAAAATGAAATTACCATAGAAAATCCGATTGCTAAAGCCAAAGGCAGAAACAACGCTCCCGGAATACCAACCATTGTAAATGCTGGTGCAAATACGGCAAGAATACACAATAAAATCAATAATTTTGGTAAAGCAATTTCCTGACAGGCATCCCAAATGGCGAGTGCTTTTGGTTTTCCCATGTCGAGATGCTGGTGAATATTTTCGATCGTAACCGTACTTTCATCCACCAAAATACCAATTGCCAAAGCCAATCCTGATAAAGACATTAAGTTGATCGTCTGCCCAAATAATTTCAGGAATAAAACGCCAGAAATAATCGAAATCGGAATCGTTAAAATTACGATTAACGCGGCACGTCTATCTCCTAAGAATAATAAAACCATTAAACCCGTTAAGACCGCACCGATAATTCCTTCGGTAATTAAACTTTTAACTGAGTTGATTACATAAACCGACTGGTCAAATTCGTATGATAATTTTACGTCTTCGGGTAATGTACTCTGAATTTTAGGAAGTTCTGATTTTAATTTCTGAACCACATCCCAAGTCGAAGCATCTCCGGCTTTTGCGATACTGATGTAAACCGAACGTTTTCCGTTAACCAAAGCATAACCCGCAGTAATATCTGCACCATCTTTTACAGTCGCTACATCGCCTAATTTTAAGTTTTGAACGCTTCCTTTGAATAACGGAATGTTTTCAAAATCCTTAACTTCTTTAATTGTATTATTGGTTGGCGTGATATAATTTTTGTCGCCCATTCGCACGTTTCCGCCTGGAGCCGTCTGGTTGTTAACACGAATCGCTTCTACAACTTGATCTGGAGTCATATTGTGCGAACGCAGTAAATCTGGGTCAACGTTAACCTCAATTGTTCTTGGGCTTCCGCCGAAAGGTGCTGGAGACAATAATCCTGGAATCGAAGTAAACGAAGCACGAACATAAACGTTAGCTAAATCTTGTAATTCGTTGTTTGAACGTATTTTACTGCTCAAAACCAATTGCCCGATTGGCAGTGAAGAAGCATCAAAACGAATGATAAACGGAGGTTGTGTTCCCGGAGGAAATGCCGCCTGAATTCTGTTCGAAAGTGAACTTAACTCAGCTGCCGCCTGCGCCATATTGGTGTTTTCATAATAGGTTAATTTCATGATCATTAACCCCTGAATATTTTTGGTTTCTACCGACTTTACACCATTGGCAAAAGGCAGAATGTTGACGTAAGTCTTGGCAAAATAAGCTTCCATCTGGTCTGGCGTATAACCTCCAAAAGGATGCGCAATATAGATAACCGGCAAATTCATTTTTGGTAAAATATCTACCTTAATGTCTTTGATGGCACCAATTCCGAAGAAAAATAGACCCGCAACCAATACTAATATGGAAATGGGTTTGCGGAGTGCAAAACGTATTAAATTCATTTGGATCTAATTAAAATTCATTTATAAATAAGTCAAAATTGCCAGTTGCAGCAACTTTCAGCAAAAACGACTGCCATACATTATTGTTGACAATATCACGGTCAATTTCCGCACGATTCAAAACATATATTGTTTGTGTTAAATCAGTTAAGTCGGTTAAGCCGTTTTTGTATAAAGTCGATTTTTGCAAATAAGCTCTTTTTGCCGCATCCACCTGAATAGGTGCTTCGGCATAATTTTCTAAAGTAATTCTGATCTTATCTTCGGCAAAATTCAGCTGCGATTTCAATTCTCTATCCGCCTGATTGTATTCTTCCTGCAAAGCCTGTGAAACAAATTTCTGAGCGCTGACTTGTTTGCTGGATCTAAATGGAGTGGTTAAATTCCACGTAATTCCAACGCCGATCAAATAATTCGTACGATCTGGATTTACGCCGTCCCAATAATTTCTGCTGAAAGCATTTTGGTCGGTTGCATAGCTGTTTTCAAATCCTGAAGCTCTGGTTTGTAAAACACCAAAAGCACTCATGGTTGGGTAATAAAAACGTTTGAATAATTTAACCTGCTGGTTGCTGTAATCAATTCTCGTTTTATAGAATTGTAATAACGGATGCAGACTGTCATTTGCCGCATTTCCTTTAATTAGTTCTTTTGGAATCTGAGTTACAAAAAGAGTATCGGTAACAAAATCCTGCGGTGCAACACCCATCAAGTCAACTAATTTGTTGTTTTGTTCTTTAACGAAATTTCTAGCTAGGTTTAAAGCAATTTTAGCTTTAGAAACTTCTGCAGTTGCCAATGTAGAATCGACGCCTGCCAATAATCCGTTTTTAACTCTGGCAGCGGCTGTCTTTTTGAAAACCTCTGCACGCTCCAGATTTTTTTGCTGCGAAATCAATAATCTCTGACTTGCCAGTAAATTTAAATAAGCTGCAGAAATTTTGATTTCCTGCTGGAATTTTTCCTGCTCTAAATCTTTTTCTTTGGCCTGAACATCAATTTTAGACAAATTGATTTTTTCTTTGGCTTTTCCAAAAGTGAAAAAATCCCAGTTCATGTTGACCAGATAAAGCGCGCCAAATGCTGAGTTCCAGTTTTGTTCAGGTAACGGAAGTCCTGATGAAGCAACTCCAAGTCCGCCAAAACCATAAAGCGGTCCGTTTTGTCCGTTTACAGTTCCGTAATCTTGCTGCGCCGACAAATTTAAGTTGGGCAGATAATCACGACGAGATTGTTTTAGAGTCTCTTTTGATGCATTGGTGTAATTGGTTTTTGCTCGGATGGAACCGTAGTTTTCAAGCCCAGTTTTTACTGCTTCTTTTAAAGAAAGGGTTTGAGAGTAACCGATTGAGGCAAAAATCAATAAAAATAAAAAGGTAATTTTTTTGAAATACATAAACTCAAGGTGTGATATGAAATGTTTTTGATGAAACAAATTTATTTCTCTTACGCTGATAAAAGTCATGTTAAGTGATGTACTGCACTAGTAAATGACGAATTGAATTTGTCATTTTTTGAAAAAATTAATTAAATATTTGTTCGTACTTTGTACCCTATTTCAAAATTAAGAATGAACAAAAAAATCGATAAAATATTGGATAACAAATGGTGGCAGGAGGTTGCCGTTGTCCTTTTTTCATTTACAATTTATACCTTAAAAAATGATTGGATGTTATTTAGTTCCTTCATTTCTATTTTAATGGGTATATTTTTTTACTGCATTTTGTACATGCATGCCCAGTTTAACCGCTTCTTTCTCCTTCCCATTTTATTCAAGGCAAACAAACCTTTTACGTATATCATATTGACATTGTTTGGCGTTTTTGTGTTTTCTGTCGTATTGTACGAAATCACAATGCTGGATATGTTTGCCAAATGTCATTTGTATCAAAATTCACATCAAAGAAGTTACGCTTATCAGTTAGCTAGTGTTTTAGGGACTTTAGTCTGTATTCTGAGTCCGATAATTGTTTTCAAGTTTTATCGTATCCACAGAAAACAAACCGATGCGGCTTTATTGTTCAATCAAATGCAGTTAAATTCTTTGAAAGGACAGTTGAATCCGCATTTTTTGTTCAATACTTTTAATACACTTTACGGAATCAGTCTTCAATTTCCAGACCGAACACCAGATTTGATTATGAAAGTTTCACAGCTCATGCGTTATCAGCTGGAAAGTAACGGCAAGCAATTTGTGTCTCTGGAAGACGAATTAGAATTTATAAACAGTTACGTACAGCTTGAAAAAGAACGAGTTGGCTATCGATGTGATATTACATTTGATTCTAGTATTGACAACGAAAATGCTTATAAAATTTCGCCAATGCTTTTAATTGCATTTGTTGAAAATGCCTTTAAACACGGAACTTGTGCAATAGAAAACTGCTATGTAAAAATCAGCATTTCGGTTAAAGAAGGATTATTACATCTGCATGTTACCAATTCGATTCCGAAGAAAAATGATGTGATTTCGACTAAAATCGGCTTAAAAAACACAATCGAACGTTTGAATTTAATTTATGGAAAAGACTATAAATTAGATATTCAAGACGACAAACAGACTTATATTGTTGATTTGGAAATACAACTTAAAAAGTTTGTAGGATGAGAGAAGCAAAAAAATGCATTATTGTAGACGATGAACCAGCGGCGCATTATGTTTTGGCGAATTATATCAAACAGAATCCGCAGTTAGAATTGGTTTTTCAAGGTTATAATGGCATTGAAGCAATGAATTATCTCAGAGAAAACACGGTTGATTTGATGTTTCTGGATATTAATATGCCTGAAATTTCTGGAATGGAACTGCTGAAGATTCTTCCAACACATCCAAAAACTATTTTAACGACCGCTTATTCTGAATTTGCTTTAGAAAGTTACGATTACGGCGTAATTGATTATCTGCTGAAACCGATTTATTTTCCAAGGTTTTTAAAAGCAATTGATCGATTTTTTGCCACAGAAAATGGAAAGCAAAAAGCAGAAGAAGCTATTAATTCGGTTAACGTAAAAGTCGACGGCTATTTAATGAATATCGAATTGGATCAGCTTTTGTTTGCGCAGAGTTTTGGGAACTACGTAAAACTGCACACGACTAAAAGAACTTATCTGGCATCGATTACAACAACTGAATTTGAGAAGTGTCTGCCAGAAAAGAGTTTTATGCGCATTCATAAATCGTATATAGTTGCTTTGGACAAAATTGAGGTAACCGAAAAAGATTTTGTCATCATTAAAAATGAAAGAATTCCAATTGGAATTACCTATAAAAGAGAGCTGACGGATAGGTTAAAGAAGTTTAAGTGATTGTTTTTCAGTTTTTTAGTGATAAATAAAAGACTGCTTACCAAAAAAAAACAAATACTACATACTTGAAGAAAAAGTAGTACTTTTAATACGTGATTTAAAGTTTAATTTAAAAATGAAGCCATGAAGAACGTGTTTTTGACTTTTGTTTTTTTATGCACCAGTTTTCTACTTGCGCAGGAAGGAAATACTATGAAAAAGGTAGTTACACCGCCAGAAAAGGTGAAGCTTGCTTTTGAAAAAGAATATCCTGGTAAAACGGCTGTTTGGTCGGAGGAATATGTTGGAGATGATAATGATGAGATTCGGTACGAGGCGAAATACAATGTAAATAATACGACAAAAGCATTAGCTGTTTATGATAATTTAGGGAATATGAAAGCTTATGAGCTGCAGATTCCGTTAAGCCAGCTGCCGCCAAAAGCACAAGCTTATCTAAAGAAAAATTACGCTGCTAAAGCTATTCGCGAAATTGCCGTTGTTGTAGATTATAAAAAAATAACGACTTACGAGGTTGGAATAGAAAAAGATTCCAAATTCTATGATATTCAGTTTGATAAAGATGGAGGTTTTAATGTGATAGTAGAAAAAAATTAATTTTGTAGGAAAAATATATATTTTTTGTTTAGTTTTATATTTTAATTTAAACCTAAATATGAGAAATATTATTTTGTTTGCCTTTGTGGTTTGCAGCAATTTTTTAATAGCTCAAAACGGAATTTTACTGCCGCCGGAAAATATTAGAACAGCTTTTGAAAAGCAATATCCAAAAAAGAAACCAATTTGGGAGGTAGAATACAGTAGTAAAAATGAAGATGTTATTTTTGAAGCAAAATTTAATGAAACACCAAAAATAGCAGCTTTTGCAAGATATGATAAAAACGGAAATTTTAAAGCTTATAAAGCACAAATAATACTAACCAAACTGCCAAAAAAAGCACAAGTTTATCTCAAAGATAATTATCCTGTTAAGTCGTTAAGACAGTTTTTTTCTGTTGTAAATGATTTAAATGTAAAAAGTTACGAAGCCAGCCTGATTAAAGATTCGAAATTTTATAATATTATTTTTGATGAGGATGGCGAATTTTATAAAAGAGTCCAAATTAGGTAAACTTTTACTAATTCAAATATATTTGAAATGACAAACCCGATAAGTTTTTAACGCTTATCGGGTTTTGTTTTATGGGGGAAAAAATTAAAAATTAAAAATTAAAAATTAAAAATTAAAAATTAAAAATTAAAAATTAAAAATTAAAAATTAAAAATTCCACTAATCATCAACAAGTAAACCATCAACCATTAACCATTAACCATTAACCATTAACCATCAACCATTCACCATCAACCATTCACCATTCACCATTAACAATTCACCATCAACATTAAAGCATCATTCCGCCAGAAACTTCAATGCGTTGTGCATTTACCCAGCGCGCTTCTTCAGAACATAAAAAAGCTACGACACCACCAATATCGTCAGGTAGACCAACTCTTCCTAGAGCAGTTACAGAAGCTATTTGCTGATTCATTTGTTCATTATCACGAACCACTCCGCCGCCAAAATCCGTTTCGATTGCTCCAGGAGCAACAACATTTACTTTAATTTTTCTATTGCCTAATTCTTTTGCCTGATACTTAGTTAAAGTTTCAATTGCACCTTTCATCGCTGCATAAGCTGCGTAACCTGGAAACGAAAATCTTGCTAGACCAGTGGAAATATTTACTATTCCGCCGCCGTCATTCATTACATTTAATCCTTTTTGAGTTAAGAAAAACGGACCTTTAAACTGAATATTGGTCAATTGATCAAACTCATCTTCAGTTGTTCCAATAAATGAATTGTGAATTCCGATTCCAGCATTGTTTACCAAAAAGTCGAATTTATCTGTTTTAAAAGTGTCTTTTAAAACTTCAGAAACATTTGAGAAGAAAGAATCAAAAGTATTTGACTCAGCCACGTTTAATTGAAGCGAAGCGGCTCTCTGACCCAAATTTTCGATTTCTTTTACCACCAAATCAGCTTCGTCTTTTTTACTGTTGTATGTGATAATTACATCAATCCCTTTTTTAGCAATTGCAATTGCCATATTTTTTCCTAAACCTCTGCTTCCGCCTGTAACTAAGGCTATTTTTGTATTTACTGCCATTTTTTTGTTGTTTATTATTTATAGTTTGTTGTTTATAGTTTATTGTTACTGTTTTGCTGTCAGTCTGAGCGCAGTCGAAGACCTTTGTGTGAATATCCTTCGAATACGCTCGGGAGGACAAAGCGTTTTGTTATATTCTTTTAACACATAGAAACATAGTTTTCATTTTGAGATGAAAAGATTATTAAAAGAAACTAGTTTCTAACACATAGCTGTTTAACTGCATTGCTATGTTTACTTAAACAAATGAAATGCCTTTTAACGTTTTACAATATCTATGTTTCTATGTGTTTAAATTTAAAATTTAAAGTTATAAATTAGAATGCAAAGCCTCAAATGATGCCTTTAGTTCTGGAACACTTGCGTTTAATCTGGTTTCGCTTGTTCCAAAGGTAAGTTCTGTTCTGCCTTCTTTTAGTTGTTCAAAGATAGATTCGATAAAGCTGTTTACACTTGGATGCGCGTCATGCAGACCAACACCACCCAAATCTGTATTTAGTGCCGGCGGAATAATTTCGATTACTTCGATATTTTTCGCTTTTAATAAATGACGAAGTGAAATTGTAAATGAACGGAAAAATGCCTTTGTAGCAGAATACACAGGAACTTTTGCAAAAGGAGAAAATGCTAATCCAGAAGTTACATTCATAACTGTTTGTAAAGATTTTAGCTCTATAAATAATGAAGTTAAATGTAAAGGAGCTTCAATATTTGTCGAGATTTCAGCTTTCATACTTTCATAGAAACCAGCATCTGTAACAGAAACCCATTTTTGAATTCCAGCATTATTAATTAGTACGTTTAAATCTGGATGATTCTCAGAAATCCATTTGTAAAGTTCGATCCTTTCTTCTTCTAAGGATAAGTCGCAGACTTTGGTTATGACCGATGGGAATTTTGCTTTTACTTCATTTAAAACAGATTCTCTTCTGCCGCAAATTATAACAGTATTATTTTCCTGAATAAATCGTTCTGTTAGTCCAAGTCCAATTCCGCTTGCACCGCCTGTAATTAAAATTTTATTGTTTGATAAATTCATCTTTTTGATCTTTTAAATTGATAAGACAAAGGTAGGGTGGAAGTAGAATCGCGAAGTTGTAAATATCAAACCGATGTTTGCGAAATTCAAATCAGAGGCTGGAAATTTCAAATTTTTTAAATTCCAAAATCCAATTCTCATTTTATGTCTTTTTGAGCGAATTCGAAAAATGTATTGTAAAACACTCTTTCTCGATGCGGCATGCGATCCTTCGACTTCGCTCAGGAAGACATTCGGCACGCTAAACTTTGTCAAAGCTTCAAACTTTTACAAAGTTCTACCAAACCTGAAACCTGAAACCTGAAACAAAAAACTAACTCCTAAAAGCCAAAGGCGTCAACGATGTTTGTTTTTTAAAGAAATTAGAAAAATGCGCCAATTCTTCAAAACCAAGAGAATAGGCTATTTCAGAGATATTCCAGTCTGTTTGTTTTAAAAGAATTTTGGCTTCGTTTGTTAATCTATTGCTGATCAATTCGGTTGTAGTTTTTCCGGTACTTTCTTTTAGTACCTTATTTAAGTGATTGACATGAACCGATAATCGAGATGCAAAATCTTTAGCAGTTCGTAGTTCTAATCGCTGATTTGGAGATTCAATAGGAAATTGTCTTTCAAGCAATTCAGCAAATAAAGAAGAAACTCGCGCAGCTGAATTATGTTTAGAATAAAGTGCCGTTATAGGCTGTAATTTTTGTCCGAAATGAATTAATTCTGCAACATAATTTCGGATTAAGTCATACTTATAGGTATAATCAGAATTAATTTCTTTTTGTATTTTGTTGAAAATCAATGCGACATCTTCTACTTCTTCGTCAGATAATTGAAAAATAGGATAACCGTCTGAAGCAAAAATAGGAAGCTCGTCCAGATCGATTCCGCTTTTGTTTTTGGATAAAAATTCACTGGTAAAAACACAAAACTGTCCTGACTGGTTGGTGTCCTGCGGTAAATAGTTGTACGGAATTTTTGGCGTTGCAAATAACAATCCCTGCTTTTCTATATCGATTATTTTATCCGCATATTCGGCTCTGTTTTTGCCGCGAATTAAACTTATCTTATAGTAAGCCCTTCTGTCATAAGGCATTCCAGGCTTTCCTTTCATGCGTTCCAGAAGTTCTTTAATATCAAAAACATTAAAATGACCAATTTCTTTTTGAATATCGTTTGGTAGAAGAGAAGTAGGATCAACAGTTGAGCCTTCGGTTATATCTTGATAAAATGAATCTAGGGATTTCATACTTTCGAATTGTAAAATTCAAATATACGAAAAAATAACTTCGTTATTTTAACCGCAAAGAGCGCAAAGATTTACGCAAGGTTCGCAAAGAATAAAATAGCGTGCTTAGCGTATGTCCTTGCGCTCTTTGCGGTTAAAAAAGACTTCCTTGAATCAATTCTGGTTTTGGATTACTTCCAAAAGGAAAAGCATCAATTACAAAAAACTGTTTTGCTATGGGATCAAACTCTCTCAAAACAATTTCACTGCATAGAAAATTGAGATCAATTGTCGTAAAAAGTTCAGAAGCAATTTTAAGATTTTCAGGAGTTAACCTTCGTCCGATTGACATGTGCGGATCCTCACTTTTTTTGAGTTTTAAGGATTTCAAAACCTGATGAATCTTTTGCATTATCGGTTTCAAATTTTTTACTGCATCTTCATTAGGTGAAATGAAGAAAGCACCGCTATTTGGATAGGAATCAAAGTGGTTCAAAGATACTTGAAATGGCGTAAAAGTATCCGAAATTTGAAAAAGCTTTTGTTTGATAGAATCAAGCTGCGATTCATCGATTGTAAATTCACAAATGGTAATATGTGCCTCGGAATTACAGCTGTTGTACCAGTTGATTTTGCTTTTTAAAAAATCTTTCAATTTTTTGACAGGCTCAACTAATGTCTTAGAATAAAATACAAGCGAATATTTTTTTTCCATTTTTAGGACTTTGAATAACACAAATTTAGAATTTAAATTGTGCATTCAAAATCCTATAAAATTTATATTTTTAATTTTTTTGATAACCCCCAAAGTAATTTACAGGACTCCACTCCGGAATTGCTTTTGGTTTTTCAGCTGCAAAATTCCTAAAATCATTATCGGCGTACACTACTTTTCCGTTTACAACTGTCAGTTTAGCTTCGATATTAAGAATGTTTTCTTCGGAAGTAGTAAAATAATCATCAGAAAGAATAGCAAAATCGGCTAATTTATCTGCGGTAAGCATTCCTCTGTCTTTTTCGATATTGATTAACTGCGCACTTCCGTAAGTAAATAATTTTAATGCTGTTGATCTGTCTACAATGTTTTCATCAATCATGTATTTTAAACCGCCCAAAGTTTTTCCAGTTGTTAACCAGTACAAACCAACCCACGGATTATAGCTTGCGACGCGGGTTCCGTCAGTTCCCATTCCAACTTTAATTCCCAATTCTAAAATTTTCTTTAACGGAACAGTATTAGAAGCAGCAGTTTTTCCATATCTTTTAATGAAACTTTCACCTTGATACGCCATTCTATGCTGAATTGCTAATCCGCCGTTTAAAGCTTTTATGCGTTTTAAATTTTCAATAGAAACCGTTTCACCGTGATCAAAGAACCATAAAAGCCCATTTAGAGGAGTCTCTTTGTTGACGTCTTCAATAACATTTAAAAATCTGGTAATGCTTTCATTGTAAGTAGCATGAATTCGAAAAGGCCATCTGTTTTTTACCAGTAATGACAACACTTCTTTCAATTGTCCTTCCATTGCCGGACTTAATTCTGGTCTTGGTTTATCGAAGTTTTCAAAATCTCCAGCACTCATCACCAAATTTTCACCTGCACCCTGAACGTGATATTCTACTTTGTCTGAATGGTGATCGTCGTCACAGCCTTCGCCAATTTCAACTGTCTGCATCCATTTGGTGTAATCATTAAGTTCTGTTCCAGCTTTTTGAGCAAACAAATAGTAAGGCATTCTCACTGTCAAATCGCTGTCTTTGCATAAACCATTTGTTACGCCATAATCGTCTGGAAAGTTTTGAAATCCGCCGCCTGCATCCATAATGGCAGTTACGCCCAGACGGTTCATTTCGGTCATAAATTGTTTTGTCGAATTGAATTTTTCTTCTTCAGATAATTCTGGGAGCTTAGAAAGAGTAGAGTATAAGATAAAAGCATTTGGCTCTGCCACTAACAATCCTGTTGGATTTCCGTAGGTGTCTTTTTCAATTAATCCCGCATTTGGATTCGGAGTATTGGCATCGATTTTTAAAGTTTCTAAACCCGCTTTGTTCAAATAAGCGTGTCCGTACAAGTGAAGAATAAAAGCTGGGACATTTCCTGTTGCCTCATTAATTTCGGCTAAAGTCGGCAGTCTTTTTTCTTCAAATTGATATGCATTCCATCCGCCAACAACGCGAACCCACTGCCCCTTTGGAGTTCGTTGCGCTTGTTCTTTTAACATTGCCAAAGCTCTTTTTAAAGAACGAACGCCGTCCCAGCGTAATTCGGTATTATAGAATCTTCCTCCTCGGATAATGTGCATGTGAGAATCGAATATTCCAGGAATAATTACTTTTCCTTTGGCATCAATTACTGTGGTGTTCTTGTTTTTTAGTTTTAAGATTTCGTTGTTTTTTCCCGTTTTCAGGATTTTTCCATCGGCGACAGCCATAGCTTCGACAATTGTGTTTTTTTCGTCTAAAGTATGAATGACAGCATGATGAACGATTAGCGATGCCTTTTTGCCTTGAGCGAAAATAGGCAGGGAAATGATTAATAGAAATGCTGATATTTTGAAAGAGAGTTGCATAGCTTGGTAGTATTTTTGTATGGTTTTGAGTTGGTTTTTAGTTAAAAGTTGAGAATTAAGAATTAAAAATCTGCTGCTCTTCGTGAAAAGCTATAGATTAAAATATTTTTTAATTTTTAATTCTCAATTTTTAATTCTAAAATTAATTTAGTGTTTCAACATTTCGTGAGCATATTGTACGCCTACGCCATAAGCACCACCGTATTTTTTAACTAAATCGGTTACAGGTACATAAGTTTCCTGGCGAGCCCAGTCACGTTGTAATTCTAGTAAATATTGTAATGCAGTTATTGGGTGGGCACCAGCCTGAACCATGCGCGTTACTGCCATTTCGTGAGCCTCTTTAGAGATATCACCACTTGCATCTGTAATTACATAAACATCATAACCTTCATTCATTGCAGATAAAACAGGTCCAACGATACAAACGCTTGTCCATAAACCGCCAAATACGATTTTCTTTTTACCAGTTGAAATAATAGCTTTGCGTGCAGGGACATCTTCCCAAGTATTCATTGTAGTACGGTCAATGTAATTTGACGTTTTTTGCGGATAAAATTCTTCGATTTCTCTAAAAACAGGTCCGCTGAATGATTTTTCGGCAACTGTTGTTACTATGGTTGGGACTTTAAATATTTTTGATGCGCCAGCTACAAGAGCGGTATTATTTCTAAGCTGATCTATAGGAATATTGCTCACGGCAAACGCCATCTGGCTTTCGTAATCAATTAGTACTAAAGTGTGATTGGTTGGATCTAATAACGCTGGACTTGGCTTTTGTGCGAATCCGATAAATGTTATGAATAAAAAAGCTGCGGTAAGGATTAATTTTTTCATGATAATGTGATTTTGTTGTGAATAAATGGTTTTTTAAAATATTTTGTATTTGATTTTCAGTATTTTGCATTCAAATTAAATGCCTTGTTTAGAGATATTGATTTTTAAAGGATTTTTAAAAAAGGCAATAGAGATCCTAGCGATATATCGTCAATAAAAATTGGATATTCGTTAAAGTATTATCGTAAAGCTTTTAGTAAATTTTAAAAGATAAATATGGGCGCCTAAATTTTTCCTTTTAAGTGTAAACGGTGAAGAATTTCAGATTTTAGTAATCCGCTGCCTCCTCCAAAATGTTCGATAACTTCTACGTCTGGCTGTGTTTTTATGCAGAAAGCTGTAAATTGTTTTTCGACATGATCTTCGATTCCGGAACTCAAAAGAACAACATCGATTTTGTGATTTTGAAAATATTCCTGAGCTTCTTGTTCATTGCTAAATGAGACTGCGTTCCAGTCATCATATGCATTTACAAGGCGAAGTAAAATGGCCAGTATTTCTTCGTTTTTTCCGAGTAATAAGAATTCAAGTGTTTTCATTTTTTCTAAGTTTCTGAGGTTCTATGCTGCTAAGGTTTTAAGTTTTTTTACTTAAAATTAGTTTTGGCAGAACTTCTAATTTACTTTACAAATTTATTTCTTTCATTTTTGTTTCGACTTAATCTAGAATAAGAAAAGATTCTAAGTCTCGAATATATTTTCTCTTTTTTCTATTTCAATGTTAACAGAACTTGTAATTTACTCTGCAAATTTAAAAGTTCTACTATTGCTTCAACTTAATCTAGAATAAGAAACATTTTGTACTTTAAAAATTTTCCATTTTGAGTTCAGTTTTTAATAGAATTGTAATTTATAGTGCAAAGATAGGTTTCGGAGAAAAAACAGCTGTTAATCTAGGACAAGAACAGCGTGTTTAAGTGTTAATTTTACACTTTTTAATAAATAATCGATTATTATATGTGCAAAAGTAATGTTAAAGTTTTAAAGTTAGTTTATTGATAAACAGTTTGTTGTTTTGTTTTGATAGATAAAAAAGCGCTGTATTTCCTGTGATATGAGGAAAACCGTAAGGTTATTTGTCGTGCGGATTATAATTTTGACATATAGAAATTTGAAAACAATGACACTCTTTACCTTTTTAGATGTTATTTAGAATTTCTATAGAAAACTGTTTTTGGAGAAACGTTTTTTTAGAATTTAATTGACAGATTCATTTGATCGTGGGTTTTGTATAAATTAGAATATACATTAATGTCAAATTTTTAAGGGTTTTAAGATTAAGTCGACGGACATAATTTTAAGACCCTTTTTTTAACCCAAAAGTGAAAGACCAATCAACCAAAACGGAATCATGTCGGTATTGATTTTAAATTTTTGAGGAGAAAATCCATAGTAGCTTTTGAAAGCGGCGGAAAAATGCGAAACATCTTTGTAACCGCACTGGTAAGCTACATCGCTTACAGTTGCTTTACTTTGAAACAATTCTTTGGCGTGTTCCATCCTGAGTTTGATGATATAGCTTTTTACCGTTGTGCCAAAACAAGCTTTAAAACCTTTTTTGAGTTTGAATTCGTTTAGCGAAATAAGTCTCGAGAGTTCGGGGAGGGTAGGAGTGTTTTTGTAATCGTTCTCTAGTATTTTTTTTGCTTCTAAAAGTTTGCTGTAATCTTCGTGGTCGACTTCCTTTTTAGATAAAGGATTCAGAAATATAGCTTCGAGCTGGTAAATCAGAAGTTCCTTAATTTTACTTTCAATATAAATTCTCTTCAAAGTGCCTTTGCGTGTACAGTTTTTAATTTCGTGAATTACCCATTGAATTGCAGGTGTAAAAGGCAGATATTTAGAAGTTAAATAACTCGATTGCTTATTGAGAATATTCTTTGAAAATTTTTCATGAAGCTGCCAGTCTTCATTAATTATATTGTAATAGAAATCTTTTGAGAGAACAATTGATAAATAATTAGTTGGTGTAAAAGCCGGAATTGTAAAAGTGGCGTTAAAATTATGGGTATAAAAAATGTTGTGGGTATTTTCTTTAGAATACTTTTCGCTTTCTAGTTCGTCGATGTGTGTTTCTACATTACTGTTGTAAATAAAATTCATTATAACAGATTCTTCGTCAATTTCAAAAACAACGGTTTTAGAACTAGAATAATACATTTGAGTATCAATTAAAACCAGGCCTTCGGTAATGAGATGTCTGCTTGTAATTTTCTCTAAACCTTTGTTTTCTATGTTGATATTTTCTTCTGTCAGTATACTTTTTGGGTAATATTTATCTCCAATTTGAATTTTAATTATTGGAGTTTCCGGCGCTAAAAGGGTGGCTGTGATTTTCAAAATTTAATCCGTTTTTACAAAATAATAATCCGTTTTTCCCTAACTTTTTTAAAGCAGTTGAGAGTACTTTTGCGCCAAAGTTATTTATAATTAGTCTAATTAAAAATATGTCAACTCAAAAATTTTTATTTTTTATTTCATTTTTCTGCTCTTCATTCTTTGCATACTGCCAGCAAAATCAAGGTGTAACGGTAAGTGGACAAGTCGTTGAAAAATCTGGACAGACAGTCCCGTTTGCAACAATAGTTATCGAAAAAACAGATTTAAGCATAATTTCCGATGAAAATGGAAACTTCGTTTTTAAAAATGTTAAGCCTGGAAAACATACCTTAAAAATTTCCGCAATCGGTTTTTCAAACTTTAAAAAAAATATAGAAGTTTCAGATATAAACATAAATATTCCAGTTCAGTTAGAAAGTGAATTACAGGAGTTAGAAAGCGTAACTGTACTTGGACGAACACAAACTGAAAAAGTAAATAAACAAGCTTACAGCGTGACGGCAATTGATGCTAAAAAATTACACAATTCAACACTCGATTTATCTCATGCCTTAGATCGTGTTTCTGGAGTTCGTAACCGCGAAGCAGGAGGAGTTGGTTCGAGATCTGAACTTTCTATAAACGGATTTTCGGGTAATCAAATCAAAGTTTTTATTGACGGAGTTCCAATGGATAATTTTGGTTCTTCATTTCAAATGAATAATATTCCAATCAATCTTGCCGATCGTGTGGAAGTTTATAAAGGAGTTGTGCCAATCTGGCTGGGCGGAGATGCTCTTGGAGGTGCAATTAATATTGTGACTAACAACAGCAAGCCAAGAACTTTTGTAGATGCCTCTTATTCTTTCGGATCTTTTAATACGCATCGCTCTAGTATTAATGCGGGCTATACCGCAAAAAGCGGATTTACAACAGAAATCAATGCTTTTCAAAACTATTCAGATAATAATTATTGGGTAAACGTCGATGTAGCCGACTTAAATACGGGAGCCTATTTCCCCAATCAGCGTGTGAGACGTTTTCATGATAAATACCGCAATGAAACCGTAATTGTAAATATTGGTGTAACAGGAAAAAAATACGCCGATAAATTAATGATTGGTTTTACTGGAGGTGAAAATAAAGCTGATATTCAGACCGGTGCAAGAATGGTTAGCGTTTTTGGAGAAATCTACAGAAGAGGAAGTATTGTTATGCCGACTTTGAAATATCAGGTTAAAGATTTATTTACCAAAGGTCTTAACGTTAATGTGACGGGTAATTACAATTTTGGATTCGAACAAAATGTAGATACAGTTTTTAGAAGATACAATTGGTTTGGAGATTACAAACAGTATGAAGGTACTGGCGGAGAAAGAAGCAGAACACTTCGTAAGTTTTATAATAATAATGGTGTAGCGACAGCAAATGCAACCTACACGCTGAATGAGAGACACTCATTTATGATCAATAACACTTTTAATACTTTTGACCGTAAAGAAAGTGACGAACTTGTTCCTGAATCTTTGGTATACAAACAGCCCAAAAAGACACAAAAAAATGTTTTAGGTTTAGGGTACAAACTGGATTATAATGAAAAGTGGAGTACTTCTTTATTTTTAAAAGATTATTCATTAAAAACTACTTATTCAAGAAGTTACAATCCTTCTGGAAATGCAGGCGATATTGCCTATCAAAAATATGTTGACAATACTTCTACAACTGGTTACGGTGCCGCGACGAGTTATTATATAAAACGTAATCTTCAGGTAAAAGCTTCTTTTGAGAAGAGTTACAGACTCCCGACTCCTGAAGAAATCTTCGGAAATGTAAATGATAATTTAGAAGGAAATCTGGCTTTAAAACCAGAAACTAGTAACAATTTTAATATTGGAGCAAGTTATCAAACGAGTTTTAATGTAAAAAATGCACTGTCATTTGATGTGAATCTTTTACATAGAAATGCAACAGATTTTATTCGTCCTACCTTGAATAATAATCAAACCATGACTACGAATGTCAATCAAGGCAAAGTAACCAATTATGGTATTGATGGGGAAATTAGATATTCATACAGCAACCGCTTTACAGCTGGTATCAATACAACGTATCAGAATATTAGAAATATGACTGAATATGAGCCAAATCAAAATTATGTTTCTCCTTTTTACAAAGACAGAATTCCAAATATGCCATTTCTTTTTGGAAATGCCGATGCAACAGTATTCTTTAACAATCTATGGAAAAAAGGAAATAATTTGTCTGTTGGCTACAATTTACTTTATGTCCATACTTACTATTTGTCTTGGCCAAGTATGGGAAGCAAGGATAGTAAATTAGAAATTCCGCAGCAGTTCAGCCACGATTTGAATGCAGTGTACACGCTTGCGAACGGAAAGTATAACATTGCCTTTGAATGTAAAAACTTCTTGGATAATAAACTTTACGACAACTTCTCCTTGCAAAAACCAAGTAGAGCTTTTTACATCAAACTTAGATATTACTTCAGTAAATCAAATAATTAATTTAATACAAACACCATATTTACAATGAAAAAAAGTACCAAATTAGCGTTATTATCAGCTGTATTAGCTTTTACAGCTTTTTCTTGCAGCAGTGATTCAGATAAACCAGAAGACACAACAGGTGGAGGAACAGATACTGGAAAAACTAAATATATTATTACTGCAACAACTGGAGCAGCAGGAATTGCAGATTATTTATTAACTGCAGACGATGTAACTACAGGATCTATTACAACTACAGGAAACGGATTGGAACAAGACGGAACGTACCGTTACTATATTACAGCACAAAACAACTTTTTTAGTTTACTTTACGGACAAGGAAATCCTGGAGCTGTAACAACTTATAACTTAAATGCAGAAGGAAAATTAGTGAAGAAATCTGATTTCCAAGCCGAAACTGTTCACGTATTTGCTGCAGTAAACAAAGATATTTTAACCATTAAGGTTCCAAGAAGTGGTGCTTCAATTGCTTCTATGTACAAAATTGATGCAGAGAAATCATTAATTACAGGTGAGGCACAACAAGATACTAAAGTATTGGCTAAAAATGGCGAAAGAGCTTTCTTTACCTGGGCAACTCAAGTAGGTGATAAAGTTTATATGCCATACATGAGTATTAAAGGTGACGGTGTAGATAACTTCGGAACTGTAAATCCAGATAGTACTTGGGTTGCGGTTTACAATTATCCAGAACTTAAATTAGAAAAAGTAATCAAAGATAACCGTACAAGTTATTTAGGTGCTTATTTTACAAACGGATTATTCCAAGACGAAAATGGAGATGCTTACGGGTTCTCTGGAGCTATCGCTACAAGTAATGCTGTTTTGACTTCTACAAAACCTTCTGCGGTTGTAAAAATCAAAAAAGGAACTACAGAGTTTGATCAATCTTACTTCTTTAATGTTCAGGAAAAATCTGGAGGATATAAAATTTCTTCTACTTCTTACATTTCAAAAGGTAAATTCTTATTGTTAATGTACGGAAATGTTGGAAAAAACAATGGTGCAGTTAAAATGGCTATTGCCGATGTTTACAACCAGACATTTACTTGGGTTACAAATGCACCTGCAACATTAACGTCTGTTACAAGCCGTTATAATATTACTTCTGAAGACGGAAATTCTGCAATTGTTGGTATCAATACTCCAGACGGAAACTGGATTTATTCTATCAATGGTTCAACAGCTGCAGCAACAAGAGGTATGAAAGTGGAAGGCGGACAAATTACTGCAATTCAGAAATTAAAATACTAATATTTTTTTTACCGTAAGTCCTTATTCTTATATGGGGACTTACGGTTTTTTTATTTATCCAATTTATCTATCCAATTATGTTTTCTTTTTCAAAACCAAAACCTAATACTAAGAAAAAAAGTAAAAAATCGCTTTTTAAGCGTGTTATGGCATGGCTCCATTTGTGGCTTGGTCTGGCATCTGGAATTATTGTAGTGATTGTCAGTCTTACGGGCTGTATATATGTTTTCGAAAATGAAATTAAGGACTTTATTGAAGACTGGCGTTTTGTAAAGCCACAGGAAAAGGCATTTATGCTTCCATCTCAATTGGTTACAATTGCAGATAAGAAAATGAAAGACAAACATGCAGCCAGCGTTACTTTTGGAGAAAAAGACGAAGCAGCTATTGTAGGTTATTTTGTGGAGAAAAAAGAAGAAGGCAGCAAAAGCGGGAGAGAAAGAGGTGAACGCAAACGAGACGATAAGAGAAAAAACTTTGCTAAAAATGAAAGTGTAAAAGCAAAGTCGGACTTAAAAGCGCAGCCGAATGAAAAAGGAAAAGAAAAAGGTAAAAAAGGAAAAGGCGGAAGAAGAAGCGGGACTTTTATAAGTGTTTATATGAATCCTTATACTGGGGAAATCCTGAATGTTAAAACCTTTTCTAGAGGAGAATCGCCAGATTTTTTCAGATGGATTTTAAACGGTCATCGTGCCTTATGGCTTCCGTATGATATAGGACGCCCAATTGTAGGAGTTGCGGTTCTGATTTTTGTTTTTCTTTTAATTTCTGGAATTGTTTTGTGGTGGCCTACAAAATGGATAAAATCAATTATAGATAAAAGTTTTAAAATAAAATGGGACGCAAGTTTTAAGCGCGTCAATTACGATTTACACAATGTGTTCGGATTTTACAGCTGTATTTTTCTGTTTTTTATTTCCGTAACTGGTTTAGTATGGAGTTTTGGCTGGTGGAGCAAATCATTGTACTGGGTAACTTCAGGTGGAACACCATTGACAGAAAATCGCGAATCACCAAAATCGGATACAACTAATGTTAAGGCATTTAATATTACAACGGCCGATAAATTATTGTTGAATATTAAAAAAGAAAACCCTCAGGCAGCGGGAATCATGATTAGTATTCCTTCTAAACCTGCAGATCCTATTGGTGCATTTGTTTACAAGCAGAGACATACTTTTTATAACATGGACCGCTATAGTTTTGATCAGCAGACTTTGAAAGAGATTTCCATTAAAACGCCTTTTTCTGGGAAATATATGGAAGCCAATATTCCAGATAAGATCCGAAGAATGAATTATGATATTCACGTAGGAAGCGTTCTTGGTTTGACAGGTAAAATTATTGCGTTTCTCGCTAGTTTAATTTCTGCCAGTTTACCTATTACAGGATTTATTATTTGGTGGGGAAAACAAAAATTTGGCAAAAAGAAAACACCTGCATCGAAACCAAAAACAGCCAGTAAAGCAATTCCTGCTCCGAAATTGAAAAGAAACGCAGCAGAAGAAGTTACTGCTTAAAATAAAAAAATGGTTTTTTAAATTCCTTTTTGTTTTTTTTTTTTTGATCAAAAGGCAAAACTTGTAAAAGTTTTGCCTTTTTTATTTTTTAGTTATAACCATTAGCTTTTAGCCATTCTACACAATCTCTTGTCCAGAATTTACTAGTGTCATTTACTCCTAATCCAAAACCGTGGCCGCCTTTTTCATATAAATGTAACTCCGCTTTAACTCCGTTCTTTTTAAGTGCCAAATAATAATTAATACTGTTTTCTGGTATAACAACTGTATCATCTGTCGCATGAATTAAGAATGCTGGAGGCGTTTGAGACGTAACTTTCTTTTCATTTGAATAAGAATCAATTAAATCTTGTGACGGATTGTTGCCAAGTAAATTAGTCTGCGAACCTTTATGCGTAATTTGCTTTTCCATTGAAATAACAGGATACATTAAAAGAGAAAAATCGGGGCGTGCGCTAACTTTATATGTAGATTCATAAACTTTATCATCATAGTGAGTAGATAGAGTTGAAGCTAAATGTCCGCCCGCAGAAAAACCTAAAATTCCAATCTTATTCGGATCAATATTTAATTTTGCTGCATTTTGTCTTACATAACGAACTGCCTCTTGGGCATCTTGTAATGGACCAACATTTTTATTCTTCATGATCAAATCGTTCGGGAGACGATATTTTAATACAAAAGCCGCAATTCCCAAGCTGTTGAACCATTCGGCTACTTTTGTTCCTTCTTTATCAAAAGCTAAATGCATATAACCTCCGCCGGGACAAATGATTACCGCAGTTTGATTAGGCTTTGCATCTTTAGGAAGAAAAATACTTAGAGTTGGAATAGAAACCTGAGTTGTACTTTGCAGTTTTCCGTCAGTAATACTTTCTTTTTCCTTATAATCTGCTGCTTTTATTTCGTCTGGAATTTTATTCCATAACGGAATTACCTGATTCTGTGCGCTGCTGGAAAATATTCCAGAAAGCAGTAGAAAACCCAAAGTAATTCCTCTTAATAGTTGTGTTGTTTTATTTTTCAATTTATTTTGTAATTATTTGATTTTTAAATACTTATTTGCTTTTGTTGTGAAAAATGCAACCGTTTGTTCGAAAAAGTAAAATTAGAATAAAATTGATTGGAAAGACATTTCAACAGGACAATTTTACCCCATAAAAAGGATGAATTTCACCTCTTAAGTTTTAACAAATATATTGTTTAATGTGTAATTTTGTATTCTTTTTTTTATGTAATATGTTTATTTAAATAGTTAAAATAATTTTTTATACAATTTATTTGGATTGTAGAGATTAAAAACTATATTTGTGCAATCGATTACATTATTTCTTTCAGTGAATGTTAAAATATTGATTTTAACATTTTTAAAAAGAAGTAAATGCTATAGGTTGAGATTACCAAAAATTACAAAACTATAATACCCACTTACTATGAATCAAACCGAAACTGTTGCCGTGAATGAGAATGTCAAATCTACAGGAAAATACCGTTGGAGTATTTGTGCATTGTTGTTTTTTGCAACTACAATTAATTATTTGGACAGACAAGTACTTTCGCTGACTTGGAGCGATTTTATCGCGCCAGAATTTCATTGGACCAATAATGATTACGGAAATATTACAGCGTTGTTTTCTATTTTTTATGCAGTTTCGCTATTGTTCGCAGGAAGATTTGTAGACTGGTTAGATACTAAAAAAGGATTTCTTTGGGCAATCGGGATTTGGTCTGTAGGGGCTTGTCTTCATGCATTTTGCGGTATCGCAACTTCAGGAATTATCACAGGCGAATGGTTTGTAGGGTTTCATGGTTCAAAAGAAATAATCAGCACTATAAGTGATACTGCATTGGTAATCAATGTAAGTGTTGCTCTTTTTATTTTCGCCCGTTTTGTTTTGGCAGTGGGTGAAGCTGGAAACTTTCCCGCAGCAATTAAAACTACAGCAGAATATTTTCCTAAAAAAGATAGAGCTTTTGCAACAAGTATTTTCAATGCTGGTGCAACTGTAGGAGCTTTAGCGGCACCAATTACAATTCCTTTTATTGCAAAGTCATTTGGCTGGGAAATGTCATTTATTATTATTGGAGCTTTAGGATTTGTATGGATGGGATTCTGGATGTTTATGTACGATAAACCAGAAAGACATTCAAAAGTAACAGCAGATGAATTAGCTTATATTCAGCAAGATGATATTGCCGATAGTAAATTAGTGGGTTACGTTCCTGAAACGACTACAAAAGTGTCTTTATTAGAGTGTTTCAAATATAAGCAAACTTGGGCATTCGCATTCGGAAAATTTATGACAGATGGTGTTTGGTGGTTCTTTTTATTCTGGACACCGGCATATTTAAGTTCTGTTTACGGAATGGATTCTACACAAGCTGCCTTACCATTGTTTGTTTTATATATGATTACTTTATTGTCAATTATCGGCGGATGGCTTCCAACTTATTTCGTAGAGAAAAAAGGAATGAATCCATACGAAGGAAGAATGAGAGCGATGTTGATTTTTGCATTTTTTCCATTGTTAGCATTGATTGCACAGCCGTTAGGATATATTAGTTACTGGATTCCAGTTATAATTATTGGTATTGCTGGTGCAGCGCATCAATCTTGGTCGGCAAATATTTTTACAACCGTTGGAGATATGTTTCCTAAAAAAGCAATTGCAACCATTACGGGAATTGGAGGTTTAGCAGGTGGAATTGGTTCGACATTAATTAATAAAGGATCAGGGGTTTTGTTTGATCATGCTAAAGAAACAGATATGGTTTTCATGGGATTTAAAGGAATTGAAGCTGGATATTTTATCATCTTCTCAATCTGTGCAGTTTGTTATTTAACAGGCTGGATTGTAATGAAAACATTGGTTCCAAAATACAGACCGATTACAAATCTCTAACCAAGATTTCTCAAAACTAACTAACCAACCTAAACCAAAACCACATCATGAACCAAGCTAATGCAGCAATAGGAAAATACCGTTGGACTATTTGCAGTTTAGTGTTTTTTGCTACAACTGTCAATTATCTGGATAGAAATGTAATAAGTTACCTTCGGCCTTTTTTAGCAGAAGCTTTTCATTGGACACCAGAGCAGGAGGTAATTGATTATTCGAATATCGAACTGGCTTTTAAAATAGCGTATGCTTTGGGAATGCTGGTTGCAGGGGGAATTATTGATAAGTTAGGAACAAAGTTAGGTTATGCAATTGCAACCGGATTATGGAGTTTAGCGGCAATTGGACATGCACTGGCAACAGGAACAGGTGGATTTTTAATTGCCCGTGTTTTTTTAGGAATAACAGAGGCAGGAAACTTTCCGGCAGCGATAAAAGCAACAGCTGAATGGTTTCCGCAGAAAGAGAGAGCTTTAGCAACGGGGATTTTCAATTCAGGAAGTAACATTGGAGCTATAATTGTACCTTTAACCGTACCGTTTATTGCCGAAAAATATGGATGGCAGTGGGCTTTTATTTTAACTGGAATAATTGGTTTTGTCTGGCTGGTTCTATGGTTTTTATTTTATGAAGTCCCGCAAAAGCAAAAACGTCTGTCTCAGGCAGAATTAGAATATATTACTTCTGATAAAATTGAAGAAGTAGAAGAAGAATCAAAAGAAAAAGTTTCGTGGATTAAATTATTGTCGTTTCGCCAGACTTGGGCTTTTGCAATTGGTAAATTATTGACAGATCCTGTTTGGTGGTTTTATCTCTTCTGGCTTCCGGATTTTTTGATGAAAGAATACAAACTTACAGCAACAGAAATTATCTGGCCTTGTGCGCTGGTATACATGATAGGAAGTGTTGGAAGTATTGGCGGAGGCTGGCTTCCGTTAAAATTAATAAACAATAATTGGCCTGCTTACAAAGCTCGTAAAACCAGTATGCTCATTTATGCATTTGCCGTTCTTCCTGTTTTGTTTTCACAATATTTAGGAACAATAAATATGTGGTTTGCCATATTGGTTATTGGTCTGGCGGTTTCAGCACATCAGGCCTGGAGCGCCAATATTTTTACAACTGTTTCAGATATGTTTCCAAAAAAAGCAACGGCGTCGGTTACAGGGATGGGAGGAATGTTTGGAGCGCTTGGCGGTATATTATTGACTTTAGTAGTGCAGAAAAACATGTTTGTGTACTATACTAAATTGGGGAAAATCGAAACAGGATATTTCATTATGTTCTGTATCTGCGGAGCTTCGTATTTATTGGCTTGGCTGATTATGCATATTCTGGTTCCGAGAATGAAAAAAGTAGAATTGTAAAGAAAAATTGATCGGCAGTGAAATAAATTTTGGTTTGAATTATGGTTTTTCAATATAAAAAATTAATTTTGTGCAATCGATTACATTAAATAGAAATTATGACAAAATATAGTTCAAGATACGCGTCAAGCCCAGAAGCTGTAAAAAAATATGATACACAACAATTAAGAGAAGAATTCTTAATTGATGACCTAATGCAGGAAGATGAAGTGGTATTGGTTTATTCTCATTACGACAGATATATTGCAGGTTCTGCAGTGCCGGTAAAAGGAGATTTGATTTTAGAAACTATTGATCCGCTTAAAGCTCCTTACTTTTTAGAAAGAAGAGAATTAGGAATTATTAATGTAGGAGGAAGCGGTTCTGTTGTGGTAGAAGGAACTACTTATGAATTAGGTTTTAAAGATGCTTTGTATATCGGAGCAGGAAACAAAGAAGTTATTTTTAAAAGTGATGACAGCAGTAATCCTGCTAAATTTTATTTGAATTCGGCACCAGCACATACTGCTTATCCAACTAAAAAAGTAAGTTTAGCAGAAGCTAATAAATTACAGTTGGGAACAATGGAAACAGCTAACCACCGTACCGTAAACCAAATGATTATTGGAAGTGTTGTTACAACCTGCCAATTGCAAATGGGAATGACGGAATTAAAACCGGGAAGTGTTTGGAATACAATGCCGGCTCACGTACACGACCGTAGAATGGAAGTTTACTTCTATTTAGATATTCCACAAGATCAGGCTGTTTGTCACTTTATGGGACAGCCTCAGGAAACAAGACATATCTGGATGAACAATCATCAGGCAGTTATTTCTCCGCCGTGGTCAATTCACTCAGGCTCAGGAACCAGTAATTATACTTTTATCTGGGGAATGGCAGGTGAAAACTTAGATTACGGAGATATGGATGTTTGTAAAATCACTGATTTAAGATAAGAATATGACAAACTTATTTGATATAAAAGGAAAAGTAGCCCTTATTACAGGAAGTACGCACGGACTGGGAATGGCAATGGCAAAAGGACTTGGAGAAGCCGGTGCTACAATTGTGGTGAACGGAAATTCATCTCAGCAAAAAATTGATGACGCCGTAGCTGAACTTCAAAAAGAAGGAATCAATGCTGTGGGGTATAAATTTAATGTAACAGACGAACAAGAAGTAAAAACTGCGGTTGAAAAAATCCAAAGTGAAGTTGGTCCAATCGATATCTTAATCAACAATGCCGGAATCATCAAAAGAATTCCATTGTTAGACATGGAAGTTTCAGATTTTAGAGAAGTAGTTGATATTGATTTAGTAAGTCCGTTTATCGTTTCAAAGCATGTTGCAAAAGGCATGATCGAAAGAAGACAAGGAAAAATAATCAACATTTGCTCTATGATGAGTGAATTAGGTCGTAGCACAGTTTCTGCTTACGCTGCTGCAAAAGGCGGTTTAAAAATGCTGACTAAAAACATGGCTACAGAATGGGCAAAATACAATGTTCAGATCAACGGGATCGGTCCAGGATATTTTGCAACGGAACAAACAAAACCAATTAGAGTTGACGGACATCCGTTTAACGATTTTATTATTAGCAGAACTCCAGCGGCAAAATGGGGAGACCCAAGTGATTTAGCCGGAGCGGCAATATTTTTATCATCAAAAGCGAGTGATTTTGTAAACGGCCACATTTTATATGTTGACGGTGGAATCCTTGCTACAATTGGAAAACCTTCAAACGAAGAATAATTCTCAAATTATATTTTAAAAGACATGAGCGCAAATACATTCATACATGACAATTTTTTATTAGAAAATAAATACGCTGAAGAGTTATATCATAATTATTCTAAAAATCAGCCAATTATTGATTATCACAATCATCTTAATCCGCAGTTTATTGCAGAAGATAAGATTTTTGATAATATAACGAATGTATGGATCAACGGCGATCATTACAAATGGCGTGCAATGCGTACGTTAGGAATTAACGAGCAGTTTGTAACAGGAAATGGTTCAGATAAAGATAAGTTCTTAAACTGGGCAAAAACAGTTCCGTACACGATGCGTAACCCTTTATACCACTGGACACATTTAGAATTAGCTCGTTATTTTGATATTTATGATCTGCTGAATGAAAAATCTGCTGAGAAAATTTATATCGAAACTTCAGAAAAAATAAATTCTCAGGCGTACAGCACACAGAATCTTCTTAAAAAAGTAAACGCTGAATTAGTTTGTACTACAGAAGATCCAATTGATTCGTTAGAATTTCACCAAAAATTCGCAAACAATTCAGTTGGAATCAAAATGAGTACGGCTTTCAGACCTGATAAAGCCATCTTAATTGCTAATGATGGTTATAATGCATATCTGGACACATTAGGGGATGTGTCCGGACTTGCAATTAACACTTATGATGATTTACTTGCAGCATTAAGAAAAAGAATTGAATTCTTTAATGCAAACGGATGTAAGTTGAGTGATCATGGTTTAGATCAGATTTACTTCGAAAACTTTACAGAAAGTGAAATCAATGCTATTTTCAAAAAGAAAAGAGAAAACGGAGAATTGTCTCCAGAAGAAGCATTGAAATTCCAAAGTGCTGTTTTAATTTTCTTATGCGAAACGTACCACGAATTTGGGTGGGTACAGCAGTTTCATTTAGGAGCATTGCGTAACAACAATGCACGTATGCACAGAATCTTAGGTCCAGATACCGGATGGGATTCTATTGGAGATTATCCTCAGGCTCAAAAATTGTCTGGCTTTTTAAATGCATTAGACAGTAAAGATAAATTGACTAAAACGATTATTTATAACCTGAATCCTGCTGATAACGAAGTTATGGCAACAATGATTGGAAATTTCAATGACGGAAGCGTTCGCGGAAAAGTACAATTTGGTTCTGGATGGTGGTTCTTAGATCAGAAAGATGGAATGACAAAACAATTGAATGCGCTTTCCAATATGGGCTTAATCAGCTGTTTTGTTGGAATGCTTACAGACTCAAGAAGTTTCTTATCGTTCCCAAGACACGAATATTTCAGACGTATTTTATGTAATCTTTTAGGAGACGAAATCAAAAGAGGCGAACTTCCAAACGATATGGAATGGATCGGTAAATTAGTTTCTGATATTTCATACAACAACGCTAAAGAATATTTCAAATTTTAATTAAAAGTTAACCGCAAAGTTCACAATCCTGATAGCTATCGGGAGTGGCAAAAAAAATATAATATGAGTAGAGTAGTTGCATTTGGAGAAATCATGCTGCGTTTATCGACAGAAAGACATTTACGTTTTTCGCAGTCTACAGCATTTGGTGCTACGTATGGCGGCGGTGAATTTAACGTATGCGTTTCTTTGGCAAATTACGGAGTTAATGCTGAATTTGTTACCAGACTGCCAGAAAATGAAATTGGTTTTTCTGCATTAAGAGAAATCAGAAAAATGAATGTCGAATCTAAAAACATTGTTTACGGAGGAGAACGTTTAGGAATCTATTTCTTAGAAACTGGAGCAGGAACACGCGGAAGCAATGTTGTTTACGATCGTGCACACAGTGCCATGTCAACTATTCAAAAAGGACTGGTTGATTGGGAAAAAGTTTTAGAAGGAGCTGAATGGTTTCACTGGAGCGGTATAACACCAGCGATTTCAGAAAGTGCAGCAGAAGCTTGTTTAGAAGCAATTAAAGTCGCTCATAAATTAGGAATTAAAATTTCATGCGATTTAAATTACAGATCAAAACTTTGGCAGTATGGCAAAACTCCAAGCGAGGTAATGCCAGAAATGTTAAAATATAGCAATGTGATTTTAGGAGATATTGATACGGCGTATTTTATGTTGGGAATTCCTAAAGTAAATCCGAATTATCAAGACGAGAAAACGCTTCCAAATTTATATACAAAATTGTTTGAATTTATTCCGAACCTTGAAATCGCTGCGACAACACTTCGTTATTCTGTAAGTGCTTCTCACCAAAGAATCGGAGGAATTTTATTTGACGGAAAAGCAATTCACAGCGCAGCAGTTAAAGAAGTTACTCCAGTAGTCGACCGTGTAGGAAGCGGAGATGCATTTATGGGCGGACTAATTTATGGTCTGCTGGAATACCAAAATAATAACCAAAGAGCATTAGATTTTGCAGTTGCAGCATGTTGTTTAAAACATACTATTGCAGGCGATTACAACTTGGTTACATTGAAAGAAGTTGAAAATATGATTGATGGTGATGGCTCTGCATTAGTATCAAGATAAAAAAATAAAAATGGCAAAATATTCAAGAATTGAAGTCGCTTCGCAAATGAAAGAAAACGGTATGGTTCCGTTATTTTTTCATTCTGATATCGAATTGAGTAAAAAAGTTTTAAAAGCATGTTACGACGGTGGTTCTAGATTAATGGAATTTACCAGCAGAGGTGATTTTGCACACGAAGTTTTTGGCGCTTTAAACAAGTACGCTTTGGCAGAACTTCCAGGAATGATCTTAGGAGTGGGCTCAATTACAGATGCTGCTTCTGCTTCATTGTACATGAGTTTAGGAGCAAATTTTATTGTAACACCAGTTTTTAGAGAAGATATTGCTATCGCTTGTAATCGTAGAAAAGTATTGTGGTCACCAGGCTGTGGTACTTTAACAGAAATTGCGAGAGCAGAAGAATTAGGCTGTGAAATCGTAAAATTATTTCCAGCAGATATTTACGGACCAGAATTTATAAAAGCCATAAAAGGACCTTGTCCGTGGACAAACATCATGCCTACAGGAGGTGTTTACCCTACAAAAGAAAGTCTGAGTTCATGGTTAAATGCAGGTGCAACCTGCGTTGGTTTAGGTTCGCAGTTAATTTCAAAAGATATATTAGAAAATAAAGACTTTGACGGATTGACTGCAAAAGTCAGTCAAGTTCTTGACATTATAAAAGAGATTAGAAAATAGATTAAGGGGTAATCATGCCGAACTCCTTATTTTATAAGTTTTTTTTAGATTTTTAGAGATTGTAATTGAACATTACGCTTGAAAAATTTTACCCGCCATTCCTCACAGCAGGTTTTATTTGCTAATCGGGTGTAATGTTTCATTTACAATTTAAAAGGCAGAAATAAAGAAATAAGGTTTGTAAATGGTTATTTATAACGCATTAAAGAAAATTTAAAATGAAAAAATTAAATAGAATAAATACAGGATTAGAAAAGTTACAGCCAATTAAGGTAGTTCAGTTTGGAGAGGGTAACTTTTTAAGAGCCTTTGTTGATTATGCTTTTGACAAACTAAATAAAGAAGTTGATTTTAATGCCGGTATTGCAATAGTGCAGCCTTTGAAAGACGGTATGGTAAATATGATTAATGATCAGGACGGTCTTTATACCTTATTTATGAACGGAATTAAAAAAGGTGAAAAAATACAAGATATTGAGTTAATTACCAATATTGTAAAAACGATAAACCCTTATACTGAATTTGCAGATTATTTGGCTTTAGCCAAAGAAGAAGAACTTCAGTTTATTGTTTCTAATACTACAGAAGCTGGAATTGAATTTATCGAAAGTGATACTCCAGACATGCAGCCACCAGTGTCATTTCCTGCAAAATTGACGGTTTTATTATATGAAAGATTTAAACATTTCAATGGAGATGCATCTAAAGGAGTTACCATAATTCCTTGTGAATTAATTGATTATAACTCTGAGACACTGAAAAAATATATTTTACAATATGTTGATTTATGGAAATTAGAAGATGCATTTAAAACTTGGGTATCAGATGCTTGTACGTATCATAGTACTTTGGTTGACAGAATCGTTCCTGGATATCCAAGAGCTGAAATTGAAGAATACAATAATAAATTAGATTATGAGGACAATTTAATTGTTGCGGCCGAACCTTTTTTCCTTTGGGCTATTGAAGGCGGAGATGATTTAAAAGCAAAATTGCCATTTCATAAAACAGAGTTGAATGTAAAAATCGTTGATGATATACGTCCTTTTAAAATGATTAAAGTTCGTATTTTAAACGGTGCGCACACGGCAATGGTTCCTTGTTCACTTTTGCATGGTAATAAATTAGTAATGGAAACTGTTAACGGAGATTTTACTGGAAAATTTGTAAACAGCGTCATTAGTGAAATTAGTGAAACTCTTGATATGGACAAAAATGAAATTACGGCCTATTCTGAGGAAGTAATGGACCGATTTAAAAACCCATTTATCAAACATGCACTTGCTGATATTGCATTGAATTCTGTATCGAAATTCAAAGTTAGAGTTCTGCCTAGTTTATTAGGATATTATAAGGCTAACCAAAAATTGCCTGTTAATTTGACTTTTTCATTAGCAAGTTTAATTCGTTTCTACAAAGGAACGTGGAATGGTCAAAGTTTACCGGTTAAAGATGGTGAAGATATTACAACTTTCTTTAACGGACTTTGGAAATCTGATGATTACGAGAAAATCGCTCGTTTGACATTACAAAATAAAAATTTCTGGGATGAAGACTTAACAGAAATCCCAGGATTAACAAAAGCAATTACAATTGCATTAGAAGAAATTGATGCAAATGGTATTGAAGCTGGCTTCGCTAAGTTTCAAGAAAGAATCAAATAAAAAAACACACAAAAAGAACAAAGAACAAAGGTTAATTATGGCAACGCAGAAAAAATTAATAAAAGTTCATCCTACTGATAACGTAGCGGTAGCTTTGGTAAATCTTACAGCAGGCGAAGTAATTGATTTTGAAGGAGAATCAATTACTGTTGAGTCTGATGTAAAAATGAAACATAAGATTGCAATGGTTCCTTTTAATGTAGGAGACAGGATCATTATGTACGGTGTTTTGGTAGGAAAAGCTAGTGCAAGAATCGAAAAAGGAGGATTGCTTTCTACCTTAAACGTAAAACACGAAAGTGATAAAGTTACTGGTAAAACAGAAACTATTGGCTGGAATGCACCAAATGTTGATAAATGGAAAGACAGAACGTGGCAGGGCTATCATAGAGAAGATGGACAGGTTGGAACAGAAAATGTATGGTTGTTTTTTCCATTAGTTTTTTGTGAAAACAGAAACATCGAAATCTTGAAAGATATCTTTGAGAAAGAATTGATGAAACCTAAAGAAAACGACTATCAATTGTTATTGCGTTCTTTAGTGAAATCAGAAACTGGCGGAGCAGGAAATCAAGAAGCTTCAAACGATGCTAACTTGTTCAATAATATCGAAGTGAAATTCATCACGCATCAAGGTGGGTGCGGTGGAATTCGTCAGGATTCTCACAGTTTAGCGAAGCTTTTGGCTGGTTATGTAAATAATCCAAACGTGGCTGGAGCAACTGTTTTGAGTTTAGGATGTCAGAATCTTCAAATTTCAATTTTCAAGGAAGCTTTAGATGCTATTAATCCAAACAGTAAAAAGCCTGTTTTGATTTACGATCAGCAGTCTATCGGGACAATTGAAACGATGTTAAGCAGTGTGGTAAAAGATACTTTTGAAGCTATTAAAAAGGCGAATGAAATTAAGAGACAACCAGCTCCATTATCTAAATTAAGAATTGGTTTAGAGTGCGGTGGATCTGACGGATTCTCTGGAATTTCTGCAAACCCAACGTTGGGAGTGTTGTCCGATCATTTAGTTGCTTTAGGAGGAACTACAATTCTTTCTGAATTTCCTGAATTATGCGGAGTAGAACAGGAATTAGTAAATCGTTGTGTAGATGATAAAGATGGAAAACGTTTCTTAGATTTAATGCAGTGGTACGAAAAAACTGTTGTAGATGCAGGTTCAGGATTTGACATGAATCCGTCTCCAGGTAACATCAAAGACGGTTTAATTACAGATGCAATGAAATCGGCGGGTGCAGCTAAAAAAGGAGGAACTTCACCAATTGTAGGGGTATACGATTATGGAGAATATATTAATGAAGCAGGCTTTACATTGCTATGTACTCCTGGAAACGATGTGGAATGTACAACTGCAATGGTAGGTTCTGGAGCTAATATGGTACTGTTTACAACAGGTTTAGGAACTCCGACAGGAAACCCAATTGCACCAGTTGTAAAAATTTCATCAAACACGCAGTTAGCGAATAAAATGTCTGATATTATCGATATTGATACGGGTGGAATTATCACTGGAGAAAAATCAATTGATGAAATGGCTGACGAAATGTTAGAATTTATCATTGATGTTGCCAGCGGTACCATTAAAACTAAAGCTGCAATATTAAATCAGAACGATTTTATTCCTTGGAAAAGAGGGGTATCGCTTTAAATTTTTAGGTACTAAGGTTCTAAGGAGCAAAGTGACAAAGGTTTATATAGAAGACGCACAATCTAGTGCGTCTTTTTTTTGTTAGGTTTATCCGTAGAGACGCACTGCAGTGCGTCTATTTTTTTTAGAGAGAACTCCAGAGGAGCGACATAAATCTAGGCTGTAGAAAAATATAACGCTCTTCTGCTTGATGCTGTGAATCTTTATTCTTTGCTATAAATATTTCGCTTCTCTGAAGCTTGCAAAAAAAAAGCCCATTCTAAAATGAGCTTATATAACTTATATAGTGAAAAAAATTAAAAATTAGTTTTGGTAGAAGATTTACGAATATGTAATTCAGGTGCAAGAACTACCTTTTTTTCGATTTTTATCGTATCTGTTTTATCTACTTGTTCTAAGAAAACGCGGGCCGACATTCTTCCCATTTCCAATGGTGACTGATCTACAGATGTGATAGATAATTCCATAAATTTTGTGAAAGGCTCATTACTAAAACCAGCAACACAAAAGTCATTTGGAATATTGATGTTACGCTCTTTTAATTCTTGAATGGCTCCCAATGCGGCAAAATCACTCGAAGAAAATATAGCGTCTGGAGGAGTTTCTAACTGTAAAAGTTTATCGACAGCTTCTTTTCCCGCATCAACAGCACTTTTGGTATAGATGACATATTTTTCATTAAACTCTATTCCATTATCCAGTAAAGCTTGCTTGTACCCTAAAAAACGGTTTTTAAATATATCAAGTGATTGATCTCCAGAAAAGTGAGCGATATTTCTACAGCCTTCGTCAATTAAATGTTTAGTGGCTAAATAACCTCCTTTAAAGTCGTTTATTGTAACAGAGCTTACGCCATCAATATGTTTACTTCTATCAAAAAATATCAGCGGTACATTTTTTTCTAATACATTTCTAAAAGCGCTGTCATTTTCGTCAGAAACACCAGTTACAGACATCATAATTCCGTCAACCTGCGCATCTACAAGCGTATGAAGGTTTTCATTCTCTCTCTTGATGCTTTCGTGCGTTTGACAGATAATAACTTGATAGCCATGAGGATAAAGTTCTTCTTCAATTCCCCTGATAACAGAGGCAAAGAAATTGCTGTCAATACGCGGTACAATAACTCCGATATTATTACTTCGACCACTTTTTAAAGCCAGCGCCAATTTGTTCTGCTTATAGTTCATCGCCGCCGCCGTTTTAATAACCAGCTCACGCGTTGCCTCCTTAATTTTAGGATTGTTATTTAGTGCTCTAGAAACTGTTGCAGCAGTGATATTTAATTTTTCAGCAATATCGTAAATGGTTACTTTTTCACTCATTAAAAAAAGTTTTTTCGGATTATTTTTAGACAAAAATACATTTTTTTTTATTACGCAATATAAAATGTTATCGATTACCTTATATCATAACTCAAACGTTTGATATTTTACAATGATAATAAATTATGTGTTTTTTTAAATTAAATGTAATTATAATTTATAATAAAAATTAAATATATAATTTTTTTCTAAATTAATTTGGTGTCTTAGAACAATTTTTCTACTTTCGTGTAATCGATTACACAATTACTTGCGTTTTCGGCTTTAAACAAGAAAATACGACTAAATGATTCCTGCTAAAAACCTCAAATTTAATTGGATTGTATTTTTAACTGCTTTAACTATAGCAGTGGTTTCTTGTGCAAAAAAGACCTCTTCTATTACTACAAACGCTTCTAATCCATGGAAAAAAATGGATTTGGTTCTAAAAAGTATTCCACAGACACATTTTGAGGATAAAGTGTACAACATAAATGATTTTGGCGCTGTTGCAGATGGAAAAACGCTAAATACAGAAGCTTTTCAAAAAGCAATAAAACAATGTGCGGCAAATGGAGGCGGGCAGGTTTTGGTTCCAAACGGAAAATATTTAACAGGCGCTATATATTTAGAAAGTAATGTTAATCTGCATTTACAAGATAATGCCGAGATTCTATTTAGTTTAAATCCTAAAGATTATCCAATCGTTCATACTTCTTGGGAAGGAACAGAAGTAATGAATTATTCACCGCTCATTTATGCGAAAAATAAAACCAATATTGCTGTAACTGGAAAAGGTACTTTAAACGGTCAGGCAGACAGTACCAACTGGTGGATTTGGTCTGGCGGAAAAAATTACGGCTGGAAAAAAGGGATTCCATCTCAAAACGACCCCACAAATCGTGAAGTATTAGTCGATATGGCCGAAAAAGGAGTTCCTGTTGCAGAACGTATTTTTGGTGAAGGAAGATATCTTCGTCCAAATTTCATTGAATTTTTTGAATGCAATACGGCATTAATTAAAGATGTTACCATTATAAATTCTCCTTTTTGGATTCTGCATCCAATAAAAACAAACAACATGATTATTGATGGTGTAACGGTTAACAGCCATGGGCCAAATAATGATGGATGCGATCCTGAATATTCTCAAAACATTGTAATTAAAAACTGCACTTTTAATACTGGCGACGATTGTATTGCAATAAAATCCGGACGCGATGCCGATGGAAGAAGAGTAGCAATTCCGAGTAAGAATATAATTGTACAAAACTGCAAAATGATCGATGGTCACGGCGGTGTAGTTATTGGGAGCGAAATTTCTGCAGGCGTAAATAATGTGTTTGTTGAAAATTGTGTAATGGACAGTCCCAATCTGGATCGCGCCATTCGTATCAAAACCAACTCTAAAAGGGGCGGCGTTATCGAAGATATTTTTGTTAGAAATCTTGAAGTAGGTACTGTTAAAGAATGTGTTTTAAAATTAAACATGTTTTATAATGTATATGGATCGCAGACAGGGAATTTTATTCCAACAATCAGAAATGTAAGTTTAGAAAATGTAAATGTGAAAAACGGTGGTAAATACAGCGTTTGGGCAGAAGGATATGCAGCATCTCCAGTGGAAAATATTACACTTAAAAACGTGAAAATTCAGAAAGTAGATTCTGTCTATTTATTAAAAAACGTAAAAAATATAAATTTTATAAATACCTATATCAATGAGAAAAAAGTAGAATCAATTAAACACTAAACACTATCAATTAACCAAACTTTAAACCAGACTATGAATTTTAAAAAACTATCAAAGAAAAAAGAAAAATACAGCTTTGTATTTTTGTTTTTCCTGAATTTACTGCTGTGTAATACCACAAACGCACAGTCAGGAATAATTGAAGGGAAAATTACCGATGCCGCGGGATTATCACTTCCTGGAGTAAACATTCAGGAAAAGGGAACTAAAAACGGAACTTCAACAGATTTTGAAGGAAGTTTTAAAATCAATGTAACTAATCCAAAAGCCACTTTGGTTATTAGTTATTTAGGCTTTCAGACACAAGAAGTTAGTATTGCCGGAAAATCAAAAATTAATGTAAGTCTTGCAGAACAATCCAATTCATTAAATGAAGTTGTTGTGGTTGGTTATGGATCTGTAAAAAAGACTGATTTAACAGGTTCTGTAAGTACAATTAGTGCAGCAACTATTACAGAAAGAAATACAATTAATCCTTTAGAAGCTATTCAGGGAAGTACGCCGGGAGTTCAGATTTCCTCTTCTTCAGGACGTGCGGGCGATGGATTCAAAGTTGTAATTAGAGGAAATAACTCTTTGATTGCTGATTCTAGTAATCCTAGTATGGTTGGATCTTCACCATTATATGTGGTAGATGGAGTTCCGATGGATGGTATAGATTTCTTAAACCCTCAGGATATTGCCAGAATGGACGTTTTAAAAGATGCTTCTTCAGCAGCTATTTATGGTTCTAGAGGATCAAATGGAGTTATTATTGTTACTACAAAAAGCGGTACAAGTGCCAAAGCAGGTATCAGCGTTACTTTTGATACTTCATACGGAAATAAAACTACTGCAAGATTACCAAAAATGATGACAGGAGAAGAGTGGTGGAAATTCCATCAGGTTGCTTATATGAGTGCAACACCTCAAACGCAGACTCCAGCTCAATTAGCATCTTTGGCAGGAAATCAGAGTCCGTTATTAGTTTCAAGAGCCAACAGCGGTTATAATTTTGACTGGTATGATGCAGTATTAAAAACGGGTATGACCGAAAACAATTATCTAAATATTACCGGCCGTTCAGATTCTGGCTTGAGTTATAATTTAGGATTCGGTATTCAAAGTGATCGCGGTCTAATCGAAAATGATGCAACAGATAAGTATTCATTCAAATTAGGATTAAATCATAAAATAAACGACAAGTTTTCTACAGGCGTAAATGTTACAATTGCAAGATTAAACAATCAGCTTGGGAGTGATTTAGCTATGCAGGATGCTTTTAGATTAAGTCCGCTAATGTCACCGTGGGCAATCGACGCGGCAGGTAACGAACAAGTTGGGACATTATTTTTCCTTCCTGGAAAACTGACTTATCCTAATGGTTCTTGGGTGATCAATAAAACATCAACCGTAAACCCGTTAATGGAAATTGCGAATTCTTCTCAAACAGAAAAAACGTGGCAGACAGTTGGAAACGTTTATTTCCAATATCAGCCTATTAAATGGCTTTCCTTTAAAACTACTTTTTCTGCAGGAATTATGGATACGACAGAATCTGCTGCTTACACGGCACAGACAAATGCTGGGGTAACATTAAACGGAAAAAATTCTGCAATTTTAGAAAGTGCAAACAACTTTAATTATACTTGGGATAATCAAATCGATCTAAAACATACTTTTAACGAAGTACACGATTTTAGCTTACTATTACTGCAAAGTTTGTATTCAAATGTTGATGAGAATTCATATATGTCTTCTAACAATCAGCCATTTGATGTGGGAACAGACAATATGGGTTCTGGTGTTCAAACGAGTTATGTAATAAGATCTGCTTATGCAAAAAACACTTTAAATTCGTACGCTGTTCGTTTAAATTATGCATTCAAAGATAAATATCTGGTAACAGCTTCAACTAGATGGGACGGTTCTTCTGTTTTATCTGAAGGGAATAAATGGCAGAGTTTTCCATCATTGGCTTTAGGATGGAAATTGAGTAAAGAATCATTCTTAGAAAACAGTTCGGTTGTTTCAGATTTGAAAATTCGTGCAAGTATTGGTTACACAGGAAATGATAACGTGGCACCTTATACTTCACAAGCATTATTAAATCAGCAGACATTTTATGCATCTGGAGCAAATGTAGTTCCAGGATGGCAGTCAGAAAATTTGGCTAATCCAAATTTAACCTGGGAAAAAACCAGAGAGTACAATTTAGGAATTGATTTTGGATTCTTAAAAAATAGAATTTCAGGTAGTGTTGACGTATATGATAGATTATCAGATGATTTAATTTACAAACAACAGCTGCCGGCAGAAACAGGATGGAAAAATACTTTTGCAAATGTTGGATCTGTAAGCAACAAAGGAATTGAAGTTTTATTGACTACTAAAAACATCAAATCTCAAAATGTAAACTGGGAAACGACTTTTACATTTACTAAAAACGTAAACAAATTAGAGTCAATTTACAATCAAGATCAAGTCAGCGATATTGGAAATAAATTAATACTTGGAGCGCCTTTAAATCCAAATTACAATTATGTATATGACGGAGTTTGGCAGGAAAGCGAAGCAGCTCAGGCAGCATCTTACGGAATGGCGCCTGGACAAGCGAGACCACAAGACTTAAACGGAGACGGTGTCTTTAATCAAGATGACAGAACAGTTATTGGAAATCCTAATCCAGAGTGGCAGGGAAGTTTGTATTCTAAATTAACAGTAGGTCAGTTTGATTTCAATTTTTCGGTATTGACAAGTCAAGGGCAGACAGTTTTAAGTACATTCCACCAAAACTTTGCAGACGTTAGTGATCGCGGACGCCAAAAATTAGCAATGGAATATTTTATTCCAACCAATGGTACAGGTATTGAAGCAAATGCTAATACCGTAAATCCAAGACCAGGACCTGTTGCAACTGGAGCAGGAGCTTATTGGACTTCTTTATTTGGTTACTACAGAGATGCATCTTACGTGAAAATTAAAAATATATCTTTAGGTTATACATTAAATTCTGATTTATTAAAGAAGTTAAAAATCTCAAATCTAAGAGTGTATGTAAATGTTTTAGATCCATTTGTATTTACAAAATTTGATGGATACGACCCAGAATGGGCAGGTTCGCCATTTGGTGTAAACCGTCCAGCATCTGTTACTACGCAATTGGGATTAAGTGTTAAATTTTAAGAAAGATATCAAATGAAAAAAATAATAATAATGCTAGGATTAATCGCTGTATCTGTAAGTTCTTGCAGTGATTATATTGAAGAAGACAGCCGCTCTTACGTACCCGCTGATGCGACCTATAAAACTGCAACAGGATTTCAGCTGTTAGTAAACTCTAATTATGCTTGGTTAAAAGGAATTTATGGCGGAAATCCATGGCTTTTTGAAGCTGGAACCGATATGTATGCGGAGGGAAGAACTCCAGAGCCAGCAGGATTAAGCCAGTATGCACTTTTAATCCCGTCCTCAGATAATGTTGCCGATTTGTATAACTCCTGTTATCAGCAGATTCAGGCAGTAAACAAAACGGTATATTATTCGACAGTTACAGAACAGACACCAAATATAAATACACTTGTTGGCGAAGCACGTTATTTAAGAGCCAATGCTTATTTTTTACTAGTGCAGACTTATGGAGGTGTGCCGATTGTTTTGGATAATATTACGACTCCAGTTTTGTCTTTTACAAGAAACACTGCCGAAGAAGTTTATACACAAATTATAGCCGATTTAGATTTTGCTTTGGCTAATGTAGGAACAGCTTCATATGCCACAGCTGGAAAAGTAAATAAAAGGGCCGTAAACGATTTATTGGCAAAAGTTTACCTGACAAGAGGATACGAAAGTTTTGGTAAAGCTGATGATTTTTCAAAAGCCGCAGCCTATGCTGACGCCGCAATCGCTGGTCAGACATTAGCCATTTCATTCGATCAGTTATTTAAACCTGGAAATGATTTAAATGCTGAAACAATTTTTTCTGTACAATACGATAAAGCGTCAACCAGTACAGATCCTACAAAATTAGGTAACAATCAGTTTTACTATTTCAGTTCGTATTTAGGAGGTGCAGAAACTGGAGCGCCGCTAAGAAGTTACAATTTATGTCCAACAGACTATGCCTTAGGTTTATATGAAAAAGGGGATGCAAGATGGAATGCTACTTTTATGACGGAAATTTTAGAAGGACCTGAAACAACAAACGGAGTTACAAAAACTATTTTATACTATCCATACTACAGAAGTTCAAATCCAGCTTCGTTAAAAGTGAGACATTTTTACGAACCAAAATGGTTTACGCCTGCAGATAAAACTGCCTGGATGACAGCCAATGCCTCTAGATTAGCATCTACATTTGTGTATCATCCTTGGGGAGAATATTCTGCGGCGCATACGTTAATTAAAAACTTAGACTGTTATACAATTCCAGTTAAGAAATTTGATGACCCAGATCCAACTACACCTTCAAGTACAGGTCCTGTAAGCACAAGAGATATCATTGTTTCCAGATTGGGAGAAACTTATCTTGTAGCTGCCGAAGCCTATTTAAAAGCTGGAAATCCAGCAACCGGTTTAGATCGTTTAAACGAAGTAAGAAGAAGAGCAGGTGTTGCAAATGCTACTTTAGCTCAATTTAATATCGACTATATTTTAGACGAAAGAGGAAGAGAGTTATTAGGAGAATACAAACGCTGGTTCGATTTAAAACGTACTGGAACATTGGTAGCAAGAGCTTCAGCTCATAATTATAAAATAAAAGAAGCAAATTTTGTTGGTGTTGACGGCAAGCTTAAAATTTTAAGACCTATACCACAAACAGTTTTAGATTTAAACCAAAATAAAGATTTTCCTCAAAATCCTGGTTATTAGTAATTTTTTAGTTTTTTGAGACTATTGTTTTTTTGAAGTAGTTAAGAAAGAGTTTGACTAATTGTCAAGCTCTTTCCTTAACTTAAATTAAATTGAAATGCAGAAAGTGAGATTAATTTTAGTAGTATTTTTTTATGTTATTGCGGTTCAAAGCCAGCAGTACAAGATAGATACGTCTTATACAATTAAAAGCACTTTTACTAAATTGCTTAAGAAATATCCTTTTATCACAATTCCAGAAGTTACAACCAACCAAGACGTTACAGCTATGTTTGACTTGGTTTATAATAAGGAACAAGAAAGAACATTGCATTTTGATGCATTTGTAAATACAAAAAAGAAAAAGAATCCAGCCGTAATTATGATTCATGGCGGAGGATGGAGATCTGGCAATAAAAACCAAATGCAGTTTTTAGGAAAAGAGATCGCAGCAAAAGGGTATTCTTGTTTTGCCATCGAATATAGATTGTCGCTGGAAGCTAAATATCCAACGGGTGTAATTGATGTGAAAAATGCCATCAGATTTATAAAAGACAATGCGAGGAAATTTAATGTAGATCCTAATAAAATTGCTGTTTTAGGCTGTTCGTCAGGAGGGCAAATGGCAGCTTTAATAGGAACAACAAATGAAAATCCGATTTTTGAAGATACAACTTTTAAAAGTAAACATTCATCAAAAGTTAATGCGATTGTCGATGTAGATGGAGTATTAGCATTCAAACATCCAGAATCATCAGAAGGAGATATGGCCGCTTTTTGGCTTGGCGGAAAATCAGATGAAATTCCAGAGAACTGGAAAAATGCTTCTGCATTAACGCATACCAATAAAAATACACCGCCAATATTATTCATCTGCAGCAGTATTCCGAGATTTCATGCAGGACGCGATGATATGATTACAATTTTGAATGAGAATAAAATCTATAATGAAGTGCAGACAATTCCAGATTCGCCGCATTCATTTTGGTTTTATGAACCTTGGTTTGGACAAACAGTTTCGTACACCGTACGATTTTTAGATAAAATTTTTAAATAAATTAGAATACAAATGAAAGCAAAGATCACCACAGCAATTTTATTTTTAGCAGGTATAACAGCCGTTAATGCTCAAAAGTATGATATTAAAACCAATAAAACGTATGCCGAAATATCTGCAAAAACAGATGGTAAATGGGAAGGAAGAAAGTACAAAGGCGGTACTGTTTTTAAAAATGTGGATCGATTAAAATTGGCTCCAGAACATACAGATCATTCATTTGACATTCGTTATGAAGGCCCGGGATGGGAAAACAATAGAATTGGTTACCGCCTGTATTTAGACTGGAGAAATGCAATTGATATTTTTGGAAAAAAGACTTCAGAAAATATTCTTCCGTTAGTGGGACAGGATGGATTTGATTCGTATCATAATATGAGCGATTGGGGAGCAGATATTTTGAAGGCTGGAAAAGGAATCGGAATTGGTTCTATCGACCGTTATTTAAACAATGAAAAATTACATTTCCGCGAAGTTGACTCTACAATCGCAGCGGTTTCAAACAAAGCAAATGAATCTGTTGTAAAAGTAAATTATTACGGATGGAAAACAGCTTCGGATAAAATTGATTTCATCTCAGAATTGACTATAAAACCAAACGAGCTTTATACACAACATACCATTAAAGCATCAAAGGAGATTAAAGGAATCTGTACCGGAATTGTGAAACAAAAAAATACAGAAGTTCTTAAAAAAGAAAGTAAAAATAAAAAATGGGCTTATTTAGCTACTTACGGAGAGCAATCTTTAGTACCAGATAAATTAGGAATGGCAATTTTTTATGAAATTAGTACAATCGAAAATATTGCAGATACAGATTTAGATTATCTATTAGTTTTCAAACCCACTACAAAAGCGACTACATTTTATCTTTTAGGAGCTTGGGAACAAGAAGTAAATGGTATTAAAAACAAAGAAGAATTTGTTAAATATTTAGATCAAAAATTAGAAGTGCTAAACAAAAAAAGTAAAATGTAAATTTTATGAGTAAATCTCTTTTTGGAAAGATTAATCTAAAAAAAACTGCGATTGTTTTACTATTGTTTTTAGGATGTAAAGGCATAGCCCAGAATCAAAATAGTTCAGAAAATACTGTTGTTCCTTCTGACTTGAAATGGTCGGAGAGAGCAGCACTAACCATTTTAAATAAATATCCTCGGGCGTGGCAGCTCGACGGAAACGAAAAGCCAAAATGGGATTATAAAATGGGTTTTGTATTGTCTGGTTTTGAGAAATTGTATCAAAAAACAAACGATAAAAAATATCTGAATTATATTAAAGAGTATGTTGATGGAATGATTGACAGCACTGGAAATATTAAAAAATACGATATCAAAGAATATAATATTGATTATTTAAATCCAGGAAAACTACTTTTTAATTTGTACGAAATCACAAAAGATTCGCGCTATTTACAAATTATAGGAAAGTTAAGAAATCAGCTGGAAACACAGCCTCGAACAGCGAGCGGCGGATTTTGGCACAAGCAGATTTATCCCAATCAAATGTGGATTGATGGTTTGTACATGGCAGAACCTTTTTATACGCAGTTTACGGTTAAATATGAAAAGGGAAAAAGTTTAGACGATATCGCCAGACAATTTGAATTGGTTCATAATCATATTGTAGATAAAAAAACAGGTTTGGTTTATCATGCTTGGGATGAAAGTAAAGAAATTGCCTGGGCAGATAAACAAACAGGAACTTCACCAACGATTTGGGGACGCGGCATTGGCTGGTACATGGTTGCATTGGTTGAAACCTTAGATTATTTCCCGAAATCACATCCAAAATATAAAGTTTTGGTAGAATATTTGAATCAGATTTCAAAGAATGTGAATCAGTACAAAAGTAAATCTGGGTTGTGGTATCAAGTAGCAGATAAACCAGAACTGTTTGGAAATTACGTTGAGCCATCAGCTTCGGGAATGATAATTTACGCTTTTGCAAAGGGAGCCAATAAAGGTTATTTAGCGGGCAGTTATAAATCGACAGCTAAAAAATCATTTGACAGTTTTGTAAAAGAATTTGTGAAAGTTGATAAAAAAGGTGAAGTAAATATTCTGAATGTTTCGTCGAATGTAGGTTTAGGAGGAAAACCTTTTCGAGATGGAACGAACCAATATTACCTGACGGCGAAACCAAAAGAAAATGGTGCAATAGGCATAGGGGCATTTTTATTAGCCTCAATAGAATTAGAAAAATAAAAGAATTTAAATATATTTTGAAATGAAAAATACTAGAAAACAAAGTTATTTGATGTCGGTTTTAATGATCTGCGTTATGACAATTACAAGTTGTAAAGTAACTTCTCAAGAACCAGCAAAAAAGGATATTGTAATAGGAAAAAATGCAAAATGGTCAGATAAAATGGCTTTGACGTTAATGAAACGTCATCCAGAAGCATATATGCTGGACGATGCTAAAAAACCAAAATGGGATTACGTTCATGCTTTGGTTTTACATTCTATTGAAGAATTATACAAAAAAAATCCAGATTCAAGATATAAGGCATACGTGAGAGGTTACGTAGATGAATTGGTTCAGGCTGATGGAACTATTAAAACTTACGAATTCGAAAAATACAATATCGATTTGGTTCTGCCAGGACGTTTGCTTTTTGATGTTTATGCGTATTCAAAAGAAGATAAATACTTAAAAGCGATGCAGTTAATTCGTAAACAGCTTACAGAACAGCCAAGAACGGAAAGCGGCGGATTCTGGCACAAACAAATCTATCCAAATCAAATGTGGTTAGATGGTTTGTATATGGGAGAGCCATTCTACGCAGAATATACAGCTAAATTTGAAAACGGAAAAAGCTTTGATGATATCGCTAAACAATTTGAATTAATTCAGCTTCATGCAACAGATCCAAAAACAGGATTATTATACCACGGATGGGATGAAAGCAAGCAAATGCCTTGGGCAGATAAACAAACAGGAAATTCTCCAAATTTTTGGTCAAGATCTTTAGGATGGTATGTAATGGCTTTGGTTGATGTTTTAGATTATATGCCAAAAGATCATCCAAAACAAAAGGAATTGGTAAAATATCTAAATAATGTTTCTGAGGCTTTACTTAAATTTCAGGATAAATCAGGTTTATGGTACCAAGTTACAGACAAAGTTGATGGAAAAGGAAATTATTTAGAGGCTTCTGGTTCGGCTATGTTTTCGTATGCTTTTGCGAAAGGAGCAAACAAAGGATATTTACCAGCTAAATTTAAAAAATCAGCCAATAAAGCTTTTGACGGATTAACTAAAGTTTTAATCAAAAAAGTAGATGAAGATGGCGGAATCACTTTGACAAACTGCTGCCAAGTTGCAGGTTTAGGTGGGAATCCTTACCGTGACGGATCTTACGAATACTATGTAAACGAAAGAAAAAAAGACAACGATCCTAAAGCAACAGGACCATTTATTCTTGCAGCTTTAGAGTTGAATCGATAATTTGTTAATTGTTGATGGTTGATTGTTAATGGTTGATGGTTGATGCTTGATTGTTGATTTTTAATTGTTAATTTTTAATTTTTAATTGTTAATGGTTAATTTAATTGAATACTTTGAGTAGAAATTTTTGTTTTCTGGAGAGAATTCGAAAGGTCGCATGAAGCTCTGCTAAGAATAATAAATTAGAATCCTGACAGGTTTTTAAAACCGGTTAGGATTTCTTTAAAAGCCAATATTTTTAAAAAATGAGAAATATAAAAATCATCCTTTTTCTTCTTTCCGTTTGTACTTTTCAGAAGAATAGTGCACAAGTCTGGGTGCCGGATAATGGAGATGGAACTTATACGAATCCAATTATTCATGCCGATTATTCAGATCCGGATGTTGTTCGCGCAGGCGATGATTATTATATGACAGCTTCATCTTTTAATTGTAATCCGGGATTACCAATTTTACATTCTAAAGATTTGGTAAACTGGAAAATTGTTGGGTACGCACTCAGCAAACAGCCGCCGTTTGAAACGTATGATAAAGTACAGCACGGAAACGGGGTTTGGGCGCCGAGTATTAATTATCATAATAATGAATTTTATATTTATTACCCCGATCCAGATTTTGGAATTTATATGATTAAAGCCAAAAAAGCAGAAGGACCTTGGTCGGAACCGCTTTTAGTAAAAGCCGGAAAAGGATTAATAGATCCGAGTCCACTTTGGGATACAGATGGGAAAGCTTATTTAGTTCACGCATTTGCGGGAAGCCGCGCGCAGATTAAAAGTCTGCTCGTTGTTTGTACAATGAACTCAGAAGGTACGGTTGTTAATAACGATGAAGTTATGGTAATTGATGGACATGATGGAGAAGGAACAATAGAAGGTCCTAAATTTTACAAACGAAACGGCTATTACTTCATTTTTGCTCCAGCAGGCGGAGTTCCTACTGGATGGCAGACTGTTTTAAGATCGAAAAATGTTTTTGGACCTTACGAAAAGAAAAAAGTTCTGGAACAAGGATCAACTGCTATAAATGGACCGCATCAAGGAGCTTGGGTAACCACACAAACTGGTGAAGATTGGTTTTTTCATTTTCAGGATAAAGGTGCTTACGGAAGAATTGTTCATTTACAACCCATGAAGTGGGTAAACGACTGGCCGGTTATGGGCGAAGATTTTGATAAAAACGGAATTGGAGAACCTGTTACCACTTATAAAAAACCAAATGTTGGAAAGAAATATCCAATAGAAATTCCAGCGGCTTCAGATGAGTTTAACGAACCAAAATTAGGACTGCAATGGCAGTGGCAGGCGAATAAACAAATAAACTGGGGTTTTCCAACGAGTTTAGGCTACCTGAATTTGTTTTGCAATACTACTACGCCAAACATTTTTAATGCTCCTAATTTATTACTTCAAAAATTTCCAGCCGAAGAATTTACAGCAACTACAAAAGTGACTTTCAACCCTAGGTTAAATGGAGAATCAACAGGATTAATTGTTATGGGGTTAGATTACAGTTATTTATGTTTTAAAAATGATAATGGGAAATTATATCTGAATCAGAAAACAGGAACTTTTTCTAATGTAGTTTCAGAAACAGAAACCAAGCCAGTTTTAATAGAAAGTAATACAATTTATCTCAGAGTAAAAATTAAAAAAGGCGGAATCTGCAGTTTCTTTTACAGCTTAGACGATAAAAAGTATGAACCTGTTGGAAAAGATTTTACGGCCAAAGAAGGAAGATGGATTGGAGCCAAGGTTGGTCTTTTTGCTTTAGGTGAAGTAGTAAAAAATGATTCTGGAAATGCAGCAGTAGATTGGTTTAGAATTACGAAATAAATTCATTAAAAAGTAATTTTTTCGTCTTTTAGAAAAAAAACGACGCACATAAATTAAATATTTTAAAAGAAAAATAAAAATTGACATTGTGATACATTTTCATGTTTGAAAATGCCTTAAAAGTTATTTAAATGATTTTTCTTACAAAATATGTTTTTTAAAACTTGTTTTTGCATAATTCAAGATTAAAATAAGTACAAGTTAAAACAGATAAAATGATTCTATTAAAAAAAACATCTTTACTTTTTATACTTTTCTGGAGCATCGGAATGACCGCTCAGAATACCTATAAAAATTGGTCTGAAATTATTCGCAAAAGTGATGCTTCTTGGTTTGCTTCGGCGGAAGCCAAAAAAATAGCAGAGAATGTTTTACTATATCAGAGAGATATTGGGGGCTGGCCAAAAAACATTCAAATGCAGCAAGAACTGAACGAAAAGCAAAAAAAAGACTTGATTGCCCTAAAAAAAACAGCTGTAGAAACTACAACAGATAATGGGGCAACCTGTCAGGAAATGCTTTTTATGTCAAAAATGTATGCACAGGTTAAAGACGAACGTTACGCGGCATCTTTTTTAAAAGGATTAAATTATTTACTTGAAGCACAATATGCAAACGGAGGCTGGCCTCAATTTTATCCGTTAAAAAAAGGATATTATACACATATTACCTACAACGACGATTCGATGGTTAATATTCTAAACGTGATAAGAGCGGTAGCAGATCAAACTGATTATTATAGTATTAAGCCATCAAAAGAAGTTGTTGAAAAATGCAAAAAATCATTTGATAAAGGGATTGACTGTATCTTAAAAACACAATACAAACAAAATGGAGTTTTAACAGCTTGGTGTGCACAGCATGACGAAGTTACTCTGGCTCCGGCAAATGCAAGAGCTTTTGAATTGGCATCTTTAAGCGGTTATGAATCGGCAAAAATTGTACTGCTTTTAATGTCTTTAGAAAAGCCGTCCCCAGAAGTTGTAACCGCTGTAAAAAGTGCTGTTGCTTGGTTCGAAAAAACTAAAATCACCACTTTAGAAGAAAAAAGAGTCTTAAACGATGCAGGAAAAATTGTAGACAAAAAAATGATTCCTGCGACAAATGCGACACCAATCTGGGCAAGATTTATGGATTTGGAAACCAATGAACCTTTCTTTTGTGATCGCGATGGAATTAGAAAGAAGTCGATTGATCAAATTGGCGCAGAGAGAAGAAATGGTTATTCTTGGTACTCAGAAGCACCAAAAGAAGTATTAAAAAGATTTCCAGATTGGGCAGTAAAAAACGGGACAAAAGTTTCGGCTTCAGAAAAGAAAAACGTCACTTTAATTACTGTAGCGCAAGATGGTTCTGGAGATTTTACAAAAATTCAGGATGCAGTATATGCGTGTCCAGCTTTCCCTTATGAAAAAGTTACCATCCACGTGAAAAATGGAACTTATAACGAAAAAGTCCGTATACCAGAATGGAACACCAATGTAATTTTAAAAGGCGAAAGCAAAGAAAATACGATTATTACTTTTGATGATAACTTTTCAAAAATTGGTTTAGGAAGAAACAGCACCTTTTACACTTATACGGTTTTAGTAGAGGGAGATGATTTTTCGGCATCTAATTTAACGATTAAAAATACTTCAGGAGAACGCGGACAAGCTATTGCATTGTCTGTCGTGGCAAATAGGGCAAAGATTTCCAATTGTAATTTGTTAGGCAATCAGGACACTTTATATATTTCTGGGAAAGATGCAAAACAGTATTTTAAGGACTGTTATATTGAAGGAACAACAGATTTTATTTTTGGAAGCGCAACAGCTTTATTTGAAAATTGCATTATTCACAGTATTAAAAGTTCGTACATAACTGCTGCTTCAACACCTGAAGGAACAGCTTTTGGTTTCGTTTTCAGAAATTGTAAACTTACTGCAAATGCTGATGCCAAAGATGTTTATTTGGGAAGACCATGGCGTATTTATGCCAAAACGGTTTTTATTAATTGTGAAATGGGCGGGCACATTAAACCAGAAGGCTGGGAAAACTGGTCTAAACCAGAAGCTGAAAAAAAAGCTTTTTATGCAGAGTATAATTGTACCGGAGAAGGTTTTCAACCTTCCAAAAGAGTTAGCTGGTCACATCAGTTAACTAAAAAAGAAGCGGGGCAGTATACAATAGAAAATATTCTAAAAGACAAGATCTCGAACTGGTATTTGAGGTAGAGTATTAGTCTCAGTTTTCAGTCGCAGTTTTCAGTCTCGGTCTGAAAACTGCGACTGAAAACTGCGACTGCGACTGCAAACTGAAAAACAGCTATTAAAAACTATAAAAAAAATGAATTCTAAATACTTATTACTCTTATTTTTTACCTGGGTTTCTTTTTCCCAAAACAGTGATTTTCCTTCAGAGAGAGTAGATTCTATAGTGAAAAGAATTCAGCTGCCTGTTATTCCTGCCTATCAGATAAATGTTTTGAAATTGGGAGCAAAAGGCGATTCAATTACAAACAACAAAAAGGTTTTTGATAAAGCAATGGCTTTGTGTAAAAAAAATAACGGCGGGACTATTATTGTGCCTAAAGGAATTTATAAAATCAACGGACCAATCCATTTTGTCAGCAATGTCAATTTAAAAATTGAGAAAGGCGCAAAAATTAAATTCAGTGATAATCCAAAGGACTATCTGCCAATGGTTTTAACCAGCTGGGAAGGAACAATGTTGTACAATTACAGTCCATTAATATATGCTGAAAGCTGTACCAATATTGCACTTACAGGAGAAGGTGTAATTGATGGAGAAGGCGGTAAAACGTGGAAAACATTTAAGGCAAAAGAAGGTGAAGGCAAAAACCGCAGCCGTGAAATGAATCATAACAGCACTCCAATTTCAGAAAGGAAATTTGGAGAAGGCTATTTTTTAAGACCACAAATGATTCAGTTTTTGAATTGCAAGAATATTTTAGTAGAAAACATTCGAATCGAAAATTCGCCATTCTGGTGTCTGCATCTTTTAAAATCAGAAAGTATTACAATTAGAGGAATCAGTTATAAATCATTGAACCATAATAATGACGGAATCGATCCAGAATATGCAAAAGATGTTTTGATCGAAAATGTGAACTTTGATAATGGGGATGACAATGTTGCCATAAAAGCAGGAAGAGATCATGAAGGAAGAGCCAATACAGCAACACCCAGCGAAAATATTGTGATTAGAAATTGTAATTTCAAGGGATTACACGGTGTAGTTATTGGCAGTGAAATGTCGGCTGGAGTTCGAAATGTTTTTGTTGAAAATTGTAAGACGGCGGGTTATCTTAAAAGAGGAATTTATTTGAAAACCAATGCAGATAGGGGAGGTTATATTAAAGACGTTTTTGTTAGAAATATAAAACTAGATGAAGTAGAAGACTGCCTTTATATGACTGCCAATTATCACGGAGAAGGTAAAGGTTTTCAATCGGATATATCAAATGTACATTTTTCCAATATTACCTGTAAAAAAGCTTCAGAATCAGGCATTGTTATTCAAGGTTTCGCAGATAAAAAGATTAGAAATATATCTTTAAGAAATATTGAAATCAAGTCGGCAAAAAATGCATTGTCAAACGAGAACGCAGAAAATGTTGTAATGACAGATGTTTTTATAGGACAAAGAGCCGGAGTGCCGTCGGCGGTTTCAAAACCGTAGTTTTTTTTTTAAAGGTTCAAAGGTTCAGAGGTTCAAAGCGACAAAGGTTTTTCTGTAGAGACGCACAGCAGTGCGTCTTCGCAAAGAATATCGAAATTGAGAGGTTCAAAGCAACAAAGGTTCAAAGTGACAAAGGTTTTTCTGTAGAGACGTACAGCAGTGCGTCTACGCAAAGAATATCGAAATTGAGAGGTTCAAAGCAACAAAGGTTCAAAGCGACAAAGGTTTTCTGTAGAGACGCACAGCAGTGCGTCTACGCAAAGAATATCCATAAAGATTTGAAAGGTGCAAAGTGACAAAGGTTTTCTGTAGAGACGCACAGCAGTGCGTCTACGCAAAGATTATCCTCAAAAAAATAAAAAAAAAAACTTCGTGCTCTTTGCGTAACCCTTTGCGCTCTTTGCGGTTAAAATAAATCACAACAAAAACAACAAATGAAAAAATACATTTTACTAACATTCCTAATCACCACGATTAGTTTTGCACAAAAAACATCTGTTTACTGCATTGGTGATTCAACAATGGCAAATAAAAAAGATCCCGAAAAAAATCCAGAACATGGATGGGCGCAGGTATTACAGCCATTTTTCAAAGACAATATTGTTGTAATAAATAAAGCCGTAAACGGAAGAAGCACAAAAAGTTTTATCAACGAAAAGCGCTGGGATTCTATTTATAAAAAATTAAAAAAAGGCGATTACGTTCTAATAGAATTTGGACATAATGATGAAAAAATAGAGGATTCGACACGTTATACCAATCCGCATACAAGTTATCGCTATAATCTAATTCGCTTTGTGCAGGAAAGCAGAGAAAAAGGTGCTGTGCCTATATTATTAACATCAATAGCGAGACGTAATTTTAATGATAAAGGCGTATTAGTTCCAACGCATGGAGATTATCCTTTAGAAACACGATTAGTGGCACAGGAATACAAAGTACCATTTATTGACTTAGAATATTATACCGAATTGTTAGAGCAGTCTTACGGTCCAGAAAAGTCCAAACAGTTGCACTTGCATTATAAAGCAGGTGAAAATCCTTATTACGATAAAGATAAGGCAGATGATACACATCTTTCCTTAAAAGGAGCTGCCGCCATAGCTCAAATTGTCATCAATCAAATAAAAGGTTTAGAGGGGGCGTCAATTCAAAAGTTGAAAGCTGGAATTAAATAATTTTGATTTTATAAACTTCATATTTTAAAGAGAGGACTGGTTCCTCTTTTTTTGTTGTTTCATTTTTAAAATGTTTTTCCTAAAAATTTTTCTATCTTTTTTAGTGTTAAAATTTTATTAATATGCTGAAATTCAGTACTTTTGTTTTTTTGAAATTCAAAAAATCTTAATTTTGGCGTTCAAACGTATTTGTTGAGTATTAAAATCTAACACAACAATTCACAATTTGTTACAGCCATTTTTACAAGCCATTCTTCTAGAGCTGTATTTTTTATTAGCCATTACTATTTTTCAATTGCTACTTTTTCAATTAATGTAAACTATCTGTAATTAGGTCTTTAATTACTTTTTAGTGTTGTTCAATTGTTTTGCATTTATCATTGATCCAAGAGATAAGTATTTTTTTTTTTCTTAAGGAATAAAAAATTGAACAAAGCTCACTTTTACATCCTATAAAGGAAGTAGGTTGTAAATCAATAAAGTATAAGATTTAGTTGCAAAGCAGCTGCTTAAATAGCAGCATATATCTTTTATTCTTAAGTAAAGATATTGTGTACAATTAGGTCTGTTTAATTAAATAATAAACCATTATGAGATTAAAAATTACTTTTTTAGTGCTATTCCTTATTTCGCCAATCCTAAGTTTTACGGGATATTCAATTTTTGCGCAGAGCGTTTCTGGTGCAGCAAGCAACACGGGCTGTCAGAATAGCGGAATAGTTACAGCAAGCAGTGTAGGCTTAGGAGCGACACCGCAGTATCAATTATTACGTTCGGGAACGGTGGTAGCACCTGTTCCCGGAGATGGCACTCAATTTACCAATGATCCTGTTTTTACAGGTTTAATTACTGGCAGCTATGTTGTAAATGCAAGAGCATCTACGGGAGGTACAGTTTATAGCAGTACGACTATTGCTGTTACCGATGGTTATACACCGATGGTAGTAACAACGCCGACAAAAGTCGCTGGCTGTGTTGGCGGCAATGCAGTTCTAACAGCGACAGTAACGGCAGGAAAATCCCCATTTACTTATACTATTGCGACACAAGCCGCTCCTGGCACCATCTTGCAAAGCAGCGGCAGTATTGCAGCCAGTACCTTTACTTTTAACGGTCTTCCAGCTAATAGTTATGTTGTAAGCGTGACAGACAGCTGCGGGCAGACGGTAATTGGTGCCACGGCTATTACAAATCCGACTTTAACATTAAATGATATTAAGTTAGGTTACATTGCTTATCCGGGTTATCTGCCTGCCTACAATTGTTCGGCGCCGCTAAATATAATTAATTCAGCAAATTTTAGATATATAACGACTAACACCATCCTTTCTACGGCTGATGCAGCCAATTTTACTTGGAAGGTTAAATACCAAGGACAATTGTATGGTAAAGATACAGATGGAGATGGTTTTAGCGATGTTGGAGGTGCCGGTTATCCATCATCTCAATCTAGTATAGGTATGCCGGCAATTGCAACCAGAGCAGGTATTGAGGCAGATTTGGCCAATATGAGAGCAGTATTAATTGATAACTGCGGTAATACTAAAGAGTTTCCGATAAGTTTAAATTACAATGCAATTACCTCGACAAATTGTGGAGGAAGCGGAATCATCCGTATTGGGCCGTCAACTTTAGCCTGTCTTCCCATAGATATGACTTTTACAAACACGGCTAATGCTGCCGATGTTATTACAGGTACATTGACCACGAGTTCAGGAATTTTTACAGGTTTTACTGCTGGGGCAACTTATCATGTTACGTATATTGATGCTGGAGGAAATACTACGGGAGACTTTTCATTACCAGTTTCACAGAACTTAACTATTCCGGCTGCTCCAAATATTACTTTAACGCAGTATGCATCATCAGCAAATGCAAACTATTTAGGATATGGAACCCTTTCTATAAATGTTAGTCCGTTTCAGGTTGGAGATGCAATAAGTTATGTCGTAACAGCTTCAAACAATTCACTTGTGCCTATTGGTCATAGTGGAAATATTACGCTGGATGGCGCTGGTTATGCTAATTTTCCTAAAGTCAATGCATCAGATCCAACTGGCACTTGGCCTAAAGGCAATTACACTTTAGATATAACTACTGCTTGCGGCACAAAAAGCATAAATGTTACAGTGGCTGGTTATGCCGCCACAGTATCAGAAAGTAATACGATAACATCCGTTTGCGGCGGATTCAATTATGTAATGAATGGTACTTTTGATGTGCCTTCCGCTTATCAGGTTATTATTTTTTCTGGTCCTTCGAGCGTGGGGCAAACCAGAGATTTGGCTAGTGCAACAGCTTCACTTCCTTTTAATGGATTAAGTTATGGCACCTATGTTTTTGCCTTACGTACGAAAAGCGGTTCGCTCAATCTGCTGACTCAAACATTTACCTATGATGCAAATAATGCCATTATAGTTGATAAAACAAATACTGGGGGATATGTCTGTGCAAGTGGTGCCACAAATGGTGTTTTAACTATTACAGCGACATCTATTTCACCTCCGCCCGGCAATGTATTGCAATATGCTTTAAGTACAGACGGTGGTGTCAATTACGGACCTTATCAAAATGGTAATACCTTTAGCGGATTAACAGATGATACTTATTTTTTTAGAGTAAAAGATGACTGCGGTAATATTATTACCCAATCTGCACAAATTGGTGTAGCTGCCGCTCCAACTATAACTGCAGATGGTATTGCTACACCTGCAACGGTTTGTAATGCAGGTTCAGGAACTATACAGCTCGATGTAGATGTGTTGGGAGCTGTTTCGTATTTATGGGCGGGGCCGGGTATAAATGCAGGCAATCAAAATGTTAAAGATCCTATTATAAATTATGCAGATTTACTAGTGGGAGCAAACAATATAACGGCTACGGTAACCTTTGGAGCACCCTGCAACAGCAGTACAGTTTCTAATTTGACTATCAATGTTAACCCGCTTCCCACCATTGCTATTACAAATCCTGCGGGAGTTTGTGCACCCAATTCTGTAGATATTACTTCCGCCGCCATAACTGCCGGAAGTGATGCAGGTTTAACGTACACTTATTTTTCTGATGATATTGGTACAGTACCCGTAGCCGATCCTGCTGCAATCACCGTAGCAGATACGTATTATATAAAAGGAACAAATGTAAATGGCTGTAGTTCAATTTCACCAGTTGTAATTACAATTAATGATTTGCCACTCGCATCTATTAATTATTTAGCGACACCATATTGTAAAACAGGAACCGCTGTTGTTGAAGAAATTGGCATCGCTGGAGGAACTTATTCCTCAGATCCTGATTTAATTATTAATACTGCGACGGGAGAAATTGATCTAGCAGCTTCTACTGTTGGAGATCACACGGTAACTTATACCTTTAATGACGGCAGTTGTTCTAATACCACTACTACAGTTATTACTATCAATGCACTTCCAACAGCAGCAATCAGTTATCCAAACACACCTTACTGTCAAGCCGGAACAGCTGTTTCGACTGAAATCGGTATTCTTGGAGGAGCATATAGCGGAGATGCAGGTTTAAGCATTGATGAAATAACAGGAACAATAGATTTAGCGGGTTCTACTGCTGGAAATCATACCGTGACTTACTTTTTTAGTGATGGTACCTGCTCCAATAGTACAACAACATCAATAGTAATCAATCCAGTTACATTACCCTCTGCTTTATCCAATATCAATGCACAATGCGAAGCAACACCAACTGCGCCAACTTTGACAGATATTTGTGCAGGAACTATAACGGCCGCTACCACGACGGTTTTTCCTATTACAACTCAGGGAACAACTGTTGTAACCTGGACTTTTGATTATGGAAACGGGTATACACAGTCAGTAAATCAAAATGTAATTATTGAAGATACGTTTTCTCCCGTTATGCCAATATTATCAGATGTAACAGGACAATGTGAGGCAACTCCAACGGTACCAATAGCTTCTGATGCATGTACGGGGGCAGTCACAGGAGTAACAACAACTCCATTTCCAATTACAGCAAAGGGTACGACAGTTGTATTGTGGACTTTTGATGATGGAAACGGTAATACTTCATTTGCCAACCAGAATGTTACTATAATAGATACTACTGCACCCACAGCGCCCGTATTAACTGATCTAACAGGAGAATGTTCTGTAACCCCAACGGCTCCAACTACTGTTGATAATTGTGACAGCGCAGCAATAACCGGAACCACAAGCACTTCTTTCCCAATTACGGCTCAGGGAACAACTACAGTAACATGGAACTTTACCGATAGTTCAGGAAATACTACAACAGTCAATCAAAATGTAATTATTGATGATGTCACACCTCCGGCAGTGCCTGTTTTAGCAAACGTAACAGGAGAATGTTCTGCAACCCCAGCTGTGCCGACAACAGTCGATGCATGTTCAGGAACAATAACCGGAACTACAAGTACATCTTTTCCTATTACAACTCAGGGAACCACAGCAGTAACTTGGAGTTTTGATGACGGAAACGGAAATATTTCGACAGCCGTTCAAAATGTAACTATCCAAGATACATTTTCGCCAGTTATGCCAATATTGGCAGATGTAACAGGTCAGTGTGAAGCAACTCCAACGGTACCAATAGCTTCAGATGACTGCGCAGGCGCAATTACAGGAGTAACAACAACTCCATTTCCAATTACAGCAAAGGGTACGACAGTTGTATTGTGGACTTTTGATGATGGGAACGGCAATACTTCATTTGCCAATCAGAATGTTATCATAACAGATACTACGCCGCCGACCGCGCCAGTGTTAACAGACCTAACGGGAGAATGTTCTCTAATACCAACGGCGCCAACTACTGTTGACAATTGTGACAGCGGAACAATAACAGGAACCACCAGCACTTCTTTCCCTATTACCACTCAGGGAACAACTATAGTTGCATGGAATTTTACAGATAGTTCAGGAAATACTACAACAGTTAATCAAAATGTAATTATTGATGATGTAACACCTCCGACAGCACCAATTTTAGCCGACGTCACAGGAGAATGCTCAGTATCGCCAGCTGTGCCAACCGCATTAAATGCATGCTCAGGAGTTATCACAGGAAGCACAAGCACCATTTTTCCAATTACAACTCAGGGAACCACAGCAGTAACTTGGAGTTTTGATGACGGAAACGGAAATATTGCAACAGCTGTTCAAAATATAATTATTGATGATGTAACACCACCTGTAGTACCCGTTTTAGCCGACGTCACAGGAGAATGCTCGGTATCTCCAGCTGTGCCAACAGCATTAGATGCCTGTACAGGAGTTATCACAGGAAGTACAAGCACCATTTTCCCAATTACAACTCAAGGAACTACAGTCGTAACTTGGAGTTTTGATGATGGAAATGGAAATATTGCAACAGCTGTTCAGAATGTAATTATTGATGATGTCACACCTCCCACAGCACCTATTTTAGCAGCTGTAACAGGAGAATGCTCAGTATCGCCAACTATTCCGACAGCGTTAGATGACTGCGCAGGAATTATCACAGGAAGCACAAGCACCATTTTTCCAATTACCACTCAAGGAACAACAGTCGTAACTTGGAGATTTGATGATGGAAATGGAAATATCGCAACAGCTGTTCAAAATATAATTATTGATGATGTAACACCTCCCACAGCACCTATTTTAGCAGCTGTAACAGGAGAATGCTCAGTATCGCCGCCTATTCCGACAGCATTAGATGACTGCGCAGGAACCATAACAGGAAGCACAAGTACCATTTTCCCAATTACAACTCAAGGAACTACAGTTGTAACTTGGAGTTTTGATGACGGAAACGGAAATATTGCCACAGCTGCTCAAAATATAATAATTGATGATAACACACCGCCCGCAGTACCAGTTTTGGCTGATATAACAGGGCAATGCAGCGTAACACCTGCTGCTCCAACAACTACAGATGCATGTTCAGGTTTAATTACAGGAACAACAACAGCTGCCTTTCCCATTACAGCTGTCGGAACCACAATTGTAACATGGACATTTAGTGACGCAAACGGAAACAGTGTAACAGCAAACCAAAATGTCATTATCAGCCAGATAGCATTGGCAGGCACAGAAACGGCAGTTTGTTCAACAGCAAATGCAGGTTATACTATTACTTTATCCGTAAATGGCCAGGCGCCTTATACAGCAGCAGGGACGGGGGCACCAGGTACATGGTCAGGAAATATCTGGACTTCTGGATTAATAAGCGCAGGCACCAATTATAGTGTAAACCTGCAAGATGCAAGTGCTTGTAATACAGTTACAGTAGCTGGAGTTTCTCCAAACTGCTGTAGTTTCAATGTAACTTGTCCAACTTTTCAGCCCTTAACAGTTTCTTGTTACGATGAGGTTCCTTCACAAGTAAGTTTAACAGAAGCACAGTTTGAGGCCTTAGGTAATGGTGATGGCCAAATTGCTGAAACCAATTGCGGTGTAATTGAAATTACTGCAGCAAACAGTCCAGATCCAGGCTGTAACGCTAACGTAACAAGAACATATACCGTAACAGAATACGACGATGCCAATAGAAATGGTCTGCGGGATGCTGGAGAAAACACAATTTTAAATACGGCTATTTGTACGCAGATAATTCAAGTTCATGATACCACCGCGCCAGTATTTACAGAAACACCGCCGCCAGCAGTTATAAATGCAGATTGTGATACTATACCCGCCGCTCCAGCTTTTACAGCAACAGATAATTGCGGCAGCGCTGCAGTATCGTATGATGAAACTCGGGTCGACGGAGATTGCAGCAGCAGATATACACTCATCAGGACTTGGACCGCCTCAGATCAGTGCGGCAACCAGAATTCATTGGTACAAACCATAAACGTTTCTTGTGTTGAAGAAATATACAACGCCATATCCGTAAACGGAGACGGATTAAATGACAGCTTTGTTATTAAAGGAATCGACTGTTATCCAGAGAATGTTGTAAAAATCTACAACAGATACGGCGTTATAGTTTATGAAAGAAACGGTTACGATAATGTCACAAACCCTTTTGAGGGATTCTCAGATGGCCGCGCAACTATTGCCAGAGGAAACAAACTTCCGGCAGGAACTTATTTTTATACTTTAGAATACGACAGTAATGGACGAAAAATAGAAAAAGCAGGTTATCTGTACGTAAGCAGCCAATAAGCTTATTAGATATATTTAAAGTATATTTTTTTTAGATAACAAGTAATGGACCGCTTTACTTTAGCGGCACAAAATCCCGACTATTTATATAGCCGGGATTTTTGTTTTAATACTGTTTTTACTTCTCGCAATACTTACACAGCCTGCATTTTAATTCATCCAAAATTACTCCTCAAGTATACTTCCTGTTAATTTTTATTTAAAAAAAATGTCCTAAAATGTAACAATGAAAACTTTTAGTGGTAAGAAAAAGATTATAAATGTAGAAAATTTGTTCTTTAATAATTTAACTAAAAAATGGCTGTCCACTTCAGTATACAAATCATATAGATCAAAAATATATTCTGATTTTAAAATCAGGAATATGCTTTTCCCTATTGATTCACTACCACTTTTGTTGCCTTGCCAATTGAAATAATTTAATAACAAATTAATGATTCAATCTTATGAAGAATAGATTACTTCCTTTACTATTTGTTTTGGGTAGTTTCTCTGCTTACTCTCAGGTAGTTGTAGGTAAAAAGGATCCAACCAGTTATTCAGCACAGCTGGAAGTTTTTGCGACAAATAAAGGTATATTAATTCCGAGAGTTGCTTTAACAAGTTCAACAGACACTACGACAATGTCAGATGGTAATATAGATAGTTTACTGTTATATAATACAACATCAGGTTCTGATATAAAGCCAGGCTACTACTACTGGTATGTAGACAGATGGCATAGGCTTGCGGTTTCTGGTGAAGCAAGTGGTATTGCAGGCGGCAATGGTGCTCCAGGTATAAAAGGAGACCCAGGCTATCCGGGTGAAGGTGTAACTTTTTACACAGACAATTCGACAGGGAACGTATATGTTCAAAACCCTGATGGAACATGGACTGCAATTAACGGCAAAAACGGAATCGACGGTAGAAATGGAATCAGTGGAGGAAATGGCCTGCCTGGAACTAAAGGATTAGATGGTACAATCCAAATGTATATTGATTATTCATCAGGTATTGTATACGTTAGAGATCCTAAGGATAACACCAAGTGGGTTCCATTAAATGGTGAAGATGGAATTGACGGTATCCCTGGTGTAGACGGTTCTCCTGGTACAGCGGGTTCAATTACTACCCTTGATGCGATTGTAGTAGATCCTAAAGGAGATATTTATGCCTACGTTGGAACAGATAAAACGGTTAAGGGCAGAGATGATGCATGGAGAGACAGAACAGCTGACTGGGTTAAGATTAATGGTCTTGACGGTTCAGACGGTATTGCCGGAGGTCCTGGAGTACCTGGAATCGACGGTGTAAGTGCACCATCAAACGCTACAGTATGGGTTGATAGCAAAACTGGTTACGTTTATGTTAAAGATCCTGCAACAGGAAAATGGGTAAAAGTAACAGGTAATGACGGTATTCCTGGTGTAGACGGTTCTCCTGGTACAGCGGGTTCAATCACTACACTTGATGCGATTGTAGTAGATCCTAAAGGAGATATTTATGCCTACGTTGGAACAGATAAAACGGTTAAGGGCAGAGATGATGCTTGGAGAGACAGAACATCTGACTGGGTTAAAATCAACGGATTAAACGGAGAAAATGGTATTCCTGGAGCTAATGGAGCACCTGGAACAGCTGGTTCAATCACTACCCTTGATGCAATCATAAAAGCACCAAACGGAGATATTTATGCTTACGTTGGAACAGATAAAACGGTTAAGGGAAGAGATGATGCATGGAGAGACAGAACAGCAGACTGGGTTAAAATTAATGGTCTTGACGGTTCAGACGGTATTGCCGGAGGTCCTGGAGTACCTGGAATCGACGGTGTAAGTGCACCATCAAACGCTACAGTATGGGTTGATAGCAAAACTGGTTACGTTTATGTTAAAGATCCTGCAACAGGAAAATGGGTAAAAGTAACAGGTAATGACGGTATCCCTGGTGTAGACGGTTCTCCTGGTACAGCGGGTTCAATTACTACCCTTGATGCGATTGTAGTAGATCCTAAAGGAGATATTTATGCCTACGTTGGAACAGATAAAACGGTTAAGGGCAGAGATGATGCTTGGAGAGACAGAACATCTGACTGGGTTAAAATTAACGGATTAAACGGAGAAAATGGTATTCCTGGAGCTAATGGAGCACCTGGAACAGCTGGTTCAATCACTACCCTTGATGCAATCATAAAAGCACCAAACGGAGATATTTATGCTTACGTTGGAACAGATAAAACGGTTAAGGGAAGAGATGATGCATGGAGAGACAGAACAGCAGAATGGGTTAAAATCAACGGATTGAATGGAGCCAATGGTATAGCTGGAGCTAATGGAGCACCTGGAACAGCTGGTTCAATCACTACCCTTGATGCAATCATAAAAGCACCAAACGGAGATATTTATGCTTACGTTGGAACAGATAAAACGGTTAAGGGAAGAGATGATGCATGGAGAGACAGAACAGCTGACTGGGTTAAGATTAATGGTCTTAACGGTTCAGACGGTATTGCCGGAGGTCCTGGTGTACCTGGAATCGACGGTGTAAGTCCACCATCCAACGCTACGGTATGGATTGATAGTAAAACTGGTTACGTTTATGTTAAAGATCCTGAGACAGGAGAATGGGTAAAAGTAAGTGGTAATAAAGGAGATAAAGGAGATAAAGGAGATAAAGGAGATAAAGGAGATTCAGCATATGAAATCTGGCAGGGTCTTCCTGGCAACGACGGCAAATCATATGATGAATTCTTAGATGGATTAAAAGGAGCAACTGGAGCAACAGGAGCATCAGCATATGAAATCTGGCAGGGTCTTCCTGGCAACGACGGCAGATCATATGATGAATTCTTAGAGGGAATTAAAGGAGCAACTGGAGCGACAGGAGCATCAGCATATGAAATCTGGCAGGGTCTTCCTGGCAACGACGGCAGATCATATGATGAATTCTTAAATGGATTAAAAGGAGCAACTGGAGCGACAGGAGCATCAGCATATGAAATCTGGCAGGGTCTTCCTGGCAACGACGGCAGATCATATGATGAATTCTTAAATGGATTAAAAGGAGCAACTGGAGCAACAGGAGCATCAGCATATGAAATCTGGCAGGGTCTTCCTGGCAACGACGGCAGATCATATGATGAATTCTTAAATGGATTAAAAGGAGCAACTGGAGCAACCGGAGCATCTGCATATGAAATCTGGCAGGGTCTTCCTGGCAACGACGGCAGATCATATGATGAATTCTTAAATGGATTAAAAGGAGCAACTGGAGCGACAGGAGCATCTGCATATGAAATCTGGCAGGGTCTTCCTGGCAACGACGGCAGATCATATGATGAATTCTTAAATGGATTAAAAGGAGCTACTGGAGCAACAGGAGCATCAGCATATGAAATCTGGCAGGGTCTTCCTGGCAACGACGGCAGATCATATGATGAATTCTTAAATGGATTAAAAGGAGCTACTGGAGCAACAGGAGCATCAGCATATGAAATCTGGCAGGGTCTTCCTGGCAACGACGGCAGATCATATGATGAATTCTTAAATGGATTAAAAGGAGCAACCGGAGCAACGGGAGCATCTGCATATGAAGACTGGAAAGCAATTCCTGGCAACGACGGCAGATCATATGATGAATTCTTAAATGGATTAAAAGGAGCAACCGGAGCAACCGGAGCATCAGCATATGAAGACTGGAAAGCAATTCCTGGCAACGACGGCAGATCATATGATGAATTCTTAAATGGATTAAAAGGAGCTACTGGAGCAACAGGAGCATCAGCTTATGAAATCTGGCAGGGTCTTCCTGGCAACGACGGCAGATCATATGATGAATTCTTAAATGGATTAAAAGGAGCTACTGGAGCAACTGGAGCATCTGCTTATGAAGACTGGAAAGCAATTCCTGGCAACGACGGCAGATCATATGATGAATTCTTAAATGGATTAAAAGGAGCAACTGGAGCAACGGGAGCATCAGCATATGAAATCTGGCAGGGTCTTCCTGGCAACGACGGGAGATCATATGATGAATTCTTAAATGGATTAAAAGGAGCAACTGGAGCAACAGGAGCATCAGCATATGAAATCTGGCAGGGTCTTCCTGGCAACGACGGCAGATCATATGATGAATTCTTAAATGGATTAAAAGGAGCAACTGGAGCGACAGGAGCATCAGCATATGAAATCTGGCAGGGTCTTCCTGGCAACGACGGCAGATCATATGATGAATTCTTAAATGGATTAAAAGGAGCAACTGGAGCGACAGGAGCATCAGCATATGAAATCTGGCAGGGTCTTCCTGGCAACGACGGCAGATCATATGATGAATTCTTAAATGGATTAAAAGGAGCAACCGGAGCAACAGGAGCATCAGCATATGAAATCTGGCAGGGTCTTCCTGGCAACGACGGCAGATCATATGATGAATTCTTAAATGGATTAAAAGGAGCAACCGGAGCAACTGGAGCATCTGCTTATGAAGACTGGAAAGCAATTCCTGGCAACGACGGCAGATCATATGATGAATTCTTAAATGGATTAAAAGGAGCAACTGGAGCGACAGGAGCATCAGCATATGAAATCTGGCAGGGTCTTCCTGGCAACGACGGCAGATCATATGATGAATTCTTAAATGGATTAAAAGGAGCAACCGGAGCAACAGGAGCATCAGCATATGAAATCTGGCAGGGTCTTCCTGGCAACGACGGCAGATCATATGATGAATTCTTAAATGGATTAAAAGGAGCAACCGGAGCAACGGGAGCATCTGCATATGAAGACTGGATAGCAATTCCTGGCAACGACGGAAAATCTTATGATGAATTCTTAAATGGATTAAAAGGAGCTACCGGAGCAACGGGAGCATCAGCATATGAAGACTGGAAAGCAATTCCTGGCAACGACGGCAAATCTTATGATGAATTCTTAAATGGATTAAAAGGAGCAACCGGAGCAACGGGAGCATCTGCATATGAAGACTGGATAGCAATTCCTGGCAACGACGGAAAATCTTATGATGAATTCTTAAATGGATTAAAAGGAGCAACCGGAGCAACGGGAGCATCTGCATATGAAGACTGGATAGCAATTCCTGGCAACGACGGCAAATCATATGATGAATTCTTAAATGGATTAAAAGGAGCAACCGGAGCAACGGGAGCATCAGCATATGAAGACTGGATAGCAATTCCTGGCAACGACGGAAAATCTTATGATGAATTCTTAAATGGATTAAAAGGAGCTACCGGAGCAACGGGAGCATCAGCATATGAAGACTGGATAGCAATTCCTGGCAACGATGGAAAATCATATGATGAATTCCTAAATGGATTAAAAGGAGCAACGGGAGCAACGGGAGCATCTGCATATGAAGACTGGATAGCAATTCCTGGCAACGACGGCAAATCATATGATGAATTCTTAAATGGATTAAAAGGAGCAACGGGAGCAACGGGAGCATCTGCTTATGAAGACTGGAAAGCAATTCCTGGCAACGACGGCAAATCATATGATGAATTCCTAAATGGATTAAAAGGAGCAACCGGAGCAACGGGAGCATCAGCATATGAAGACTGGAAAGCAATTCCTGGCAACGACGGCAAATCATATGATGAATTCCTAAATGGATTAAAAGGAGCAACCGGAGCAACGGGAGCATCAGCATATGAAGACTGGAAAGCAATTCCTGGCAACGACGGCAAATCATATGATGAATTCTTAAATGGATTAAAAGGAGCTACCGGAGCAACGGGAGCATCTGCTTATGAAGACTGGATAGCAATTCCTGGCAACGACGGAAAATCATATGATGAATTCTTAAATGGATTAAAAGGAGCTACCGGAGCAACGGGAGCATCTGCTTATGAAGACTGGATAGCAATTCCTGGCAACGACGGAAAATCTTATGATGAATTCTTAAATGGATTAAAAGGAGCAACCGGAGCAACGGGAGCATCAGCATATGAAGACTGGATAGCAATTCCTGGCAACGACGGCAAATCATATGATGAATTCTTAAATGGATTAAAAGGAGCTACCGGAGCAACGGGAGCATCAGCATATGAAGACTGGATAGCAATTCCTGGCAACGACGGCAAATCATATGATGAATTCTTAAATGGATTAAAAGGAGCAACCGGAGCAACGGGAGCATCAGCATATGAAGACTGGAAAGCAATTCCTGGCAACGACGGCAAATCTTATGATGAATTCTTAAATGGATTAAAAGGAGCAACCGGAGCAACGGGAGCATCTGCATATGAAGACTGGATAGCAATTCCTGGCAACGACGGAAAATCTTATGATGAATTCTTAAATGGATTAAAAGGAGCAACCGGAGCAACGGGAGCATCTGCTTATGAAGACTGGAAAGCAATTCCTGGCAACGACGGCAAATCATATGATGAATTCTTAAATGGATTAAAAGGAGCAACCGGAGCAACGGGAGCATCTGCTTATGAAGACTGGAAAGCAATTCCTGGCAACGACGGCAAATCATATGATGAATTCTTAAATGGATTAAAAGGAGCAACCGGAGCAACTGGAGCATCTGCTTATGAAGACTGGAAAGCAATTCCTGGCAACGATGGCAAATCATATGATGAATTCTTAAATGGATTAAAAGGAGCAACCGGAGCAACGGGAGCATCTGCATATGAAGACTGGATAGCAATTCCTGGCAACGATGGCAAATCATATGATGAATTCTTAAATGGATTAAAAGGAGCAACCGGAGCAACGGGAGCATCTGCATATGAAGACTGGAAAGCAATTCCTGGCAACGACGGCAAATCATATGATGAATTCTTAAATGGATTAAAAGGAGCAACCGGAGCAACTGGAGCATCTGCTTATGAAGACTGGATAGCAATTCCTGGCAACGATGGCAAATCATATGATGAATTCTTAAATGGATTAAAAGGAGCAACCGGAGCAACGGGAGCATCTGCATATGAAGACTGGATAGCAATTCCTGGCAACGATGGCAAATCATATGATGAATTCTTAAATGGATTAAAAGGAGCAACCGGAGCAACGGGAGCATCTGCATATGAAGACTGGATAGCAATTCCTGGCAACGACGGAAAATCATATGATGAATTCTTAAATGGATTAAAAGGAGCAACCGGAGCAACTGGAGCATCTGCTTATGAAGACTGGATAGCAATTCCTGGCAACGATGGCAAATCATATGATGAATTCTTAAATGGATTAAAAGGAGCTACCGGAGCAACGGGAGCATCTGCTTATGAAGACTGGATAGCAATTCCTGGCAACGACGGCAAATCATATGATGAATTCTTAAATGGACTAAAAGGAGCAACCGGAGCAACGGGAGCATCTGCTTATGAAGAGTGGAAAACTAAGGAAGGCAATGCCACTAAAACATATGAAGATTTCATGGATAGTTTAAAAGGAGTAGGCGGTAAAGTAACTCAAGGTGCAAACATTGTGATTACTGGAGCAGGTACTGATGACGATGAATATGTGGTAAATGCTATTATTCCTCAACAGGCAATAGATGAATTTACAGCTGCCGCAGGTGATAGTAGTTTTGAATTATCAGCAGAGCCTTCTGCACTTTCTAAAGTGAAATTGTATATCAATGGGGTACGTATCGATAAAGATGCTATTTCTGTTAGTGGTAAGACAGTTACTTACATCCCTGCCAATAATGGTTCATATGTATTAATGGCTAATGATAATGTAATGATTGATTATTTAAAATAAAAACAGTTTTTTTTTGAAGCTGCGCACTCTAAATAACAAGAGTGTGCGGCCTTCAAATAAGTAAATTATAAAAACTCATAAGAACTAAATATGAAAAAAATAATATGCATGTTGTTATTTATCCAATCAGGATTTATGATGGCGCAGACCGAAACCGTTGTTACTCCAAATGGGAAAAAAGTAACTTTCTACCCTGGCGCCCCTGGCACAGCAGACAATGGTTTAACAATTACCAGCGGTAATATACAGTTAGGGGGAGCTTTAACAAAACCTTCAATTTTAACAACAACGAGTGCTTATACCTTAGCCATTTTAGGTTTACAAACAGGAACCAGCACAGATGATCTAGTAGTGACAGATGCAAACGGAGTACTGCGTAAAATAGCACCATCCAATCTGATCACAAAATACGACCTTTCATCTACTACTCCAAATACTGTTTTGGAAGTTAATGGACTTGGAGCAGCATTGGCAGCTGCATCTGTAAACATCAAACCATCTGCAACTGTGGGCGAAGTACTAACAACAACCGCAACGGGTGTGGTAGGATGGAAAAAACCAGCCGTAGATGCTGGAGATATTACTACAAAAGCAGATCTTACGAGTTCTACTCCTTCAGTTTTAACAGTATCTGGAACTGGAGCAACATTAATTAACGCAACAGTAGGTATTAAACCTTCAGAAAATATTGATGAAGTTTTAACAACAGGTCCAGGAGGTGTTGTGGGATGGAAAAAAGTTGGAGCAGGAGATATAACTGCAAAAGCAGATATTACAACAAATACACCAAGCACTGTTTTACAGGTAAGCGGAACAGGAGCAACATTGGTTGCTGCATCAGTAGATATTAAACCATCTGTAAATGTTGGCGAAGTTTTAACAACTACCGAAGCAGGAGTAGTAGGATGGAAAGCGGCAGCAGCATCTAATCTTATGGAAATAAAAAAAATTAGCAGCAATTATACGGTAACCACTGCTGATTATACCATTATTGCTTCAAAATTAACAGGCGATATTACAATATCACTTCCAGATGCTACAGCAAACAAAGGAAGAATACTAGTTATCAACCAGTTTAATACACTGTTGGCAGATGGCAAAACTCCAGTAATAGTAAATTTCAATAAAAGTGTTATTTACTCAGATAGTGTTTCATTGCCATATCTAGCAGGAAGCATTTTTGAAGGAGCAACAGCCGGAAGTGCAAAAGTTACTTTGCAGTCAGATGGTACTGATTGGTACGTGATTACATATAATATGTAACCAATTAATGATATAATTAAACAGGCCTTTAAGTAAGGCCGGTTTATTATTTTACTTAATTTTTCTAAAAAAAATAACAATGAAAAAAATATTTTTTACTTTCATAATAATGATGTTTACTATGGTGCAGTCTTTTGCACAAGTAAACGGAACAGTTGTAATAGGCGGGAAGCAAAAAGGCGATGACCATGCGACCTTAGAAATTCTCTCTAATAATGGAACAAAAGGAATGATGCCGCCAAGAGCCACAACAGCCCAAATTACAGCTATGGAGTCTGGTTTAACAGAAGACTCAAAAGGTTTAGTGATTTACGACACAGACCAAAACTGCCTTAAAACATGGTTAGGGACTACATGGTCGCAATGCAATGACCGTGCAGAATATACCTATGTTTCAGGATCGATAGAAGGTGAGTTTTATGAAGATACACCTGTAGACGGCCGTAATTTTATAAAAATTAAAATTAATGTAACAAAACCAGGATTAGTATGTTTTGGTACCTATGATTTTGAGGCATTACATGATATCATGATTATTTCTAACCCAATGTATGTTAAGATGACAGGAGAGCAAGAGTTAAAATTGTTTTTAGGGGGTAGTCCTAAAACTGCTGGTACTGAAATTATACTTACCGATTATTATGCTTTTAAAGATGGGGAACTTCCAGACCTTGCTCGTTTTAATATTGACGAACTTAAACCAAAACGTATTGTAGAAGTGCCTGCAGAATATACATTTGTTTCTGCAGAAGCAGTAGGAGATTACGCAATTGGGGTTCCTGTAAACAGCAGAAATAACTATATAAAATTAAAGCTAAATGTAACTAAAACAGGTCTATACGATATAGGAATGCCGGTTATTAAATCTGTACAGTATGACGATTACACCGATAAAGATTTATTGATAAATACGCAGGGTGTTTTTAATGAGACAGGAGAGCAGGAAATACTGTTGACTGTAGCTGGTGTAAATAATAATTCAAACTATAAACGTCAGTACCCTTATATCTATAATAATTATAATGTTCAAATAGAGGATAATAAAGCAACTATAGAGGTTATAGGTCAGGTGGATATAAATTTTAATAATTTTAATGCAATTGATAGAGCTCTTTATAAAATAACAGATATAGGTCCTGTACAGGGGGAATATTATTGGGGTGTTCCTTTAACTGGCAGTAATTATATGGTGGCAACTGTAAATGTTACTAAGCCAGGTACTTATAATTTAGGGTCAATAGATGTTACTAACACTAGTGATGACGAACGTAATAGATTTGTTGAAAGAGAAAATTTTGTTAAATTTAGGGCTATGGGTACTTTTCATACAGTGGGCATGCATAAAGTGCTTTTGCAGGGAAGCGGTATTACTTTTAAAAATATTTTAGCAACAGATGCACAAGAATTTCTCATTTTAGATATTTTTGATAGTCGAGCAATAGTAGATATTATGACAGAACTAGAGGAAGAAGGTAGAGCTGACATGCTTAATGTGTTGGTACATTTTCAAGAAAAACCATTAAAGTATAAAACTGCCAAATGTACTTTTTCTGCGACCAGCATTCACGGAAATTATGTTAAAAATAGTCCATTAGATTCATCTCATTATATTAAGGTTGCTGTAAATATTACGGAGCCTGGTTTAGTTCATTTTACAGGTCAAAATAATACAAGTGCCACCAATCATGTAACATTTGATTCTGGTTTAGTTTATTTTGATTCAGTAGGAACAAAAGAAGTGATCTTATATGGTAAAGGGGTTTTCGATGGTACTAATAATAATGTCGATGTGTATGATGTCAACAATTCAGTTCCTTTAGTCGATCAATATAAAATTTTAGGATTTCTAGAAACAGTTTCTTTTACTGTTAATTAATCTCAATAGCATAACAGCATTACAAAGCCTTAGTAAGAACTGCATAATCAGACAAAGTTAGAATGCCTGTGCAGTAGTAAATGGTTATTTACTTTTTCATAATTTTTTATTTAAAAGAGAGGAAAACTTAGTTTTCCTCTTTTTTTTACCCGTTTGTTACAATCTTTGTCGAGCTTCTCGCGGAGATTTCCCTCCCAAAGCTTCGGGATCGAAATGACAAGATTGTGGTTTAAACACAACGAACCCCGCAGTTTGTCATTTCGACGAAGGAGAAATCTCCACAAGTAACTCCGCAACGTAACCACAAAGTAACCCCACAGTTTGCCCCAATCTTTGCACAGCTTCTCGCGGAGATTTCTCTCCCGAAGCCTCGGGATCGAAATGACAAGATTGAAAAAAATTGGCGCCTTAAGCAGGCTTGAACATAAAGTAACCGTACATTTTGTCATTTCGACGAAGGAGAAATCTCCGTAAGTAACTCCGCAACGTAACCGCAAAGTAACCCCACAGTTTGCCCCAATCTTTGTAGAGCATCTCGCGGAGATTTCTCTCCCGAAGCCTCGGGATCGAAATGACAAGATTGGGCGGAGGATTGCGGAGAAATGGGGAGAAATTATGCGAAAATTGAGGGTTTACGTGGTTTTAAACACAACGTAACCGTGCAGTTTGTCATTTCGATCCAAAGGCTTCGGGAGAGAAATCTCCGCAAGTAACTCCGTAAAGTAACTCCGCGACGTAACCACAACGCAACCACAAACTCCCCCAAATCTTTGTAGCGCATCTCGCGAATCAAATATCCGAAAGTAACGTCACAAAGAATAGTCAAGCCTTTCTCGCGAAAACCGAAGCACTTGTACATCATTATCTGTCAATGAGTTACTGATATTTTTCTTTTAAAACTTCATTTGTAAGTTATTATCTATTAAAAACACAATTCTCTCGAGTAACAACACCTATTTACGACTTTACAAACCGCTGTGTTTGCGGTATTTCGCAGCATATTACTTACAGGTTTGTCTTAATTTGACAATTTAAAAACTTTTAGTGGCTGTTTTGCTTTCTGTTCTGTTGGACATTTGCCCGCCGAAAAAAACTGCGTTTTGCAGGGCAGAATCGATAATTTAACAAAAATTAAAATAAAATGAAACATTTCAAAGACGGAATAATTGTAATTCTTGCACTATTTGGGTTTTACAGTGCTCAAGCTCAGGTTGGAGTTGGTACACTTACACCAGATAATTCAGCGCAGCTAGACATTACTTCTTCAAACAAAGGAGTACTTATGCCTAGAGTAGCTTTAACAAAAACTACAGATCAAAGTCCTGTTACGGGAGTTATAGCAAAAAGTCTGCTGGTTTATAATACAGCGACAGTAAATGATGTTACCCCAGGATTTTACTACTGGGATGGAAGTAAATGGTCTCGAATGATTGCTGGAAATGATCCAATTCAATTTACAGAAACACTAACCACATTACATTATGATAACACTAATAATCAGTTAACCTACATAGATGAAAAAGGAGTTTCAAACGTGTTACAATTACTAAGCCAAGCAGGTCCACAGGGAATGCAGGGTATTCAAGGTATTCCGGGAGCGGTTGGACCTCAAGGACCTCAGGGAGAACAAGGAGCAACTGGGCTTCAAGGAGAACAAGGAGCAGCGGGTCCTCAAGGACCTCAAGGCGAACAAGGAGTTGCTGGTCCTCAAGGAATTCAGGGAGAACCAGGATTGACTGGTCCTCAAGGAATCCAAGGAGAACAAGGAGCAGCGGGACCACAAGGACCTCAAGGTGAACAAGGAGCAGCGGGACCTCAAGGACCTCAAGGAGAACAAGGAGCAGTGGGACCACAAGGACCTCAAGGTGAACAAGGAGCAGCGGGTCCACAAGGAATTCAAGGAGAGACAGGAGCGGCTGGACCTCAAGGAATTCAGGGAGAGACAGGAGCAACGGGTCCACAAGGAATTCAAGGAGAGACAGGAGCAACGGGACCTCAAGGAATTCAGGGAGAACAAGGAGTACCTGGACCTCAAGGAATTCAAGGAATTCAAGGTCTGCAAGGTGAAAAAGGAGAAGCTGGGGCGCCGCCAACCATTGGTGCGGGTTCTGTAACAAGTTCCAACCTTATTACAGTTACTAATGGTGCAAACAACGCATTTAAAGACACTGAAATTAGCTTAACCGCAGGAACAGCAGGTCAAATCATGCAGACTGTAGGTACGACGCCAACTTGGGTAGATGCGCCTTTAGCGGTAAAAGAACCTTGGTTTAATACAGCAACAAATAAGCAGGCTACAGAAAATACTCAAAATATTTACCAAATGGGAAATATTGGTATTGGTACAGCTTTTCCAAATGCTCCATTACAATTTGAAAATGTTTTTGCAAATAGAAAGATTGTATTGTATCAAAATGGAAACAACGACAATATGGTTTATGGGTTAGGTGTAAATAACGCCCAATTCAGGTTACAGGTTCCAACAACAGCAAATGGTTTTAGTTTTAATGCAGGAACTGGTGCAACAGGTTCAAAAGAATTAGCGCGAATTTACGGTAATGGTAAAATGCATGTTGCCAATGCGATAATTGTTGATGCAGACGGAATTTCTGACGGAACGCTTTCTCCTGCAAATTCAGGTCTTGTATTTGGAAGTGTATCATCACAGGTAGGTATTAGTTCTAACAGAACTTCAGTAGTAAGCGGTTCAAATCGTTTTGGTTTAGATTTTTGGACAGAGAATGTAAAACGCATGTCTATAAATACTGTAGGTAATGTTGGTATTGGAACTACTGCGCCAGATACAAGATTTAATGTAGAAGGAGGTATATCGCACTTTAGAAATGATGGTAAACAATTGGTTGTAGAAAATAGTACATCTACAGACGGCAGCAATGAATTAATATTCAAAGCGGGTACAACAGGATATTATTTAGGTACAGCAATTGGCGGAACAAGTGGTAATAATTTCAGCATTGCCCGTGCGCGTTATATGAATCCGAACCTGGCTATTTCTCCAGGAGTAGCTACAAGAATTTTCCAAATTGACGGAACAACTAATAATTTCTCTATTGGAGATGGTCTGCCAACAGCAGATAAACTTACGGTATACGGAACAATAAGTTGTGTTGATGCTAACGGTACAGCATTTAATGTTACTTCAGACCGTCGTTACAAAAAAGATATTGCACCAATTACAGATGCTTTGAGTATTGTAGAAAGAGTACAGGGTGTAAGTTACAATTGGAGAAAAGAAGAGTTTAAAGAAATGAACTTTAATGATAAACACCAATTGGGAGTAATTGCACAAGACATCGAAAAAATTCTTCCAGAAGCGGTAAGTAAAAATGACCAAGGTTTTTACACAGTAAACTATACTATGCTTATTCCTGTATTAGTAGAAGCAGTAAAAGAACAGCAAAAAGAAATAAGTACTTCTAATGCTGCAATTAAAGAGCTTCAAAATAATCAGGCAATGCAGCAAAAAGAAATAGAAGAATTAAAAGCATTAATTAAAAACCTAAAATAAAAAAGCTCTCAGTGTTTTTATAGGAAAAATACCTTATTCTGATATAGTATTAACTTTTAGGGATAAAGCAGGATGGATTGATAAATTAATTTTATCAACTAATTAAAAGTTTAATTTAATGTGGTAACCAATACCAATTCTATGGAAAATAAAGATTTATATAAAGTAAAATTGTCAGATTTTAAAATGGTAAATAAAAGAGGTTCATATGCCTTGGGACTATTTGCAGGTTTGTTTACGTGTAATATAATGAATGCCCAATTTGTAAACAGCGGCGAAGTTAAAATAGCTGATAATACCATAATGGCAATCTACATGGATTACAATAATGAAACTTCCGGCAATTTTATTAATGATGGTCAGACTTATATTTTTCAAAACTGGAATAATGATGGAAAAGTAGGTTATACCCCTGCGGGAAATGGACAGACCTTTTTTACAGGGCAGCAAAGCCAGTCAATTGAAGGGTCAAAACAATCAGATTTTCAAAATGTAATTTTTGACAATATGAGCGCTTTAGTTCCTTTTAATCTTAAAACCATGATTTCTGTTGGTAAAAATTCTGATTTCAAAAATGGAATTATCAATGCGTTTTATGCAGAGACAGATCAGTTACACGATAAAAGTAAAATGATTTTTCTGGAAAATGCAAATCATACTGCTGCAGGCGACCAGAGTTTTGTGGACGGAAGGGTAGAAAAAAGAGGAAATGCAGAATTTTACTTTCCTGTTGGTAATGAGTTGTTTTACAGACCATCATATCATGCGGTAAATGGATCTGCAGCAAATGTTTATACGACACAATATTTTTATCAAAATTCTGATCCTGCTTATCCACATTCTAATAAGGATGAAAGCATACTTAAAATCAACGATAAGGAATACTGGAAAATCAGCCAGGACCAAGGCAGTGAAAAAATTGTCTTAAGTCTGACACTAGACCATGACACAACACCATCGGATTATTTTCAGCAAAATTCGGATACTGAATTGGCAATAGTAAGATGGGATGAAAGCTTGAATAAATGGGTTAATGAAGGAGGAGTTTTAAGTGCAGATATAACAGGCGAAGCTTATGAGAAATTGTTAACAGCGCAGGTTAGCGGCTACGGAATCTTTACCATGGCTGTTGTGAAGAAGACAGAAGATCCAGTGGAGGATGTTGTGGTGTACAACGCATTATCTCCAAATGATGATGGAGTGAACGATACCTTCCATATCAAAGGAATTAGCGAATACCCAGATAACACTGTAGAAATCTATAACAGATGGGGTGTAAAAGTGTATGATACAGTTTCTTATAATGAAAGCGACAATATGTTTAGAGGATACTCTGATGGCCGTGTAACGGTAAAAAGAGGAGATAAGCTTCCTACAGGTACCTATTTCTATATTTTGAAGTACAACGTAAATGGAAAAGGCAAGGAGAAAACGGGTTATCTATACATTAATAATCAATAATAATAGGAATAATTTAAGACTTAAGAATTAGAACTAATGAAGAAAATTTTTTATGTAATTACAATATTTGTTTTGGGAGCTTTTGAGGTTTCGGCCCAGCAGGAATCCCAATATACACAATATATGTATAATACGATGACAATTAATCCAGGATATACTGGAACCCGTGGTTTACCAAGCATTTTTGGATTGTATAGAACACAATGGGTAGGTTTGGATGGAGCTCCTAAAACAGCAAATTTTTCAATTGAAGCACCTATAAGTTCAAACGGTCAAGGTTTAGGATTGTCTGTAATAAGCGATAAAATTGGACCGTCGCAAGAAACTACTTTAACTGCAAGTTATGCTTATCCAATCCAGCTTTCCGCTGATGTTCATTTATCTTTAGGGATTAGTGCAAGTGGTAATTTTATGCAGATTGATTACAATAAGCTTAATGTTGAAAGACCTGAAGATCATTTTCTTTCTGGAAATTTAACAAAGAATTCTCCAAACTTTGGAGCAGGAATCTATTTTCACTCTTCAAAATGGTACGCAGGTTTATCAGTACCAATGATTTTAGAAACCAAGTTTTATGATGATGTTAAAACATCTGTGGCTTCTCAAAGAATGCACTTTTACGCAATGGGAGGTTATGTTTTTGACCTGAACGATAATTTAAAGTTTAAACCTGCAGCAATGGTTAAAATGGTGAGTGGTGCTCCATTAGCGGTTGATTTATCGGCAAACTTCTTAATCAGCGAAAAGCTCACTTTAGGAGCAGCTTATAGATGGGATGCCGCTGTAAGTGCAATGGCAGGTTTCCAAGTTACGTCAGGTTTGAATGTTGGCTATGCTTACGATTATGACACACAGAAAATAGGAAACTATAATTCAGGTTCTCATGAGATCTTCCTTCGTTTCGATTTATTTTCTGGGACTAAATACAGATTGGTTACGCCAAGATTCTTTTAACAACCATAAACTAGCATAAAAAAAATGATATCTAAAAAGATAAAAACAGCATTAGCTTTACTTTGCATTTGTCTCGTACAAATGCAGGGAATTAATGCACAGAATAAAAAAGCTGCAAAAGCAGATGAAGTCTACAATAAGTTTGCATTTATTGAAGCAGGTAAATTATATAAAAGCCTTGTAGACAAAGGTGATACTTCAACCGAAGTTTATACAAAATTAGGTAATTGCTATTACTTTAATGGGCAGTCCCCAGAAGCAGCAGACTCTTACGCTAAAGTTTTTAATTCAGGAAAATCTGTAACCCCAGAATTTTATTTTCGTTACGCCCAGGCTTTAAACAATTCTAAGAAATACAATGAAGCCAACGCTGTAATGAAAAAGTATTACGCTGTAACGGGTAAAAAAGATTTAAGTGAAAACTGGAAAGAGCAAAAATTAATGGCAGATATTCAAAAACAATCTGGCCGTTACGATATCAAACCAGTAAGCCTTAATTCTCCAGTTTCTGATTTTGGAACTTCATTTGATGGTAAAGATAAAGTGATGTTTGCATCTGCAAGAGATTCGGGTGTTATTATTAAACGCAAACACAGCTGGAATGAAAAGTCATTCATGAAAATTTACACAGCTAATGTTACTGCAGATGGAGATTTAGAAGATGCCGCACCCGTTAAAGGAGATATCAATACTAAATATCACCAAAGCAGTCCTGCAATTACTAAAGATGGTAAGTACATGTATTTTACCAGAAATAACTATATGGATGGAAAATTAGGAGCAGATAAAAATGGAACTAATTTCTTAAAAATATATGTTGCTGAAAATGTAAAGGGGGAATGGAAAAACGTAAAAGAGCTACCTTATCCAATTAATAGTGATGGTTTCTCTTCTGCACACCCAGCTCTTAGTCCTGATGAAACACAATTGTTTTTCGCATCAGATCGTAACAATAGTTTTGGTAACTCAGATTTGTATGTCGTAAGCTTAAAGAAAGGAAATTTAGTTGGAAATGATGTAACTAAGCTAAGTGACGAAATCAACACTCCAGGCCGCGAAACTTATCCTTTTATGGATAAAAAAGGTATTTTGTATTTTGCATCAGACGGTCATCCTGGACTTGGCGGCTTAGATGTATTTGCTGCTATGAAAGATCAAGCAGGAATTTATCATGTTGTAAATGTTGGGGATGGTATCAATACACCTGAGGATGACTTTGCTTACGTTATAAATGACAGTAAAAAAGGTTATTTTTCTTCAAATAGAACTGGTAACGATGATATTAACAGATTTGTAGAAAATAAACCTGTAATTTTTGACTTTGACATCAGATCAATAATTTTTGGAACAATTGCAGAAAACGGGAAACCGCTGCCAGATCTTAAAGTTGAAGTATTTGATTCTAATAATGCAAGTATTGCAACAGGAGTAACAGATAATCAAGGAAATTACAAAGTATTTGTTGATCCTTACCAAAACTACAGAGTAGTTTATAGTAAGCCTTTGTATGCTGAAAAAACAGTTAATGCAGAACAGCTTAAACCGCTTGAGAAAAGAGAAATTAGTTTCGAGTTAACTAAAGAAGTGGAAGTTATTGTGGATGGAGAGACAGTTAAGATTAAAGACGGAGATGATTTGACTGACAAATTAAAATTAAATCCAATCTACTTTGACCTTAATGGTTATAACATAAGACAATCGTCTAAGAAAGAGTTAGATAAAGTAGTAGCATTAATGAAAGACAGACCAAATATTTCTATAAAAGTAAATTCTTATACAGATAGTAGAGGTCGAGATGAATTTAACATGAAACTATCTCAAAACAGAGCAAAATCTACAGTTAATTATATAATTAAAGCTGGTATAGAAAAAGAAAGAATTAGTGGTGAAGGTTTCGGTGAAACACATTTATTAAACCACTGTTCGAATGGTGTGAAATGTTCTGAAAATGAACACGAATTAAATAGACGTTCAGAGTTTATTATAAGTTTTAGTAAATAAATGTTCTTTTTTAAAGCTGCTGATAATAGAAATATTAACAGCAGCTTTTTTATTATTAAGCTTTGAAAATTTTAGATAATGTAGTTTTTTAATGCTGTATTTTTATCTAAAAAAACATAAAGTTACTTTTTTTGATCCTTCTGATTTTTCTTTACAAAATCATCTGTAGCTTTTGTTTTTAATTGTTCAAAATATTTACTGCAGAAATAATTAAGTTTAGTATAATTAAGTTCATACATAACTGCTGTTAACGTGCTGTATTCGCCGCTCTTTAGAAGCTTCTGGGCGAGATTCATTTTTTCTGTAATAAAAAGATTTTTAGGTGTATTGCTGAAACGTTTTTTAAATAAACTTTTATATTTTGAATCAGACATACCGGCCATTCCTGCCAGGAAGGTTAATGAAGGAAACGGGCCGTACAAATTGTTAAGCAAGTATTCCTTTGTTTTTTCCAACGATTTATTTTCGAGGTCTGTAACTTGAGTATCTTCATCTACTGTACTGTAAAATTTATTGAAAAAATTACCTAATACTTTTAAGGAAATTCCTTTTATAAAAGAGTCAAAAGATAAATCATTGACAGATTTGCTTGTGATAGATTGAATTAGGAGTATACTATTACTATCAACACTGCCATAGTGATAAAATGCCTTTTTATTTGTTTTGCTTTTGGAAAAATAGTTTTCCTTTTCATTGATTTTTCGAATAAAATCCTGAAGCAGTTTTTTATCGATCAGTAATCGTAAAGCAATTGTTCTTTCATTTAAAACAGGTGTAATAGAACTCTCGATATTATTGTCTAAAATAATCAAATCTAATTGATTAAAAGAACCAATTTCATAGTCAAGATGGTTTATTTTGACCATGTTAGTATGCTTACTCAGATCAAAATGAAAAATAAACAATTCATTATCCGATTTTAGCCGGGTTATCTTCAAAGGGGTTGTTACTGTAAGATCGGCATAAACTACAGAGATGCCTTCCATAATTGGCGAAAAATAAAAGAAACCTTTCCCAATATCATTTGGGACATTAATAAGTTTATTGTCTATTAATTTGGTATTTAATTGCTCTACTACCTTTAACTGCCATTCTGGTGTTAAGGTGTAATGATGTGTAATTTTTCTCATAGGCACTTTATTAATTTTTAGATCGCATATTATAATTACAGCTGTTTATAAAATGCTTTTGGAGACAGTCCAAAATATTCTTTAAATTTTGATGCGAAATAAGAATTATTGGTAAAATTTAATTGATCTGATATTTGTGAAACAGTCAGTTGTTTTTTTTCCAGAAGTTCTTTGGCAAACAGCAGCTTATTTTCCATGAAGAAAACATTTGCTGTATTCCCGGTTATTTTTTTAAATAAACTTTTAAATTTCGATTCAGACATATTGGCCATTTCAGCCATGAAAGCAATACTCGGAAAATGATCTTCTATATGGTTAATCAGATACATTTGAATGTTAATTATGTTAGCGAGATCACTTTCATTTACTGTTTGTATGATAAGTCTTTTAGTAGCAATTTTTCTTAAATAATTTGAAATCAGCATATGGACTGTTCCTCTTAGGCTTAAATCAAAAAAAGCACCACCCACTTCTAATTTTCGTAAATCGTTAAGTAAATGAAAACTTTCACTGCTCATTCGGTCAAAACGAACAATAGTATTCTCCTTGGAGTCAATAATACTATCTATATTCTTGATATTGATATTGTTTTTTTTGACATAAGCCTTGATCATGCTTTTTTTGATAAAAATGCAAAGAGCAAAAGTTTTGCTCCCTTTTGTAACATTATATTGTGATTCTAATGAACCATCGATCACGGACAAATTATACTGCCATCGACCCACGTTATACGTAAATTGTTCATTGCTTACGCTTGCTGCTCCATCGGTTAAGTTATAATAAAAACCAATAAAATCTGGATTCAGGTTTTTTTGTATCAGTCGAAAATTTCTATGGTACTCCACATTAATGTAGTAAGCTATTATTCCATCACCACAATCTAGAAAATATCTGGTTCCAGATTGGGACTGTTCTAGAGCTACTATAAAATTTCCTTCGACTCTTCCTCCAATTTTAGAAGCATAATTTTCTACCCATTCTAAATCTGCACTATAATGATGTTCAATTATTTTCATGAAATGTGGATTTTTCATTATAAAGTTAAGTTTTTTTTACTTAACTGTTAATGTTTTTTGTTTGTAAGTAATTGATTTAGTTTAAAGTGTAGGTCTTTTTGTTTGTTTAATTTTACGATTTGGGAATTGTAGATTAAATTAATACTGATCAGTTTTTACAGCTTACTGTTGCTTCATTTCTTTAAGGACTACTTTTAATTATTTGATTTATTTTAATACTTTTTTGTCTTTTAAGGGCAAATAACATGCCTTATTTTGTATATTATTATAAGCCAGTTGTTTAAAAAATACAAAGTATTTTTTAACGCTAATTAGGTAGGTAGTTTATGACCAGATGAGGAAAAAACACTCGTTTTAGAGGATTTTTTGATTTAATGTTTTACGGTCAATTTGTAGAATTTGGGCGGCTTTTGTCTTATTATTGTTTACGGATAATAAAACTTTTAAAATCTGTTCTTTTTCATATTCTTTTAAAGGCTTAAAAATATCATTTGCAACAGGAATATGATATTTTAAATGATCTGGAACTTGATTTAAGTTTATGACATTGTCGCTCATAATGACCATTCTATGAATAATATTTTCTAGTTCTCGGATATTTCCAGGCCAATTGTATCGCATTAATACGTCTAGTACTTTTTCGTCTATTGTAATATCGGGTTTATTGTATTCTTGACTATATTTCTCTACAAAATTATTTATTAGAAGCGTCATATCTTCTTTGCGGTCCCTTAAAGGTGTCGTTTTAATATTAACCACATTAATTCTATAATAGAGATCATCTCTAAATAAACCTTTGGAAATCAAATCTTGCAGATTATTATTCGTTGCAGAAATTATCCTGATGTCAATTTTTTCTGGAGTAGTAGATCCAACTCTTACAATTTCTCGCTCTTGAATTACTCTTAAAAGTTTTATCTGTACCATCATAGGTGCATTTCCAATCTCATCTAGAAATATTGTGCCTCCTGAAGCTGCCTGAAACAAACCAGTTCGGGTTTCTGATGCTCCTGTAAAGGATCCTTTTACATGACCAAATAATTCCGATTCGATTAGGTTTTCTGGAATTCCTCCGCAGTTAACTGCAATAAAAGGTCTGCCTGCCAAATTTCCTGTAAAATGAATAGCTCTCGCAATCAATTCTTTACCTGTACCGCTTTCTCCTTCTATTAATACACTTGCCTTTGTATCTTTTACACGCTTAATGGTTTCAACCATGGCCTTAAAGTGGCTCGAATGGCCAATTATTTTTCCATACGAATTTTCATTTTTAAGCTCAGGAATTTGATGATCCCTTTTTAAAACAGTTTTGCATTTTTCTAACGAACTTATGATAGCTTTCTGCAGTTCTTCACTCGTGAAAGGTTTGGTTAGATACTCTAAAGCACCAGATTTTATTGCACTTACTACATTGTGTACAGATGGAATACCCGAAATTACCAGCTTAGGAATACAAGGATAATGCTCTTCTGCGTATTTTAATAATTCGATACCATTGATATTGGGCATGTTAATATCGCTGATTAATAAATCGATATCACATTGCTTTAATACCTCGATCGCCTCAGATACAGAAGATGCTTTATAGGCACGATAATTAAAACTTTTTAACTGTCTCTGAACCAAATCCAGCATGTCCATATTGTCGTCTACAACAAGTATATTTTCTCTTTTAAAATTCATTTTGTTTATAATAATGGTATTTTAATTGTAAAAATTGTTCCATTCGGAATATTGTTCTGTATACTGATTTCCCCGTTGTGATTTTTGATTATTCCATGTACGACACTCAATCCTAGTCCGCAGCCGTAATTGACAGGTTTGGTTGAAAAAAAGGGTTCAAATATTTTTTCTTTTATATTTTCGGGCACACCAGTTCCCTCATCTTCTATTTTGAGAATTAGGCAGCAGTCATCGTTATCAACTTTAATTTTTATTGTACTCTTTTCTGGCGAGGCATATATGGCATTGATGAGTAAATTAAATAGAACCTGTGTTATTTGAACCGAATCAATTCTGGCAGTAATTTTTTCGTTTTTGAAACTTACTTCACTTTTTATTCCTTTCTTTTGAAAGTTCGATTTCAGAAAAGATAAAGCAAAAAGAATAATGGGTTTTAGCTCTTGCAATTCTAATTTTTGAGGCATTTCACATGAAAAAAACATGAGTTTTTTGACGATTTCGCGACAATAAATAACAGAATTTATTACAATTGAAATATCTGCATCTATATCAGGATCAGTATTTTGGTCTTTGATTATTTCTGCAAAACCAAGAATATTGCCTAAAGGAGTGTTGAGTTCATGTGCAATTCCTGCGGTCATTTCCCCCAAAAGAGTCAAACGGTCCATGCGTTCAATTGTTCTCCTTAATTCGGCTTTTTTTTCTAGTGTTTGATATTTTTCGATATAATTTCCAACTTCAATTGCAATAGTGTCAAGAAGTCTTTGTTCATCTTCTTGAAAATCATTTTCTGTATATTTTTTTGCAGGATAATGAACCTTAATACAACCGGATTTTTGATCCCTGACTTTTATAGTGCTGGACTGGAAAATACTGGATTCGATAAGATCAGAAGTTGACAAATGATAATCCAGAATATGAATTTCTGCGACGGCATCTGAATTATGGCACCAGGCATTTTTTGTGCTCACAATTATTTCATACAGCGTTTGGATGTGAATAGAATTAGATTTAGAAATAATCTTAGAAATTTCATAAAGACATGTAAGTTCTTTAATTTTTTCTCTAAGATTTTCTTCCGTTAAGTTCAAATTCATTGTAAGAAAATATTTATTTTGTCTTAAATCGGATTCAAAAGTAAATAAATATTTTTGACTTACTAGTAAAAGAAAGTTAATTGTTAAGTGTTTGAAAATAAATTACATATGAAATATTTTTATAGTCTTATTTTGTTATTTTTTTGTCTTTTCAGGGCTGATTATAAAAACAATTTTACCTATAAAAAACCGCTGTTTAGAAAAAATTGCAATTGCCTGGTTAACTTAAAAAAAATTCTATCAACTAAGTCCTATTTTAATATTTTTAAAACTTTTACGCCTGTTTCATGAGAAATCGCTCCTGTATTTTTGTTGTCAGAATACTATATCTGAAAACAAAAACATCATGACAGCTGCTAATTTTTCATTAGAGTTTCAATTGAAGACTTGTGAAATAAGAAAACTCAACAAAATGTATTTCAAGCATTTATTTAAAGAGCGAATTGTTGTTAGTCTGCTCCTTATCTTAATGTTTGTAATTTCTATAGATTTCATGCTCGAAAATGATTTCTTGCAGTGGCTAATTAAAAGTTTGATTTTAATTGTGCTTTTTGTGCTAATTCATTTTTCATGTATGGATATGATTGCATTACTGGTTCTTAAGCTGACCAAAAAAATGCTTGGATCTGCTAAATTTCAAAACAAATACAAGCTCCAGTTTACGTATTCGGACATTTGCATAACATCTCCTTTAGGCGAATTAAATCATAAATGGACAAAGATTGAAAAGGTAATATCCACAAAGAATTTTTTATTTCTATATATAAAGGAAAGAAACACTTATATTATTTCGATCTCCAAGAAAAATTACAATCATTTGCAGATGGAAGAGCTGCTCAGTTTCGTAGAAAAAAATATTATGTCTATTACTAAAGTCTAAAAGATAAAAAAAAACTTATTCTGTTTGTTTTATGACATATTGGGGTAATTAAGAGTTTAGTGCCTCACTAATTTTGTCCTATCTTAAAAGTATAAAATGCAAAAAGAACGAGTACTAGTGCGGGATAACAAAGGTATCTTCCTAAAAATGTTTAAGCGCAAGTTTAAAGATGAATTCGAATTTTCGGAAAAATCATTTTTTGATCATAGTGAAGAAGAGGTAAAACCATACGACCGTATTGTCTATGTGGTGTATAATAGAGAAGAACTGATCGGTTTTTTGCAGGAAAATAAAAGGACAAATGTTTTGGTTTGTTTGTTTAATAAACAATTTTATACAAGCTTAGCATTTTTAGAAGCAATTAATAATTTGATTTTATTTGACGAATCAAAAACAAGCCGGGAAATTTTCAAGGAATTGAAAACATTTTTTAAAAAGACATTAGATTTTAAAAATGAAAAAATTCCGGTAACCGAATCAAACATGCCGCAGTCAACAACTTCGGATTATTACAAAGCAATGTATTTTCTAATGTAATTTATTTATTTTTTTTATATTTTTTCGTGCACACATTTTTAATTTTGACTTGATTTAAAGTTGTGCTTTGATGCAGGATAAGTGTTGTTCTTTATCCTGCATTTTTTTTTGGAGTATGCTGAAATTCTTTCTAAACAAAGTTTTTATTTTAAGTGTTGTAATAACAATTAAAAACACTTAAATTGTTCTAAAAAAAATAAAGAGTCAGAAAGAATGAAAAAAGCAGTGTTATTTTATCTTCCAATTACTTTAATTACAGCACTTTTTACAAGTTGTAAAGTTTCTCAAAATGTTTCAGAAAAAGATATTGTTTTAAAAAACAGCAGTTCAGCTGCGTTATCTCAAAAAGCAATTTCAATACAAAGGGGCGAGCTGGGCAAGATGGATGCTAAAGGAGTTTTTCCAATTTTGCTTTTTAAAACAGATACAATTCCTGCCCAGACCAACGATCTGAATGGAGATGGAAAATGGGACGAACTTTTTTTTACAGCTGATTTTTTGCCAAATGAGGAAAAAAATATCCATTTAAAATGGTCTGATACAGATCCCAAATTTACTGTAAAAACTAGTGCACGTTTTGGAAAAAGAGAAGGAAAAAATCTTCCTGTACATCCAGATACACAAGAGGTTTTGATGGCCAATCAGGTTCATAAAAAATTGGGATATCAAAAATATCAAACAGACGGACCAACTTGGGAAAATGATAAAGTGGGCTTTAGGCATTATTTAGACGGAAGAAATTCTAAAGATGTTTTTGGAAAAAAACTTCCAGGCATAACGCCAGAAAATGTGGGTATAAATAGTAAAGGCGCTGTCGAAGATAATTACCACGTCATGTACGATTGGGGAAGAGATATATTTCCTGTTGGAAATTCAGCTGGACTTGGAGGTTATGCTTTGCTGATTGATAACAAGATTAATAGACTGGGGATTTTAGGAAATGACACTATAAATAATGTCGAAAAAACAACTTTTAAAATAGTGAGCGAAGGTCCAGTAAATTCTGTTTTGAGTTATCAGTACGAAAATTGGAAAGCTTCAGACAATTTGTACCAAGTACAAGAAACGACTTCGATCTGGCCGGGAATGTACGGTTTTAAAAATACAGTGTCCATAAACGGAATTAAAGGCAAAGAGACTTTTCTTGCCGCAATTTCAAATTTAAACAATAAAAATCCGCTGCAGGTTATTGAATCTGGAGATTGGATCTGTTTGATTCAGCATGACTATTTGACCTACGAGCGTCAATGGATTTTAGGAACCGCTATTTTAGTTCCAAAAAACATTTACGAAGGTTACATAGAAGCTCCTAAAACGGGTCAGTTAACAGATTCTTACTTGGCAAAATTAAAGGTTGAAAACAATAAAGAAATTAGTTATTATGCGATTGCGGCTTGGGAATTAAGTGCAGATAAAGGATTTAATGATTCGGCTTTTTTTACCAATTATGTAACCAATTTAGCGAAACAGCTTTCGGCTAAAATAAAAGTTGAAATTAAATAATTCACTGATAACAAATGTTTTGAAAATGAGAAATAATCTAGTAGTCCTCATTATCATCGGAGTATTTAATTTCTCTTTTTCACAGCAGAAAACCGAAAATTTCCCTGATGGAACTCCAATACGAAACTGGTTTAAAGAACATCAAAAATTAAAGCTCGAAAATTTAGGAAAGCAATATGTAATTACCAATTTTGGAGTTAAAAAGGATAGTACTTTAATTCAAACCCAAACCATACAAGCTGTTATTGATAAAGCTTCGGCCGACGGCGGCGGCGTAATCGTGATTCCGAAAGGCGTATTTTTAAGCGGGGCCTTATTTTTTAAGCCAAAAACAGTTTTACATTTGGTTAAAGGGGCAGTTTTAAAAGGATCTGATGTCATTACTGATTATCCAATAATGCCTTCGCGAATGGAAGGGCAGAATTTAGATTATTTTCCGGCTTTGATTAATGCGTATGGAGTAGATTATTTTTCTATTTCTGGGGAAGGCACCATAAACGGAAACGGAAAAAAGTTTTGGGAAGCTTTCTGGAAAAGACGCAGTGAAAATCCAGATTGTACGAATCTTGAGGTTTCAAGACCAAGATTAGTTTTTGTTTGGAACTCTAATAATGTACAGTTTCAGGATGTAAAAATGGTCAATTCTGGTTTTTGGACGAATCATTTTTATAAATGTGAGAACGTAAAACTGCTCGGACTTCATATTTTTTCACCGCACATTGGCATAAAAGCGCCAAGTACAGATGCCGTCGATCTTGATGTGTGCGAAAATGTTTTGATAAAGGGCTGCTACATGTCTGTTAATGATGATGCGGTAGCTTTAAAAGGCGGCAAAGGACCGTACGCAGATCAAGATAACAACAACGGCCCCAACAAAAACATTATAATTGAAGACTGTACTTTTGGTTTTTGTCATTCGGCATTGACAAATGGGAGTGAAGCAATTCATAATCGAAATGTTATATTTCGGAATTGTAAAATTGAAGGCGCTTCAAGATTGCTTTGGCTAAAAATGCGCCCAGATACACCACAGCGGTATGAATATATTTTAGTTGAAAATATAAAAGGTGAAGCCGAAACCGGTTTAGCGATTTTTGCCTGGAGACAATTTTATGATTTAAAAGGTCGTACGGATATTCCTTTATCTTATGGCGATCATATTACTTTGAAAAATATAACTCTTAAATGCAGTAATTTTTACGGCGTAGAAAAAGATCCAAATGTTCGATTGAGTAATTTTAAATTTGAAAATTTAAATATAGAAACTGCAAAAACTAAGTTTGATAAAAGCATTATAGATGGCGTCATTTTAAAAAATGTCTACATCAATAAGATGCTGATTGAGTAAAATTTCCCTTTTTTGAGTATTTTTTCCACTTTTAAATTAACACAACACAGCGTTCTCTGCTATATTTCATACAATTTTTTTACTTGGGCGAAAGTAATGTACAAAGCTTCAAAACGATCATGATTATTTTATTTGATAAATAAGTATTTGATTGCTAGTTGTTTGTGTTTGCTGTGTTTTGGCAAAACTGGGAGGTCAATTTATTGTAAAGAAAATGAATGAAAAACTGCATTAAATTTAACAGCAATTTTGTTGTAACTATCACACAAACTTTTATTTTTGTGGCTTAATTTAACAATATATAAGCATGAAAGATTTATTAGTAAAAATCAACGCCGAAATTGACACATTTAAAGCAGAAGCTGAATCTTTAACTGAAAAAGGAATTAAAGCAGCAGGTCCAAGAGCACGTAAAGCTACATTAGAAATTGAAAAACTTTTAAAAGAGTTCAGAAAAGTTTCTATCGAAGAATCAAAAAAATAATTTTCTTTACAGAATAGTAAAAAACCTCGCTGAGAAATCAAGCGAGGTTTTTTTATACATTTAAGATAGGAGCAAACGGCAATTTAGTTTCAGACAAAGAACACAAACCTTTGTTCCTCTGAACCTCTGCAACTTTGAACCTTTTTTAAATAGAATTTCTATCAATAAAATTAAAAGGAACTTTTACCTGACCTTTTTCTTTATTCAAAATCATTCTTGCGGCCGTTTCGCCCATTATATTAAAATCGGTTGACATTACGGTAATTCCTAACAGCTCTTTAAGAGGCGTATCATTATAGGAAATAACTCCAATTTCTTTTCCTAGAACAAATTCCTCATCACGAATTTGTTTCATTAAATTCACTAAATCAGATTCTTCAATAGTGATAAATAAATCTCCTTTTTTAAGGATCATGTCATCGTAAACCTCACTTAGAATTTCAAAATTGATTTCATGTTCGACGCAGAATTTTCTAAATCCGTGTAAAATTCTTCTCGGATACGGATAAACAGCTTTGTCTGGATAAACCAAAATTAAGCGTTTGTATTTGGCTATTTTAGAAAGACCTTCTTTTAAAGCATTATAAATATCATTTTCAAAATCCTGATAAATTTTAATGACATCGTCGCTGGTTCCTAATTTAATATTATCCAGAACAACCAGTTTTTCTGTCGGAATATTTTTTATGGCATTTACCACTTCATCTGTAAAACTCAAATGCTTAAGTTCGTCAGTTTTAAAATGGGTTGTAATTACATAATAATCGTAAGCGCCTTCAAACTTATCTAAGATATTCAAAAACAAAGTTTCGTCGCAATGGTAAATTTGCAGGTCAACGTGTGCATTTGCTCCAAGAGTATTGATGAAAGAACTATAAGTCTTCATTTTATAGGAACTCAGCTTATTAGTCAGAAACAAAATATTGACTTTCGATTCTAATTTTGTTCTTGTAATGTAATATCCTTTTCCTCTAATCGAAGAAATAATTTTACGTTCTTTCAAAATATTATAAGCCTTTTCGACAGTGTCTCGAGACATATAAAATTCTTCGCTAAAACTATTGATGGAGGGAATTTTTTGGTTGATTTTTAAATTTCCGTTGGCGATGTTTTGAAGAATAGAGTCAACAATCTGTTTGTATTTAGGTACTCTTGAATCTTCGTCTATTTTAATTAATTTAATCATGATTATGTCTGGAAATTTGTTTCATCTTTCAACGAAACCAATTTTGAATTCTAATTTTCTTCTTCTTTTTTAAGTGAAATAACTATAGTGGTTAAATTATTTTACTTTTTTAAAAAAGAGAATATATTAAGGCTTGTAATACTTTTTTTATAATTCTTGAATTTTCTTCTGAATGAGGATTCAATAATTACGAAATCGATTGCTAAAATAGCTATTTTAAATTTATTTACCCAATAATTACAGTGCCTTATTTCTAATAATCCTTAGTTTTAACAAAAAAACACAAGAACTATAAAGGATAGTACAGGACAGTTTTGTTTTTGACATTCTATTATTTTACAAAACCAAATTACTATCAAACTAACCTTAAACCAAAAATTATTAAATGGAATCATTATTAGGAATCATTTTTCATTCTATCGGAGGATTTTCTTCAGGTAGTTTTTATATGCCTTTTAAAAAAGTAAAAGACTGGGCTTGGGAAAGCTATTGGCTGGTAGGAGGATTTTTCTCTTGGCTGATCGTTCCGCCAATTGCAGCTTACTTAACGATTCCAAATTTTGCTGCAATTATTGCAGAAGCTTCTCCATCAATAAAAGCCTTTACTTATTCAATGGGATTGATATGGGGAATTGGAGGTTTGACTTATGGTTTGGGAGTTCGTTACTTGGGAATGTCTTTAGGGAATTCAATTACTTTAGGATTCTGCTCTGCATTTGGAGCTTTAGTACCATCCATTTACTATGATTTTGTTCCAACAGAAGGGAAGATTTCGTTTTCTGACATGCTTTCTAACACTGGCGGGCAGATCGTTTTATTGGGAGTGGTGGTATATCTTATAGGAATTGCTATTTCTGGAAAAGCAGGAATGCTTAAAGAAAAAGACTTTGCGACAGGGCATGAGGATAAAGACAAAGATTTCAATTTGGTAAAAGGGCTTATTGTAGCTGTGATTTCAGGAATTTTAAGCTCCTTTTTTAATTACGGAATTGAAGCAGGAAAATCAATGGCAGAGCAAGCGGTAATAACTGGCTCAAATCCGTTATTTCAAAATAATGTGACTTATGTTGTTTTGCTTTGGGGCGGATTAACAACCAACTTTATCTGGTGTCTTTATTTGAATTTTAAAAATAAATCGATTAAAAATTACACAGATAAATCTACTCCGATTACTAAAAATGTTTTGTTTTCTGCTCTTGCCGGAACCATGTGGTTTTTACAGTTTTTCTTTTACGGAATGGGAGAGAGCAAACTCGGAAATGGTGCCAGCTCATGGATTCTGCACATGGCAACCATTATTTTAACAGCAAACTTTTGGGGATTTTATTTGAAAGAATGGAAAGGAGTTTCTAAAAAAACATTAAGAACTTTTTTCTGGGGGATTGGGCTGATTATGCTTGCAATCGTTTTGGTAGGAATTGGTAACTCATTATAAATAAATACAAGAAATAATACAAATAGTATATGTCGAATACAAACACAATTAATATGAATTTTAAGCATGTAAGCTACCTTTGGGATGAAGCTAAGGCAGCAGCATTAGCAGGAGATGAAGTAGCGCTTTTTATTTATCGTTCTAACTTGTTAGGAGCTGATTTAAGATTGACCAACTACGGTGGTGGAAACACTTCTGTAAAAATTACAGATAAAGACCCTTTAACAGGAGAATCTTCTGAAGTAATGTGGATTAAAGGTTCTGGTGGAGATATTGGAACATTAACAAAATCAGGTTGTGCGGCTTTGTATTTAGACAGACTTCGTAATCTGGAAAATGTGTACAAAGGAATCGAGTTTGAAGATGAAATGGTAGAGTTATTCAACCACTGTATTTTCGATTTAGCTTCAAAGGCACCTTCTATCGATACACCTTTACACGGTTTTCTTCCGTTCAAACATATCGATCACTTACATCCAGATGCGGCAATTGCTATAGCTGCAGCGAAAGATGGAAAGAAAATCACAGAAGAATTATTTAACGGAGAAATTGGCTGGGTAGGCTGGCAGCGTCCAGGATTTGATCTTGGTCTTCAGTTGAGAGCTTGTTTAGAAGAAGCAGAAAAAAACGGTAAAAAACTACGCGGAATCATGTTAGGTTCTCATGGTTTGTTTACTTGGGGAGATACTGCGTTTGATAGTTATATTAATACGCTGGAAGTAATCGAGAAATGTGCTTCGTATTTAGAGAATAATTACGGAAAAAAACGTCCTGTTTTTGGAGGTCAGAAAATTGAAAGTCTTCCTGAAGCAGATCGTAAATTAAAAGCAGCGAAAGTTGCTCCAATTTTAAGAGGTTTCTGTTCTTCAGAGCGCCAGATGATTGGACATTATACAGATGATGCAAGAGTTTTGGAATTCATTAATTCTAATGATCTTTCAAAATTAGCTCCATTAGGAACATCTTGTCCAGATCACTTTTTGAGAACTAAAATCAGTCCATTGGTTTTAGAATTAGATCCAAACGAAGATTTATCGAACGTTGATGCGATCAAAGCAAAATTAACACCTGCTTTTGAAGCTTACCGTGCCATGTACAAAGACTATTACAATGCTTGTAAAAAGTCTAATTCACCAGCAATGCGTGATCCAAACCCAGTGGTAATTTTATATCCTGGAGTTGGTATGTTCACTTTTGCTAAAGATAAAACAATGGCGCGTTTGGCATCTGAATATTATATCAATGCAGTAAACGTAATGAAAGGTGCAGAAGCAGTTTCAGAATATACTTCTTTACCGCACCAAGAAGCTTTCGATATCGAATATTGGTTATTAGAAGAAGCTAAATTACAGCGTATGCCAAAACCAAAAGCATTGTCTGGAAGAGTAGCTTTGATTACAGGTTCTGCGGGCGGAATAGGTAAAGCTATTGCTAAAAAATTCGCTCAGGAAGGTGCTTGTGTTGTAATTAATGATATTAATGAAGAGCGTTTGCAAGGGGCAGCAGCTGAGTTTATTAAAGCATTTGGAAAAGATGCCGTTTCTAGCACTTTGTTAAATGTTACAGATGAAACAAGTACTGAAAAAGCATTAGACGAAGCTTCTTTAGCTTTTGGAGGTGTTGACATCGTAGTAAACAACGCTGGAATCAGTATTTCTAAATCTATTGCAGAACATACTCTAGAAGAGTGGGACAGATTATACGATATCTTGGTAAAAGGACAATTTATTGTTTCTAAAGCCGGAATCGAAGTAATGCGCAAGCAAGGTTTTGGAGGAGATATTGTAAATATCGTTTCTAAAAATGCAGTTGTTGCAGGTCCGAATAATCCTGGTTATGGTTCGGCTAAAGCAGCACAAGCGCATCTAACACGTTTAATGGCTGCCGAATTAGGAGCAGACAAAATACGTGTGAATACAGTAAATCCTGATGCCGTAATTTCAGACTCTAATATTTGGTCTGGCGGATGGGCAGAAGGTCGTGCAAAAGCATACGGAGTTACAGTTGAAGAACTTCCGGCTTACTATGCAAAACGTACGTTATTAAATGAAATCATATTGCCTGATGATATCGCAAATGCTTGTTATGCTTTTGTTGGCGGTTTACTTGGTAAATCTACAGGAAACGCATTAAACGTAGACGGTGGCGTAGCAATGGGCTTTTATAGATAAAGATTGTTTAGGTTTTTTATATAAGTTTGTTTAAGCAAAAGTGGTTTTTTGTGGTCTAACGTTCGAATCTTTCGAACGTTAGATTTTTTTAGACACATCGCTTTTAAACTTATAAAAAAACAAAAAAAGTGAAGTAAAACCGAGTTAAGATTTTAATTTGACTTTTTAGTGTAGCCACAGATTAAAGGATTAAAATGATTGGAAAAATCTGCTCAATCTGCGGGAGAAATTTAAACACATAGAAACATAGATTTTTTAGTTTTAGAAAAGAAAAATGAAAGAAACTTGTTTCTAACACATAGCTGGATGTTAGCAACTTTGTCAAAGTTCTAAATTTTGCCAAAGCTTTACGTAAAGAATTAAGCCGCTTAATATGTGTGTTGATGCAAGTGAAATGCCTTTATCCGCAAAGCTAAACTATGATTCTATGTGTTAAAAAACTATACTAAAAGTATAAAATTATATATCTTGTAAACTCTATTAAAATATCAAATTACTATGTTAATCTCATCAAACCACATTGAATCTCATAACGAAGATTTATTAAAAAAACACCAAAATAAATTAGTTTTTACAGCATCAGAAATTAATGATACAGAAGCGATTATTCAGAAATTAATCGACTTTCAAATTGCAATTCCATCTTGGGCTTTAGGAACAGGAGGAACTAGATTCGGGCGTTTTGCTGGCGGCGGAGAACCTCGTTCTATCGAAGAAAAAATCGAAGATGTTGGTTTACTTCATAAATTAAACAACGCTTCTGGAGCCATTTCACTTCATATTCCGTGGGATATCCCAACCAACTACAATTCAATTAAAGCACTTGCAGCACAACACGGATTAAAATTCGATGCCATGAACTCGAATACTTTTCAAGATCAGGCAGATGCTTCAAATTCATATAGATACGGTTCTTTACAAAACGTAAATAAAGCAGTTCGCAAACAGGCAATTGCTCACAATATAGAAGTTATCCAGCACGGAATCGAATTAGGATCTGAGTCGCTTACCATTTGGCTAGCAGACGGTTCTAATTTCCCTGGACAATTAAACTTTAGAAAAGCATATCAAAATACATTAGAAAGTTTAGAGGAAATCTACGATGCATTGCCTTCAAACTGGAAATTATTTTTAGAATACAAATGCGCAGAGCCTAACTTTTATTCTACGACTGTAGCAGATTGGGGGCAGTCTTATTCGTATGTTAAAAAGTTAGGCGACAAAGCGCAGACTTTAGTCGATTTAGGTCACCACCTTCCAAACGCTAATATTGAGCAGATTGTTTCTTTATTATTGATGGAAAACAAATTAGGCGGATTCCACTTTAATGATTCAAAATATGGCGATGACGATTTAACTGCCGGAGCATTAAAACCATACCAGTTATTCTTGATTTTCAATGAATTAGTTGAAGGAATGGATGCTAGAGGAATGAATCACGCCAAAGATTTAGGCTGGATGATCGATGCTTCTCACAACATCAAAGATCCTTTAGAAGATTTATTACAATCTGTAGAAGCGATTATGATTGCTTACGCTCAGGCACTTTCTGTAGATAGAAAAGCATTAGAGCAGGCACAAGAAGAAAATGATGTCGTAAAAGCGCAGGAAATCCTTCAAAATGCATTCCGTACAGATGTTCGCGCATTAGTAGCAGAAGCTCGTCTTCGTTCTGGCGCAGCTTTAAATCCAGTAGCATTATATCGTTCACTTCAGGTTAGAGAAAACCTAATTGGCGAAAGAGGTTTAAAAACATTGGCAACTGGATTATAATTATAGATTATTAATTGTTAATTATAAGTTGACAATTGATAATTAACAATTTACAATTAAAAAAATGAATGTAGTTGCGATTTTTGATATTGGTAAAACAAACAAAAAGGTTTTTTTATTTAACGAAAATTATAAAATTGTCTGGGAGAAATCAGTAAATCTGGAAGAAACCACAGACGAAGATGGATTTCCGTGTGAAGATATCGAAGTACTTAAAAATTGGATTTTAGACCGATTATCTGAAATAAAAGAGCTGACGGAATATGTTTTGAAAGCGATCAACTTTAGTACTTACGGAGCTAGTTTTGTGTATATTGACGAAAACGGAAAAGTTTTAACTCCTCTGTATAATTATCTAAAAGATTATCCAGAGGAATTAAAAGCTGATTTCTATGAAAAATATAAAGGAGAGAAAAAGTTTGCTGTAAAAACGGCTTCTCCAGTTTTGGGGAGTTTAAATTCGGGAATGCAGATTTACCGATTGAAAGAAGAAAAGCCTGAAATATTTGAAAAAATAAAATACTGTCTGCACCTGCCGCAGTTTTTGAGTTTTCTTTTAACCAATGAAGCTTACGCCGATATTACCAGTATTGGCTGTCATACCAATTTGTGGAATTTTAAAAAAATGAAGTACCACAAATGGCTGAAACAAGAAAATATAGCATCTAAAATTCCGCCGATTCATTACGGTAAAGATGTGATTATGAATAGCGATAATCTTGCTGTTGGTGTTGGTCTTCATGATAGTTCATCAGCAATTATTCCGTACACGATCAATTTTACAGAACCTTTTGTTTTATTGTCAACAGGAACTTGGAGTATTTCCTTAAATCCGTTCAACAATAAACCTTTGACTTTTGACGAATTGCAAAACGACTGTCTTTGTTATATGCAATACACAGAAAAGCCTGTAAAAGCGGCGCGTTTGTTTGCAGGAAACGAACACGAAGTACAGACCAAACGTTTGGCACAGCATTTTAATGTACCTGTTGATACGTACAAAGAAGTTTACTTTGATAAGAAAATCGTAGCCAATTTACGCTCGCTCAACTTTCAAATTATCTATCCTAAAAAGTACGATTTTGATATCTTAAAAGAATGTCCTTTTCAAAAAAGAGATCTTTCTTATTACAAAGATTATGAAACGGCTTATCATCAATTAATGCTGGATTTGGTAGAACAGCAGGTTTTTTCTACCAATTTAGTAATTCATAACAGCCCTGTAAAAAAGATTTTTGTAGACGGAGGTTTCAGTAAAAACTCTATTTATATGAATTTATTAGCAGAAGCTTTTCCAGATGTAGAAGTATATGCGGCTTCGATGGCGCAGGCAAGTGCATTGGGCGCAGCATTGGCCATTCATCAAAACTGGAATCCAAAACCAATTCAGAACGATTTAATTGACTTGAAATTCTATAAACATTAGGTAAATACGGTCTGTATGTTGTAAATTTGCGGAGAAACGTATTTTTTACATTTTTACAGTATACGCCTAATGAACAACACACTAAATACTACAACATGAAAATTGGACTTTTTATACCTTGTTATGTCGACCAATTTTATCCAAAAGTAGGAATTGCAACCTACGAATTACTTCAAAAATTAGGCTGTGACGTCGAGTTTCCAATGGGGCAGACCTGCTGCGGACAGCCAATGGCAAACAGTGGTTATGCACATTTAACAAAAGGATGTGACGCCAATTTTATTGCCAATTTTTCTGGATTTGATTATATCGTCTGTCCTTCTGGAAGTTGTGTTTTGCATGTAAAAGACCATTTGCACGACGAAAACCAAGAAGATAAAGCAGCAGCAATTCGAAATACGGTTTACGAACTAACAGAGTTTATAACCGACATTTTAAAAATCGACCATATCGACGGAAGATTTCCTTATAAAGTTGGAATGCACGTAAGCTGTCACGGTCAGCGTGGATTAAAGCTTTCGCAGATGTCTGAATTAAACGCACCATTTTTCTCTAAACCAGAACAATTATTACACAATATTGAAGGTCTTGATTTGGTTGCTTTAACTAGAAAAGACGAATGCTGTGGTTTTGGAGGTACATTTTGTGTTACTGAAGAAGCGGTTTCTGTGAAAATGGGACAAGATCGTATTAAAGATCACGAAAGCCATGATGTGGATTATATCACCGGAGGCGATATGTCTTGCTTAATGCATTTAGAAGGTATTTTAAAAAGACAAAAAAGCAGGATCAAAACCATTCACATTGCTGAAATATTAAATTCACTCGAAAATTAAAATAAATGTTGAGTGTATTTTTTAACCGCAAAGTTCGCAAAGAAAAAATACGCAAAGCACGCTAAGATTAAAAATCAGCTTTGCGAACCTTGCGTAAAAACCTTGCGAACTTTGCGGTTAAATAGAACATACCAATAATAAAGATTTCAAAATTGACTTTTAAATAATTAAAAATGTCATCAGAAAAAATAATACCGCACAGCGAAGCCGCAACCAAATTCAACAAAGATGTAGAGCGTGTCAATTGGCATGATGAAACACTTTGGTTTGTGCGTGCGAAACGTGATAAATCTGCTCATCAAATTGCCGATTGGGAACTGCTTCGTGAAACCGCGTCCAAAATCAAAAATAATGTACTCTCCAATATTCATGACTATTTAGTTGAATTTGAAGCTAATGCTCAACGAAACGGAATAATTGTGCATTGGGCGGCAGATGCCAGAGAGCATAACGAAATAGTGCATTCGATCATGGCAAAACATGATGTAAAGCAAATGGTGAAATCCAAATCGATGCTTACAGAAGAATGCCATTTAAATGATTATTTAGCCGAAAAAGGAATCGAAGTAATCGATTCTGATTTAGGAGAATATATTGTACAGCTTCGAAAAGAACCGCCAAGTCATATTGTACTTCCGGCGATTCACTTAAAGAAAGAAGATGTAAGCGAAACTTTTCACAAACATTTAGGTACAGAAAAAGGAAATTTCAATCCACAGTACTTAACAGAATCGGCTCGTCATAGTTTAAGAAATACTTTTTTGACTAGAAAAGTAGCTTTAACCGGAGTGAATTTTGCCGTTGCCGAAACAGGCGAATTTGTAGTTTGCACGAATGAAGGAAATGCCGATATGGGTGCGCATCTTGCAGACGTCCACATCGCGTGTATGGGATTTGAAAAACTAGTTCCGAAAAGAGAACATTTAGGTGTTTTTCTAAGATTATTGGCAAGAAGCGCAACTGGTCAGCCTATTACAACTTTTTCTAGTCATTTCAAAAAGCCAAGAGACGGTCAGGAAATGCATATTGTAATTGTAGATAACGGAAGAAGCAAGCAGTTGGGCAGAGAAGATTTTAGAAATTCGTTAAAATGCATTCGTTGCGGCGCTTGTATGAATACCTGTCCAGTTTACAGACGCAGTGGCGGACATAGTTATCATAATGCAGTTGCAGGTCCAATTGGTTCTATTTTGGCACCAAATTTAGACATGAGCAAAAATGCCGATTTACCATTTGCAAGTACACTTTGCGGTTCGTGCACCAATGTTTGTCCAGTAAAAATTGATATTCACGATCAATTGTACAAATGGCGTCAGGTTTTGGTAAAAGACGGTTATACGCCAACAGCAAAAACCGTTGCCATGAAAACGATGGCAAAAGTTTTGGCCAATCCGACAATCTTTAATATTGCTGGAAAATCAGGTAGATTTGTAATGAAAAATATTCCTGGAATGGTCAATAATAAGATGAACAAATGGTACGATCAACGCGAAATGCCAGACGTTCCAGAAGAATCTTTTAGAGAATGGTACAAGAAAAATTCAAGAGAATCTAAAGCGAAAGACAATGAGTAGTAAAGCAGAAATTTTAAATAGAATAAAACTAAATCAGCCTGATTTGGTATCTGATCTGCCAGATTTAAGTCTTTTAGGTTCAGAACAATTTGACGTCCTGGAAACGTATAAAACGGTCCTAAAAGGAATTGGCGGCGACCCAGTTGAAGCTGCTGATTATAATGAAATCATCAATTACATCAAATCGAATTATAACTTAGAAAAAAGACTAATTACAACGCTTGCAGAACTCTCTGAAATTGCTTCTTTAGACTGGAAAACCGTAGATCCGCATTCACTGCAGGATGTTGAATTGACAGTTATAAAAGCACATTTCGGCGTAGCAGAAAACAGTGGACTTTGGGTAACAGATGATATTTTAGGACAACGTGTGGCGCCTTTTATTGCGCAGTATTTGGCAATTGTGGTTCACAAAAAAGACATTTTACCAACTATGCAGCAAGCGTATCAGAGAATTGGAGACATGGAATACGGTTTCGGAACTTTTATAGCAGGTCCGTCAAAAACGGCAGATATCGAGCAGTCTTTGGTTCTAGGTGCTCATGGCGCAAGAGGGTTGATTGTGTTTTTACTGGATTAAAAAAATAGAAACATAAAAAAAGCGAGGCATTATACCTCGCTTTTTTTATGTTTGAAAAAGTTTGTAATTATACCGTTTGGTCGTCAATTACTGCGTCTGGCGCATTTGATTTTACAGATGCAATTCCATTATCTCTTGCAGAAGTACTTTCATACATTTCGCTGGAACCAATTATCTGTCCGTTTCCAGCTTTTAATGTAAAATAAGGTTTGCCGCTTTTCGATTCTTCTTTATTGTAACGAGAATCATCCTGCGAGTTCGTTTTTACAGATTCGATTCCGTTTTCAGCACCTGCTTTAGTAGAGTAACCTTCGCTGCTTAAAATTGTCTGGCCGTTTCCAGCCTTTAAATTAAATTGAAATTCACCGTTGGTTCTTTTAGTAATTACAAATTTTCCCATGTAGTTTTTTTATTAAAGTTAGGTAATACTTTATTTTTGATAAACATAAAAATACAAAACTTAGTCCTATAAATCATACAATCATTTTAAAAAATGATTACCAAAACCATAAAAAAGCTGTCGTAAATATTGAAATTAAATTCCTAAACGAAAGTCAGATACACTTTTTTCTTCCAATTTAATTTCCTCAAAAATGCTTTGAGTTCCTTTATCTACAGGACACTGCGTACTAATTCCAGCCCAGATTTCTTTTGGGTAATTATTTTTATACAAACGCACCATCTGCCAGTTTTTCTTATCAAGAGAATAATAGCTGGCAACCGTTTTGGTATCCGAAGAAATTTTCATGTAAATAAACGGCTGTTTTACAATATCGTGATTATTGTCATCAGAAGTACCCATTGTGCGTACCGTTACAACTCTGTGATTTCCTCTTTCGTCTTGTTCAAAACAAAATTTTTGGTAGAAACTATCATTTACATAAATGTATAAAACACCAGCATTGTATAATCCTTTTTCGGTAAATTCTGGAGTTACTTTTGCTGTAAGTGTAAAAGGTTTCGTATTATCGACTTTAGACAAAAGCATTGGAGCAGTGTTATTGGATAATTTTCCATCAGGATCTGAAAAGTAATCTGATTTTTCGCCTGCTTTAAATATGATTTTTTCGTCTTTTTCAGTTTTAATTAAAGTATCTGCGCCGTTAACGGCTTTTGTAAAATGTATGGCAGATAATTTAATATCACAAGGTGAGCCATTGACCAATGCTGAATCTTTTTTGGTTTCTTCTGTTGTTGCCGTTTTTGCCGTTTCATTTTTAGAATTACAGCTTATAAATATAGAAAGGCTTGAAATAATTAATGTCTTGTAAAAAAATGTTTTCATAATTGGTCTTTTTTGGGATATTAAATGATATTTTTAGTTTTCCAAAATTAAAATTGCTTTTCAAGAAGGGCAATACGTAAAATTAACCAATTCCTCTTTTAAATGCCACAGAAGCTTTCAATCGAAAACCAATTAATGACTACATTTTTAGAACAAAAATTTGATATAACAGAATCGAATGATATTGAAATGTACAAACAATTTGTGAGCAATTATGTAAAGATCGAACAATGTGTGGCAGTTCTATCCGATTATCAGTCAGATTGCAGTTATATTTATGCGGGAAGTTTCGGTGCTGTATTTGGACTTCCCGACGCAGATTCGGTAATTGATTCGGCTTTTGAAGAATGTATTTTTACCAAAATAAATGCAGATGATTTAGTTGAACGTCATGTTTTGGAACTTAATTTTTATCAGTTTTTAAAAGGAATTCCGCAGGAAGAATATAGTAATTACAGTACTTTCAGTCGTTTAAGAATGAGAGATTCTGTAGAAAAGTGTTCGTATATCAATCATCGTACTATTTATCTCAAAACATTCAGCAACGGCAGTATTTCTCTGGCACTATGTTTATATTTGCCTTCAACAGATTTACAGCCCCGAACAGGAATTGATGGAAAAATAATCAATATACAAACAGGTGAAGTAATAGAATCTGAGAAATATAAAAATCAGGTAGAAAACATTCTTTCAAAAAGAGAAATAGAAGTTTTAACCAGCGTTGCAAAAGGAAACAAAAGCGAGCAGATCGCTTCAGAAATGCATATCTCCGTATATACAGTTCGTCGTCATAGACAGAATATTATTGAAAAACTAAAAGTAACCAATACGGCAGAGGCGGTGCAGACGGCTTTTGTTATGGGAATTATTTCGCTTTAAATTTTTAATTTGTATTTTTATAATCACTTGTTCAAAACACGTCGACGTAAATTTTGTCGACGAATATTTATATGAAAGAAATCAGCGAAATACTAAAAGCATATTCAAAAGCAAAATCAGAAGGAAAAAAAACAGCTCTGGCTACTGTAGTTAAAGTCGAAGGATCTTCATACAGACAGGCAGGCGCACGAATGTTAGTTACAGAAGATGGCTTGCTGACCGGCGCAATAAGCGGCGGATGCCTGGAAGGAGATGCTTTGCGAAAAGCGCTTCTCTCGATTAATCAAAAACAAAATAAACTGGTTACATATAATACCAGTAATGAAAATGATGCCGAAGTTGGTCTACAGCTGGGTTGTAACGGAATAGTACATATTCTTTTTGAATACATTGATGATGAGGCTCAGAATAATTCGATTCAGCTTTTACAGCAATTAGAATTAGAAAGGAAAGAAGCTGTTATTGTTACTGTTTTTTCTTTAAAAAGAAATGCTTCTCAAATTGGAACGACATTATTTTTTAGAAAAGACAGTCCTATTTTAAATCATAATGATGAAGTTTTGAATTTAATTTCGGATGTAAAAGAAGTTCTTGAAAACAAAACCTCGGTAGTTAAAAAACTTCAGGAAGAAAGGGATGATGAAGCTTTAATTGAATATATAAAACCTCCAATTTCTCTAGTTATTGCAGGCGCAGGAAATGATGTACAGCCGTTAGTAGAAATGGTTTCGATTTTAGGATGGAAAATTACCGTTGCGGAAGGCCGTGCCACTCATGCCGTACAAAAACGTTTTCCAAAAGCAGACCAGGTTTTTGTTACAAAACCCGACCAATTTTTAGAGCATATTAGTATTGACGATCAAACGTATTTCGTTTTAATGACGCACAATTACAAATATGATCTGGGAATTCTAAAATTATTACTAGAAACAGACTGCCAGTACATTGGTATTTTAGGTCCAAAATCAAAGTTGAACCGAATGATCGATGATCTTGAAAAAGAAGGTGTTTTTTTAAATGAAGAACAGCTTAACAGAATTTACAGTCCAATTGGACTAGATATTGGTTCTGAAACAGCAGAAGAAATTGCGCTTTCTATCGTATCTGAAATTAAAGCATTTTCTACTGAAAGACAGGGAGCTTCTTTAAAATATAAGTCAGGTAAAATTCATGATGAAATTCATTATGGAAAATAAGTTCCAAAATAAAATAGGTATTGTAATTTTAGCCGCAGGAAGTTCTTCGAGATTAGGGCGCCCAAAGCAATTATTGCAGTACAAAGAGACCACGCTTCTAGATAATACAATTTTAGAAGCTTCTAAAGTTCAAAATTCGTTTGTTGTAGTCGTAACAGGCGCAAACAGTGAAAGTGTTTTAAAAGAACTTATTTCTTCTGAAATCACGTTATGTTTCAATTCAGATTGGGAAACAGGAATGTCGTCTTCAATTGTGAAAGGTTTAAACGAAATACTGCTTTTAAATCCCGATTGTGAAGTATGCATTTTTGCAGTCTGCGATCAGCCTTTTGTAACGACTTCAATATTTGAAAATCTTATAAATGAATATCATAAAACACAAAAAGCGATTGTAGCCTCTGCGTATTCCAAAACTTTAGGAACGCCAGTATTATTTCATAAAAAATACTTTCCTGAATTATTGGAATTGAAAGGGCAGGAAGGCGCAAAAAAAATCATTAAAAAGTATGCTGAAGATACGGCTTCCATTATCTTCGAAAAAGGAAATATTGATATTGATACCGAAGAAGATTACGATAAGTTGATTCGATGATTTAGTTGCAGAGGTTCAAAGGTTCAAAGATGCAAAGTTTTTTATAGAGTGATTAAAAGATTAAAATCTGCTTAATCTGCAAAATCTGCGAGAAAAAAAATACTTCTTATGTTTTCGACGAAAGTTCACGAACCAAAAAAAGCACACGATCAATAACAATATCAATTTCTTCCGCGGTAGTAAATCTTCCCAAACTAAACCGAATCGAACTCAAAGCTTCTTCATCCGATAATCCCATTGCTTTTAAAACATGGGAAGGCTCAGAAGTCACTGCCGAACAAGAGGCTCCGTTTGAAACCGAAATAGTACCTAGAGCCATAATAAGTTGTTCTGAGTTCACACCTGGAAAAGATATATTTGAAGTATTACAAATGCGGTTTTGAGTATTTCCATTTACATAGGAACCCTCAAACTGAAGTAATCCTGCTTCTAATTTATTTCGTAATGATTCTATTCTATATTGATCTTCTTTCAATTCATTTACAGCTAATTCACACGCTTTACCTAAACCAATAATTCCAGTAACATTTAGTGTGCCGCTTCGTAATTTACGCTGCTGGCCTCCGCCAAGTATTTGTGAAGTTAATTTTAGTTTGGCTTTCGCCGAAATATATAGCGCACCAACTCCTTTTGGACCATAAAACTTATGAGCTGATAATGCTAAAAGATCAATTTCCAAAGATTTAACATCAACCTGAATTTTTCCGACGGCTTGAGTAGCATCACAAAAAAACAGCACATTTTTAGCTTTCAGAATCTTAGAAATTTCCTTTGTATTTTGTATGACACCTGTTTCATTATTGGAAAACATTCCAATGAAAACCAGTGTTTTATCTGATATTATTTCTTCTAAAAGTTTAATGTCTAAAATACCATCAGAGCTAGTTGGTAAATATGTTACTGTAAAACCTATATTTTCCATAAAGGCACAAGTTTCAAGAACAGCTTTGTGTTCAGTAGCAATTGTAACAATGTGTTTTCGATCTTGATCTGCCAGACCTTTGATCGCTAAATTAATTGCTTCTGTTGCTCCAGAAGTAAAAATAATTTCTTCTGCATCTGCATTAATTAAATCTGCTGTCTGCCAGGCGGCATTTTCAACGGCTTCTTTTACGGTTAATCCCGCAATGTGCTGACTTGTCGAATTGGCATAAAAATCTGTAAAATAAGGAAGCATAGCTTTTAGAACTCGTTCATCAACTCGAGTTGTAGCATTATTATCCAGATAAATATTTTGGTTTTGAAACATAATTTTAACTTATTCTCGTAAAAATACAATTTTGAAAATTCCTAAAATTAAAAAAATGTATAAATCTATCTGTCTGTTTTAACGCAGAGTCCGCAAAGGTTTAATAAGTAGAGGGATTTATAAAAATACAAAGTTCACAAAGCTGAGATTGATTAAGCTTTGCGGACTCAGCTTTTTTTAAATAATCTATATCAAAAAAAAAACTTAGCGCTCTTTGCGGTTAAACTTTAAAGAGAAATTGTAATTATTCTAAATAAGCGTAATGTTTGAATTTTATAATTTTTTGTGAATTAAGATTGTTAAATTTGTTAGAATACCCAAAAGTGATTTCGCTAATTTAAAAGATAGATTGAATGGCTTCTAAAAAAACAAATCCGAATAAAGTAAGTGTGGAAGACTCCAATTCCCGCCGGGACTTTATAAAAAAATCAGGACTTTTTACCGCTCTCGCCTTGGCACCGCCTTCATTGGTAATGGCATCCGAGAATAAATGGGATGAAAAAATCGCGGAATATTTGGAGACAGTACCGCTTTCTATCGAAGTAAATGGCAAAAAGCACAATCTTAACATCGAACCACGAACAACTTTATTGGATTTGTTAAGAGAACAATTGCAGCTTACCGGAACTAAAAAAGGATGCGATCACGGACAATGCGGTGCGTGTACGGTTCACGTAAACGGAACCCGAATTTTGTCGTGTTTATCTTTGGCTTCGATGCAGCAAAATGCACAGGTTACGACAATCGAAGGTCTTTCAAAGGGAAAAAAACTACATCCAATGCAGGAAGCTTTCATCAAAAATGATGGTTTTCAATGCGGCTATTGCACGCCAGGACAAATTATGTCTGGGATTGCCTGTATCAAAGAAGGTCATGCTAACAGCAGGGAAGAAATCAGTGAATATATGAGCGGCAATATCTGCAGATGCGGTGCTTACCACAATATTGTTGACGCTATAACTGAAGTGAAGGAAGGAGGAAAGGAGATATGAAGAATTTTCAGATCATAAGAGCATTGTCAGCAGCATCTGCTGTTTCAAATATCAAGAAAGAAAAAGAGGCGATGTTTATTGCCGGCGGTACAAACTTGGTTGATTTAATGAAAAAGAATGTTGTGGCTCCAGATAAACTGGTAGATATTACAGCTTTAGATTTAAAACAGATTGAATTTTTAAAAGGAAAAGTTTCCATAGGAGCTTTAGCCAAAAATAGTCAGGTTGCCGAAGATAAAGCAATTAAAGAAAAACATCCTTTGCTGGCTCAGGCTTTGGCAGCAGGAGCTTCACAACAAATAAGACATATGGCAACGGTTGGCGGTAATATGTTACAGCGTACTCGCTGTTCGTATTTTTACAACACTGATATGCCTTGTAATAAACGTGTTCCTAAAAGTGGCTGCGGTGCTATTGGCGGTGTCAATAGAATGCACGCAATTTTTGGAGCTTCAGAAAGCTGCATTGCTGTCCACCCAAGCGATATGTGCGTGGCGCTGGCAGCATTAGACGCGAATGTTTTGGTGGAAGGTCCAAAAGGGAAAAGACAAATTAAATTCACAGATTTTCATCGTCTGCCGGGAAATACGCCAGAAAAAGACAATACTTTGGAAGATAAAGAATTGATTACTTCAGTTGAAATTCCGGATAATAATTTTACTAAAAATGTACATTATCTAAAAGTACGTGACCGAAGCAGTTATGCCTTTGCATTGGTTTCTGTTGCTGTGGCTTTAGATCTTAAGAATGATAAAATTAATGATGTCAGACTTGCTATGGGCGGTGTGGCACATAAACCTTGGAGATTAACTGAGGCAGAGGAATTTTTGAAAGGGAAAACAATTTCAGAAGAGATTTTTAAACAGGCAGCAGATTTAGCAATGAGAGGCGCGCGAGGTTATGGTGATAATGATTTTAAATTAACACTCGGAGCCAATTCGATAACAGAAGCACTTACAATAGCAGCATCAAAATAATTAGATTATGAGCAAGACAAGTAATATTAATAGAGTTGACGGATTTGCTAAAGTAACAGGTTCTGCAACTTATTCTGCCGAATATAAAACGCCTGGTGTTGTATATGCGTGTTTGGTTGGAAGTACGATCGCAAAAGGAAGAATTAAAACCATTGATACTAAAAAAGCAGAATGGGCTCCTGGAGTTTTGGCTGTCATTACACATTTAAATGTGGATAAACCTGTTGGCTATCAAAAAGCGAAAGACAAACATAATTTTGGTCAGCCGCTTCAGATTTTTAAAGATGATTCGGTTTTGTACTACGATCAGCCGATTGCATTGGTTATTGCTGATACTTTTGAGCGTATGCAGTATGCAGCAAGTTTAATTAAAGCCAATTATCTAAAAGAAGAACATTCGACCGAACTTAAAAAAGCAGCAGATAAAGAGAAAAAAGTTGAAACCGATAAAGGAAATGACTACCATCGCGGTGAACATGACGGATATAAAAATGGACAGGTTGTTTTAGAAGCAGAATATACCATTCCAACCGAAGTTCATAACCCGATGGAACTTGCCAATATTATCGCAAAATGGGATGGAAATAAACCTATTTTGTATACTAAAAGCCAAGGTGTTGAAGGCACTCGTAAAAGTGTTGCCGGAGTTTTTGGAGTACCAATTGAAGATGTTGAGGTGCATTCTGAATATCTTGGAGGTGCATTTGGAATGGGATTACACACCTGGCCTTATGAAATCGCAGCTTTAATTGGAGCAAAAAAACTAAATCGTCCGGTAAAATTAGTTCTGCACCGCGAACAGATGTTTACCAATGTAGGATTCAGACCTTATACCATCCAAAAAATGGGCTTAGGTGCAACTAAAGAAGGAAAACTAACTGGCTTAACACACGAAGCCGTTGCGATGACATCCAGCTATGAGGATTTTATGGAAGGAACTGTAAACATGTCCCGATTTATTTATGATTGTGCGAATGTTTCTACGCGTTATCGCATTGTACCTTTGGATACTTGTACACCAATTTGGATGCGAGGTCCAGGCGAGGCAACAGGTTCTTTTGCACTAGAATCTGCAATGGATGAAATGGCGCATAAATTAAATCTCGATCCAATTGAATTTCGAAAACTGAATTACGCCGAAAAAGATCTGGAACAAAATAAACCGTGGAGCAGTAAATATCTTTTAGAATGTTACGAAGGCGGTATGGAACGTATTGGCTGGAAAAACCGTAAAAACAAACCTGGATCTGTGAAAGAAGGCGACTGGCTTGTGGGCTACGGAATGGGAACTGGAACTTTTGGAAGTTACAGAAATCCAACAGCTGTAAAAGCTAAATTTTTAGCTGATGGAAATTTGGTACTTCAATGCAGTGTAAACGATATGGGGCCGGGAACGGCAACGATGATGACTGCAATTGGCGCTGAAATTACTGGAGTACCGGCAGAAAATGTCATAATTGAAATGGGAAAAAGCGGACTGCCAAAAGGTCCAACGCAGGGAGGTTCTGCAACAACTTCATCTGTAGGTTCTGCAGTTCATGATTCCTGTAATTTATTAATAAGCAAGGTGCTTGGGCTGGCAAGTGAAAATCCATCTCTAAAAGGAATTGCGATTACAGATTTGACTTTTTCAAATGGTGTGATTTCTTCTAAAAAAGACAGTTCCAAAAAGGTTGATTTAACTTCATTACTTACTGCTAATAAATTAGAAGGAATAGAAGTTGAAAACCAATCGAAAGGTACAGAGGAAGCTAAGAAATATTCTATTTATTCATTTTCAGTGCATTTTGTAAAAGTATTAGTGAATCCGAATTTGGGTAAAATACGATTAGCCCATGTTGTTTCCTGTGCCGATATCGGAACGGTTATCAATCAAAAAACATCTGCGGGACAAATGTACGGCGGTGCAGTAGGAGGAATTGGAATGGGATTGATGGAAGCATTAGAAATCGATCATCGTTTTGGCCGTCCAATCAATAATAATTTCGCTGATTATCACGTTCCAGTAAATGCAGATATTGAAAAGCAGGAAGTTTTCTTCGTAAACAAAAAGGACCCAATCAGTAATCCAATGGGAACAAAGGGTCTCGGAGAAACGGCTTTAGTTGGAATGGCACCTGCAATTGCAAATGCCGTTTTTAACGCAACTGGAAAACGTGTCCGTGATTTGCCAATAACGCTCGATAAAATTATAGAAACTGTAAAGGTTTAAGCATAAAAAACAATTGCAAAGTCCCTTTGAGATTACAATCTTAAAGGGACTTTTTTGTGTTATGAAAAAGTCTTACAAAGCAGAAGATTAGTAAAGTTTTTTTCGACAGATTATCACACAATCTTGTCATTTCGACGAAGGAGAAATCTTCGCAAGCAGCTCCGCAATAATAAGCCAATCTTTGTAGAGTTTCTCGTGGAGATTTCTCCTTCGTCGAAATGACAAAAATGGGGTTACTTTGCCCAAAAAAAAGTCGCAAAGCTTAAAAAACTTTGCGACTTTGTGCCTTCGCGGCATATATCATTAAAAACTATTTTACCGTAATTGGTAATTCAACAGTTGTTTTATCCCATCCTATAACTAAGTTAGCAACAGAACCCTGAGTTGTAAAAGCTATTGATAAAGCTTCGATTACATCAGATACTGGTTTAACAGGAACTGAAACTCTTACAACATCTTTGCTTTGATCATAAGCATATCCTCCCCATAAATCAAGCTCCTTGTTGATAATGATAGTCCATTTATCTTTTTCAGGAATAGCAAATAAGCTGTATGTTCCTGCTGGAATGTTTTTACCTCCAATTGTTACTGCTTTGTAGAATTTTACTTCTGTATTTTCATTAGCACCAACTCTCCAAACTTCTCCAAATTTTACAATATCTCCAAAAATTGTACGTCCTTTTACAGAAGGTCTTGCGTAAATAACTTTGACAACTGGATTTGGATTATCTGTTTTTTTGAATTTTACCGCTTTGTTTGGGAAATAAGAAATGTCAACTGGACTTGCATCAAGCGGAGCAAATTTTACTACATCTTGTGCTTGAACTGTAAAGGCAGCAAATAAAGTAACTGCCAATAAACTTAATTTTTTCATAGGATTACAATTTTTAGAATAACTACAAAGTAAGTTAATAATGAAGAAAAATCATATAATTACAGTTTGTTTTTTGTTAATGAATTGATAACAGATTTTACAATATAATTTTATTTTCGTTCCTACAAATAAACTTTGTGTTTTAATATTCACTTTTCTTTTTTGCGTACCACTTCTGCATAATGTAAAACGCTTTTTTCTTTTCACCATTATTCGAAATTAAACCTTTACGATTGTATCCATCTTGAATACCTGGAAGAAGACGTTTTGGAGATCTAAAATCAACTAAAATCCAAGGGCTTAATCCGCTTAGGTGTGGAATCTTTTCAATCATTTTTAGATTCTGAATGTATAAATATTCCTGATATTCCTCTGTCCAGCGTTCGTTTTTCTCTCCATGAAAACCCGCTTTTGCATCACCTCCAAACTCAGAAACGAAAACTGGTTTGTTGTATGGCGTAGTCCAGAATGTTTTTTCAGCATTTTCTAAGTTACCGCCATACCAGCCTAAATATTGATTGAAAGCAATTATATCAAGCGATTTGCCAATTTGATCGTCAATCTTTCCGTTATGCGTTAATAGAGCGGCACTAATTAATCTTGTATTATCCAATGATTTTGTATGATTGACCAAATTTGTGATAAAAGCATTTCTCGCGTCAGAAACTGGAGTTTCATTTGCCATAGACCAAATTACTATACTTGCTCTGTTTTTATCTCTTGTAATCGCAGCCGTTAATTGATCTTGGGCATTTTGGTAGGTATTTTTATTGGTAAATTCAACTGTCCAGTAAACCGGAATTTCTTCCCAAACCATTAGCCCCATTTTATCAGCTTCTCGAACCATGTTTTCGTTATGCGGATAATGCGCCAGACGAACATAATTACAGCCTAATTCTTTTGCCCAATTCAATAAACGTAAAGCATCTTCTTCAGAATTTGCGCGTCCGCCTTTTGCATTTTCTTCATGAATAGAAATTCCTCTTAAAAAGACTGGTTTTCCATTTAATAAGATTTTGTCTCCTTGGGTTTCAATTGTTCTAAAACCAATTTTATCGTTTAATTTCTGTCCGTTAAAATTAACGGTTACATCGTATAGTTTCGGATTTTCTGGCGACCAGTAAGAGATTTTTTTGGCTGGGATTTCAAAGTTTAAAATTCCGCTATTATCCGCTTTTCCTTTGTAATTGATTTTTAATTCAGGAATAGAAATCGAGATCTGATTTTTTGATGCCTCTAAATTATTGATTTTAATAAAACCTGAAATAATATTCGCATTCCCTTTTTTCAGCTGAATGTTATAATCTTCTACAAATGAAGATTCTTCTTCAATTAAAGTGACATCGCGAGTAATTCCGCCATAATTCCACCAATCGGTATTTACAGTTGGAACATCTTCTTTATGGCGCGTATTATCCACTTTTATAACCAAATAATTGTCTTTTGGCTGAACAATTGTAGTCACTTCGTAATTAAACGGTGTGAAACCGCCTTCGTGAGTTCCTAGTTTCTTTCCGTTTAAATAAACATCAGCTTTGTAATTGATAGCCCCTAAATATAAAAACAGACGTTTGTTAGCTGCCAGATTATAATCGAAAGACTTTTTAAACCATACATTTCCTTCATAATATTTCAGTTCCGTAACCTGCGAATTCCAATCGCTTGGAATAGTAATGGTTGGTGATTTATCAAAATCATATTCTACCAATTCCTGTTTGTTTTGAGCGTGGTAATTCGTAAAAAATGCTCCTTTTGCTGGTTTTTCCTGTTTGTCGTACTGGTCAAGGTGAAAGCTGTAAAATCCCGTTTGATAAGGATCTATAATATAATTCCAAACGCCGTTTAATGAAGTGATATTTCGATTTGGAACGTTTGAGATTAAATTTTGTGCAAATCCCAGAAAGGAATAGGTAAGGAGTAATGTGGTTAATAGTCTTTTCATTGTATTATAATTTGTTTTGTAATTGTGTTTTTGCCACGAAGACGCTATGGCACGAAGTTTTTTTTACTAGTTTTTTTGTCAGGATGACAATTAGATTAAAAAAAACTTAGAATCTTAGTGCCTTAGCATCTCAGAATCTTTTTACTCAACAGAAATCTTCAAATATTCCCCTTTAAAACTCTGATTTAGTGCCGTCATTTCAATCGGATTGCCTGAACCGTCTGGAACAATTTCAATAGAAGCCTTTCCGTTTGCCATTCTTATAGATTCACTTCCCGTTGGCGTTCCTTGATTTTTTAGCGTTTTACCGCCTTTCATACATTGAAAATAAACACTTGCTTCATAATCCAGACAGCGTAAATTATTATTGTCAATTGCGATTGCTGTTACCAGATAATTACCGTTTTTCAGTTTTTCTGAAGATAATTGCAAAGAAGAGGCCGTGTCATTTTTATTGAAACGGTAATTCACTTCTATAGTATCAGAAACCGTTTTGCCATCTTTGGTTTTACCAATTGCAAGAAGAGTATTTTCGCCTTTTAAAAAATTAACATCCCAAGTTAAACCATTAGCAGGATAAAGGGAAAGATTTCGCTGTTTTTCTCCCAATGATTTGCCGTCGTGAAATAAAGTTACTTTCTCGCAATTACTGAAAACACTAATGGTTCTTGGCGTATTTTCTGGACCTTGACGCTCTGTCCAAGTATGTGATTCAATGTAAGCGAAAGGTTCTTTTGCCCAATAGCTTTTAAAAACATAATACGCATCTTTTGGAAATCCGTTTCGGTCTGTTAATCCTTTTTGGTTCATATACGGAATATCATCTTCTGGACGTAATGGCGTTGCAAAATCCTTAAATGCCCATTGAATATTTCCCACAAACGTTGGATCATTCTCGGATATATGCAAATGCCAGTCAAACAAATCAACTATATAATTTTCGCTCCAATCTCCAATTTGAGCAATGTTGGCGATTTTAGTCTGTACAATAGCTTCTTCCCATCCTTCAGCTTTTATTACATTTTCGCCTGTAATTGGATTTTCGCTATGACGGCCAACATGACTGTCTCCGCCATATTCGGCATGAATAAAATGCTTGTATTCTTTTTTGTAAACATCAATTGCTTTTTGGTAGCTTTTATAACTTCCAGAATACCAGCCTGACCAAATCGAAGGTGAAAAAACATCCACAATATGCGATCCTTCATAATATTTTCTAATAGCCGTTTTTCTAGTTGGATCCAGTTTATGAGCAATTTCGTTTAGTTCATTTAAAAAAACATTGGTTTTATCTGCATTATCTCCATCAGGAAAATCTGGAAGCCAGTTGATTTCGTTTCCTAAAGACCAGATAATTATACTTGGATGATTGTAATTTTGATTGATAATTTCTTCCAGCATGTTTTTGGTATTGGTTTTCCAGACATCGTTGCCAATTCCGCCACGGCACCAAGGCAGTTCATCCCAAATCAAAAGGCCAAGTTCATCACAAGCTTTATATATTTCAGGATCTTGCGGATAATGTGCTAAGCGAACAAAATTAGCACCCATTTCTTTGATTGATTTCATGTCTGCCCAATGCTGTTCGTTGCTCATAGCGGCGCCAACTCCCGCTTGTTCTTCATGACGATGTGTACCGCGAATTAGCAAACGTTTTCCGTTAAGGTAAAACGGACCATGATCTTTAAATTCAAACCATCTAAAACCTACTTTTTCAGAAACACTGTCCTTAATTTGATTTTTTTCTGATAAAACAGCGCTTAGTTTATATAAATTAGGTTTTTCGGTATCCCAAAGTTCTGGATTTTTGATGTTTTCAAAAGTGATTGTTGAAGTTTTATCTGAAACTAAAACTGTTTTACTTGCCACTTTTTTCCCTTTCGGATTTTTTAAAGTTACAGTCAATGATAAATCTTTTGAATTATCTGGATTTACAAAAGTAGAAACAATTTGCACCGAAGCTTTTTTGGCAGAAACCTCTGGAGTTGAAATCTTTAAATTTTCAATATGATTTTTATACTTTGAAACCAGCCACACATCGCGCGTGATTCCGCCATAAATAAAGAAATCACTTTTTTGAGACGGGATAATTTCAATATCATAGCTATTATCAACACGTACAAAAATATCGTTATTTCCTTCTTTGATAAAGTTGGTAATGTCTATTGAAAAGCCAATATATCCGCCAATATGCGAACCAGCTTCTTTTCCATTTACATATACTTTTGTGGTAACATTTGAACCTTCAAAATATAAGGAATAAACACGGTTTTTATCGATTTGTGGAATGTCTAATTTCTTCTGATACCAACTGGCATCGCGTCTGTAACCCGGATATAAATCCGTTGCATCTTCGGCGTTCCAAGTATGTGGTAAATTAAGAGAAATCCAGTTTGAAGCTTTTTCGGCTTCGTTGAGGTTTGAAGTATGGTTTTCTAAATAAAGCCAGTTGTCATTAATGTTTCTTTTTGTCTGAGCAAAACTGCTCAGACAAATTTGAAACAAAACAAAAAGCGCAAAAATTGAAAAAGTTTTATTCGGTTTATTCATAGTTAAAGAGGTTCATAGTTACAAAGGTTCAAAGGTTTTCTGGCTCAAAGATTCAAAGATTCAAAACCTTTGTTACTTTGAACCTTTGAGCCTTTGCACCTTTATTAATGCTTCTAGAAAATAATAATCGGCGTAGATTATTGGTTCGTCAATTTCATCGTGTTTGGGCCAGTTTCCTGTACTGTGGTCAAAAAGAAAAGGCGCTTTAATTGTGGTGTCCAAAATGTATTTATCGGTTTGTACAGAAGCCATCATTTTATCGGCGAAAGCCAGATAAGTATCATTTTTAGTATAACCATACAGCTCATATAATGCTGACGCCATAACCATTGCGGCAGAAACATCTCGAGCTGCATTTGGAATACTCGTATCTTTAAAATCCCAATACGGAATTCCATCTTCTGGCAGGTTTTTATTTGTCATAAAAAACTTTGCTGTCGCTTCGGCTTGTTTTAAATAGGCAGGATCTTTTGTGTAACGGTAGGACATCGTAAATCCGTAAACGGCCCAACCTTGACCGCGCGCCCAAACCGAATCGTCATTATAGCCTTGAAGCGTAGTTTTCTTTTTGACTTCGCCAGTTGTTGGATTATAATCGATAACATGATAACAAGAGTTATCTTTTCTAAAATGGTTTTTTAAAGTTGTATTGGCATGCTGAATCGCTACATCACGGTATTTATTGTTTCCAGATAACTTTGAAGCTTCAAAAAGTAATTCCAGATTCATCATATTGTCAATGATTACAGGATAATCCCAAATTTCCTTGTTAAAATCCCAAGAACGAATCGAACCCACTTTTGGATTGAACCTTATGCACAAAGTTTCAGCGCCTTTAATAATTACCGCTTCGTACTCTTTCTTGTTTTCCACTTTTAGAGCTTCTCCAAAACTGCAAAACACTTTAAAACCTACGTCATGCGAATTACTGTTGACACTTTCCTTTTTGCTGAAAGGAGTCCATTTTTGAGCTTGTTCTTTATATTTTGAATCGCCTGTAAGTCGGTACAATTGCCAAAGATTTCCAGCAAAAAAACCGCTTGTCCAATCTTTCGACGGCACTTTGCGAATTTCAAGAGTTTTTATATTCATACTTCTCGGCATAGACATCGAATCGACTGGATAATCGAGTAACATTTTGTAACGCGTTTCCAATTTTTGTGTAATTGCTGAGGTTGTTTTTACTTGAGGATTAATTCCGGGCTTGCACGCTGTTACAAGCGATGCAAACCCAAGAATTAAAGAAATGAAACTGACATTCTTCATATTAAAATAATATATATTGTGATATTTTGACGCGGATTGGACGGATTCGATATCGCGAAAACGCGGATTTATACGGATTTTATTCTCTCGCAGATTTGGCAGATTTGGCAGTTTTTTTTTTTACTTTATCTGCTAAATCTGCAAGATCTGCGGGAAACCAATTACGCGTGACGTAATAAAAAAATCCGTTTATCCGCGTTTTTGCGATAGCAAATCCATTTTATCCGCGTGCAATATTAATAACCAGGATTATTTGGTTTTAGATTCGGATTAATAGCCAATTCTGTTCCTGGCAATGGCCATAGATAATCTCTGTTTGGATCAAAATTAGCATGCGGTTCTAAACCATTTTGACCAAATACTTCAGGACCATTTTTTAGTCTCTTAATATCGTACCATCTGATGTACTCAAACGCTAATTCTAATCTTCTTTCGTCAATAACCATTTTTCTGAAATCTGACTGAGACAATCCAGGTGTAACGTTTGCAGGAAATGAAACCAGTTTTCCAGCTTTGTTTCTCGCCCTTGCACGAACACGGTTTACATAGCCATCAGCTTCAGTTGTTCCAGGATTGATTTCATTTAAAGCTTCGGCAGCCGTTAATAAAACTTCTGCAAAACGCATTGTAATATAATTGTGCTGCGAAGTTCTTCCGTTTGCACCTGCTTTTCCTGGGAAACGGAAATATTTGGCAATGTGCGGTCGCGGCGCTTTTTCGTTATCGCTTGAAGGATAAACTTGCAATGAACCGCCTGGACCAGTTTTCTTTCTGATAATCGTATCAAAACTTACAGCTCTTCTATAATCTCTTTGATCCCAAGTTTGAAATACTTTTAAAGAAGGAACGGCAACAGAGAATCCTTGTCCGTAGCTGTAACTGTCATCTTTCAATGAACCAGTAAAAAACGCCGTATAATCCTGACCGTAATTTCCAGAGGTTAAGTTGTTAAAATCGATTGTAAAAAGTGGCTCTTTTAATGAAGCTGTTTTTGTGGCATTAAATAAATCCTGAAAATCAGCATCAAGGCCTAAACCAAATTTAGCTTCGTTTGTAATAACAAATTTTGCTTCCTCATATGCTTTTTGATAATTGCCTAAAGTCAGGTATACAGAAGCTAAATAACCTGCTGCTGTACCTTTTCCTGGAACTGCTTTTACTTTTGGTTTATCCTCCAGCCATTGTTTTGCAAATTCTAAATCGGCAATGATTTTTGGGTAAACATCTGCTTCTTTTGTTTTACTAAGGGAATTTACCTGCGCCACATCATTTACAACAAAATCGATATACGGAATATCTCCAAAAAGACGTACCAAATGATAATAAGCAAAAGCTCTCGCAAAATATGCCTGAGCCACTATAGCATTTACTTTTGCAGGATCGCCTGGTGTTTTTTTAGCACCTTCAATCGCTTGATTGGCTGCGGTAATTATTACATACGACTGCGGCCAAAAGTTTGCCACAAGCGCATTTGTATCGTTCATACTCATATCATTTACATCGATACGCGCAGCCTGTGTGGTTCTGTCGCCAATATCTGCCATGTCATCGCGAAGCATTAGGGCAATTGTAAATTCTCTTCCCCAATAATTATTGTGGGCAATATTGGCAAAGGCTCCGTTTACAGCGGCCTGTAAATCGTCTGTATTGTTAAAAAAGTTATCTGGGCGAATAATTCCTACTGGTTTTTCTTCCAGATCAGAACAACTGAAGAAAGTCATTGTTCCTAAGCAAAGAAGAGCTATATATTTTTTCATAGTGGTTTTAGATTAAAATTTTACATTAAATCCTGCTGTAAATGTTCTCACGTTGGGATATCCTCCATAATCCAATCCTAAATTGGTATTACTTCTTGAATTGGTGTCGTTTAAGTAATTCGTTTCAGGATCTGAACCGGGATAATCTGTAATCGTCCAAAGGTTTTGTGCACTGATGTAAAAACGAACTTTACTTAATCCCATTTTCGAAACAATTTTTTCATCTAAACTGTATCCTAAAGAGATGTTTTTCAAACGAATGTAGCTTCCATCATAAACAAATCTAGAAGTGATTCTTTTGGTTCTGGCAGCATTTGCAGGAACATTTGTTTCTGTATTTGTTGGTGTCCAAGCATCTAAAACCTCCGTTGTAGCATTGTTATTTCCAGAAGCCAGTTCCATCAAAGTATAGTTTAAGATTTGATTGCCTTGAGAACCTTGGAAGAAAATATTCAAATCCAGATTTTTATAAGTGAAATCATTGTTGAATCCAAAGATGAAATCTGGATTTGGATTTCCGATGATTGTTTTATCTTGAGAATCCAGTTTTCCGTCGCCATTTACATCTCTGAATTTTTCGCCTCCGGCCACAGTTTCAAAATTTCCTGGCAATACTGGTTCTCCCTGCTGAATTACACCATCATAAATAAATCCGAAGAAAGAGCCAACCGGCTGGCCAACTCGCAAGATTTGAGACTCTGTTGCTAGGAAGTGACCTGGAGCAGAATTGATCAAAAGGTCTTTATTATCAGCTAGTTTTAGTACTTTATTTTTGTTGGAAGAAATATTAAAGTTTGTTGACCAAGTAAAATCTGCACCAATAAAGTTTTTAGTGTTGATTCCTAATTCCCATCCTTTATTTTCTAATTCTCCAACGTTTTGAAGCTGCGAAGCAATTCCTGAAATTCCAGGTAATGGTCTGTTAAACAATAGATCTTTGGTAATTGTTTTATAATAATCAGCCGTAATACTGATTCGGTTATCAAACAAACCTAAATCAATTCCGTAATCCTGCTGATAAGAAGTTTCCCATTTCAAATTCGGATTATCCAAAGAAGTCAATTGTACCGCATTTACAATTACGTCGCCGCTCACATCATAAATTTCAGAGAATCGCGATAAAGTAGAGTAGGCGCCAATTGAAGGATTTCCTGTTGCTCCATAACTCGCTCTTAATTTTAGATTAGAGACCGTTTTACTGTCTTTTAGGAAATTCTCTTTTCCTATGTTCCATCCAATTGCACCAGAAGGAAAAGTTCCGTATTTGTAGTTTTTACTAAAGCTTGAAGAACCGTCTCGTCTGGCTGTAAAAGTTAGTAAATACTTATCGTCATAATCAAAATTCAACCTTCCGAAAGCAGAAATTAATTCCGTTTCAGATAAATTAGAATCTGGTTTTAAAAACACAGTCCCAGCGCCTAAATTTCTATACGAATTGGTATTGGTTAAAAATCCTCTTGAAGCAGCATACGAACTTTCATTTTTATTTTTTTGGTAGGAATAGCCGCCAAGAACTGTCAAAATTCCTTTTTCAATAATTTCACGTTTAAAAGTCAGATAGTTTTCTGTTAGGAAAGAAGAAAATCTGGTATTGTTTACAGAAGCTTCTCCTTTGATATTTTTTCCAGCAATTAAAGTCGAAGGAATAAATCTTCCTGTCTGCGAATTATTATCGGTTAAACCTAAAGTAGTTCTAAAGTCAAGATCTTTTGTAATTTGATATTGTGCAAAGAAATTATTTCTGTTTACTATAGAAACCGTTTCCAGAATATTTTCCATTGCCGTAGCGTAAGGGTTGTCAATATCATCTCCAATTGGAGCTGTTGTCGTGTAAGTTCCGTCAGCATTGTAAATTCCTTTGTCGGGCATAAATCTGTACGCCGCCGCAATTACGCCCGCTGCACCAGTTCCTCCAGCTCCTGTCTGGCTGATAATTCCTTCTTTGTTTTGTTTACTTGTAAAAGTATTTAAACCGACTTTTAATTTTGGAGACAAATCAGCTTCCAGGTTACTTACAATTGTGTATTTGTCAATTCCTGAATTAATTACAACTCCATTCTGGTTGAAATAAGTTCCAGAAACATAATATCTCACGTTTTCTGAACCACCAGAGAATGACAATTGTGTATTCGAAATCATTCCGTCACGATAAATTATGTCCTGCCAGTTTGAATTTGCTGGACCTTGCGTATGCGTGGTGAAACTTTGTCTGTACGCTGCAAACTGATCGGCGTTTAATAATTGCAGCTGGTTATTTACCGATTGTATCGAAGTAGAATTACTAAATTCAATAACAGGTTTTCCTGGTTTTCCTTTTTTAGTCGTTACCATGATAACCCCGTTTGAACCTCGAGATCCGTAAATTGCAGTAGCCGAAGCATCTTTTAAAACCTCAATAGAGGCAATATCCTGAGGCGCCGGCATCGAAACACCTGCAAAACCATCAACTACAATAAGTGCATCACCGCTGGCATTAATAGAAGTGCCGCCACGCACCCTGATTTTCACTGGAGCACCGGGTTCACCACCATTATTAGTCATTACAGAAACACCCGCTGCACGACCCTGCAACGCTTGTTCTGCATTTAAAAGTGGATATGCAGTTAATTCTTTTGCTGTTACAGAAGATACAGAACCAGTAATATCACTTTTTTTACGTGTTCCGTAACCCACTACAATTACTTCTTCAAGAGCTTTTGTATCTGGTTTTAAGCTTACATTGATAACAGTTTTGTTTCCTACTGGAATTTCGACGGTTTGAAATCCGACAAAATTGAAAACTAAAACAGCATTTTTTTCTGAAACAATAACAGTATAATTTCCGTCCATATCTGCAGATGCACCGACAGATGAGTTTTTAATATAGACATTCGCCCCAGGAAGTCCGAGTAAATCTTCGCTCGAAGTAACTTTTCCGGTAATTTTTCTTTCCTGCGCATTCATCATGAAATTTACCAGTAAAAAAGATACCAGTAAACACCATTTAAACGGTTTGTTTTTTTGGTTTGTAAACATTCATTTTTTGGTTTTAAGGTTAATAAGTTAGATAAAGTAGAAAAGCAATAAACTCATTCCGATGATCACAATGACAAACAGAATCTGCAGTAATAAGAAGTTTGTTTTTTTGATTTTCATATGGCAAATGTAGAAGCCAAAAAAGAAATAGAAATACAAAAAAGGGTATCTAAAAATACAGATACCCTTTTTTAAGCCTTTAAAAATGCGGATTGTTTATGTATGGTGTGAAAATGTGAAATGTGAAATGTGAAATGTGGGAATGTGAAATGTGAAATGTAAAAAGTAAAAAGTAAGAAGTAAAAGATGTTCACATCTAGTAATTCAAATTTTCACATCTGACATCTGACATTTCACTTTTCACATTTCACACTTTTTATAAAATTTATCTGCATATTGCGACGGCGTTTCTCCATATTTTTTTTGAAAGCATTTGCTGAAGTATTTCGGATTATTAAATCCGACTTTATAGCTCACTTCTGAAACATTTAGTTTGTTTTGTTCTAATAATTGAGCAGCGCGTTTTAATCTTATTTCGTGAATGAATTCGTTTGGTGTGCAATTGGTCCAAGCTTTGATTTTGAGAAATAACATGGTACGGCTGACACCTAATTCTGAACAGAAGAACGGAATGTCAAATTGTTCGTTTGAAATATTTTCTTCTACAATTTTAAATGCTTTTTTTAATAACTCCTCATCCAAAGAAGAAACTGTGATTTCTGACGGAATAAAATTGTCTTCGCTTGAAAATTTGATTTTTAAACGTTCAGTAGTGTTCAAAATGTTTTTAACGCGAAGTCTGAATTCCATTAAATTGAATGGTTTACTGATATAATCATCTGCACCGCTTTCCAATCCTTCAAATTTATAAACTAATGATGATCTGGAAGTCAGAAGGATAACAGGAATATGACTGGTTTTAAGATTTTCTTTTATTTTCGAGCAAAGTTCTGTTCCTACCATTTCTGGCATAATAACGTCGCTGATAATCAAATTTGGAACAAATTTTAGTGCTTTTTCAAAAGCGATTTTTCCGTTTTCGGCCTCAATTATATTATATTCTTTTTTGAGCAGGTTTTTCATGAATTTTCTCAAAACCTTGTGATCTTCAACAATTAAAATCGTTTGTTTTTCTTCGTTTACAATTAAATCTTCTAGGTCTTCGTTTTCGATTACTTCCGATGGTTCTAATTGTGCAGTATATTGTGCAATATCATCACTGATTTTAAAATCGGGAATAATTTCGCTGTCTAAAAGATGGTTTCGCCCAAGCGGAAGTGTAACCTTAAATATAACACCGCCAGTTGGTTTGTTCTTTACATCAATATTTCCTTTGTGCAGTTTTACAATGTTTTTTACAATCGAAAGTCCAATTCCAGTTCCTTTATTGTAGTTTTTTTGAACTTGATTGTGCATCGGAATTTCAAAAAACAAATCAAAAATTTTATCGATGTGTTCTTCCGAAATACCTACTCCAGAATCTTCCACAGCAATAAAAAGATTATCTTGGTCGTGATTTATTTTAATGTTGATTGAACCGCCTTTTGGTGTATATCGAAACGCATTCGAAATCAAATTATAAAAAACACGTTCGAGTTTGTATCGGTCAAAATAAACCAGAATTTCTTCATCATCAGATTCAAAAGTATACTCGTAACCGCCGTCTTTGGCATATTCTATAAACGATAAAAAGATTTCTTTGGTGAATTTTACAATGTTTCCGTTTGCAGATTCCAGCGTTGCCTGATCGTTTTCGAGTTTTCTAAAATCCATTAATCTGTTAATTAAGCTTAGCAAATGATTCGCGCTACCTTCAATTACTAAAAGCTTTTTGTACATTTCGTTCGTTCCGTTATAATCGGCCAGAATTTGCTGTAACGGACCTAAAATCAATGTTAAAGGCGTTCTGAATTCGTGCGAAATATTGGTAAAGAAATCCAGTTTTGCACGGTTGTTTTCTTCTACACGTTTGCTTTCCAGATATTCCAATTCGAGTTTTTGTTTCAATCTGGCTTTCGATTTCATGATCCAAATCAAACCGTATAATCCTAAACCAATTATAATTCCGTACACCAAAAATGCCCAAATACTGCGCCAAGGAGCTGGATTTACAATTACGGTAAGTATTGTTGGAGTTTTGTTCCAAATGCCGTCGTTATTGGCACCGCGGACTTCAAAAGTGTAAGTTCCCGGATTTTGAATGGCAAAGTTGGCTTCTGAATTTTTTGTAATTGTCCAGTTGTTTTCCAAACCCGTTAAACGGTAACTGTATTGATTGTTTTTGGATCGAATGTAATTTGGAATCGCAAAGTTTATCGAGAAATTGGCCTTATCATAATCCAGTGTAATTGTTTGGGTAAAACCAATGCTTTTCTCTAAAATTTCAGCTGAATCGCCTGGATTTATGGTTTCATTTTTAATTTTTAAATCGGTAATTAAAACCTGCGGCGCATATTGATTTAAGGAAATTTTGGATGCATCAAAATAAGTCGCGCCAGACGGACTTCCGAAATAAAATTGATTTGAACTTAATTTTAAAGCTGAATTATCATTGAATTCATTACTTGCCAATCCATCTTTTTGATCGTAAATAACAATGTTTTTTTGATTTGTATTGTATTTGATAATTCCCTGATTGGTGCTGATCCATAGGTTTTTATCATCATCTTCTAAAATAGAATGTATAGAAGTTATTATAGTATTTCCAATTCTGAGATTGATACGGTTGAATTTTTTTCCATCAAAATAGTGAAGTCCTTTTGCTTTTGTTCCAACCCAGATTTTGTTTTGAGAATCCTGAAACAAAGTCAAAATATCATCGCCGGATAAAGAGGAATGATCGTAGAAGAAATGCTGAATTGCATATTGCTTCGGACTAAAATTTCGTAAAGGAATGCGGTTCAGTCCGTTTTGGGTTCCAATCCAAAGAAAATTTTGTTTGTCGACTAAAATAGTTCGGATAATATTATTGGTCAGAAAAACAGATTTTGTATTGTCGTTTCCAATTAGCTGAAACGTTTTATCTGTTGTATTATAGCGAATTAATCCCTTTCCAAAAGTTCCAATCCACAAAATACTGCCTTCTGTTTTAAGAGAATATACGCCGGTTTCTTTCAATAAATCGGTTAAATCTGAAGCAATTCGATTGTCTTCAATTCTTTTCGTAATCGTATTGTAAGCAGATAATCCTTTAGAAAAAGTACCAATCCATAAAATACGATCGTCAGAAAGGCACATCGATTTAATGTCATTCTTATTGCCTTGGCCAGTTTTGCTGTTGATGTAGCTTGTGGTTTCTGTATTTTTATTATAGATGGTAATGCCGCCGCCTTCTGTCCCAAAATAAATATTCTGATTCTTGTCAGCAATGATAGAACTCACGACATCAAAACTCAACGGAATCTTTTTTGAATTCTGATTGTAATTAGAGAAATTGACATTGGAAACGTCCCAAAGATTGACTCCTTTATAATAACAGCCAATCCAAATAGAACCTTTTTTGTCTTTAAAAAGTGACTTTACTTTGTCGATTCCGTTGCTGTTATTACTGTTATTTATTTTCTGCAGACTTTTATCCAAACCTAAAATATAGATTCCGTCATAAGCCCCAATCCATAAAGAACCTTGATTGTCAATTGCTAAAGATCGAATGTCTGTATTAATTTCTTTGAACTTTTCATTATCCAAAAAAGAAACATAAGATTTCTGTTTTTGATCGAATTTTAATAGACCTTTAGTTTTTGTTCCAATCCATAAATTACCATTTTTATCTTCAATAACCGACTGCACATTTAATAAATCAAAATTATTCAGCGGATAATTTTTAAATTGAAATTTACCATTTTTTCGATTTACTAATTGGCATAAACCTTTTGTGGTTCCAATCCAAATTTGGCCTCTTTTGGTTTTTAGAATACTTAAAATATTATTGCTCGGAAGGGTAGAAGCATCATCGTCTGAATGGAAAACCGAAGTAAATAATCCAGATTTTTTATTGTAAATCGTCAATCCTTTTGAAGTTCCAAACCACATTTCGCCGCCAATTTCCCGAATGCTCCAAACGGCATTATTACTTATGGTGTGATTGGCTTTGGTATGCAGATATCTTGTAAATTTATTCAAAACAGGATCATAACAGTTTAACCCATTGTAAGTTCCCACCCAGATTTTTCCAGAGTTATCTTCTTCAATTGCCAAGATATCATTGTTGCTGATAGACGATTTATCATTGGTATCATTTCTAAAAATAGTAAATCGGCTGCCATCGTATTTATTCAATCCGTCACGCGTACCAAACCACATCTGCCCAAATTTATCCTGATGAATGGCAATAACAGAACTCTGGGAAAGCCCGTCGGTCGTAGAAATGTTTTTAAGACGGTATTTATTTTGGGAAAACAAATTTCCGCTGATAAATACGATAAACAAAAGAGCTATTTTGAATTTCATAGCGTTTTTTTTTAAGGTTCAGAGGTTCAGAGGGGCAAAGGTTCAAAGGTTTTTCTCATTTTATGTCATTTCGACGAAGGAGAAATCTCCACTGGTAGCTCTACAAAGATTGGCAACATCCTATACGGAGCAGCTTACGAAGATTTCTCTCCCGAAGCCTCGGGATTGAAATGACAAACTATTCTTAATTAATGATTAGAATGAACAAGTAAAACCTTGTTTTTTAATGACTTTTTGAAATTATTCTAATCGCTTTTTTAATTGATATTCATATAGCGAAGGAATTTTTTCTATTTCCGTATTCAAAAATTCAATATAAGGATCGACATCGTATTTGATTTCAAATTTCGTATTTCCGTGGACGCCAATGATTCTGGCGAAAGCACCGTCTTTCATTCCGTACAATAAAACAGGTTTAGCCTGATCTGGGTTTGAAACTTGAACATTTAAGTTCCAAAAAGTACTGAAAGGTCCGTGCGATGGTTTCCAGTAATCAGCACCGCCGCCGCCAAATAAATAAAAGCTGTTATTTTTATCAGCAGTAATATGAACAGTAATATTATCAAACAAATTTTGATGATTTGCTCCCGAATGCTGGTCTAAAAGAGCGTCTTCAAAAATCTCACAATTTTGATACACATTTTTGGTAGAAAAAGTATTGAAGCTCAACGGGTGAATTGCTTTATTGTGTATTTTTAAGTTCTTGACTAAAACATTATGAACGCCTCCCAAAGTTACGGTATAATGTGATAAATGTGGTCCATCTGTAATGATATCCTGAACGGTTACATTAGAAACTTCTTCGGCTAGAATACCGCTGTCTGCATTGGTAATTTTGACGTTTTTTACCCAGCTGTTAAAAAGGCGTGTTAAGAAAATGGCATTATTTCCCGGTTCAACGTGATGCGCGACTCTCGGAATATCCGGAAAAGTAAACCTAAGATGTTCGATTCCGACTTCATTTAAATGTTTCCATTCGACGAGTTGTGCTTGGTAACTTGGCTTTATCGAAATGGTTAAAGGTGTTTTTAAAGTAATTTTAGAACCATATATTTTAGCGATTTCAACTTGCTGTCTGACAATTGGAAGTTTTGGAAATTTCCAATGATGCGAACCAGGTTTGACTTTTGCGCCTTGATATAAATCTTTTATAATTTCGCCGTTTTCCCCATCTTTATTGAACAACTGCAATTCGACAATATCGCCGACTTTTAAATTATTCAATTGAGAAACATTGATGATAAATTCGCCCATTTTTCCCGAACTGACTTTTGCTAACACATTAGGTTCGGGCTCATATTTATCCAAATAAGATTTCACACGTTCATTCGGAATCTGTGTCCAGATAAAACCTCCCGACCATGCATATTGCGAAAAAGGTAAGTCAATATTGTTTTCGGTTTCGCATTGTCTTTTATCAAAAGAGGTTAGGTATTCGCGAAGTTCCGCTAGAGATTCAGGATCTTTTAGATACATCATCGGTCTTGGGCAGTAGATTTCAGTTCCTTTTTCGTTGGAACCTGTACCGCGAAGCACAAAATTACTTCTTTCGATGTAGAGAATATCGCTTAGAATAATTCGGCCTGCGGGTAATTGTAAAATTACATTTCCATCGACTGCGTTTGCTGCTTGTAAAGCTTTGAGTAATGCTTTTGAATCGTCTAGATTATCATTTGCTTTTACGCCAAAATCAACTGCGTTAATAATTTTTCCTTCATTTTCTGGAAGTTTGCTTTCTCCAAGATGATAACCTGCATAGCTAAAATCTGGAAGGTAATTGGTTTTTTGAGATAGAATTTTGGGTAATTCCTGCGCCATTGTAATATTTACAACAAGGCTGCAAAAGATAGTTATGGCTAGACGAATCATGGTTTTTTGTGGTTGTGTGGTTAGTTAGTTTTTTTTGCTTGCCGCGAAGGCGCGAAGGCGCGAAGTTTTTTCTTTCACGCAGATTTAAGCAGATAATTTATTCAAAAATAATCTTCTTAAATCTGCCAAATCTGCGTAAAAAAATCTCTTTAATCCTTTTAATCTGTGGCTTAAAAATAAATCGCGTCTTAGCGCCTTCGTGGCAAGCAAATTATAAAGATCGCTTAATTCCCAATTCAAGTCCTCTCAATTCTGCTAAGCCTCTTAAACGGCCAATAGCAGAATAACCCGGATTTGTTTTTTTCTTTAAATCGTCCAGCATTTGGTGACCGTGATCTGGACGCATTGGTAACTTGCTGTTATTTCTTTTTTCGACTTCTAAAATTGCTTTTACCACTTCGTACATATCAACATCACCTTCAAGGTGATTGGCTTCGTAGAAACTTCCTTCTTCATCTCTTTGTGTACTTCTTAAGTGAATAAAATTCATTTTATCGCCGTGACGTCTTACAATTCCAGGTAAATCGTTATCGGCTCTAACACCATAAGAACCTGTACACATTGTAAATCCGTTTGATGGAGAAGGAGCTGCACCCATTAATTCGACTAAATCTTCTTCCGTACTTACTACTCTTGGTAAACCTAAAATTGGGTAAGGAGGATCGTCTGGATGAATTGCCATTAAGACACCTTTGCTTTCGGCAACTGGAATAATCTGCTGTAAAAAGTAAAATAAATTATCTTTTAAAGCCTGTCTGTCAATATGATTATAAGCACTTAAAGTAACTAAGAAATCTTCAACGGTATAAGCTTCCTCGGCACCTGGAAGACCTGCTAGAATATTACGTTGTAATTTTACCTTATCTTCATCTGTCATGGCTTCAAAATAGCTTTTTGCTTTTTGAATCTGAGTTTCAGAATATTCTTTTTCTGCGCCTGGTCTTTTTAAAATAAACAATTCAAAAGCAGCAAAAGCATTAATATCGAAACGTAAAGCTTTTGAACCGTCTTCAACCGTGTACGATAAATCAGTCCTTGACCAGTCTAAAACCGGCATGAAATTATAGCAGATGCATTTTATGCCGCATAAAGCCAGATTTCGAATGCTTTCTTTATAATTTTCAATGTATTGAAGGTAATTTCCAGTTTGTTTTTTAATGTCTTCATGAACCGGAATACTCTCCACAACCGACCAAGTTAAACCAGAAGCACCTTTTTTAGGGTCGCCGTTTTCGTGTTCAATTTCGACTTTTCTTTTAATGATTTCTTCGATGCTCCAAACTTCTCCATTTGGAATATGGTGTAATGCAGTTACGATTCCGGTTGCTCCCGTTTGTGCAATATCTTGTAAAGAAACAGGGTCATTTGGTCCGAACCATCTTAATGTTTGTTCCATTTTAATATGTATTATTTTTGAGAATTATTTTTTAAATACTAGTAGCAGCAAAACCTCCGTCTACTTTTAAGATTGTTCCAGTTACGAATTTTGACATGTCGCTGCATAAAAACAATAAAGCACCATCGATATCTTCTGGTGTTCCAAATCTTCCCATTGGTGTATGATCGATGATTTTTTCGCCGCGTGGAGTTAGTTTTCCTTCTGGAGTTAATAATAAAGCGCGGTTTTGCTCTCCAATAAAAAATCCTGGAGATATAGCGTTTACACGAATTCCTTCGCCATATTTTTGAGCCAGTTCAACTGCCATCCATTGTGTGAAGTTATCAATTGCCGCTTTTGAAGCCGAATAACCTACAACTCTAGTCAAAGGTCTTTGTGCCGATGCCGATGAAATATTAATGATATTTCCTGATTTCTGCTTAGCAAAAAGCTCCGCAAAAACCTGAGTTGGAAGCATAGTTCCAATAATATTCAAATCGACAACCTTTTGTAAATCATCCGTTTTCATATCATAAATAGCCTGGTCGGGCTGAATTGTCGCGCCAGGCATATTTCCTCCGGCAGCATTAATTAGAATATCCAGACGACCGTATTTTTCTACGATAAAATCTTTTGCCTTTTCTAATTCTTCTTTGTTTAAAACATTCGCTTGAATAGCAAATGCCTGACCACCATTTGCTTCTATGTTTTCTACAGTTTTCTCCGCTTTTTCCAGCGATTGAGAAACGATTCCAACAACAACACCTTGTTTAGCCAATACGTTTGCAAAGTTGCTTCCTAATACTCCAGCACCGCCTGTTATAAGTGCAATTTTGCCTTTTAGATTGAATATTGAATCCATTATTTAGTTGTTTAAAATGCAATACTTTAAAATCCAAATTTCAATTTGAAAAATAAAGTATGATTAATATTTAGTTTAATTTTTAAGTTCTTAATTGGAATTTGGTATTTCAAAAATTGGAATTTGAAAACTTAACCTCTTATTGTTCCAATCAGATCTAGAACTCTTTTAGTCTCTTTTTCGATTGTATCGTAAGCTTCGTACTCCATAACTTTTTTACTGATTAATTTACTTCCCATTCCCACAGCAGAAACTCCGGCATTAAACCAAGTTTCAATACTTTGACGGGTAGTATCAACACCTCCAGTCGGCATAAAAATTAAGTTTGGAAAAACATCTTTGATACCGCTCATAAAGTCTGGTCCTAAAATATTTCCAGGGAAAAGTTTGATGAATTGAACTCCGGCATTTTCAGCAGCAATAATTTCAGTTGGGGTCATACATCCAGGCGCGTATAAGACTTCTTTACCAATTAAAAATGAAGCTACTTCAGGAACAAAACCCGGACTTATAAAAAAGTTAGCTCCAGCCGAGAAATAGGTTTCAGCCTGCTCTAAATTTTTAATTGTACCAATTCCTAAAAGCATTCCAGGCATTTCAGTGTTTCTAATTTCAATTAATTTCTTGAAATTAGAAAGAGCTTCAGGACCTCTGCTTGTATATTCCACGGCTCTAATTCCCACGTTGTAAAGTGTTTTTAAAACAGCGATACTTTTATTTTCATCAGCATTAAAATATAAGGGAAGCATTCCTTGTTTTATAATCACATCAATAGAATTCTGAATTGTACTCATGGCTTATATTTTTACTTTAATTACAATTTTTTTCAATTCACCTTCGCCAATCATTGCAGTGTGTACATCTTCAGGAAATAATATGGCAAATTGTTTTTCCTGCAATTGAAAGAAAGTGTCTGGCGCATCATGAAAAAATCGAACATCTCTTTCGTCGCTGTAATCGCCATTTGGGTTTACGCATTTCTCTCTCGGTTTCCAGGCAAAAGTTTCTGGCCCTTTTATTGAAATCTGAATGTCTATGTTTTTGTCGTGGCATTCAAAACCTTTCACGGCTTCTTCTTTCGTATTTCCTTGTCCGACAATTACAATTAGTTTTAAACCTTCGCTAATTTCAAAAGCGCCCTCTTGCAAATTGGAAATATCATTTTGATTTACATAATCAAAGGCTTTTTTAAAATTGGCATGCAGGCCGTAATATTTTGCTGCGTTATGTAGTGAATCTACTATCATTTGGTTAGATATTATTTAGTTTTTAATCGTGTATTTTAGTTGATTAACAGAAAAAAGAATTGTTTTTTTAATGTTATGTGTATATTTGCGTGTGCGTACACGGTATTTTACAAATGTATGTAAAATGAAGTGTAAAACAACTTATTTTTAATAAAATAAATTAAATTTACTGCACTGCTTTTATTTTTTTAACTTAAAAAGAATCAATATCATAACAATTAAGAAAATTGCGGAATTAGCGAATGTTTCGCCGGGAACAGTCGACAGAATTATACACAATCGCGGACAAGTGGCGCAGGAAACTGTGGATAAGGTTAATGCTATAATTGAGGAATTTGGTTATAAAAGAAATATACTGGCAAGTAACTTGGCTTTAAACAAAAAATTTCATTTTGCAGTTTTTCTTCCAAAGTCTGAAACCTTGGAATATTGGAAAAGTCAGGTTGAGGGAATTGAAAAAGCGGCTTTAGAGTTTAGCAAATTCGGAATTGTATTGGATTATTTTTTCTACGATTATAATCTGATCTCATTTCAAGAAACTGTTCAAAAAGTAATGCAGTTTGATTGTGACGGTTTATTATTTGCGCCCATATTTTATGAAGATTCTGTTCAGTTTTTAAAAGAATATCAAAAGAAGAATATTCCAGTTGTAATGATTGATTCTAATATTTCTGAAGGAAATGAACATGCGTACGTAGGGCAAGATGCTTTTCAGAGCGGTTATTTAGCGGGAAGATTAATCAGTTTTGCAGTGAAAAATGAGAGACAGGTTTTGATTTTTAAAATTACGAGAGAAATTGAAAGTACTTCGGTATACTTACAACGCATCGATGGATTTTATTCTTATTTTAAAGATCATAACGAATTGACGAATTTTAAATTTTCAGAAGTCACTTTAAAAGATTCCAAAATAGATCAGTTGAGTTTGGAAATGTTTTCTGGTGTAAGCAGCATTTTTGTACCAAATTCCAGAGCTTATATTGTAGCTGGATTTTTAGAAAAAAATAATATAAAAGGTGTCCGCATTATTGGTTTTGATTTGTTGAAAGAAAATATCGAATATTTAAACAAAGGAATAATCGATTTTTTAATCAACCAAAGACCAGAAGACCAAGGTTATATGGGGATTAATTATTTGTATAAAAAACTAGTTCTTCAGGAAGATGTTGAACGTACACATTATATTCCCTTAGAAATTATTTTGAAAGAGAATTATTTTCCTGTTAGGAAATGATTTAAATACGCGTGATTCGCTATTTTGTCATTTCGATCCCGAGGCTTCGGGAGAGAAATCTCCGTAAGAAGCTCCACAAAGAAAGTCACCAAACTTCGTAGAGTCGCTTGTGAAGATTTCTCCACCGAAGCCTCGGGATCGAAATGACAAAAATGAGAATGAAATCTATTTTTTAACCTTCACCACCAAAGGATTATTAATCTTCTCAGCAAAAGCACTCAAATAAGTTTCCCATTCTTGTTTAGTTTGAAACGGACTTCCTTTTTTCCATCCAAAACCAGCATAATAAATTGCTTTGTTATTTTTTATAGAGATATTTCCATATAGATTACTTAGATCTTTTTCATCGCTAACATGATTATCAAAGCTAATTAAAGAACCTTTTGGCGCTACTAAACCCATTCCAATTTCAGAATCATCAATAGGCTCCCAATAACTCAGCCAGCCTTTTTCTAAATTTGTTCCTGTAGTTCCTTTTTTATCATGAAGTGTCAGTCCAGCAGCAATAGTTTTAGTTCCAGTAACATTGACTTCGAAGCGAGAAAGCTGGCTTCCATAATCCAAACTGATCAATTTCGATTCAGTTATTTTATTGCCTTTCGCATCCCAATCAGCATAGGTTAAAATAAAGCTCGTTCGGATCGGACCATTGGTAATAGTTTTCCAGCTGATAAAATTTTTAGAAAAATAATATTGACCACCCACATTTACAGCAATTCCGCCAATACCTCGGCTCGGACCAACCTGAAAATTATCTAGACCTTCTCCAGTATCTTTATGATACGTTCCAGTTCCGTTTGTGGTTTTTTCATACCATTTATTAATAATTGGATATTCTACTCTTTTTAACCAAGCATCGATTCCACTGGTTAATGTTCCGCCTGGAATATTGTCTTCCACCATTTTTTGAGCCACAGGACCGTAAGTTCTAAAAGCGACTTTGTTGTTTTCCCAAGCGTAATCATCTGTTCTTTCTGGAACAAAGCGTGAATAACAGCTAGCGACTTTGGACGCAGAAGAATTCGTACCAACTAAAATCTCAAAATCTTGCTTTGAAGAAGCTTTTATTTTGGGCTGAAACAAAAGTAAATCCATAATTCCGTCACCATCATTGTCTACAGTCTGGGTTTCAAGAAATGAATTACTGCTGATTTCTTTTACAACATAATTTTCAAGTTTGGCATCTGCTTTTAATCCGAGCGTTTTTTTAGTTAGTTCAACTGTTTCAAATTCTCTGGATACTGGTAAATTATTAATGACCGTAATTGTTTTGTTTTGAGACTGAACTGTAAAGTTTGCTGCGAGAATTGCGGTAAATAAAAGATGTTTTTTCATTTTGTTGCTGCTTTTTATTTCATAAAAATACAAATCAAAAAGTAAACAGAAATACGCAATGGGAGTAAATATGTACAATTTGTTGATAATGAGAATAAGTAACATAATAGTTGATAATTTAAACTTATCTTTAAATATTAAAATCATGATACAATGAAACAAAGCGCGGGTATATTAGCCTATAAATTCATCGATAAGACGGTATTTTTCTTTTTAGTTCATCCAGGCGGGCCATTTTGGAAAAACAAGGATTTAGAATCTTGGTCGATTCCCAAAGGAGAATTTGACGATGACGAAGATCCGCTTGATGCTGCAATTAGAGAATTTAAAGAAGAAACTGGTTTTGAGGTCGATGGCGATTTCATAAAACTAGAATATGTAAAATTGAAATCTGGAAAAGTTGTTCATGCGTGGGCGGTTGAATTTGAAATTGATGAAACGCTGCTAAAAAGCAATGATTTTGTAATGGAATGGCCTCCAAAATCTGGAAAATTATCCAATTTCCCTGAAGTCGACAGAGGAGAATGGTTTCAAACGCACGATGCCTTAAAAAAAATAAATCCTGCTCAAGCCGATTTTATTGTTCAAATGATTTCTAAAATTTCGGCTTCACTTTAATTTCTTTGTTTTCTTAATGAGATAATTTTTGTAATTTACATTCTTATCATCTGAATCATTTATCAGATTAATTAAATGCAAATAAGAATATGGAAGTGAAGTGTATTATTTTCGACTGCGATGGAGTTTTGGTTGATACAGAAAAAATTGGGAATGGAATACTGCTTGAAATGGCATCTGAATATGGTTTTGAAATGGAAATTGAAGATGCATACCGCAACTTTAATGGTCGAAATTTAAAAGATTGTTTTAGTCATATCGAAGATGCAATTGGAGCAAAACTGCCGGAATCTTTTGAAGCAGAATATCGCGAAAAAAGTTTCAAAGCTTTTAAAACAGAAGTGAAACCAATGGAAGGCGTAATTTCATTTATCGAAAAACTTAATATTGCGTATTGCGTGGCGTCAAGCGGACCTGTTGAAAAAATCAGGCTTAATCTGGAAGCATCTGGTTTATTGGATAAGTTTGAAAATAAGATTTTTAGTTCCTATCAAATTAACAGCTGGAAACCAGATCCTGGAATATTTTTGTATGCCGCAAATGAAATGGGTTTTGAGGTAAGTGACTGTATAGTTCTGGAAGACAGTAAAGCAGGCGTGAAAGCCGGAATAGATGGCGGATTTCGAGTATTTGGTCTTGCCAACGGTTATAATAATTCAGATTTAGAAGAAGAAGGCGCACTGCTTTTTTATACTTACGACGAGTTGAGCACACTTCTTGATTTGTAGAAACCCAAAATATTATCTTTCGATAACAATAGCATAAACAGATTTAGTATTAGAATCTATAAAATTGCATTTCTTTTAAAAAAAATGTAAATTTTATAAACCGCCTATTTGATACCAAATCTATGCACCTACGAGTTTCTTCCTTAATAAAAATATTTATACTTCTTTCTGTTGTTTCTTTACATGCGCAAAAGAAACAAAATTTAAACGGAACGCAAATTGCCTTTTTATCTGATGTGCATCTGCAGGATTTATTCGGCGGATTTTCAGATTCAGATTATCGAGGCGTTCTAAATCCGAAGACTGGACAATATACGTTAGTGCGAACAATGTCATCGCAGCTGCATTCTACCCGAATTTTTAATGAAAACTACTTTGCTTTTTTGGCAGCTTTAGAAGATATCGCCAAACGAAAGATAAAATACGTTGCGCTTCCAGGCGATTACACAGACGACGGACAGCCGATTCACGTTCGCGGATTAGCCAAAATATTAGAACAATATTCTAAAAAGTACGGAATAGAATTTTTTATTACTACAGGAAATCATGATCCAGTTGGACCGTTTGCACAGGAATCTGGGAAAGAAGATTTTTTAGGTAAAGAAGGTAAAAGTCAGCCCATTTATAGCAAAGAAGGCATTTATAAGCCCAATTTAAACATCGAACAGCCTGTTGTTGTTACAGCCGATATTGCTAAAATGGGTTATTTAGGAATTACAGATAATTTGAAAGATTTTGGTTTTTATCCGAATAAGAAAAATAAATTCTGGGCGACTCCCTTTTCAAAATACACAAGCGAGAATTACACTTTTGCAAAAGCATCAGAAAGTGCTTTATTATCGAATAGAGTTTATGAAGTAGCGAAAGGTTACGAAGTTCCAGACGTAAGTTATGTTGTAGAACCCATTGAAGGACTTTGGTTGATGGCAATTGATGGGAATGTTTATATTCCGAAGAAAAGTGATAGCGATCCAAAGGATTCTAAAAGTTATTCTGAAGCTAGTACGGGGTATAATAATGTACTTTCGAACAAAAAGCATTTAATAAAATGGGTCGAAGAGATTGCAGCTGCAGCTGAAAAACAAAGAAAAACCTTGGTTGCTTTCAGCCATTTTCCGATGATTGATTTTAATGATGACGCTTCCGCAGAAATTAAAGAATTATTAGGACCAAATAAATGGCAGTTAAATAGAGTGCCAGTAGAAGAAGTGGCACAGGTTTTTGCAGATGCAGGATTGCAGCTTCATTTTGGCGGACATATGCATATTAACGATACGGGAGTACGAACGACGGAGAAAGGAAATACTTTGGTAAATGTTCAAACGCCATCTCTGGCGGCTTATATTCCGGCTTATAAATTATTGACTTTTAAGAAAGATAACATTGTCGATATTCAAACCATTACAATTGATGAAGTTCCGAGATACAACGAGCTATTTGATTTGTATAAAATGGAATATCAATTTTTAGAAAGTCAGAATTCAAAAGATATTTGGAATATTGATATTTTAAAAACTAAAAATTACCACGATTTTACCGATTTACATTTGAAAGAACTGGTTCGTCTGCGTTTTCTAAAAGACGATTGGCCTGCCGCTTTTAAGGATTTTATTTTGAATGTTTCAGGTCAGGATTTATTGGTTCTAGCCAGCATGAATTCTAATCAGGATTTTGATGTTATCCTCAAAAATAAAATCCAGTTTGAGAAAGAATGGAAAGAAGCTGAAAGCAAAACAGCACTTATTTTAAAGCAAGATAATCTAAACCAAAAAGATTTTAACTGGAAAGGAAATGACCTGCTAATTGATTTTTACCGTTTTAGAAGTGCTGACGAACTGGCTTTTGCCGATGTTGCAGAAAAAAGGATTAAGACATATAAAGTTTTATCAAAATTGTTTCTAGATTCTAAAGATGAGGTTTCAAAACCTTTAAATAAGCAAATGAAATTGTTTTTTACCATCTTTAATAAATTTATGCACGAAGTTCCGGCGGATCATTTTACAGTTGATTTATTGACAGGAAAAATTAATAATAAAGCACATTAAAATAAGAGTACTTATAATCAAAATCCTCACTCTTAATTCCATTTTAATCTGCGGATTTTTATCCATCTAAATCGATATTTTTTTAGAAATTTAATCCTTAAAATATAAGAAACAAATGAAAAAATATAACTTTTAACATGCATTAAATCAGTATATTTGAGTTGGATTTAGACATTTTGAAGCTAATAATGCAGTAAAATTAAGTTCTAAATTCAATTATTTAAATAACTCAAAGTACAAGCATTATGATACATCAAATTGACACTACAGATAACGTTGTTGCCTTTAGAGCATTGGCAGAAGTAACAAAAGACGATTTCTTAACAGCAGTTATTCCCGCTGTTGAACATTTAGTGAAACAGACAAACGAAATTAATTTTTTGTTAGTTTTAGATACAGATATTAAAAACTTTACTGCAGGAGCTTGGCTTCAAGATGCACTTTTAGGACTTAAACATCTTGGAAAATGGAATCGCGCAGCTATAGTTACAGATACAGATGAAATTATATCTTTTACAAATGGATTTAGTTATGTTGTTCCAGGAGAGTTTCGTGGTTACAAAAAAATTGAATTTAACAAAGCCCTTAATTGGGTAGAAGGTAATATTTCTTAAGTTTTTACCTTTTTAATCTAAAAGTTTGGTATAAAAAAAGAGCACTAATTTAGTGCTCTTTTTTTATGAGTTATACTTTCACAATTAGTGATTGTATTCAATACCGCTGCTAGTTTTAGCATCGATTTTTTCTTTAGTTACTTGGCTGTATTTTTTATAACAAGCTGAAGCTAAAATTGGCAATGCAATACTTCCTACAACAGCACTAGCTTTTGTATGACCTGTTTTTTTCAAAACTGCCGAAGCTATAAGAGCACCAACTCCAGCGCACACCATTTGTTTTACAGAAAGATTAAGCGATTTGTTCTCTGGTGTAATTCCGTGTAATAATGGATCTATGAAATTTAAATTCTCCATGATAAAATAATTGTTTAGTTATACTTTTTTAATCTTATTGTTTGTCAATATCGGTTTCATTTTCAATTTTTTCGATTTCGACCTTTTCTTTTTTGATTGCCTGACGCAGTAATGCAAAAAGACTCATATAGGCATTTGCCATAAAAACCAGAGAAAACCCTGCCAAAATATAGCCTCGCCAATCATTTAACAAAAGTTTATAATCGCAAAGAATCAAAAATGCAATTGTGACATAATGGCTAAAACAATACTCGCACGTAAACAGATAGAAAAATTTTCTTGACACTAAAAACCTGTCATTTTTAGAACGATTGACACACCATTCGTGTGGTTCTCTAAAAATCTCTTCGTGCGTTACAGTCCAGCTTATGCAGGCAATTGGAATTGCTAAAACAAAAAGCCATACAATTTGAGTTGCTATAGTCATAGACGATTCTTTTATAAACCCTTAAATATAAGTCTTTTATTCTCTAGGATGATTTTCCGGATAATGTTCCGCGTCAAAATCGTCCAGTTCTTCGTCATTGTCTAAATCACCACCTTTTTCCACATCATGATCCAAATCTAGTTCAGGATCATATTCGTCATTTAGATCATCTTCTGTATCATCATTTGTAATAGCATCATCTTCATTGATAATACGTTCCTGATTTGGAATATTCTCCGATCTTACATTGGTATTTTTTTCAAAATCTTGCTCTGGATGAGATAAATCTTCCACAAATTCTTCTTGATATTGATAAGGATCTTCATCTCTTGCATAATTATCGTTATCAATCAAAGTATTTTGATCAATAATATCAGGATCGCTTTCGCCGAATTCCCTTTCGTCATTTTTTTTCAGCTCTTGTTTGTATTCATCTTCAACAGAATAAGTTCCATCTACAAGAGTATTTTGATCTATATAATCTGGATCGAATTGACCATAATTATCGTTGTTCTGCTTTTCCATAATACTGTTTTTTAAGGTTATTGTTTTACTCAAGGAATTTCAATGGATAATTTCTCCTTTGGCTTTCCTCTTTTATAACTAGTTCGTATTGTTCTATTTTATTTTAATGGCTTATAATGAAATTGTAAAGGCTTGTAAAAAATATCGTGTTTTACAAATTTAGCAATGACATACAAGGAAGTCCTTACAAGAAAATTATTTATAGCTGCATAATTAACAGTTACTTATAATATAATGATTGTAAGAAATTATGTAAGATCAGCAGTAGGTAAACAATTTATTTTTGGTGTAATATGATTTATAAAGGTTTAATTAAAATCGAAATGATATGGCATCTGAAAAAGTTACGGCCTGCTGTGAGGCTTTAATAGATAAAAACTTGACGATTTCATTTGCAGAAAGTGCTTCTGCTGGAAAAATGTCTTATGAGTTTTCGACTGTTTTTAATTCGGGACGAATTTTAATAGGAGGGATGGTCTGCTATCATTCTTCTATGAAGGAGGACTTACTTCATATTCCGTGGGGAACGATAGAAAAATTCAGTGCTGAATCTGCAGAAGTTACTGCGCTTATGGCTCAGAATTTTTATCGCTATATAAATTCAGATATTTGTGTTGGCTTAACCGGACTTCCAACACCAGGCGGAAGCGAAACCGATGAAAAACCTGTAGGAACTATTTTTATTCATATTATGTTTTCAGACAAAGAAATAGCGAGACGTTTCGTATTTGACGGAGATCAAGAGAGTATAATTAATCAAGCAATTGATGCCGTTGCAGAATTAATTCTAGAGGAAATCTGAATGTAACTAGATAATAATTTACAAAAAGCTACAAGTTTATCTTGTGGCTTTTTGTGTATAATGATTTAGCTTAAAGTGATATTTTAATGCTTCTGTGAGATCTATTGGTTTTTGTCTTTTTGGATATTTTAAAATTACTTCTTACTATAAAGCGAACCATTTTTTATAGACACTCTATCTAACTTTCCTTTTTCATATAATTCCTCTAATATAATTTTTGCTTCGTTAAGGGAAATGTCCTGAAGTACTGCGTATTCTTTTGGTGCTAACGTAGGATATATTTCGAAAATAGATAAAGAGTTTTCTTTTACAATTGCTTTCTTTTTTGCTTCAGGAAATAAAGCCAGTAAAGCATTTTCATAAGTGGTGTAAGGTTTAGAACCGTAAACGGTTAATTTATTATTGCTTTCATCAGCAAAAAAGAAAGTGGGAAAACCTCTGACTCCGAGAGTTTTTCCAAAATATAAATCTTCTTGAAAAAGTTTTTCAGCAGCACCATTGTAATCTGTTTTCAGTTTTTCGATATTAAGATCGGCGATTTTTGCAGCTTCTGCAATGTTTTCCCATTTTGCTATGTTTTTCTTTTCGAGATATAATTTCTCCCGTAGGATTCTCATAAATTTTATTGCTTTTTCTGTACTCTGCATCTGTGCAGCTTTCATGGCAATACATGAAGGATAAGAAGAGTCTAAAGGATCTTCAAGCCAAACATCTCCATCAATTGGCATTTCGTAGTGTAAACTAGCATCATCCCAATGTTGAGCAACATCCGAAGGCTTACTTATGCCTCCGCTATTATAACTCCAATCAGGAAGAAGACCGCCCATTTTGTATTCAATATCAAAATAATCGCCGTATTCCAGTTTTAGTTTTCTAAGTTGAGGTTCTATTCCCCAGCACGAAGAACAAATAGGATCTGTGTAATAAATTATTTTTATAGGTTTATTTTCAGTTAGTATAGAAGTCGTTTCAGGAGATTTTTCGTTTAAAGGCATCTCACACACTCCAGTTATTGGATCGCACAATAAAGGATTTGATTTATTTTCACTCATTTTTAAATTCGTTTGCGATTGACAGTTCGTACCGTAAATCAAGATTAGCAACAACGACAGTATTTTCATAGAAATTAAGTGTACTCTCGAACTTTTAGATTTCTCACAAATTTCCTCCGAAATATGTCACGAGTCAATTAGTCAAGAAAACATGACTAGATGATAATTGAAACTTTAGCGAATTATAACTTTATAAAAACATAGAAATTGAGTTGCAAAGTAATTGCACTCTTACAATCAATTGCGTATTTTTACATTAGATAAAAATTAAAAGCTTCAAATAAAAAAAAATGGTATGGTTAAGGATTTAGGTTATGGTTATAAAATCATCGACAATAATTTGATACTTTTTTATGATAGTGAAGTCTTCAAGAAATTTTATAAAATTATTGACTTCGAGAACTTCAAGATTATTGCAAATAACGCCGCAACATCAGATGATTATGCATCTACGGTATATTTCGCAGATAAAAATCATATTTACATACAGAGTGCGTTTTGTAGTTTTTGCGTTTTGGAAAATGCAGATCCAAAAGATTTTAAAGTGATTGATATCGATAAGGGTTATAGTTTTTCAAATGGAAATTATTACCGCCATAATGATCAAATGCCCTTTGATTGGAGTAAAGCAAAATATTTAAATGATTATTACGCTGAGGTTGATCATAAATTATATTTTGGAGATATAAATTTGGTTGAGAATGTAGATATCGATTCATTTACTATTCCTCATCCAGAACTTATTGGAAATCTAGGAATGGATAAAAATCACGTGTTCTTTAAAGGAAAAATAATTCCTGACGCAAATCCCAAAACATTTAAAATATTAGAAGGATGCTTGGATGGAACTTATTATTTGGAATGTGATAATGCCTTTTTTGCTAAAGATGATAAACTTGCTTACTTTGTGAGAACCATCAGCAGTGAGGTAAAAATAATTAAAAGCAAAAGTTTGAATGAATTTCATTTTAAAGTTATAGATGAAAGAGGCTATGCATTCGATAAAGAATACAGTTACTATATAGGAAAACGAACCAAACTCTAAATTAAAATCACAGTATATTAATTTCAGTTATGTGTATTTGAAGCCATTAAATTTTTATTAACAAAAAGTAAGATTTCATTGCTTTATATTTGTAAGGTACAAATTAATCCTAAAGCATTCTATTCTTATGAAAATCAAGTCTTTTTACTATATATTTCTAATTAGTTTTTTTTCAGTTTCGGCTTATAGTCAAAATGTGAAGTTGTTGAATATTGATCAACTAAATGAAAGAATTAAAAACGGAAAAGACAGTACTTTTGTAGTCAATTTTTGGGCAACGTGGTGCGCACCCTGCATAAAAGAATTACCGCATTTCGAAAAATTAAAAGCAGAATACAAATCAGATAAACTGGCTGTTTTATTAGTTAGCCTTGATTTTAAATCAAAACTGACTTCAAACGTAATTCCCTTTGTAAAAAGAAAAAATTTGAAGAATGAAGTTTTTCTTTTAAACGAAAGCAGTCCGCAGGAATTTATTGACCGAATCGATCCAAGCTGGTCAGGAAGTATTCCTGCAACTCTCTTTATAAAAAATGATAAGCGAAAATTTGTCGAGAGTGAATTTACCTATGAACAATTATTAACTGAATATAAAAAACTATAAAATCCGTAAACCATGAAAAAAATAATTCTAGTATTGGCATTAGCGTTTTCTGCTTTTCTTTCGCAGGCGCAGACAGGAGCAACTCTTAAAGCTGGAGATGCTGCACCAGATTTCAAATTAAAAAATGTAGACAATAAAGAAGTTTCATTTGGAACTTTTAAAGATGCGAAAGGTTACATTGTAGTTTTTACTTGTAATACCTGTCCTTATGCGATTGGTTATGAGCAGAGAATTATCGATTTAGATAAAAAATTCAGACCACAAGGATATCCTGTAATTGCAATTAATCCAAACGATCCAGAAGCTTCTACAGCAGATACTTTTGCAAAAATGCAGGATTTGGCAAAAGATAAAAAATATCCTTTCCCATATTTATTTGATCCAGGACAAAAAATTACTGACCAGTACGGAGCAAAACGTACACCGCATATTTTCATCGTTTCTAAAACTTCAAAAGGAAATATTGTAGAATATGTTGGAGCAATCGACAATGATCCAGAAGGAAATAAAGCTGATAAAGTAAAATATGCCGAAGATGTTATTGCATCTTTAAAAAGCGGTCAAAAACCAGCGGTTACTCAGACTAAAGAAATTGGATGTACGGTAAAAAGAAAAGCAAAAGCTTAATTACTAATACGCTATAAAATACGAAACGCCCCATAATTGGGGCGTTTTTGGCTAATATAAATGAACAAGTTTAGTTTACTTCTGTTTTTTATCAATTTTGTAAAGTCTTCCTTGATCAGTAACGGCGTATAATGCTTCATCTTTTCCTTGTGTAATATCTCTAAATCTTTGTCCTTCACCGGCCAATAATCTTTCTTCTCCAGCTACTTTATTGTCTTTAATTGCTAAACGAACAATGTGCGACCCGCTTAAAGAACCAATAAAAAGATTATTCTGCCATTCAGGTACACGGTTTCCTGAGTAAAAAGTCATACCGCTTGGCGAAACAACTGGATCCCAGTAATAAACCGGCTGTTCCATTCCAGTCTGCTGTGTAATACCATCGCCAATTTTGGCTCCTCCATATTCAATTCCGTAAGTAATAGTCGGCCATCCGTAGTTTGCTCCAGCAGTAATTCTATTAAGTTCGTCACCGCCTCTTGGCCCGTGTTCACTCTGCCATAATTCTCCAGTTGTAGGATGAATGGCCAATCCCTGTGGATTTCTATGTCCAATAGTGTATAATTCTGGTAAAGCACCAGTTTGTGTAAAGGCTGGATTTCCAGAAGCTGCTTGACCACCCGTTGTAATACGTACAATTTTACCCAAACTGCTGTTTACAGCTTGCGCAAGCGGACGTGTTTGTAAAACAGATCTTTCCCCAATACTTACAAATAAATTTCCACTTTTGTCAAATACAACACGGCTTCCGTAGTGAAGTGTACTGCTGTTTGGTGTGTTAGAGCGATAGATCACGGTTACATTTTCAACTGCCGCATCGTTATTTGCCAGTCTTCCTTTAGCGACTGCGGTAATATTACCGCCAGCAACAGCTTCAGAAAATGTCCAATAAATCATTCGGTTTGTTTCAAAAGCTGGATCGAGGCAGATACCCAGTAAACCACCTTGATCTGCTGGATTTACCGCTGGTACTCCTGTTAGTGCATTACTAATTACTCCGGCTTGTGTGACAATTTTTATGTTACCTGCTTTTTCTGTTACTAAAAGACGTCCGTCAGGGAGATACGCAACTCCCCAAGGAGCGCTTAAACCGTTGGTGATAACTTTAGATTCGATTTCTGTGGTGGTTTGAATACTTCCTGCACGAGTTTGTCCAGAAAATGCGGGAGTGTAAGTTGTATTTGCTGTACCAGTTTCTACAGGCGGTCCAGTTGGTCCTACATTGGTGTCGTCATTGTCATTGTTGGAGCAGCTGCTTAAGGCTAAGACTCCAGCAAGAAGAAAAATACTTTTTTGAATTATCATAATGCTTTCATTTTAATGGTTAAAAAATAAATTTTTGCATTATCCAACAATCGAAAAAGAATGTTCTTTTGTAGAGATTCATAAAATGAAATGGTCAGTTTCAAATGAAATTCTCCGTAATATCTTCAATTTAGATCTGCCTAAATACTTAGCCGTAATATTGAAGAAAAATAATTTCTAATAAAAAATTAAATTTCTTTTGGAAAAGCATCTAGTGGGACATGCATTATTTTTAACGGAAAATCCCTTCAAAATATTGCCGTGAAGAATTAGATAAATCTGATCTCAATAGAAATTTAACATTCTCATTTAAAAGTAAAATGAGTCTAAAGCCTTGTTTTTAAAGGAGTTTTTAAAGGCTTTTGAGTTTTTTCATAAAAATAGGAAAAACTTCATTTAATTCGTCAAAAAGAGGATTTTTGCGATTTTTTAATTTGATTTCACTAAATAATTTTAATCCCAAAGCAAATTGAACAGCTTCTGATTGGTCTGCAAAAATGTTTTTTTCTTTGATTTTTTCAATGATTCCGAAAATTTCATCGTGATTGTCAAACTCGATCCCAAGCTCTTTTGCTGGTTCTGTTTCACCATTTGCATATTCTTTAAGACTTAAAGTCAGGTAATATTTATTTGATCTTTTTTCCATAATTTTTATAATTCTAATTTATTTCAGCCATTTATCGACTACTATTTTAAAAGCTTCTTTATACTGTTCACCAACCGTAATTTCTATTTTGTCTATAAAAATCGAGTTCTTACTGATGGCACTAATTTTATCAAGAGAAACGATAAAAGAGCGGTGAACACGCATGAATTTTGATGAAGGAAGTTTCTCTTCTAAAGCCTTAAGTGAAATAAGTGATAATAAAGCTTTTTGAGAATCTTCAAGATGTACTTTTACGTAGTCCTTTAAACTTTCTATATAACAAATATCTTTTAATGAGATTCTAACCCATTGATATTCTACTTTTAAAAAGATAAATTCATCATCTGCTGCAATATTTTGAAAATGATTGTTTGCTTCTTCAGATAATTGTAAAACCTTGGTAGAAGCGCGAAGAAACTCTTCGTAGCTAAAAGGTTTTAAAAGATAATCTACAGCATTTACTTTATATCCTTCAATCGCATAATGATTGTAAGCGGTAGTAAAAATAATTTTGGGAAGTGGGCCAGGCTGATCTTGAATAAGCCTTGCCAGTTCCATTCCAGTTAAGTTGGGCATGTTGATATCTAAGAAAACGACATCAGGTTTTGTTTCCCGAATCAATCCCATGGCTTCAACAGCATTGTCGCAGGTTGAAATTAATTCTAAAAAGGGAGTCTGCTGTATAAACGTTTCTACTAGTTTTAAAGCCAAAGGTTCATCATCTACTGCTATGCATTTTAGTACGGTCATTGCTCTAAAGTTATTTTCAATTTAATTTTATATGTTCCGTGATCGGTAACTCCAAAAGTGATAAAATGTTGATTGGGATAAATCAGATGTAATCTTCGTTTGGTATTTGTTAAACCAATTCCGCCCTCATCAGAAACTTTTGTTTTTTCGAAAAAAGTATTTTCTACTTCAAATTCCAAATCAGTATCATTTTGTGAAAGTTTAATGTGTATTTCGCTTTTGTCTGTAGCATGAACGCCGTGTTTAAAAGCATTTTCTACTAAAGGTAATAATAACATCGGAACAATTGGGTAATCGTGTAATTTTTCGGGAATTTCCGTGGTGATAGTCAATTTGCTGTTGGCACGAAGTTTCATTAAAGCAATAAAATCCTTTAGAAACTCAACCTCTTTCAATAAAGTTGTTCGTTCGCCTTCGGTGCTGTACAATAAATAGCGCATCATACGGCTTAAAGTATGAAGTGCATTTCTCGAATCTTCGATATTTGTATAGGTTAGTGAATAAATGCTGTTTAATGAATTAAAGAAAAAATGCGGATTGATTTGTGCCTTCAGCATTGCCAATTCAGCAACTGTTTTATCCTGTTCTAATTTCTGTTTGTGCTGTGCGGCTTTCTGCCAGTATTGTAACATTGCCCAGCTGGTACTTATTCCTAAAACCAATAGCGTAAGCGTAAAGACGTAATTGTCAAAATAAGGGTTTCTGTATTTTGTAAAACCAATAGCTTTGCTGATTTGATTGTGAAGATCTGTTTGAGAAGTATAAAAAAAAGCAATCAGCTGCATGCTGAAAATCGCCATAAATGCCCAAAGTAAAAATGGAGAAGTATTGTCTTTAAAAATTGTTTTTGGAACGATGATTTTTGCTGTCGAATAAAAAACAACAATCAATAAAAAAAGAATAATACTCTGCCAAAGCCAAAATGCTGACGGAAGCACAACATTCCAAGTTAAGGGAATGTAGAACAGCATAATATATCCTAATAAACACCATCCAAGAATGTGTAAACCGGTGAATAAATAGGGTTTGAAAAAGTTGGTTGCCATTGTAATTTGTGATTTTAAAGGCAATATTACATTTTATTTAGACATAAAATTTGAGCAATCGTCCGAGACGGATTGAGAGTCTCTAAAAAGCATTTTAGAGCCGATAAGATAAAAATTAAACACTTGTTTAATATTTTAAAAAATTCCATCGGTCGTCAGCTTACCTTTATCGATTCTTTCTTACTCTTCGTCTATTTGAAAATTTTCGCTTGTAATATTTTAGTTATTTTGTATCCATATAATCGATAATTACACATTTTTCACAATGAATAAGCAATCATTTTTAAGTATTCTCGCAGCATCAATTGTTATCGCTTCTTGCGGTAAAAATGATAAATCGGCTCAGGCTGGGGGCGCACCGCAGATAAAAGAGTATAAGACTGTGACATTACAGCCGGAATCTGCTACATTAAACAGCGACTTTCCTGCTAGTATTCAAGGGCAGCAAAATATAGAAATTCGACCAAGAGTTGAAGGATACATTGATAAAATCTTTGTTGATGAAGGAGCAGTTGTAAAAGCTGGACAGCCTTTGTTCAAAATCAGTGCACCAGAATATGAGCAGCAGGTTCGTACGGCAACTGCAAGTATTAAAAGTGCGCAGGCAGATTTAAGTGCAGCTAAACTGGCTGTAAATAAAGTAAAGCCATTGGTTGAAAAAGGAATCATTAGTAAGTACGATTTAGAATCGGCACAATATACTTATGAGTCGGCTCAGGCAAATTTAGCACAAGCTAATGCTGCTTTAGTAAATGCAAAAACCAATTTAGGATATACAACAGTTACAAGTCCCGTAAATGGAGTTGTAGGTTCTATCCCGTTTCGTTTAGGAAGTTTGGTAAGTTCAAATACTACAGAACCTTTAACAACGGTTTCAAGCATTGGTAATGTTTATGCTTATTTTGCAATGAACGAAAAAATGCTTTTAAATTTCACTCAAAACAATAGTACAGGAGCTTCCTTAGCTCAAAAAATCAAAAGTATGCCGGCAGTTTCTTTACTGCTTTCAGATGGTTCTGCTTACGATGAAAAAGGACATATTGAAACCGTAAACGGATTGATTAATACAGAAACTGGTTCGGTAAATATTAGAGCTCGTTTTCCTAATCCAAAAGGAATTATTAGAAGCGGAAGCAGTACTACAGTAAGAATTCCAACTGATGTGAAAGATGCTATAATTGTACCGCAAAGTGCCACTTTTGAACTTCAGGATAAAATTTTCGCAGTTGTTTTAGGAAAAGACGGAAAGACTAGAAATGCTAATATTACGATCCTTGACAATGCAGCAGGAAATTATTATGTAGTAACAGAAGGCTTAAAAGCAGGAGACGAAATTGTATTAGAAGGAGTAGCTTCTTTAAAAGAAGGAACTGAAATTAAAGCTCAAAATCAAAAACCAGAAACGGTTTATGCTGACTTAAAATAAAAAAGAATGTTTAAAAAATTTATACAAAGACCCGTACTCTCGACGGTAATATCTGTTATTATTGTCATCTTAGGTGTTTTAGGCCTAATTGAGTTACCGATTTCCCAATATCCGGATATCGCACCGCCTACGGTAAACGTAGCGGCAAGTTATACTGGTGCCAATGCCGACGTTGTACTTAAAAGTATCGTTATTCCGTTGGAGGAGCAGATTAATGGTGTAGAGAACATGACCTACATGACTTCTACAGCAACTAACGACGGTAATGCTTCTATTAAAATTTTCTTTAAAGTTGGAACAAATCCAGATTTAGCAGCGGTAAACGTGCAAAACAGGGTTTCTAGAGCAACAAGTTTACTTCCTGTAGAGGTAACTCAGGCTGGGGTTACGGTAACTAAAAGCCAGAGTAGTAACTTATTGATTTTCTCTTTATATAGTGATGATAAAGCTTATGATCAAACATTTCTTCAAAATTATGCGAAGATCAACCTTGTACCGCAGATTCAGCGTGTCGTTGGGGTAGGAGATGTAACCGTTTTTGGTGCAAAAGATTACTCGATGAGAATCTGGCTTAAACCAGATGTAATGCAGCAATATAAATTGATTCCGAGTGATATTTCAGCAGCTTTGGCAGAGCAGAATATCGAGGCAGCGCCAGGTAAATTTGGTGAAAACGGAAATCAAGCTTTTCAATATGTAATTAAATACAAAGGACGTTTAACAAGTGCTCAGGAATTTGAGGATATTGTTATCAAATCTGTTGGAAACGGACAAATGCTTCGTCTTAAAGATGTTGCTAAAGTTGAATTAGGATCTTTAAGTTATTCGTCAACAATTAAAACAAACGGTGTAGAATCGGCGGCAATGGCAATCAGCCAGACTCCTGGATCTAATGCGCGTGACGTAATTATCAATTCTAAAAAATTAATTGAAGAAGCAGCGAAGAGTTTTCCAAAAGGAATGAAATATACCATTATGGTGGATGTCAACGAAAATTTGGATGCCTCAATTGAAAAAGTAATTCATACTTTGATCGAAGCCTTTATATTGGTTTTCATCGTAGTATTTATTTTCCTTCAGGATTTTAGATCGACATTAATTCCAGCAATAGCGGTTCCGGTTGCGATTGTGGGAACATTCTTCTTCCTGAATTTATTCGGATTTACGATTAACTTATTAACGCTTTTTGCGATGGTCCTTGCCATTGGTATCGTGGTCGATGACGCGATTGTCGTCGTCGAGGCCGTTCACGCGAAACTAGATACTGGATATAAATCGGCTAAAAAAGCGACCATTCATGCAATGGACGAAATTTCGGGAGCGATTATTTCGATTACTTTAGTAATGGCTGCGGTATTTATTCCGGTAACATTTATTACAGGATCAACAGGGGTTTTCTACAAACAATTTGGTATTACACTGGCTGTAGCGATTATTCTTTCGGCAGTAAATGCCTTGACCTTGAGCCCGGCTTTGTGTGCGCTTTTACTAAAACCACATGCTGACGATCATAAACATAAAAGTTATTTACAGCGTTTTTACACTTCATTTAACGTTGCATTTGATAATGTAACCGAAAGATATAAGCGTTCAGTAAGTTTTCTTTCTGTAAAAAAATGGATTGTATTAGCTTCAATTTTGATAGCTGGTCTTGCCTTATTTTATATGATGAAAACTACTCCGTCTGCTTTCGTTCCTTCGGAAGATCAAGGAACTGTTTTTGCGAATATTAGTTTACCGCCATCTGCTTCTATGGAGCGTTCTGATATAATGGCTAAAAAAGTAGACAGTATTGCCAAGACTATCCCGGGAGTTAGAAATACACTTCGAATTGTAGGGCAGAACTTTACTGCAGGAGCGGGTAGTGCCTACAGTATGGTTATTGTAAAGTTGTATCCTTGGGATCAGCGAGATCTAAGTGTTGATGATGTAATTGGACAGCTTTTTGCTAAAACAAGCGGTATTCGTGAGGCAAGTATATTCTTTATTTCGCCGCCAACCATTCAAGGTTTCGGTCAAAGTGGTGGATTCGAATTCCAATTACAGGATAAAGGTGGTCACACGACTTCTGAATTCTTTAAAGTAAATAATGAATTCCTTGCTAAACTTGCAGAACGTCCAGAAATACAATACGCGACAACGCCTTTTAATCCTGGTTTCCCTCAATATATGATGGATATTAATTTAGCGAAAGCGAAAGATGCCGGAGTGTCTGTAAACACGATCCTGTCAACCATGCAGGGGTATTATGGTGGTTTGTATGCTTCGAATTTTAATAAATTCGGTAAACAATACCGTGTAATGATTCAAGCTGCTCCAGAGTTTAGAACAAATACACAAGGATTAAATAAAATCTTTGTTCGTAATAGTGCAGGAAATATGGCACCAATTACTGAGTTTGTAAAAATGACAAGGGTTTTTGGACCAGAATCTATTTCGAGATTTAACTTGTTTACTTCTATTGCGATTACGGGAGCACCAAAACCAGGTTACAGTTCTGGAGATGCAATTAAAGCCATTCAGGAAGTAGCAGCAGAAAATCTTCCGGCTGGTTATGGTTATGAATTTTCTGGTTTAACACGTGAAGAATTAGCTTCTGGAAGTGAAACGATTTTCATCTTCATTCTATGTTTGGTTTTCGTTTATTTCTTGTTGAGTGCGCAGTACGAAAGTTATATTCTTCCGTTTGCGGTATTATTCTCTATTCCGTTTGGATTGGCAGGAGCTTACTTGTTCTCGATTATTTTCAAATTGAATAGTAACATTTACCTGCAGATTTCCTTAATCATGTTGATTGGACTTCTGGCGAAGAATGGTATTTTGATTGTCGAATTTGCCTTAGACAGAAGACGTAAAGGTCTGCCAATTGTACAAGCAGCAATTGAAGGAGCTGTAGCACGTTTAAGACCAATTTTAATGACTTCTTTCGCCTTTATTTTAGGACTTGTTCCGTTGATGTTTGCTTCTGGAGCAGGAGCTGTTGGTAACAAATCGATTGGTACAGGAGCTGTTGGAGGTATGTTAATCGGAACCATTTTAGGAGTATTTGTTATTCCGGTCCTATTTATCATTTTCCAAGGTCTGCAGGAAAGAATAAGCGGTCCGGCAAAAGATGGTTATGATGACGATGACGATGATGAGGAGGAAATTCATTTATTAGAAGCTCACAAAGAGTAAAATTTAATTAAAACAGAGATGACTAAGAGTTCAAATAAATATATTCTTATGGTAATTGCAGCCGCACTTTTAAGTGCGTGCTCGATTACCAAAAAGTACGAACGACCAACTACACTCTCGACAGATAAACTTTACCGCGATGAAGTTGCTGCCGATACAACTACAATTGCCGATATGCCATGGCAGAGTGTTTTTAAAGATGAAAAATTAAACGCATTAATTCAAAAAGGATTAGATAATAACCTTAATTTGAAGAATGCTATTGAGAATATTATACAAGCTCAGGCTTCGTTACGCCAAAGCAAGCTTGCTTATTATCCTACCTTGAATTTTGATGCAAACGTAACTAGAAATAAACAATCTCAGGCAGGACTAAACTTTCCTCCTGGAATTAATATTAATACGTTAACAACAACTTACAAACTAGGTTTAAGCACTTCTTGGGAAGCTGATATATGGGGAAAACTAAGCAGTTCTAAAAGGGCAGCTTTAGCATCATATTTAGCAACAGATGCTGCAAAGCAGGCCGTTCAAACACAGTTAATTGCAGATATTGCCAATAACTACTTTTTATTGTTGTCTTACGATAAATCATTGAAGATTACAGAGGAAACATTAGAGAGCCGTATCAAAAATGTTGAAACAATTAAAGCATTAAAAGAGGGAGCAATTGTAACAGGCGCGGCGGTTGTGCAAAGTGAAGCCAACCAGCATGCAGCTGAAGTTTTAATTCCAGATTTGAAGCAAAGTATTCGTGAAACAGAAAATGCTTTGAATATCTTATTAGGACAAGCGCCGGGAGCAATTGACAGAGGAGAAATGGAAGCACAGATTATTCCAGAAAATCTTGCTGTTGGAGTACCTTCTCAGTTATTACAAAATCGTCCAGATGTCCGTCAAGCGGAATTTAATTTCAGAGTTGCATTTGAATCAACAAATCTGGCTAAGACTTATTTCTATCCAAGTTTAACGCTTACAGCAAGCGGTGGATTTTCGAATTTAGAACTGAAAGATTTCTTTACTAATTCTATTTTTTATTCCATCATTGGAGGTTTAACGCAGCCAATTTTTAATCAAGGATTGAATAAAATGAGATTAACAACGGCTCAATCTCAACAATTACAAGCTTACAACAATTTTCAGCAAAGTCTTTTAATAGCAGGTCAAGAAGTTTCAAATGCTTTGTATTCGTATGAAATGGCCTCTGCTAAAGAAGATTCCAGAAAGAAACAAATTGAAGCTCTAGAAAAAGCTGTAGATTATACACAACAGCTGTTAGAATATAGTTCTGCAACCAATTATACAGATGTATTAACTTCAGAACAAAATTTGTTAGCAGCGCAGTTAAGCGGCATCAACGACAACCTTCAAAAATTACAGGCTGTTGTTAATTTGTACAGAGCTTTAGGTGGAGGATGGAAATAAAAATGGTTTTGATTTAGAAAAAATAACCGTTTGTCGGAATAATTATACCTTTCGTCTAATTAATAATTAACATTAAAGAATTGCGTATACCTTTGAATCGGTTAAAAAAATAAAACATATTAAGTTCCACTGAGATCATAATTCGTACGATCGCTTATTTAATAAAAACATGACTCCAAACGCCTCAGAAATGAGGCGTTTTTTTTTAATTGTATATCGGTTTAAAATTACTATTCGTCGATTAATATTGCCCTTCTGTATAATCAATGCAAGAACCATAATTATTGGCATTACTTTAGATTATTATCTACCAAGATTAACATTTTAAAATCTAAAAACATGAAAAAGTTAGTATTCGCCTCAGTGCTCTTTATGAGTGTATTTTTCGCCCAAGCGCAAGTATCCATAAATGTAAATATTGGAACACCGCCAAGCTGGGGTCCACAAGGTTATGATGACAGCAGATATTATTACCTGCCAGATATCGATGTGTATTATGATGTAAATCAAAGCGTATTTATCTACGATAACGGCGGAAAATGGATACGTGAAAAAAGATTGCCATCGAGATATAGAAACTATGATTTGTATTCAGGTTATAAAGTAGTTTTGAGCGATTATAGAGGAGATTCTCCATATTCTTATCACACCAAACACAGAGCTAGTTATCCAAAAGGTTATCATGGAAAACCTCAAAAAAACAGAGGAGAAAAACCAGTAAAAAACGCTAAACCAAAAGGGCAGAAAAAGCAGGACAATAGCGACAAGAAGAAAGATTATAAATACGATAAAAACTCCAAACAACAGTCAAACAAAGACCACGATCATTCTAACGGCAATCGTCGTTAGTTCTTAAACATGACTAAAGGAAAACGCCTCCAATTGGAGGCGTTTTTTGATCTTATTATATATCTAAAATTATTCAGAAACCGTTTTTACTTTATGACCAAAAACCCCAAAAGAAAGAATAATCAAAAAGCAAACTAACGGAATAATATATCCCGATTGAATGTCATCATGGTTCATATCGATTAAAGTCCCCATTCCGTACGGAATAATTGCACCTCCGACGATTGACATTACCAACCAAGAAGAACCCGTTTCAGTATTCGATTTTAATCCTTTAATTCCTAATGAGAAAATAGTTGGGAACATAATTGACATGAAAAATCCAATTCCTCCAAGAGCATAAATAACTACAATTCCAGAGCCATAAATAGCAACTAGACATAATAAAACGCTCATTACGCAGTAGATTGACAGTAAAACATAATCTTTTACATAACGCAAAAAGAATGTCCCAATAAATCGTCCTGCCATAAAAAGGAAACCGTAGATTCCTAAATAATATCCGGCCGTTTTTTCGTCTAATCCAGCACCTTGCTGTGCAATTCTGATAAAGAAACTTGTAATACAAACTTGTGCACCAACATAGAAAAATTGAGCAGCAACTCCCCAGCTTAAATGTCTAAATTTTAAAACAGAGAAAAATCCCGGTTTAATTTCAGCTTCGGTATGCGTTACTTTCATTGACGGCAATTGTACGAAGTAGAAAATAATGGCAACCAAAACCAAAATACTTCCTAATACGATATATGGCATTTTTACAGAAGCAGCTTCTCCTAATAAATAGGCCGCTTTTTCGGCTTCTGGCATCGCAGCCATTTGTTCTGGCGTATGATTTGTTCCAGAAAGAATAAATAATGACCCTACAATTGGAGCAACCATTGCTGCCAAACCGTTGAAAGAAGCCGCTAAATTCAATCGTTTAGAAGAAGATTCGGCAGGTCCTAATATTGCAGCATACGGATTTGCACTTGTTTCTAAAATGGTCAAACCACATCCAATTACAAATAAGGCGAATAGAAATAATTCGTAAGTTCTAGTATTGGCTGCAGGTACAAATAGAAATGCTCCAACAGCAAAAACCAGCAATCCTGTTATAATACTGTTTTTATAACCAAATCTTTTAATCAGCATTCCGGCAGGAATCGCCATAATAAAATAAGCAAAGAAAACAGAGGTATCAATTAAAGTAGATTGGCGGTTGTTTAATTCACAAGCCTTTTTTAGGTGCGGAATTAAAACAGAATCTAAATTATGGGCCATTCCCCAAAGAAAAAATAGGCATGTAACTAAAATAAAAGGAAGAAGATATTGTTTTTGATTTCCGCCTTCTGTCGGCACTTGATGTTGATCGCCGGCTTGGTTTGTAATTTGCATTTTTAGATAGTTTTTTAGTTTTTTTTATAGTTGCTAAGGTTCTGAGGTGCTGAGATTCTAAGTTTTTTTCTTTTCGAAAATAAAAAAATGTTTTGCAAATAATCTGGCAGAGTCCCTAAGACGCAAAGTTTTTAAAATCCTAGAACCTTAGTATCTTAGAATCTTAGGACCTTTTCTTCACAAGCAATAGATGATCACAAACCAAAACGACTTCACCGCGCTGGTTGATAATTTCTACATGTTCGGTTACGGTTCCCATTTCAGGATTTTTAGCTTCGCCTTTTTCAGAAATCGTAATTTCTGAGTGAATAGTGTCGCCAATATGAACAGGTTTTACAAAGCGCATTTTGTCATAGCCTCTCGAAAAAGCTTCTGGATTAATTTCGGATGCCGTTAAGCCGATTCCGATGCTGAAAACCATAGTTCCGTGTGCAATTCTTTGTCCGAAGGGTTGTGTTTTACACCATTCTTCATCCATATGGTGCGGAAAGAAATCACCCGTATGTCCGGCATGAACCACAAAGTCAGTTTCTGTGATGGTTCTGCCTAAAGTTACTCGTTTGTCGTCGATTTGATAATCTTCGAAAAAAGTGGATTTAAAATACATAATCTAATTACTTTTTATTCGTCATACTCTTTCAAATAAATGTCAAAATCACGTTTTTTTGTAAGAGGACTTAAATTTTGTTTTTTGGTTTTGAAATATAGTGTTTTAATTACACTTCATCAAAAGAAATACCGCCATTTTTACTGCTGATATAACAGGCTTCGACAACTTTCATTGTGCCTAAAACATCTTGAACGCTGGCAGATAATATTTTATCAGAACCTTCCTTGTAGCGCATCAGATTAGACATTGCTCCAATAAATGCTTCTGGAAACCAAGATCCTTCCAGTTTAACTTCGGTCCATTCGTATTCTTTTTCGTTATCTTTTTTAGCTAGAGCGTACTCAAAAACGTCTGGAAGACCGTCAGGATAATTCATCAACAAGCCCATTTTTGCTCTAATAGCACCTTTTGTTCCTTCCCATTTGATGTAACTTTCCTCATGTTTTGGACCAAAGTGATGATCATGATTCGTATTAATGACCACATGCATATCTTCGGCATAATCTAAAATAATAGTCGATCTGCTTGAAGATAATTTCTTAAGCGGATGTTTAACCGTTTTAGCCATAATTCCTTTCGGATTTCCCAAGAAAGATCGAATACAATCAATATAATGCACACTGTGAAAAAGAATTTCCAATCTCGGATGTTCTTTAATTAAAGGAAATAATTCCCAAGGCGTATTTACCGTAACTTTAAACTCTAAATCGTATAATTGGCCAATAATTCCTTCATTAATTAAATAACGGGCAGCGCTGACAAATGAAGCAAATCGAAGCTGGAAGTTGATTGCAGCAACCAGATTTTTTCTTTCGCAAACCGCCACAATTTCCCGTGCCTGAGCCAGATCATTTCCCATTGGTTTCTGAATCAAAACTGCAGCTCCATCAGGAAGCTGTTCTAAAATTTCAATGTATTGGTCAGGTAAAACGGTAATATCGTAAACAGCATTTGACGGCGCATTTTTAACTGCATCCGCCACACTTTCAAAAACATGATCAATTTTGAATTGTTTTTGTAAATCGTATGCTTTAGAAATTGTTCTGTTTGTAATACCAAAAACTTTAAAACCAGCCATTTCGTAAGCAGGAAGATGCGCATCTTTTACGATTCCGCTCGCCCCGATAATGATAATTGGCTGTTCTGTTTCGGGCAGTAAAGGTTTATAGGGAATATTCATTTGTTCTATATTTTGAATTTGAGCCTGCCAAGTTTAATTTTTGACAGAGCTGTGTAATGTTGTTCCTTGACTTAATTCTCTAATTTTTTTCTGAGTTTCCTCTAACAATATTTCAGACGAAATATCGGTTTCAATGGCTTTCAAAACAGTGCTGTCAATCAGTTCTGCTACTTTTGGCCAGATTGGCGTTTGAGGCAATGTCAATGCATTTTCATGAAGCATTTCCAGTTTATGGTAAAATGGGATTAAAGTATTAATTTCTTCATCTTTCCAAGTTGATTTCCTGCATCCGATACCGCCTTCAGTCGTTAATAATTTGTCGCTTTCTGGCGTTGTGGCAAAACGTAAAAAATCGTATGCCAGTTTTTTGTGTTTGCTTCCAGATCCAATGGTATACAACCAATATACATTCAAAGAAGCTGTTTTATAACCCGGATCGGATGGAAGGGAAGTGATATCGATTTTTCCTTTTACTTTCGAATCTTCAATTACTTCTGCCATAGAAGCAAATCCAAACCAGTTGATTGCCATTGCAGCTTGTCCTTCGGCGAAAGCCAAACCTGCTTCAACCGAACCAAATTCTCTCGATTTTGGATGAACAGCATTTTTATCGGTGACCATTTTTCGATAGAAATCCAATGCTTTTATGGCTGCTTCATTATGAATGTCAATTTGATTTTTTTTGTTTAATAAAGAACCGCCTCTTGTCCATAATTGAAGACAAAAGTCAAAAACCATATTATGTCCGTCTGGATAATTGGCAAAAACAGAACCGTATAAATTTTGTTCGGGACGATTAAAGAATGTCGCAATTTCTGCGAATTCCTTCCACGTTTTTGGTGTAGAAAGTTCGTAACCAAACTGCTTTTTAAAATTCTGTTTTTCCGTTTCGTTTTCGAATAAATCTTTTCGGTAGATCAGACATTCTGGTCCATCGTGAAAGGGAAGTCCGAAAATGCCATTACTTAGTTTTTGTAAATGCAAAAGCGATTTATGCCATCCAAAAGGATAATTTTCGGGCGGATTTTCTCCAATTAGAGAAAACAAATTAAGAACCGCATTTTCGTTTACAGCATCAAAAATCCAATCGGTATTGATATGGGCAATATCCCATTTTCCTTCTTTTAAACCTTTTTCTGAAATTGTGGTTTCATACAAGTCATGAAGTTCTAAGGCAATCATTTCTGCTTCCATTTTTATATTGTTTTGAAGGCAGAAAGCATCCCATAATTTTTGAAGTGTACTTTCGAACGGATCGAATTTTCGAACGGCGATTCTAATTTTTTCCATCAGCAGTCTATAAATTCTTTAATAATTTTTTCGTTATCCTGACCCAGTTTCGGCGAACCTTTTCCAGAAGTCAGATATTCGCCGTCTATTTTTATCGGACAGCGTGTAGTTTTATAATTGTAGCCGTCAAGCATTTCGACTTGCTGCGTAAAATTCAACACCTTAAATCCATCTTCAGCAAATAGCTGCTGATAATTTAAAACTCCTGCACACCAAATGTCGGCAGGTTCTAAAATGTCCAGCCAGAACTGTGTTTCCTGCGTTTGCAAATGATCCGCAAGAATATTTTTAATTTCGTCTCTTAATGTGAATTTATTTTCAGGAAATTGCAATAAAGCATTGCATTGCAGCAGAGAAGCTAAAACAGGAATTGATCCCATTGCCAATGCTAAATAACCGTTTTTGGTTTTGTAAATTCCGTATGGTGCGCCCAAATAAGCGTGTGCATTATTGGTTTTGGTTCGAACAGGCAATTCGCCTCCGTCATTAAAATAAGTCGTAATCGTCTCAAACTGAAAATCAAATGCCGATTCCAGCATGCTTACTTGAACCTGCGCTCCAATATTATGCGTTGCTTTTCTAAATAAAGCAGCCAAGATTCCCTGCGCCAAATGCGCTCCTGCAAGCATATCAACAATCGATAATCCCATTGGTACGGGACCGTCTTCCTGATTACCGCTCAACCAAGTCAAAGCCGTTAAAGATTGCAAAAGCAAATCTTGACCTGGCAAATCTTTTAAATCAGGATGTTCTCCAAAACCTGAAATAGAAGCATAAATCACATTTGGATTAATGTTTTTTACTTCATCATAACTTAAACCAATACGTTCCATAACTCCAGGTCTGAAATTATGCATGACAACATCAGCTTTCGCTAATAATTTTTTTAATTTTTGAAGTTCCTCAGGCTGTTTAAAATCAATTGCAAATGATTCTTTGTTTCTGTTGATAGTATGAAAAACAGACGATTCGCCGTTCATAATCAAATCAGAAGTATATAAAGTACGGCAGATATCTCCCGTTCCCGGCTTTTCTATTTTGATCACACGCGCTCCCAAGTCTGCCAGACGTAAACTCGCCGACGGACCCGAAAGGAACTGACTGAAATCTACAATTAAATAATCTTCTAATGGCTTCATTTCAAATCGTTTAAAAATTGTTCGTGTATCCTTAAATTATCCTGACCTACTTTTGGCGCTGCTTTTTCGCTTAGCAGAATTTCTCCATCCAATTGAATCGGACTTCTGGTTGTAACCAAAGTTTCGCCTTCAGCATTTTTTACGGTTTGTTTCAGCTGTAATTCATTTACAAAAGGCTGATTATCCAGTTCTTCGTAATTGAAAACTTTACCGCACCAGATTCCTTCTTTTTGAAGGATTTCTATCCAATAATCAGAAGTTTGCGTTTGAATTCTCTCGCTTAAAATCGTTCTGATTTCATCTCGTTTTTCAAACCAAAGATGTTTATCTGTAAATTCACTTAAATCTAAACCTAATACTTTTCCAATGAAAAGTAAATCGCCCATTGCAAGCGATAAATAACCGTCTTGCGTTTGGTAAACACCATATGGAGCACTTAAAAAAGCATGTGCGCTTCCTTTAATATCACCTCTTTCAGGCAATTGACCACCGTCATTTAAAAAAGAAGTAATGGCTTCGAACTGCACATCGAGAATCGATTCTAATAAACTGACTTCAACCAAAACACCTTTTTTAGTTTTGACTCTTTTTAAAAGCGCTGCCAAAATTCCCTGTACAAAATGATTACCGCACATTAAATCGGCAACCGCCAAACCGAAAGGAACTGGACCTTGACTTTTGCGTCCGCTCAGCCAGCTTAATCCAGAAAGTGATTGTAGTAATAAATCCTGCCCTGGTTTTTTTGCCCACGGACCTTCATTTCCGTAACCTGTAATGGTTCCATAAATAATCTGTGGATTTATAGAAAGTGTATTTTCAAAATCTAAACCGATTTTCTCCATCACACCAGGTCTGAAATTATGTGTCATAATATCAGCCTTTTCAATCAGTTTTTTGATTAAAACTAAATCGTCAGGATTTTTTAAATCGGCTGCAAAAGATTCTTTATTTCGGTTTATGGTATGAAAAAGCAAACTGCTGTCGTCTACAAATAAATCTTTGATACTCAATTGTCTGCAGGCTTCACCTTTTACAGGACGTTCGATTTTGATGACGCGTGCACCCAGATCGGCTAGTTTTAAACCAGCAGAAGGTCCTGCCAGAAACTGACAGAATTCTAAAACAATTAATCCTTCTAAAGGCTTCATATTGTCTGAATTTTTAGAGATTCCGCGTAAAGCGAATTCATTTCTTCCAATACTTTTAGTTCGTCTCCGCCTTTCATCAAATAATTGCGAACTACATCGCCTGCGTGATCTTGGAAATACATATGTCCGTAATATCTTGGACGAAGGAATGCGCGTTCTAAAGCGGGTAAAGTATTTTTGAAATAATCATGTGTCACACCATTAATTCGCTCACTTTTCCAAGCCTGCAAATGTCCTGGCTGACCGCCATTATCCGTATAAATATTTTGCTGTACTTGAGATGAACCTGTAAATTCGGCATATTTAACCGCTTCATCAATATGCTGGCTGAAAGATGAAACCGCTAATCCTGTTCCGCCTAAAGACGAAATCATCGGATTATCATTCAATTTTACTAAATCGTAAAAATGTAAAAGTTGACGGCTGTAGCCAATGCGCGAATAATTAGAATAGCCATAAGCAAATGGGCAATAAGCAATTTCATCTGAATTGACCATTGCTTCATAAACCTGAATTGGGTTTCGATTAAAGTTAGCTGGATCAATCAATTGTGCCAATTCCCTAAACATTTGAAGCGCTTTGATTCCTGTTGTTTCAGAAATTACTTTTTCTTCAGAAAGAAAAGGAGCTTCGCCTAAACTGCAGCAAAACATATAAAAACTCATTAAAACATCTACTGGAATTCCAGCAAAAGCCACTAAGCCTTTTTTAGCCAATGCCAATAAATCGTCGTACGTTTTAGGCACTTCTAAATTATTTTTTTCTAAAAGATCCAAGCGGGCAGAAGCAACCGGAGTTGCAGCATCTATAGGAAGCGCCCATAATTTATCATGAAAAACATAACTTCCGTATGATTTCCCGACAGTGTTAATTTCTTGATCTTTAATATATTCGTTTGATAAATAATCAGATAATGGAAGAATTGCTTTGGTCTGCGCTCCAAAACCAGTCCAAGGATGATCGATTACTAATAAATCAAATCTTTTGGCTAAGTCTTCAATAGAAGCATCTGCGAATTCTTGTAAACTTCTCTTTTCCCATGAAATTTCAACTTCTGGATGTAGTTCAGTAAAACGCTGCGATGTGGCAACCATAGGAAGCAGACCTCTTGTATGGTTCCAAGTTATGCCTTTTAATTTTATCATTTTATATAGGAATTTTGAGTAGTGAAATCGTTTGAAATAATAAATGTAAAAAATACAATTACAAAAGTAGAAATAAGATTTAAATGAACAAGAAATCCTATGTTTATTGCAGATCTTTTTTTGTATAAATAGATGTTTAGTGATATAATTTTTACAAACCATCTAAAAAATGTTATAAAAATTTAAACTTTAGTCATTTTAAGTAATGGAAAATAAAATATATCTCGAATATTAATTTTTAAAATTACTTTTGTAATTGTAAAATTTACATTTATTATTTTTGGTAAGCCTTTTTTATCAAATTGTAATTGATAAATGGAAGACTTGTCAATAATAAAAGCGCTTGATGAAGTTCATTCATCAGAAAAAAATAAACTAACAATTAAAATTATACGATTATGAAATTAATACGTTTTGGAGAAATCGGAAAAGAGAAACCAGGAGTTTTAATTGGAGAAAGGAGATATGATGTTTCTTCAATTGTAACCGATTTTAACGAAAGTTTCTTTGAAGAAAACGGATTAGAAAAATTACAAAAGGCATTAGAAAGCAATCCGAATTTGCCAGAAGTGGATGCTTCGGTACGTTTGGGATCGCCAGTTGCAAGACCTTCTAAAATTATTTGTATTGGTTTGAATTATATTGATCACTGCAAAGAAACAAATGCGCCAATTCCGACTGAACCTATTATTTTCTTCAAATCGACTACTTCTTTATGCGGACCAGATGATGATTTGATTATTCCAAAAAACAGCGAGAAGACAGACTGGGAAGTAGAATTGGCATTTGTTGTAGGCAAAAAAGCAAGTTATGTAGAAGAAGCGGAAGCTTTGGATTACGTTGCGGGTTATGCTTTGTTGAATGATTACAGCGAAAGAGCTTTTCAATTGGAGCGTGGCGGGCAATGGGCAAAAGGAAAAGGAAGTGACACTTTTGCGCCTCTTGGACCATTTTTGGCAACCAAAGACGAAATTGCAGATGTTGACAATTTAAAGATGTGGCTGACGGTAAATGGCAAAAAATACCAAGACAGCAATACCTTGAATTTAGTTTTCAAAATTTCTTATCTATTACATTATTTAAGCCAGTTCATGACTTTGCTTCCTGGAGATATTATCAGTACAGGAACGCCTCCGGGAGTTGGTTTAGGAATCAAACCAGATCCAATTTATCTTAAAGCAGGAGATGTTGTAGAATTGGGAATTGAAGGTTTAGGAACTAGTAAGCAAAAAGCTGTAGCATATCAAAAATAAAAATTAAGAAAGTATAAAATGAAATATATTGTTTGCGAAAAACCGCAGGAATTTCTTTTAAAAGAAACCAGTATTCCAGAACCAAAAGAAGGCGAAGTTTTATTAAAAATAAAAAGAATTGGTATCTGCGGAACTGATATTCATGCTTTTGGAGGAACTCAGCCTTACTTTGAATATCCAAGAATTTTGGGACACGAATTGGCGGCAGAATATGTAAAAGGAAATGCAGCAGGTTTTAAACCTGGGGATAAAGTTACTTTTATTCCGTATTTCAACTGCGGAAAATGTGTGGCGTGTAGAAACGGATTGACAAACTGTTGCGTAAATATTAAAGTTTTTGGTGTTCATATTGATGGCGGAATGGCCGAATATGTTTCAATTCCGGAACAATATTTACTGCACGGCCAAGGTTTAGATTATGATGAATTGGCTTTGGTTGAACCTTTGGCAATTGCAGCACACGGAGTAAGAAGAGCGGCTGTTAAGTCAACAGATACAGTTTTGGTTATGGGCGCCGGACCTATCGGAATTGGTTTGATTCAATTTGCTAAAATTGCTGGAGCAAAAGTAATTGTCATGGATATCAACGATTACAGATTAAATTTCTGTAAAACAGAACTAAATGCAGATGAAACGATTAATCCGTTTAACGATGATGTTGCGCAAAAATTAGCTGAATTGACCAATGGCGACATGGCAAATGTGGTGATCGATGCAACTGGAAATCAGAAAGTAATGAACAGCGCTTTCAACTATATTTCACATGGCGGAAGATTTGTTTTGGTTGGACTTCAAAAAGGAGAATTGAGTTTCAGTCATCCTGATTTTCACAAAAGAGAATCAACTTTAATGAGCAGTAGAAATGCTACAATTGAAGATTTTGAATATGTAATGAAATGCTTGAAAGAAGGCAAAATCGATCCGAAAAAATACATTACACACAGGACAAGTTTTTCTGAAATGATTACTGATTTTGGAAATCTTATTGATCCGAAGAATAATGTGATTAAGGCCTTAATTGAAATAGACTAAAAGTATATTATAAACTACTGTTTGTCATTTCGACGAAGGAGAAATCTCCACGAATAGCTCCACCAAGAAATTCGCCAATCTTTGTTGAGTTTCTTGCGAAGATTTCTCCTTCGTCGAAATGACAAAAATGAGGAAAAATATAACTTTAAATAACCACAAAAATGGATTTAAACTTAAAAAATAAAATAGTTGTTGTTTCTGGTTCAGCTGGAAAAGAAGGAAGTATCGGAGAAACGATCGTTAACAGACTGGCTGATGAAGGCGCAATTCCGGTTTTGGTTGACAGAAATGCAAGAGGTTTCGAATACGTAGAAAGACTTCAAAAAAGAGGCGTTAATTCTTTATTTGTGCAGACTGACGTAACCGATCCTGTGGCAATAGAAAATGCTGTAAAAGTAATCGCAGCAAAATACGGCAGAATCGATGCGATTATTAATAATGTGGGTGTAAATGACGGTGCAGGATTAGATTCTAGCTACGAGGATTTCATGAATTCATTGAAATTGAATGTAGTAAGTTACTTTCTACTGGCTAAATATGCACTTCCATATTTGAAAGAATCAAAAGGAAATATCTTAAATATTGGTTCAAAAGTAGCTTTGACAGGGCAGGGCGGAACTTCAGGTTACGCTGCTGCGAAAGGCGGAGTTTTGGGACTTACCAGAGAATGGGCAGTAGATTTGATTCAGTTTGGAATCCGTTCGAATGCGATTATTATTGCGGAAAGTTATACGCCGGCTTACGAAGATTGGATTAAAACATTGCCAGATGGCGAAACAGTTTTGAATAAAATCAATAAAAGTATTCCGTTAGAAAGCCGAATGACCAAAACAGAAGAAATTGCAGATACGGCACTTTTTATCATTTCAGAAAAATCATCACATACCACAGGACAATTTGTTTTTGTGGATGGAGGTTACGTACATTTAGACCGCGCTTTAATCAGAGACGTTAATTAAAAAGATATGAGTAAAAGAATAGATTCCCATCAGCATTTTTGGAAGTTTGATCCCGTTCGAGACAGCTGGATTGACGAAACAATGCAAAATATTCAGAGAGATTTTCTTCCAGAAGATTTACAGCCACTATTAAAAGCTAATCAGTTTGAAGGCTGTGTAGCTGTTCAAGCCAGTCAGTCTGAAGAAGAAACTCATTTTTTATTGGATTTGGCTTCAAAAAATGATTTCATAAAAGGTGTTGTCGGCTGGGTAGATTTACGAAATGAAAATATCGAAGAACGTTTAGACTTCTTTTCAGACCAAAAAAAACTGAAAGGTTTTAGACATGTTGTTCAAGGCGAACCTGATGATTTTATGTATGGAGAAGCTTTTAGAAGAGGAATCGCAGCTTTAAAACCATTCAATTATACGTACGATATATTGATTTTTGAACGTCAATTGCCGGCAGCTATAAGTTTGGTGAAAGATTTTCCAAACCAAAAGTTTGTAATCGATCATATAGCAAAGCCCAACATCAAATCAGAAACTATTTATTCTTGGAAAAGCGGCATTGAAGAAATAGCAAAGTTCGACAATGTCTGGTGTAAAATCTCAGGAATGGTTACAGAAGCCGACTGGAAAAATTGGAAACCAGAAGATCTAAAACCGTATTTGGATGTTATTTTTGAAAACTTTTCAATCGATAAGTTAATGTACGGATCAGATTGGCCGGTTTTAAATGTAGCTTCAGATTATAATGAAGTGGTAAAAATTTTGGAAGATTATATTTCAGGATTTTCAATTGAAGACCAGAATAAAGTTTGGTTTGAGAATGCGAATGGGTTTTATGAGTTATGAGTGCAATCAAAGTTACAATACTTCACTCATTGTTTGTCATTTCGACGAAGGAGAAATCTTCGTAAGTAGCTCGACAATCAAAGTAAATCTTTGCGGAGTTTCTTGCGGAGATTTCTCCTTCGTCGAAATGACAAATAAGACGCAAAAAAAAGAGGATGTTCATGTTGAACATCCTCTTTTCTACTTTATAAAATAGCTAACCTTTTACATTTAACATTTTACATTTAACCTTTTACAAAAAATTAAAACTTAACCGCTTTCTTAGGAACATCCTTTCCAATAGTAGTAGTTTTCGATAAATTAGAACCACTCAAATCAATATTTTTACTCGCTTGACCGTTGATTGTAATCGTATTAGAAGAACCAGAATTAAACTCGATGTTTTTCAAGGAAAGGTTTTGCGTATTGTAAATTTCAAAAGCATTTTTCGCCTCGATATCCAATTGAGCGTTAGTGATTTTAATTCCGTTTGCATCAATAATAGAAAATCCTTTTTGAGCTTTGGCAATTAAGTTTGAAATTTCAATATTTTCTAAATTCATTTCAGGAAGACCTTGTAGAAATACTGCCTGTTGAGCACCTTTAATCGTAATATTTTTGATTACAATATTTTTAAACTGAGGCGTTTCTTCATTTACTGGAATAGCTTTAGTGCTAACGGTATTCCCACCTTCCGCTAAAGTTTCAGCTATCGATTTTCCTCCGTAATACAAATCAAAAGAAATCGCCTGAGAAGGAATATCAGTCATAAAAACATCTGAGATATAAATGTTTTCAACTATACCGCCTCGTCCGCGTGTACTTTTAAAACGAAGTCCAACATCAGTTCCCATAAAAGTGCAATTTGAAACATGCAGGTTTTTTACACCGCCAGACATCTCACTTCCAACCGTAACACCGCCGTGGCCGTGATAGACAATATTGTTTTTTACAATGATATTTTCGCAAGGAATACCTCTGTCACGTCCGTCTTTATCTTTACCCGATTTAATGCAGATAGCATCGTCACCAACGTCAAAACTAGAGTTTTCGATGATTACATTTTTACATGATTCAACATCAAGTCCGTCGCCGTTTTGTGAAAACCATGGATTTCTAACGGTTATATTTCGAACAATTAAATCTTCAATCATCAAAGGGTGAATATTCCATGCAGGTGAATTTTGGAAAACTGGTCCGTCAAACAAAACTCTTTTGCTGTTTTGAATACTTACCAAAACCGGACGCAGGAAATCATGAATAGCTTCAAAATCTTCTTTAGTTTTTAAATCAGGGCGAACGTTCTGATCTGCACCTTTAGCACCTTTTAAATATTGCTCAGATGGATACCAGCTGTCTTTCTTTTCATTTAGGACTCCGCCAGAAGCTACAAATTTTTTCCATTGTTCCTCTGTCAGTTTGCTCTTTTTCACTTGTCTCCAAGCTTCGCCAGAACCATCCCAAACTCCATTTCCGGTAAAAGCAATATTTTCTAGATTTTTTCCATAAATAGGAGAGATACAACGCCAAGTATTTAAGCCTTCAAAGCTAGTTTCGATAATTGGATATAAAGATTTGTCTGTAGAGAATTTAATTAAAGCTCCAGTTTGAGCATGCAATTCAATATTGCTTTTTAAAATGATTGGTCCCGTTAACCAGATTCCAGGCGGAATAACTAATTTGCCGCCGCCTTTTTTAGAAAGCGCATTAATAGCATCTTCAAAAGCTTTCGTATTCAATACATAACCGCCGTTGACTGCTCCAAAATCCTTTAAGTTCACAACATTATTTGGAATAACTGGTTCGTTTACTTTTGGCATTTTGAATTCAACATTAGCATAAGTATCGTAAGAGGTGCTTTGAGCATTTACATTTTTCGACCCCAGACAAAGCATAATTGCCATTGCAAGAGAAAAAAGATTTAGTCGGTTGGTTTTCATTGTTAGTAAATTTTTGGTGTTATTTTTATTTATGTGAAAAATTACTTCTCAAATAAATAATAATAGTTAAATGTAATCGATTACACAAATCTATTAAAAAAAGTTTAGAAAAGAAATTTCATGGCTTAAAATTGTTTGCCACAGATTAAAAGGATTAGATTGATTTTTTTTGCCTATGATGTTTTGCCATAAACTTCCCTAATTCAACTAGTTTTTCTAAGCGTATGTTTAAAAGTAATAGATAACTTCAATTAAAAAATTTGTAAAATCCTTTTAATCTGTGGCGAATAAAAATTAGGGCAATTTTATTTCGAAAAAAGCTTAAACAGGAGGGTACAGGATACATATAACTTTATGTTCAAGTAAATTGGACGAATTATTTGGTAAAAGTGTTAAAAATACATTTATTTGTAAAATTATTAGTGCTTTAAATTAATGCCTGATAATTTTATCCTAAGAAAAAAATCAATACTATAAATAATGCGCTTACTTCCTTTCAACAAATTACTGATCGTTTTTTTAATGGTATTCACTTTTTTTTCGGCGAATGCTGCTGAAATTTGGGTGTCGCCATCGGGAAATGATTCCAACATCGGAACAAAATCAAATCCGCTGGCAACGGTTCACATGGCAATACGAAAAGCCAGAGAACTGCGCCGACTAAAAGATCCATCTATAAAAGACGGAATCCGAATTATAGTAATGAACGGAATGTATTATTTAAACGAACCTTTGTTTGTAAGACCAGAAGATTCGGGAACTCCAGAAAGTCCAACAACAATTGAAGCAGACACAAATGCAAAGCCAATTATTAGCGGAGGAATCGAAATTAAAAACTGGACAAAATCTATAACCGTTATCAACGGATTAAAAAAAGGTGCTGTTTGGGTGGCTGATGCTCCAAAAAAAGCAGGAAGCCTGATAGATTACCGCCAATTATGGGTCAATGGAAAAAAAGCAGTAAGAGCCAAAAATACAACGGGAACTACAATGGAACGAATTTTATCTTGGAATCATCAAGAACAAACTTGCTGGATTCCGTTTAAAGATAAATCGGTTAAGTTTGAACCTGGAATGGAAATGTTTATCGTACAATGGTGGTCAATTGCAAATCTCCGAATCAAAAATATTGAAGTACAGAAAGACAGCGCCAAACTTTCGTTTGAAGAGCCAGAAAGCCGTATTCAAAGCGAACACCCGTGGCCTGCACCGTGGATTTCTAAAAACAACGGGAATTCGGCTTACTTTTTAAACAATGCTTTTTCACTTTTAAATGAGCCTGGAGAATGGTATTTGGACAAGAAAAATGCTAAAATCTATTATATTCCAAGAGCTGGAGAAGATATTAATTCGGCAGTTGTAACGGCGCCTGTTTTAGAAAATCTGGTTGAAGTTAAAGGAACAATTGATTCGCCTGTAAGTCATTTTAGATTTAAAGGAATTTCGTTTCAGTACAGCAACTGGCTTCGTCCTTCACAGCAAGGTCATGTGCCATTGCAATCTGGTTTGTATTTGTTAGATGCTTATAAATTGAAACAGCCGGGAACGCCAAATCAGGCGAATTTAGAAAATCAGGCGTGGGTAGGAAGACCTCGTGCTGCGGTTGAAGTTAATTATTCCAATAATATTCAATTTGAATCTTGTCGTTTTGAGCATTTGTCTTCGACTGGTTTGGATTTAAATAAAGGAACGAATCACAATACCGTAAAAGGAAATTTATTTAAGGATATAGGCGGAAGTGCCATAAATGTCGGCATTTTCTCTGAAGAAGCTTTTGAAGCTCATTTGCCTTTAATTATAAAAGACGAAAGAGAAATGTGTTCTGATGAAGTGATATCGGACAATCTAATCACCAACGTAACCAATGAAGATTGGGGAACTTTGGGGATTAGTGCTGGTTTTGTTAGAAATATTACTATTGAACACAACGAAATTTCAGACGTATCGTATTCCGGAATGGCAATGGGCTGGGGATGGACGCATACGCCAAACGTAATGCATAATAATAAAATTCTGGCGAATAAAATTCATCATTATGCCAAACATTTGCATGATGTAGCTGGAATTTATACGCTTTCGGCACAACCCAACAGCCGAATTGAAGAAAATTATATCGACAAAGTGTACAACAGTCCGTATGCGCACGATCCGTTTTTATGGCTGTATTTGTATACTGATGAAGGTTCTGAGGGATTTACGATTAAAAACAACTGGATTGCCGAAAAGAAAATCCTAAAAAACCATAATGGTCCCAAAGGAAATATCTGGGAACATAACGATCCGTATGTAAGTACAAAAATTAAAGAGGCAGCCGGAATTAGAGCGCCTTATAAAGATTTAGAAAAAGAAGTTGTCATTGATGAAAAATGGGGATTGCAGGAAATGCCAAAACCGTATGCAATCGAATTGATAGGTAATGATTTTGACATCGAAAAAATCAAATCGACATTAGTTGGTTTTAGAATTGTGGGGCAGGAATTGTACCAATGGAAAAATCATTTGGTGATTTACGGAAAAATGAATCAGCCAGAAAGAACGAAGCGTAAACTGGCGGGTGCTTTTCCTTCTTTAGAAATTAAAATCTATGACGATTTGGTTTATGATTTTCAAAACTTCGAAAGATGTAAAGATTCGAAACCGGCATCGGATTGGGAAAATATTGTATTGACAGCGAATCTTCCTGCCGATGAAAAACTGCAGAAAGAATATGTTGAGTACCACAAAACGCAATTTGAAAAATGGCCGGAAGTAGCAAAAGGTTTCTGCAACGCCGATTTTCAACAGTTACAAGTTTTCAAAAAAGACAGACAATTGATCTTGGTAATCAGTATTCCGAAGGGAGAAAATCTGGACAAACTAAATCCGAAAACAACTCAAAATAATCCCCGTGTAGACGAATGGAACGCTTTAATGAAGAAATACCAATCGGGAATTGAAGGCGTAAAACCAGATGAAACCTGGATTTTCTTAAGCAAAGTAGAAACGAAATAAATATTATTAGCCACGAATTCACGAATTATTTTTTGAAATACTTTATCTGATATTATTCGAATTAATTTGAAAAAATAATAGCAAAGATTTGAAGAAATAATTCGTGAATTCGTGGCGATAAAAAACTAACATCAACAATCTAAAATAACCACACCCATGTTAAAAATAGCCATTCTAGGACTTGGAGAAGGACGAAGCACCATGTCGGCCGCTATAGAAAGTTCAAAATTAGAGCTTGTGAAAATATGCGACAGAAACGAAGACTTGTGCAAGCAGCGCGCAAAAGAATTCGATTTTCATTCGTACACCACCAATTACGAAGATTTATTAAACGATGCTTCAATTGATATAATTGCGATTTACACTCCGGATCATTTGCATGCACAACACGTAAAACAAGCTTTGTTACACGGAAAACATGTTGTTTGTACAAAACCTTTTATCGATGATCTTTCGGATGCTAAAGAGCTATTAGAATTAAGCGAAAAAACCGGAAAAAAAGTTTTCATTGGTCAAAGTTCTCGTTTCTTTGAACCAGCCAAAAGACAAAGAGCCGATTACGAAGCGGGTTTAATAGGAGATTTAATTACCATTGAAGCCCAATATCATGCTGATCACAGATGGTTTTTAAAGAAAGAATGGTCGCTTTTACAATCGTTTAAATGGCTGTACGGAGGTTTGAGCCATCCTGTAGATTTCATCAGATGGTATCTGCCAAACATTCAGGAAGTAATGGGTTACGGAATGATCAGTAGTAACGGACAATCAGCAGGATTGAAAAATGAAGACACGATGCACTTTATCTTCAAGGCAACCGATGGAAGAATTGCCCGAGTAAGTGGCGTTTACACTTCGCCAACTCAGCCAGCGCAACGCGACAGCGGAATGAGTACGGTTTTAAGAGCAACAGAAGGAGCAAGTCAGGCCGATTATCACGAATTGCGTTATGCCGTTACTGACAAAACGGGAGAAGAAAAAGTAATTACCTGGGGTGACAGCACGATAAAATATTATTTCCGTTTTGAAGGACAAAGTCATCACGGCGGTGAATATCAGAATTATTTAGAATATTTTGTGGACAGCATCGAGCAGGGTTTTGAAGCTTATCCAAATATGGAAGAAGGAATTGGAACTGTGGCTTTATTGCAGGCAATGGACAAATCTCTGCAAACTGGAATGCCGGTTAAAATTGCCGATATTCTTAACGAATACGGACTATGAACAGTATCTACGATAAATTAACAACGCTCGATTTTATAATTGTAGCCGTTTATTTGGTGACTTTATTAGTCATTGGTTATGTGGTAAGCGTGAAGCAGAGCAAGAAAAACGAAACACTTTTTTTGGCATCCAATTCATTAAACTGGTACAGCATCGGGTTTAATATGTGGGGAACCAATGTTGGGCCTTCGTCCTTATTGGCTTTTGCAAGTATTGGTTACGCTACGGGAATTGTGGCTGGAAATTTTGAATGGTATGCTTTTGTGTTTTTACTGCTTTTGGCGATGGTTTTTGCGCCAAGATATATTGCGAGTAAAGTGAGCACCATGCCCGAATATATGGGAAAACGTTACGGCGACAGTACGCAGAATATTCTAGCTTGGTACGCTTTAGTAAAAATATTAGTAAGCTGGCTGTCTTTAGGATTATTCAGCGGAGGCGTTTTAGTGCGTCAGATTTTAGGGATTCCGATGTGGCAGAGTGTTACGGTTTTAGTGATTTTCTCTGGAATATTTACGTTTGCCGGAGGATTAAAAGCAATTGCTAAAGTCAACGTCTTTCAGATGATTCTGTTGATTGTAGTTTCGCTGACACTTTCTTATTTAGGTCTGCAAAAACTAGGAGGAATCGATGTTTTAATTGCAAAAACACCTTCTAATTTCTGGAATTTAATCCGACCTTCAGATGATGCGCATTATCCATGGCCGGCTATTTTATTAGGTTATCCTGTTGCTGCAGTTGCTTTTTTCTGTACCGATCAATCGATGGTACAGAGTGTTTTGGGAGCTAAAAACTTAGAGCAGGGGCAATTGGGCGTAAACTTTATTGGCTGGTTAAAAGTAATGGCACTGCCGTTGTTTATTCTTCCCGGAATTTTGTGTTATGCTTTATATCCAGAGTTAGGAAGCAATTCCGATTTGGCCTATATGACAATGGTTACGAATCTCTTTCCAAGCGGAATGAACGGTTTGGTAATCTGTGTAATGATTGCGGTTTTGGTAGGAACAATAGGTTCTTCGCTAAACGCTTTGAGTACCGTTTTTACGAATGACATTTATGTGAAAAAAATCAACCCAACGGCGACTATCAAAGATCAAATTAAAATTGGACGTTTAACGATTGCAGCTGGTTGTGTTTTTGCGATTGTGATTGCTGTTGCGATTGACAATATCAAAGGACAAAATTTATTCAATATTTTTCAGGCGGTTCTAGGTTTCTTGGCGCCATCTTTATCGGTTGTGTTTTTGCTGAGTGTTTTCTGGAAACGCACTACAAAAAAAGCCGTAAATGCAACACTTTCTTGGGGTTCTGCCTTTAGTTTATTTGTTGGGGTTTTATACTTATGGATTTTTCCTGCCGATAAATATCCAGCCTGGCCTCACTTTTTATTGATTTCGTTTTACATTTTTGCTGTGCTTTTAATTACAGCAGTGATTATTTCTTTAACCGATAAAAATCCTGAAGTTAATGTTTCAAATGAAACGGATATTCCTAAAACTAGTAAAAAGGTAAAGCTTTTGTTTGGTTTGTTGGGATTGGTGATTTTGGTTTTGTATTTGGTTTTTAATGGGAATTAAATATAATTAATAATACTCTTTCTTTAATAAGAAAGAGTTTTTATTTTGAATGATTTGAAAATAATTAGTATAAAAAAGTGCCTTTAATCTCCTATATTTGGTTACATGGAATTTTTTAAAACTTATTTTTTTTTAATTAAATTTTAGAAAATCGATTTTGATAAAATTACCTTTTATTAACCTCTAAAGACGAATAATGAGAACTGAAATTGTATTAGAAGCATTAAATGAATTAAAAAATGATACTGCCAATATTAATGATAATTATTCATTAACAGATTGGAAAAATAAAGCTACAAATTTGATGATAAGAATTTATGGTAAAGAAAGTGCTTTGCAAAATCAAATTGATGAGTTAAGATATCAGCCAGCATTTTCGCGTGGAGGCGAAAATAATATAAGACATAGGCGTCAACAAGCTGTTGCACTAATTGAAAGTCAAATAAAAGAAATTGAAAGATTTGGTTTGCCTGAAATAAAAGCAAAAGAAGAAGGCAAAAGTTTCCATATAAATATTACTCAAAATCAGCAACAAAATCAAGAAACAAAAATTAGTTTGGGTTTTCTCATAGATTCTATTCAAGAAGAATTAAAAGGTAGTGAATTAAAAGAAATTCAAACTATAATTGATGATGAACAAATTGAACCAGAAACTAAAAAGAATAAAATCGTAGAAACTCTAAAGAAATTTGGAGGAGACGTAGCAACAAATATTATTGCCAATATATTGACGAATCCTGCATTGTATTCATAATTAGTTGTTCATAAATCGTATTTAATATGTAAGAAATAATTGATAGATTTGTGTAATTAACCTAACCAATTAAAAATGTTATTATGAAGCTTTTCGGAGAACAATATTTAAGTAAATATCTTTCAGAAAAATTAGACCAAACAAAACGAGATATTAAATATAAAAATGAATTTGAATTAAAAAGAACTTCAAAGGAAGATTTGTTAAAGCAACTTGTGGAATCAACTAAAGTTGGAACACTAGAAGTAAATTTAGAGGAAAGAACAACTAAAGTGGTCTTGAGAGAAATACCTGCTGAACATTTCCCTCGAACTTATCATGTGCATCCTGGAAAAAAGTATCCATGCGCACTAGTTACATATAGTTATAATATTCCAAGTAATTCTCAATTAATGGGATGTCTTCCTTCTAATAATTTTATTCGTAGAATTGAAACTGATCTTACGTTTGAATCAAATAAAATGCATATTCATTATCAAACTTTATTTGGAAATGAGATATTATCTGAGGAAGTAAAAAACGAAGTTAAAAACTGGATTATTTCGGTACACTATCAAATTCGTGAGGCTACTATTGAAATTAACAACGAAATAGAAAATTTTAATAATCGAGTTCCTGAAGAGTTAAAAATTTTAATAGATACAAAGTATAAGAGCATTGAAGATCAAAATAAGCAAAACGATGATTTGAATGACTTTTAAATAAATAATAAAAAAACGCTTTCCTAATAAGAAAGCGTTTTTTTATTATTTAGTAGCAGTAGAAACCAACAACTCCCGAATATCAACCTTCAAATATTTAGCAATCTCATAAAGTGTTTCAATAGAAGGTTGAGCTTCATTTGTACACCAACGGGAAACAGTCGATACCGTTTTACCTAAATGATTAGCTAACTCCTTGCTAGTTCGATTGTTTTCAACTAAAACAACTTTTATTCTATTTAATTTAAGTTTCGACACAATGTTGATTTATTGATATTTCATGCAAATATCTTATAATTTAAATATAAGAAAAAGAATATTTTAAATACTCAAAATTGCCCTAAAACAACAATTTATTGTTGCAAAAATATTATTTGTAGTATAATTTTTACTATTTTTGTTTCATGAAATAAAAATAAAATGAAACAATCAGCGAAAAGAAGATTAAAAATCCAGCCAAAACATATCGCAAGATCATATAATCGTTATGTCATATTTCCTGAAATACGCCTTTGCGGAAAATGGCTTCAGAAAATCGGTTTTAACTACGGGAATTTCGTAACGATTGAACATCAGCAAAATAAAATCATTATTACAACCAATAATGAAATTGAAACGAAATAAAAATCATCTATTTAAACATAGCCCGTGGTTTCAACCACGTGGACGCAATATATAATATTCCGTTTATCAAATACGTTTCCCGTGGTTGAAACCACTTGCTATGTTTTGAAAAAGATTGCAAATAAAGCAAGGTTATTTTATGAGTTGCCTCCAGTTTTAACTGGAGGAATTTAGGTAGTAAGTAGAAAAGGCTTTAGCCAATTGTAGATATTTTGGCTAAAGCCTTTTGAGCTTCCTAATTAATTTGTTCATCCAGCTAAAGCTGGACGCAATTAAAACTTATTTTTTTAAATAAAACTTTGGGTCTTAGCGACTTTGTGGCATAAAAAAATTACTCAACCTTCTTTCTCTTCTCCAAATTAGGCAAAAATCCAGTAATAACCCCAATCAAAGGCAGGAACGCACAAATTTTAAATACATATTCAATACTTGTAGCATCGGCAATTTTTCCTAAAATAGCAGAACCTAAACCGCCCATTCCAAAAGCAAATCCGAAGAAAAGACCCGCAACAAGTCCGACTTTTCCGGGCAGTAATTCAGTTGCATAAACTAAAATTGCAGAGAATGCAGAAGAAAGAATTAATCCGATGATTACAGATAAAGTTCCTACCCAAAATAAAGAAACATAAGGTAACATCAAGGTAAAAGGAGCAACACCCAAAATAGAAACCCAAATTACGTATTTTCTCCCGTATCGGTCTCCAATTGGTCCGCCGATTAAAGTTCCTGCAGCAACAGCGCCCGAGAATAAGAATAAATATACTTGTGACTGCTGAATTGTTATGTGAAATTTATCTATCAAGAAGAAAGTATAATAACTCGTAATACTACTCATGTAGAAATACTTAGAAAAAATCAAAACCAATAAAATAATCAGTGAAGCAATTACTCTGTTTTTAGATAAATGATGCGTTTCGATTTGATGTGCCGATTTATTAGCCATTCTTTCAGATAAATGTGCCGTGTACCAAATCGCAATTTTATACAAAGCAAAAATTCCAACTAAAGCAATAATACAAAACCACGCGATATAAGATTGTCCGTGCGGAATAACAATAAAAGCGGCTAATAAAGGTCCGATAGCACTTCCTGCATTTCCTCCCAATTGAAAAATAGACTGCGCTAAACCTCTTTTGCCACCCGAAGCCAAATGCGCCACACGTGAAGATTCAGGATGGAAAATTGAAGATCCAATTCCGATTAAACTTACTGATAATAATAAGTTGATAAAACTCGAAGCGATCGAAACAAAGAAAAGTCCAACCATGGTAAAACACATTCCAACAATCAGCGAATAAGGTTTTGAGTTTTTATCGGTATACATTCCCACAAACGGCTGTAAAATAGACGCTACCATTTGGTAAGTCAAAGTAATAATACCAATTTGAGTAAAATTTAAACTAAAATTGTCTTTTAAAAGCGGATAAATCGAAGGCACTACAGCCTGTAAAAGATCATTGATCAGATGCGAAAAACTTATAATAAATAAGATCGAGTAGGTGGTTTTTTTAACTATTTCGGGGTTTGCTTTAATAGTGTCCATTTGGTAATTTTTGATTCTTAAATTAGGTTTAAAAACAACAGCTGTATTATTTTTTACAAAGATCAAAAGAATAGTAATGTCAGAATTGCTATATTTGGACAATGAATAACCAGATTCGGACATATCGAATGGCACAGGAGCATGGATACAGAATTGATCCATTGATTCCTGTTATTGGCTATACCGAAATGGTAACCAACGAAATGTGTATATCGCACTCGCACCCAAGAGGACAGTTGATCTATGCCACGCGTGGCGTAATGAACGTTGTCGTGGGCAATCACATTTGGGTGGTAAATCCGTTGCAGGGCTTGTGGCTTCCGGGCGGAGTAGAGCATCAGGTTACTTTTCAGAAAGACGTTAATTATTACAGCGTTTTTATCGATCCGTCTGCAATGGAAGGATTGCCAACAAATAGTTTCTCTTTTGATATTCCGATGTTTTTAAAACAGTTGGTTTTTAAAATCATTTCTTTTGGAATAGAAGGAAATCTCACTCCGCCACAAAAAAGAATCATTTCTGTTTTCTTGGATGAATTGGCTTTAATTGAGCCAAGTGCAACCTTTCTGCCAACAACGAATCACGAAAGATTGCAAAAAGTAGTCGAACTTTTAATGGATGATATAGCCAGTAAAAATACGATAGAGCATTACGCCGAACTTTCCTTTATGAGCACCAGAACTTTATCCCGACTATTTATTAAAGAATTGGGAATGAATTTCAGCGATTGGCGCACGCGTTTAAAATTACTGGAAGCCATAAAACGTTTGGGCGAAAAACAATCTATAAAAGAAATTGCCTTCAATTTGGGGTATGAAACTACCAGCGCTTTTATTTATATGTTTAAAAAGCATTTGGGCAAAACGCCTTCTAATTATATTTTAGAAGATGAAAATGAATCTGATAGGATGATTGCTTAGGTTAGTTTTTTATACAAAATAACCACAATCATTGTCATTTCGACGAAGGAGAAATCACACTAGAAAATTCCGCAATCTAGATCGCCAATCTTTGTAGAGCTACGTGTGTGATTTCTCCTTCGTCGAAATGACAAAGACACACGAATAATTTAAAATCTGTGTAAATCCGCGTTTTTACGAAGTAAATCCGTTTCATCAGTGTCCTATAAAATACTAACATCGTTTTTTTTAGTACTAAAAAAGTTATAACTCGTAATTTTTCCCTTAAATAATATTGAAGATTGCAATATTTTATGAAATAACAGGACACTACAGGTTGTGAAATGTAAAAATAACACTTATCTTTAGCTCCAAAAAAAAGATATATGCAAAGCCGATTTTCCATTTTTAGATTTTTGTTTTTCTGTGTGATTTTATTTCCTTCGACTTTCATATTAGCACAAGAAAAATCAAAAGAAGCGACATGGATCTGGTATCCAGGCGATTTCGAAGTTTGGTTAAGCAATAAAATGCAGGTAAGACGTACAGAACGCGAAGCAGTTTTTCCACCGCTTTGGCAATATTACAGCCCGTATGCCTTGGTGACTTTTCAAACAGAAGTACATATTCCGGAACCAGACGAAGCAAAAATCTTTTCGGAAGGACCTTTTCAATTACTTTTAGATGGTTTACAGATTTACGGACAGCCAAAATCAATAAAAATTCCTGCGGGAAAACACAAAATTTCTTTTAAAGTTTACAATCAGGAAGTGTTGCCAGCTATTTATATTAATGGTAAATATGTTAAATCCGACGCTTCTTGGAAAGTAACCAATGAAGATAAACTTTGGATTGACGAAACTGGAAAAGCACAGCAATCGGGAACACCTTGGGTACCTGTTGGGTCTTGGAATTTTAATTCGCCAGAAAATAAACCTTCTGAGTTTAAACTGACGACTAAACCTTTAAGCGCAAAGAAAACAGAAAAAATAGGAGCTGGGCAGTTGGTCGATTTTGGTAAAGAAACTTTTGGTTACATTAAAATTCATGGCTTAAAAGGAAAAGGTAAAGTAGCATTGTATTATGGAGAATCTCGCGAAGAAGCGCTGGATTCTGCTAAATGTGAAACTTTAGATCATTTGTCTTTTGATGGAAAACAGCCTGAAACCTACACACATGACGGATCGAAAGCATTCCGCTATGTTCAGGTTCAAGCAGATGCAGGTATAAAATACGATTCGATTTCGATGCTTTATGAATATTTGCCATTAGACTATCGTGGTGCATTCAAATCATCGGATGAACAACTGAATAAAATTTGGGATGTGTCGGCTTATACGATGCATTTAACCTCTCGTGAATTTTTTATCGACGGAATTAAACGTGATCGTTGGGTTTGGTCTGGCGACGCTTATCAAAGTTATTTAATGAATTACTATTTATTCTTTGATTCGGCTTCTGTAGAACGAACGCTCTTAGCACTTCGTGGAAAAGATCCTGTAACGGCTCACGTAAATATCATAATGGATTATTCGCTGTATTGGTTTGTGGGTGTTTACGATTACTACTTACATACAGGCGATACGAAATTTATCAAAACTTTTTATCCAAGAATGAAATCACTTATGGATTTCTGTTTGGAAAGAAGAAATAAAAATGGATTCCTTGAACCATTAGAAGGCGATTGGGTTTTTATTGATTGGGCAGACGGATTGCCAAAAACGGGCGAGGTTAGTTTTGAGCAAATGCTTTTGGCTAGAAGTCTTGAAGCCATGGCGGTAAGTGCTGAAATTGCTGGTAAAAGTGAAGACCAAAAACAATATCAAAAATTAGGAGATGATTTGAAAACCAAATTATTTGATGTGTTTTGGGATAAAAAAGAAAACGTGATGAAACACCAGCGTATCGATGGTAAAATCCAAAATATTGTAACCAGATATGCTAATATGTTCGGTATTTTTTTCAATTATTTTAATAAAGAACAAAAACAAAGCGTAAAAAATAAGGTGTTGCTTAATAAAGATGTTCTTCAAATTACAACTCCATACATGCGTTTTTACGAGTTGGAAGCATTGTGCGCAATGGGCGAGCAGGATTATGTTTTAAAAGAAATGAAAGATTATTGGGGCGGAATGCTGAATGAGGGCGCGACATCTTTCTGGGAAGAATACAATCCAAACAAAAAAGGCACAGAGCATTTAACGATGTACGGTCGTCCTTACGGAAAAAGCCTTTGTCATGCTTGGGGAGCAAGTCCGATTTATTTATTAGGGAAATATTATTTGGGTGTAAAACCTTTAAAACCGGGTTATGCTGAATATGAAATCAAACCAAATCTCGGAGGTTTAAAATGGATGGAAGGAAAAGTTCCAACACCAAACGCAGAAGTTGCCATCTATTGCAGTACCAAAGAAATTAAAGTGAAAGCAGGCGAAGGAGAAGGAAAATTAATTTTTGAAAGTGCCAGCAAACCCAAAACAAATTCAGGAACAATTACAGAATTATCGAAAAATAAATATCAGTTGATTGTAAAACCGAATGTGGAGTATAAAGTGAGTTATAGGGCTATTTAAGTTCTTAGTGAATTAGTAATTAGTAATTAGTTCTTAGTGCCTAGTCCTTAGTCCTTAGTTTGTAAACGTCTAGTTTGTCATTCCGACCGAAGAGAGGAATCACACTCGTAACCACAAAGATTGTAACGCCAGTTTTGTCATTTCGACGGAGGAGAAATCCTCGCGAGAAACTACACAAAGTTTGACTTAGATTGTCGAGCTACTTACGAAGATTTCTCCTTTGTCGAAATGACAAGATTGGGGAAATGCATTCAAAGAATAAAAGCCTTAAAAAAATAAAAAACCAATGTTTTCAAAAAATACAAAATACAATTTCAAATTAAAAACAGCTTTTCTAATGCTGTTAACTTTCTGCATTCAAACCACAGCACAAAACACCGCATGGAAACCTGCTTCATTTGAAATTGTAAAATCAAACTACAAAACTTTCAAAACCATCCAATACGCGCACGTATTTTCAGGAAGCAAGCATAATATTGTTCGTTTAGCACCAGAATTACAAGGATTAACAGGCGTTGAACTTCCTTTAGAAAAATATAAAAACGGAACCAATTCTCCATTACAATTAAAGTTTAAAGAACCAGTAACTGTTTTGGTTGGTGTATTTCAGGAAGATGATAATGAGCAATATTTTCAATTTAAAGATAACAAAGATGCCAAGTTAATTATTAAAAATGGTGTGACTATAACAGGTCTTCCTCCAGTAGATGTTTATGCAATGTCCTTTTTAAAAGGATCATATAATTTAAAAAGCAAAGGATTATTTGTGTTCTTGGGAGTCATAAAAAGTACTGAAAATCTAGAACTAAAAGATGCCAAATTACCCGACGGAAAATTGTGGAATCCAACTTTCATTGTCGAAGGATTTTCAGATGAAAAACCGCTATTCGAAATTATAGGCGGAGAAAATAAACCCGTTATTGATGAAGGAATGTCTGGAACAGAAGGAATTCAGGGTGGATTTGAAGGCGGACGCGTGGTGAAAGTCGGAGATACCTATCATATGTTTCCAACCGAAAGAGCGGGAGAAAAAGGTGTTGATTATTATTATGATCGTGTAAAAACCAGAATAGGGCATTGGACAAGTAAAGATGCAATTACTTGGAAAAGAGAATCAACAATCTATCAGGCAAGCGGAACTTACGCCGTAACCGAAGATGATAACCCGATGAACGACCGTCGTGCAGCAATTTGGTCGTACATGCCTGTTTTTAACGAAAAAGCAAACAAATGGTACGGCTATTATTTGGCGTATACCGTAAGTAAAGAAATAGAACCAAATCATTCATTTGGAAGAATTTGGAGATGCGAATCAACGGTTGACGGAATCAACGGAATTGGTGGCCCTTATAAAGATATGGGAATTATTATGGAACCAGGTCTGGATTCTCAGCCATGGGAAGGCCGTCAGGGAGTTGCTTCGTTTTTTCCGTATAAAGTCGGCGATAAATATTTCGGTTTTTACAGCGGGGCGTATCCGTTTAACTCTTGGGCAGATTATCCGAAGAAATCCGGAAAAGGCTGGTTTGTGGCTTTAGCCGAATCTAAAAGTTTAGAAGGACCTTGGACAAGAATGAACAAAGGTTTGGAACCTATTAAAACCATGCATCCGCAATTTGTTGAAAATCCAATCGTAAGTCAGCTACCAAACGGTCTGTACATCGCTATTTTCGATGGAGGCCCAGACGGCTGGGGACATCATTTACCTAATATGATTGCGTATTCATTATCGGCAGACGGAATAAATTGGGCAGAGGCACATTATTTTCCGATAGAAACCAAAGTCAATAAATGGTGGGATATTATGAGAACGCCTTTATGTTTAATCCCAGAAGGAAATGATGTTTATACAATAGTGTACAATGCAATCGATTTAAAGAGAAGATTTCATCCAACAGGAATGGTCAAAGTAAAATTGAATAAAGATGTAATGGAGTCTAAATTAAAAGAATTGAAGAAATAGAAGAGAGAGTGGGAAGATGCAAGAGGCAAGAAGCAAGATTTTAGAACATAGAAATAGAGTAAAGAATATAGAATAAAGAATATAGAATAAAGAATATAGAAACTTTGCGACTCTGCGACTTTGCGAGATTAAATTGTCCACAGAATAAATATAAAACTTAGAGCCTTAGCGCCTTCGTGGCAAAAAAACATAACCAAAAATGAAACTTAAATACCTAATTCTAACTATTTCAGCACTTGCCATAACCAGCTGTGCAACCAAGTACAAGAAAAGAGAAATTACAGAAACCGTAATGCAGGAGATTTACGAAGAAATCAAAACGCCTTATAAATACGGTTTGGTAATGGTTCCAACAGACAACTCTTATAAAATGGATTGCCCGAGTGTATTCAGAAAAGACGGAAAATGGTATATGACGTATTTAATTTACGATGGAAGAGGTTACGAAACCTGGCTTGCAGAAAGTGATAATCTTTTGGACTGGAAATATTTAGGAAAAGTAATGTCTTTCTCAGAAAACGAAAAACATTGGGATGTCAACCAAAAAGCAGGATATATTTCATTACAAGATCCAACGTGGGGTGGAAGTTATGAATGGGAAAAATACGATGACAAATACTGGATGAGTTATTTTGGCGGAGACAGCAAAGGGTATGAAGCAGGCGTTTTATCAATCGGAATGGCGTATACGAAAGAAGCGCCGACAAAACCACACGAATTTCAAAGATTAGAAAATCCGGTTTTAACGCCAAAAGATAAAGATGCAAAATGGTGGGATAATAGCACCATGTACAAAAACAGTGTGATTCGTGATAAAGATAAACTGACAGGACACAATTTTATCATGTATTATAATGCCCGTGGCGACAGTATAAATCCTGCTAAAGGTGCAGAACGTATTGCCATGGCTGTATCAAACGACATGAAACATTGGGAGCGTTATGGCGATAAACCATTGATCAATCATCATAAAGGAATTTCAGGAGATGCTTATATTCAGCGAATTAATGATACTTGGGTGATGTTCTATTTTGGAGCTTTTTGGACGGGTTGGAACCAAGGTGCATTTAACCGTTTTGCAGTTTCAAATGATTTAGTAAACTGGACCGACTGGAAAGGGGATGATTTGGTTAAATCTTCTGAACCTTATGACGATTTGTTTGCGCATAAATCATTTGTGGTAAAACATGATGGCGTTGTGTATCATTTTTACTGTGCAGTTAACAAAGCAGAACAAAGAGGAATTGCAATAGCAACTTCTAAAGATTTAGGAAAAAGCAAATTGAATTTTGTGGCACCGCCGGAGAAAAAGAAGAAGAATTAAGTACAGAGTATTAAGTATTAAGATCCAGTTTGTCATTTCGACGAAGGAGAAATCACACTCGTAACCACAAAGGTTGTCGATTATAGTTGCGGAATTTCTAGTGCGATTCCTCCTTCGTCGAAATGACAAAAAAACTAAAAATAAAACAATGTTTAAATCAAATTATATTCAGCAATTTTTCAACTTTCGACTTTCGACTTTCGACTTTTTGACTATAATCTTACTTCTAACATCTTACACAACTTACGCCCAATCCGTTACAGGAGAGCCGGCAGGAGTTCCAGAACTGCATAAAAAATACCAATTTGCACCTTGGGAAGATCCAACGGTTACGAGCATCAACAGACAGCCTTCGAGAGCAACTGCTTATTCGTATACCTCTATTGAAGACGCTCTAAAAGGCGACAGAACCAAAAGCCGAATCCAGATGCTGAACGGCGATTGGGATTTTAAATATGCCGTAAACCTTAAAGAAGCGTCAAAAGATTTCTATAAAAGTACCGTTTCGGGCTGGGATAAAATCGAAGTGCCATCTAATTGGGAAATGAAAGGCTACGACAATCCAATTTACAAAAGTGCCGTTTATCCGTTTCGACCAATAAATCCGCCTTATATTCCTAAAGATTATAACGGAATTGGTTCTTATCAACGCAGTTTTACCGTTCCAGCAAACTGGAAAGACATGATGGTTACACTGCATTTTGGAGCCGTAAGTTCAGGTTTTCAGGTTTGGTTAAACGGAGAATTTTTAGGTTATGGAGAAGATAGTTTTCTTCCATCAGAATTTGATATTACGCCTTATTTAAAAGAGGGAGAAAATGTCGTTTCGGTTCAGGTAATTCGCTGGTCAGATGGTTCTTATCTGGAAGATCAGGATCACTGGCGCATGAGCGGAATCCAGCGTGAAGTTTTCATTATGGCAGAGCCGAAATTACGCATTCAGGATTTCTTTGTTCAAACAAAATTAGACAAACAATATACTGATGCTATTTTCAAACTGCGTCCGAAAGTAGAGAATCTTACAGGAGAAAAAGTCAAAGATTATACGATGAATGTTCAATTGTACGATGCTAATAATCAGCCCATTTTCAAAGAACCGCTTCAAAGACCCGTAATCGATTTAATCAACGAAAGTTATCCTCGTCTGGATAATGTGCGTTTTGGATTCTTTCAGGAAACCATCAAAAATCCGAAGAAATGGAGTTCAGAAGAACCGAATTTATATACGATGGTCATTTCCATCAAAGATAAAAACGGCACTATTACCGAAGCCAAAAGCTGTAAAGTTGGTTTCCGTTCGATTGAATTCTCCAAGGAGAACGGTAAAATGCTCATCAACGGAAAAGAAACTTATGTGTATGGCGTAAACCGTCACGATCATCATCCAACAAGAGGAAAAGCTGTTACGAGAGAAGATATCAAACAGGATATTACCACTATTAAAAAGTTCAATTTCAATTTTATACGTACAAGTCATTATCCAAACGATCCTTATTTTTATGAATTATGTGATCAATATGGAATCATGGTCATGGACGAAGCCAATCAGGAAACACATGGGATTGGCGGTAAATTAAGCAACGATCCGCTTTGGACAAATGCTTATATGGAACGTATGATCCGAATGGTCGAAAGAGATAAAAACCATCCGTCAGTTGTGATGTGGAGTTTAGGTAACGAAGGCGGTAAAGGACCAAATCATGCTGCTATGTCGGGCTGGGTTCACGATTTCGACATTACGCGTCCCGTACATTACGAACCAGCGCAGGGAAATGCAAAATTAGACGGTTACATCGATCCGCTGGATCCGGGATATCCTAAAACAATCGATCACGCTTACCGATTCGAAAATCCACAGGATGATTCGTATGTGGATATGGTCAGCCGTTTTTATCCGGGCGTTTTCACTCCGAAATTTTTAGTTGATCAAAAGAAAGATACTCGACCAATTATTTTCGTTGAATATTCTCATGCAATGGGAAATTCGGTTGGAAATTTAAAAGAATTATGGGATGAATTCCGTTCGCTTCCAAGAGTTATCGGCGGTTGCATCTGGGAATTTAAAGATCAGGGATTGGTGAAATTTGATTCTAGATCAGGTCAGAATTATTTTGCCCATGGAGGAGATTTTGGCGAAAAATACCATGACGGAAATTTCAATACCAAAGGAATTGTAGATTCTAACGGAAAACCAAAAGGATCGATTTTTGAGAATAAATGGATCTATCAGCCAGCGGTTTCCACTTTAAACGGAAATCAGTTAGAAATTAAAAATCGTCAGGCCGTTAAATCTTTAGAAGATTATATTCCGGTTCTAAAAGTTTTAGAAAACGGAAATGTAATCAAAACACAAATATTAAAACCATTTAAAGTAGAAGCTGGGCAATCCGCAACTTTAAATGTAAGTCAGTATCTGCCAAAAATGAAAGTCGATGCGGAGTATATTTTAAATATAGAATTCCAGCTTTCAAAAGAGGAACTTTGGGCTTCAAAAGGTTACGCTGTCGCGGAAGATCAATTTGTGCTGCAAAAGAAAGAAACAGTTTCACCTGAATCTAAAAAAGAGGCTTTAAACGTTTCTGAATCTGATTCTGATTTTAAAATCAAAGGAAAAAATTTCGACATTAACATCAACAAAGGAAACGGAGCTTTGAGTTCGTATATTTTCAACGGTGAAGAACAGGTTTTTGCTCCATTGCTTCCTAATTTCGTAAGACCGCTTACAGACAATGATAAAAGAGGTTGGAAATCACAAAAGCTGTTGAAACAATGGTACAAAGCAAAACCAAAATTGGTAAATATTACAATCGACAAATCGGTTTCAGAAATTAAAATTACAAGTGATTACGAAATTATAAAAGACAGCGCAAGCGTAAATGTGGTCTACAATATTTTACCAAACGGATTGATAAAAGTAGATTACAGTTTAAAAGCATCGAACAAACTGCCAAATATTCCAAAAATCGGAATGCAGATGGGAGTTCAAAGAAAATTCGATCAGATTTCGTGGTACGGAAAAGGAGAATTGGAAAATTACAGCGACAGAAGTTTTGGTTCATTTGTTGGGAAATATTCATTGCCAATAAATGATTTTATCGAGCATTACCCAAAACCGCAGGAAAACGGAAACCGATGCGATGTAAGATGGATGGCCTTGACAACTCCGCAGAAAAACAACGGATTTCTAGTGGTAAACGACACCAAAGTTTTAAGCATGAGCGCATGGCCGTATACGCAGGAAAATGTTAGTTCTGCAGGTCATACGTACGATTTGAAAGATCCAGGATTTTTAACACTAAATATCGATTTAATGCAGATGGGAGTTGGAGGAAATGACAGTTGGACATTGGTTGCACAGCCAATAGAACAATACCAAATTAAATCAGGAGATTATCAATATAGTTTTTATTTGACGCCTTTCAGCGGTTCAAAAAATGAATTAGAAAATAGTTTGAAGAAGTTTAAGTATTGATGTATCCTAACAGGTTTCCAAAACCTGTTAGGTATTTTGTATTATAGATAAAGTAGGTTTTAAGTATAGTTTGTCATTTCGAGGAACGAGAAATCACACACGTACATCGACAAAGATTGGAGATGTAACTTTGTGGATTTTCTAGTGTGATTTCTCCTTCGTCGAAATGACAAAAAAATGCGATATATTAAACCCGACAAGTTTTTAAAACCTGTCGGGTTTGCCAACAGAATTAAAACAATAAAAATGTTTCAAAAAAAACACCTCTTTTTTATCCTCCTTTTGGCGAGCTTCGTCCCAGCACAGGAAATCAATAAAAAAGAAAATAACTTTTTTCAGCCAACAATCGAATCCTCAAAACCTTGGGTATATTGGTATTGGATGAAATCGGCTTATTTTAAAGCAGGAATCACGGCAGACTTAGAAGCTATGAAACAAGCGGGAATTGCGGGGGCTTATTTAATGACTATTAAAGGGCCAGTAAATCCGCCATTGATAGATCCGCCGGTTTTACAGCTTAGTCCTGAATTTTGGGATATGATTCATTGGGCTTTTAAAGAAGCAGATCGTTTAGGTTTGAAATTGGCTTTTCACGGAGCAGACGGATTTGCCGTTGCAGGCGGGCCATGGATTACACCAGAAATGTCGATGCAGAAAGTAGTATGGTCAACTACAGAAATTTTAGGAGGTAAAAAGGTGGCTTCAAAACTCCCAGTTCCAGAACATTACAAAGACTATTATAAAGACATTGCAGTTTTTGCCCTTCCGATTAAAGAATATCAAATTACTTCGCAGACGCAACTGCCAAAAGTAACAACATCAAACAGTACCGATGCTTCGTTTTTGGCTGATCCTAAAAAAGATGAAAATTTCAAATTTGCAGAAAAAGGATGGATTCAATACGAATTTGCAAAGCCTTTTACCTGTAAATCTATTGTCATAGAAACCAAAGGAAGAGATTTTCAGGCACAGCGTCTGATTGTAGAAGTGAGTGATGATGGCATTAATTTTAGATTTCACGAAAGAATGATCGCACCGCGTCACGGCTGGCAGGATATGGATTTCCCAAATACTCATACTATTACGCCTGTTACGGCAAAATATTTCAGATTTGTTTATGATCCAACTGGAACAGAGCCGGGAGCAGAAGATTTGGATTTTGCTAAATGGAAACAAAACCTGAAAGTGAGTAAAATTACACTTTCGAATCAGTCATTAATAAATAATTACGAAGGAAAATCAGGCGCAATTTGGCGTTTGACTCCACAGACTACAGAAAAACAGATTCCGAATTCGGAGTCATTTAAAAAATCAGAAATCATTAATATTTCCAAATTTGTTGATGCTGATGGAAATATGAACTGGAAAGCACCAAAGGGAAAATGGAAAATTATCCGAATGGGACATACTTCGACCGGACATGAAAATGCCACAGGTGGCGCAGGAAAAGGATTGGAAGTAGATAAATTTAATCCGGAATTAATTCGTTTTCAGCTAGATCATTGGTTTGGTGAAGCTGTTCGTTCGGCTGGTCCTGAACTGGCTTCAAAAGTTCTGGAAATCCTTCATTTTGACAGCTGGGAATGTGGAAGCCAAAACTGGTCTTCTGTTTTTCAGGCTGAGTTTAAAAAGAGACGTGGTTACGATCTTGTAGAATATCTTCCAGTTATGGCAGGAATCCCGATAGAAAGTGCTGATTTTTCAGAGAAAGTTTTATACGATGTTAGAAAAACCATTGCCGATTTAGTAGCCGATAATTTCTACGGAACTGTCGCTCAGATTGCAAAAGAATATAACGTTAAATTAAGTTCAGAAAACGTTGCGCCAACCATGATGAGTGATGCTTTGCTGCATTATAAATATGTGGATTATCCCGGAGGTGAATTTTGGCTGAGAAGCCCAACTCATGATAAACCTTTTGATATGGTAGATGCCATTTCGGGCGGACATATTTACGGAAAAGATATTATTCAGGCAGAATCTTTTACAGCTTTGCGAATGGATTGGGACGAACATCCGGGAAATCTGAAAACAACTGCAGACCGTAACTATGCTTTAGGAATCAACCGTTTGTTTTATCACGTTTTTGTTCATAATCCGTGGACAGACAGAAAACCGGGAATAACATTAGATGACATTGGGACTTATTTTCAAAGAGATCAAACTTGGTGGAAACCAGGAAAGGCTTGGTTTGAGTATTGTCAAAGAGTGCAGTTTCAGTTGCAGAAAGGAAAACCTGTGATTGATCTTGCAGTTTTTATTGGCGAAGATTTTCCTTCACGTTCTTTTGTGCCAGATCGATTATTGCCATTTATTCCAAATGTATTCGGTAAAGCAAGATTAGAAAGCGAGAAAATCCGTTTAGAAAATGAGGGTCAGCCAACGGCAAAAATGCCAAAAGAGGTTACCTATTCTAAAAACATAACCGATTTATCACAATGGATTAATCCGTTAAATGGATATCAATATGATTCTTTCAATGCCGATGTTTTAATTAATCGTGCGAAAGTGGTAAATGGAAAAATCTCATTTGGTGGCGGAATTGAATACGGAGCTTTATTCTTTCCAGGAAGTCACAAAATGGCACCGAATAAAATTTTGTCATTGGCTTCCGCCGAAAAAATATTGCAATTGATAAAAGACGGAGCTACAATTTTTGTAGATGAAAAACCAAATATTCTACCAGGAATTCAATCAGAAATAGATCAAAAGAAATGGCATAATGTTATTGATGAAATCTGGAATAATGCTAATTCATCAACATGGAAAATTGGAAAAGGAACGATTATCAAATTGCCTTATTTAGGAAATGATTTCGCTTCAATCGGAATCACACAGGATATCTATTTTCCAAATTTAAACAGAGCAGATTCTGAAACAATTGCATGGGCACATCGCAAATCAGATACTGAAGATATTTATTTCATTTCCAATCAAAAAGGAGAAAAAAGAACATTTGATGCTTCTTTTAGAATAGCTGGAAAAGTTCCGCAATGGTACAATCCTGTTACTGATAAAACTTCGGAATTAACCAATTGGAAAATCGAAAATGGCAGAACAATTGTTTCAATAATTTTAGAGGCTAACGAATCTGGTTTTGTAATTTTTAAAGAAGAAACGAAAGAAGTTTTAGCTCAAACAAAATTTTCTGAATTTGAAAAAGTTCAGACTTTAGATGAAAGCTGGAATCTGCAATTTGATCCAGCATTTAAAGGCCCTAAAGAAACAATCAAAATCGATAAGCTTTTTGACTGGAGTACTTCTGAAAATGAACAAATTAAATATTATTCGGGAACTGTCAGCTATAAAAAAGATTTTATTTGGAAAGGAAAAGCATCAGATAAAATCTGGTTGGATTTAGGTGAAATTTCTAATATCGCCGAGATTTCAATCAACGGAAAAGATTGTGGAACATTATGGACTTTCCCTTTCAAAACTGATATTTCAAAAGCTTTACAAAAAGGAAAAAATACAATAGAAATTAAAATCACAAATACTTGGGCAAATAGATTAATTGGCGATCACAAATTGCCAAAAGAAGAGAGATTGACATGGACAACAGCGCCATTTCGTTTAGAAGGAGAACCGTTGTTAAAAGCAGGATTATTGGGTCCAGTAAGTATTGTAAAAGAAAAATAAATTTTAGCCACAGATTAAAGGATTTACACAGATTAATAATCCTTTCTAATCTTTTAATCTGTGGCAATAAAAATAAAAATAAATGAAAAAATCAATTATTGCATTATTAACGATTTTAGCAACCCTTCAAATCAATGCCAAAATCAAATTACCAGCTTTGTTTACTGATAACATGATGCTGCAGCAAAAGTCAAATGCGCCAATTTGGGGCTGGTCAGAAAAGAACGCTAATGTTACAGTAAAAACTTCGTGGGATTCTAAAACCTACAAGGTAAAAACAGACAACTCCGGTAAATGGAATACAGCTTTGCAAACTCCGTCATTTGGCGGTCCGTTTACAATTGAAGTTTCGGAAGGAAGCGAAAAGGTGATCATAAAAAATGTGTTAATCGGAGAAGTTTGGTTGTGTTCCGGACAATCCAATATGGAAATGCCTTTGAAAGGTTTTCAGGGACAGCCCGTAAAAAACGGAAACGAAATCATTGTAAGATCAACCAATAAAAATATTCGGTTAATCACCATTCCGCGTGCGACTGTTTTAGAACCTTTGCAGGATTTTGAAGGAAAATGGGAAGTAGCTTCTCCAAAATCAACTTCAAATTTTAGCGCTACGGCTTGGTATTTTGGTTCTCTTTTACAAGAAGTTTTAGACGTTCCGGTTGGTTTGATTCATGTTTCTTACGGAGGTTCAAGCATGGAAGCGTGGATGAATCAGGAAATGCTTAAAGATTTCGCCAGCGCTAAAATTCCGACTACAAAAGAAGAGTTGGCAAAAGATCCAAACCGTGTGCCTACAACTTTATTTAACGGAATGCTTTCGCCTGTAATTGGTTACGGAATAAAAGGCTGTATCTGGTATCAGGGAGAATCGAATTACGAAAGAGCATCTGAATACACCGCTTTAATGAAAAAAATGGTTTCAAGCTGGAGAGCTTTGTGGAAACAAGGAGATTTCCCTTTTTACTACGCTCAGATAGCGCCGTTTAATTATGCCTCTTTCCATCCAAAAGATTATTTGGAGAAATACAATTCGGCTTATTTGAGAGAGGCGCAGTTTAAAGCTTCAAAGGAAATTCCGAATTCAGGAATGGCAGTTTTGATGGATGTTGGAGAAGAAAATAACATTCACCCAATGGACAAAGAAAAAGGAGGAAACCGACTGGCATTTCAGGCTTTGGCAAAAACCTACGGAATTGAAGGTTTCGAATTTGAAAGTCCGAAATACAAATTGATGGAAATAAAAGACGGAGCGGTTACGGTTTCTTTTGATGATGTTGCCAACGGAATTACCTCTTATGATAAAGAAGTAACTGGTTTTGAAATAGCGGGAGAAGACAAAGTTTTCTATCCGGCAAAAACGGTAGTGAGAAGAAAATCAGTTGTTTTAACTTCGGATAAAGTAAAGAAACCATTTGCTATCCGTTATTTATGGAAGGATTTTGCAAAAGCGGAATTGTTTAGTGCAGGCGGTTTGCCGGTTTCTTCGTTTAGAACGGATGAATGGTAATTTATAATTGTGAATTGTGAATTGTGACGCTAGTTTGTCATTTCGACGAAGGAGAAATCACACAAGAGATTCCGCAACAGAATTGAAAATCTTTATGGTTACTAGTGAGATTCCTCGTTCCTCGGAATGACAACAAGAATTGAAAAATAAATGAAATACATAAAATACATACTTCTCTTCACTACGCTTTGCCTTAAAGCGCAAGTCCCTGTGCTCGATAATTACAATCAGGTTTGGAATACTCAGAGCAATAATTCATCAGAATCAATGCCTTTGGGAGGTGGTGATATCGGAATGAATGTGTGGGTAGAAAAAGGCGATTTGTATTTTTATTTTTCGCGAAGCGGGACTTTTGACGAACACAATACTTTATTGAAATTAGGAAGGGTAAAAGTGACGTTAACACCGAATCCTTTTGAGGGAGCAGCAGGTTTTTATCAGGAATTGAAACTAAAAGAAGGATATGTTTTAGTTGGGCAGAATGATACTAAAATCAAACTTTGGGTAGATGTTTTTAAGCCGATAATTCACGTTGATTTAGAAAGTAAAAATCCTCTTAAAATGACGGCTTCTTATGAAAGCTGGCGTTATAAAAACCGAGATTCAAAAGGAAAAGCCAATAATGCCAATTCTTATAAATGGGCACCTCAAGGAGATATTATTACCTATAAAGATTCGATTTCATTTGAAAATAACGGCATAAAATTCTACCACAGAAACAGGGAAAATACCGTTTTTGATGTGGCTGTAAAACAGCAGAAAATGGAATCGGTTAAAGACCAAATGCTGAATCCGCTTAAGCATTTAACTTTCGGTGGCTTTATGACGGGCGATAATCTAAAACCTGAAGGAACGTATTTAGGAAAATACCAATCGACAGATTTTAAAGGTTTTAATTTATCCAGTATAAAACCATCCAAAAAACATACATTAGAAATTTATTTAAATACCAATCAATCTGATTTTCCGACTTGGAATAATGGATTGAAAAGTCTGATTTCTGTAAACAAGAACACAGCAAAACAAGCAGAAAAAAACACGATTAAATGGTGGAATACTTTCTGGAACCGCAGTTTTATTTTTACTCAGAAAAAGCAATCGAATACCAAAGATTCGGTTTATCAAATCGGACAAAATTATCAGTTGTTTCGATATATGCTCGGCTGTAATGCTTACGGAAAATATCCAACAAAATTCAACGGCGGATTGTTTACCGTTGATCCCGTTTTTACGAATCCTGATTTAGATTTTACGCCCGATTTCAGGAATTGGGGTGGAGGAACCATGACGGCTCAAAATCAGCGTTTGGTTTATTTTCCGATGGTAAAAAGCGGTGATTTTGATATGATGAAATCACAGTTGGATTATTATTTGAGTTTACAGAAAAATGCCGAATTAAGAAGCAAAGTTTATTGGAATCATAACGGTGCATCATTTACAGAACAATTGGAAAATTTCGGTTTACCAAATCCCGCAGAATACGAATGGAAACGTCCCACAGATTACGATCCGGGAATGGAATATAATGCGTGGCTGGAATATGAATGGGATACGGTTTTTGAATTTTGCCAAATGATGTTGCAACAAAAAGAATATGCTGGAGAAGATACTCAGAAATACAATGCTTTCATAATTAGTTGTATTCGTTTTTTTGATGAGCATTATCAATATTTGGCGAAACAAAGAGGAAGAAAAGCTTTGGACGGAAACGGTAAACTGGTTCTTTTTCCAGGCTCGGGAGCAGAAACATATAAAATGGCAAATAATGCCAATAGTACCATTTCGGCTTTACAAGTTATTACAGCCAATATTTTAAACCTTTCTGCAAAAGAATTGTCCAAAGAAGATGCCGAATATTTAAAAGGATTTCAAAATAGAATTCCGCCTTTAAATTTCGGTCAGATTGAAAATCACAAAGTTTTACTTCCTGCAAAATCTTGGGAAAGAGTGAATAATTCGGAAGTACCGCAATTGTATCCCGTTTATCCGTGGGGAATTTTTGGCATTGGAAAACCTGATTTGGAAACGGCTTTAAATACATGGAAGTACGATTCTGATGCTCTGAAATTTAGAAGCCATATTGGGTGGAAACAAGACAATATTTTTGCAGCACGTTTGGGATTAACAGAAGAAGCTGCGAAATACAATACCTTAAAAATGGCCAATTCAGAAAGACGTTTCCCTGCTTTTTGGGGACCAGGATTTGACTGGGTTCCAGATCATAATTGGGGCGGTTCAGGAATGATAGGCATGCAGGAAATGCTTTTGCAGGAAACTGACGGAAAAATTTATCTTTTCCCAGCCTGGCCAAAGGATTGGAACGTTCATTTTAAATTGCATGCGAAACAAAATACAACGGTTGAAGCCGAACTCCTGAATGGAGAATTGAAGGTTTTAAAAGTTATTCCGGAAGAAAGAAAAAAAGATATTATAAATCTGCTTGGAAAATCTGAAGCAGCAAAAACAAAATTAAACTAACTATTACCAAACAAAAATGATAAAGAAATTAATAAGCGCTGCTTTTCTGTCCTTGATTTTGACCACAAACGGACAAGCACAATCAGCTCAGAATACGGACAAACAAATTGTAAAAGTCGACTTTGATTTTTTTCAAAGAAGACTAGAAGAAGTTCATGATCCGAGTTATGATTCTTGGGTTATCAATGAAGGAAAAGAAGCTGAAAAATCATTTAATAATGTATCATTTAAACTAAAAGGAAATTTTACTTCTAAATGGTACAAAGTTGGAATGAGCGCACCGCATTACAACAAATTAGGAAGCGACGGTTTAGTAACTTCTGAAAATTTAGAATTGAAAATCAGCGGATTGAAAGCAGGAAAACACACGCTTTTAACTTTTCATAATGCTTTTGATGTCATTACAGGGAAAACTTTTTCTCCGATAAAAATATTCGTCAACGGAAAACTGCAACAAACGGTACATGCAAGTCAGAGAGCCAATGCTAAAATTGATGCATCGATGGCGTATATCACTTTTAATGCAGAAAAGGGCAAAGATGTAATTGTTCGTTTTGAAATCGATCCGACTTCATATCCTGATGTAGTAAAACAAATCGTAATCAATGGATTTGAAATTGATACGCCAAACCTAATGAATCAGGCGCGTACTCCTGAACCAAGAAACCGTGATGAACATGTTGAAGTGGGTAAAACTCTAACTTTAAAATGGGATGCTGTAAAAAATGTAGCAGCTCACAAGTTGTATTTTGGTGAAGATAAAAATGCGGTAGAAAATGCGACAGAATCTTCAAAAGAATTCAAAGGAAAATTGGCAGATAAAAATTTTACGGTTTCTGATTTATATTCAGGAACAACGTATTACTGGAGAGTGGATGAAGTGGATCCAAATGGCGAAGTAACTTTAGGAAATGTGTGGTCGTTCAAGCCGGCACAATTGGCATTTCCGGGAGCAGAAGGCTACGGCCGTTATGCTGTTGGAGGACGTGGTGGAAAAGTAATCGAAGTAACCAATTTAAATGATGACGGACCTGGAAGTTTACGTGATGCCATCAATCAGGAAATCGGGCCGAGAACGATTGTTTTTACTGTTTCGGGAAATATAAAACTGGAATCGAGATTAGTAGCAAATCAACCTTATATTACAATTGCGGGGCAGACAGCGCCGGGCGAAGGAATTACCATTACCAGAGCACCAATTGGATTAACTGGAAATGATGGTGTTGTTCGCTTTTTAAAAGTGAGAATTGGAGGTGGAAGAACTTTTGACGGAATGGGGTTAACAGGTGCAGATTATAGCATTATTGATCACTGTTCGATTAGCTGGACAATTGATGAATCGTTTAGTTCACGCGGAGCGCATCATATTACATTGCAGCGAACTTTAATTTCAGAAGCATTGAATGTGGCGGGACATGGCAAATATGAAGCTGGAAAAATGCACGGTTATGCGGCTACAATTGGCGGAGACATCGGAAGTTTTCACCATAACTTATTGGCTCATAACTACGGACGCAACTGGAGTATTGGAGGTGGTTTAAGTGGTGACGGATTTTACACAGGAAGATTGGATATCACTAATAATGTGGTTTATAATTGGGGAAAAAGAGCAACAGACGGTGGTGCAAACGAGGTAAATTTTGTCAATAATTATTATAAGCCGGGTGCTTCAACAGCAATTTTTGTGGCATTAAATGCACAGCACGAAGGGGTTGGAAAAGGAATGCAGCGTTATTATTTTGACGGAAATGTGATGCCGGGTTATTTTAATGAGAAATCTCAAGATAAAGGAAGAAAATTTACGACAACAAATAATGAGAAAGTTGAATATGAAACTTTTGTAGATAAACCATTTTTTCCTTCATATGTAGAAACGCAGTCGGCTAAAGCGGCTTATAAAAACGTACTTTCAGATGTTGGGGCGACTCAGCCGTTTTTTGATAAACACGATACCCGAATTATTGGCGAAACTTTAAAAGGAACTTTCACTTATAAAGGAAGCAAAAGCGGTCTGGGCGGCATGATTGATAACGAACAAGATGCTGGAGGATGGCCAAATTTTCCTTCAGAAACGCGTCCTTCAGATTGGGATACCGATCATGACGGATTGCCAAACTGGTGGGAAAAAGCTTTTGGTTTAAACGAAAACTCAAAAGCTGGAGATTTTTCAGATGCAAATCAGGATAATGACAAAGACGGATATACGCAATTAGACAATTATCTGGATTGGCTGTCAACACCGCATTATTTTGTGAATTCAGGTGAAAAGAAAGTTTTAAATGCCGGAGATTTTTTCAAAGGTTATGAAAACAAACCTGTTTACACTTTCTCTGATCTTAAAAATGGAAAAGTAGTTTTAAAAGGAAAAGAAATTCAGTTTACAACCGTTGAAAAAGGATTCGCTTCTTTCGTACTAACCGTAAAAGACGCAGACGGAGATTCAATGAGCAGAACAATTAATTTCTTTGTAAAATAAATAGTAAACCATATAAGTGATATAAGAAATTATAAGATAGACTTAATCTTATGCAGTTCAAGTTTAAGAAAGTTTATTTTAAATGAGCTTATATTTCTTATATGGTTAAAAATCATTATAAAATGAAAAATTTTTTAAATGTTTCCCTTAGTTTGTTTTTTGTTAGTTCTGGATTACTGTCGCAGAACAAAGGTTTGGTTGCGAATTCAGAAAGTCCGTATTCAAAACTGCAAAGCATTGGTTTACAAGATGTAAAATGGACAAATGGTTTCTGGAAAGAACAATTTGATGTAGAAACCAAAAACACCCTGCCTTATATGTGGGATTTGTATCATAACGATGAGATTTCGCATGCTTACAAAAACTTCGAAATTGCAGCAGGCGTAAGCAAAGGAACGTTTAAAGGTCCTTCGTTTCATGATGGTGATTTCTACAAAATTTTTGAAGGAATGGCAGCAACTTATGCCGTTACAAAAGACAAAAAACTCGATCAGGAAATGGACAAAGCGATTGCGCTTTTCGCAAAAGTACAGCGCAAAGACGGCTACATTCATACACCTGTTTTAATCGATGAGCGCTGGGGAACTTTAGGACCGGAAGAAGTAAAAAAACAGTTGGGTTTTGAGAAATACAATATGGGACATTTAATGACTGCTGCCTGCATTCATTATCGTGCTACAGGAAAAACTAACTTCTTAAATATTGCAAAAGGCGTTGCCGATTTCTTATATGACTTCTACAAAAAAGCATCACCGGAACTGGCTCGAAATGCGATTTGTCCATCACATTATATGGGAATTGTCGAAATGTACAGAACGACTAAAAATCCGAAATACCTGGAACTTGCCAATAATTTGATTGACATTAGAGGAACTACAAATGATGGAACCGACGACAATCAGGATCGCATTCCGTTTAGACAGCAGACTACTGCCATGGGGCACGCCGTAAGAGCGAATTACCTGTATGCAGGAGTAGCTGATTTGTATGCGGAGACAGGAGAAAAGAAATTGTTAGACAATCTGGAATCGATTTGGGATGATGTAACGTATCGTAAAATGTACATTACTGGAGCTTGCGGTTCTTTATACGACGGCGTTTCACCAGACGGAACTTCTTATGATCCAACGGTAGTGCAGAAAATTCACCAGGCGTACGGAAGACCTTTCCAATTGCCAAATGCAACGGCTCATACCGAAACCTGCGCCAATATTGGAAATGTTTTATGGAACTGGAGAATGCTGCAAATTACCGGAGATGCTAAATATGCTGATATTGTGGAATTAGCACTTTATAATAGTGTGCTTTCTGGAATGGATTTGGAAGGAGAAAAATTCCTTTATAATAATCCGCTGAATGTGTCTAATGACCTGCCGTTTCACCAAAGATGGGGAAATGAACGCGAAGGTTATATCGCCTTATCAAACTGTTGTGCGCCAAACGTAACCAGAACAGTTGCGGAAGTTGGAAATTATGCTTACAATCTTTCAAAAGAAGGTTTGTATGTAAATTTATACGGAAGTAATTCTTTGAAAACAAAATCGCTAAACGGAGAAGAAATCGAAATTGAGCAGCAGACGAATTATCCGTGGGACGGAAAAATAACGTTGAAAATTGTAAAAGCGCCAAAAGATCTGCAAAATTTCTTCTTGAGAATTCCGGGCTGGAGTCAGAATGCTTCGGTTGCAGTTAATAACGCAAAGAGTAATGACAAAATCGTTTCTGGCACTTATTTAAAATTAAATCAAAAATGGAAAAAAGGAGATGTGATCGAATTAAATCTTCCAATGCCAGTTGAATTGATGGAAGCCAATCCTTTGGTGGAAGAAGTTAAAAATCAAATCGCTGTAAAAAGAGGACCGCTGGTTTATTGTTTAGAATCAGATCAGCTTCCTGCCAAAACAAGTGTAAATGATATTGCTTTAAATGTGAATTCGAAATTTACGACTAACGACTTCATACTCAATAATAGAAACTTAGTAAGCATTGAGGCAGAAGCGGTCATAAAATCGGATAATTCTTGGAATAAAACTTTGTACAAACCGCTTAATTCCAAAGATGCAACTGCTGTACCAGTAAAATTGATTCCTTATTTTGCATGGGGAAATAAAGGAAAAGGGGAAATGACGGTTTGGATGTCGCATTAAGTTTGGACACGGATGAAACGGATTTACTTCGTAAAGACGCGGATTATAAACGGATTTTAACCTTACAGTTTGTCATTCCGAGGAACGAGGAATCACACGCGTAAATCGACAAAGATTGGGTATCAAGAATGCGGAATTTCGAGTGTGATCTTTCCTTCGTCAAGATGACAAAAATACTAAAACTAAATAAAAATATATGAAATATATTCTAGCATTATTTTTACTAACAACACTTTCAATTTCAGCCCAAACGCTTGATAACAAATTAGCTTTAACCGTTGCGCAAGACGGTTCGGGAGATTTTAAAACCATTCAGGAAGCGGTTAACAATGTAAAAGACAATTCAGAGAAACGCGTTGTAATAACTATAAAGCCAGGAGTTTATAAAGAGAAATTGGAAATACCAGTTTCTAAAACGTTCATCACTTTAAAAGGAACTGATCGAAGTAAAACGATTATTTCATTTGATGATTATTCGGGAAAACCGCTTCGAGAAAAAGATCCATCAGGAAAGACCGCTTTTGGAACGGGAACTTCGTATTCATTTTTAATTAAAGGAAATGACTGTACGTTAGAAAATCTAACTGTAGAAAATACGGCAGGAAGAGTAGGGCAGGCGGTGGCGCTTCATATTAAAAGTGATCGGGTTATCGTAAAGAATTGCAATCTTTTAGGCAATCAGGATACACTTTATTTATCAGAAGAAAAAACTCGTATCTATTTTGAGAAGTGTTTCATCAACGGTACAACTGATTTTATTTTTGGTGCTGCAACAACTTATTTTTATAAATGTACGATCGAAAGTTTAACGAATTCTTATATCACTGCAGCTTCAACTCCGCAAGGACAGGCTTATGGATTTGTTTTCGTTGATTGTAAACTTACAGCCAAAGACAAATCCGTCGATAAAGTATTTTTGGGAAGACCTTGGAGACCCTATGCTCAAACTGTTTTAATTAATACAGACTTAGGTTCGCATATTATTCCAGAGGGTTGGAATGCATGGATTGATACAAGGTTTCCTGATAAAGACAAAACGGCTTACTATGCAGAATTTGGAAGCAAAGGTGTGAGCGCTAAAGAGATTTCTCAAAGAGTGTCATGGTCGCATCAATTAAATAAAGAAGATCTCAAAAAATATAGTAAAGATTTAGTTTTAAACGGATGGAATCCAAATAAGTAAATTGATGAAAAACGTTAGAATTTTATTAATCGGACTGTGCTCTTTGCTGGTGCTGGGCGCTTTTAATTATAAACAAAAAGTAACAACGATTTACTTAATTGGAGATTCTACAGTTGCCGATTATTCATTAGAAGAAAATTATCAAACCAAGAAATTTCCGCAAGTGGGCTGGGGGCAGGTTTTTCAGCCTTTTTTCCAGAAGGATAGTTTAAAACTGGTCAAAAATATTTTAGGCAATGTTAAAGAAGTAAAAATTGACGATCGGGCAAAGGGCGGTAGAAGCACCAGAACATTTTTTCAGGAAGGACGCTGGGCTTCGGTTTACAAGTCACTTCAAAAAGGAGATGTGGTTATGATGCAGTTTGGACACAATGATGCATCGGTCGAAAAAACAGAACGTTATGTCAATATTGAAGGTTACAAAGAGTTTCTGCGTCTTTTCATTAATCAAACCAAAGAAAAAGGCGCAACGCCAATTGTAATTACTCCGGTTGCCAGAAATTATCCTTGGAAAGATGGTAAATTGACTAATGTTCATGGTGAATATCCTCAGGCTGCAATTGCAGTGGCAAAAGAATTAAATGTAAAGTATATTGATTTGAATGAGCTTTCGATGAATTTCTTTTCTTCAAAAGGACAAGACTATGTAACCACAAACTATTTTATGAATTTTGAAGCCGGAAAGTTTCCTGCTTATCCGGAAGGGCAAAAGGATAATACACATTTTCAGAAGGATGGCGGAATCGAAGTTGCAAGACTAGTGTTTAATGCGATGAAAAATTTATAAGCTTAAACAAAATAATACACAATCTTAAAAAAAAAGCTCGCGAAGTACTCCTTTACGGTACTAATAGCGGGCTTTTTCTACTTTTAAATTTTTTATATTAGAATCAAAAAGAGTCAGGGAATAGATGTTAATCAGAATTTACGTTTAAAAATATTTTTTTTTCAAAAAAAATATTTCACTCTTTTTAAAAACTATCCTGCTTTTATTTTGTAAGTTTTTTATTATGAATAGTCTTTAGATTTAGAAAATTACGCTATCGTTTTCGTTAATTTTTAGATTTTATAAAAACTTCTTTATCAGATACCATAGTAATTAGTTTTGCAGAATAAATAATAGATATTTATTTTTGATAAACATCTTCTCGTTTTTTAGTAAAAATGGGATTGTAAATTTTATTTTAAGCAAACATTTGTCTTAATTATTTAGGTACTTATATTTTTTTCTTTCATTTTTTATTAATATTGTTTTTTTTGTGTCTTTTTTTTTGAGAATATACGATTAAAACAGGATAGAGCAGGACGGTTGTAATGTGTCATCGTTATATTTTTGGAATACAAAAAATAAATGTGTTTTAAACATTTAATAAAATGGTTTAAGAATTATTTAAATAAAATTTTATTAAAATTAAGACATGTTTAAAACATGACTAACTAACATTAATAACCTAACCAAAAAAAACATTTATGAAACAAGCACTTATAAAAAGATGTAGTTTTCTTTTGTTTACGCTGATGAGTGTAATGAGTTATGCTCAAAACTCTACTCAAGTTACCGTAACAGGAACTGTTACCGATAATGTATCAGGTCTTCTGCCTGGTGTGAATGTAACTGAGAAATCTACAAAGAATACAGTTATAACAGATTTTAATGGTAAGTATGAAATCAAAGTAAAACAAGGTGCTACTTTGGTGTTTTCTTTTATAGGAATGAAGAAATTAGAAATTCCTGTTAATGGACGTGCTACTGTTGATGCAAAATTATCAGAAGATTCTAATGTACTGGATGATATTGTAGTTGTAGCATACGGTACTCAGAAAAAGAATAACGTTACCGGAGCTATTGTTACATTAAAACCAGATGATTTTCAAGATTTACCAGTCTCAAATTTATCTGAAGCATTAAGAGGTTTGACTCCGGGTGTAAGTGTATCGGGAGGTGCAGGCCGTCCAGGTGATGCAGCAACTCTTCAAATACGTCAGACTTTTGGATTTTCAAAAGATGGTAACTCTAATATTCCATTAGTAGTTATTGATGATATGGTGCAGGTTGATCCTCAAAACGGAAAACCTACATTGGAGACATTTAACCAATTAGATCCATCAGAAATTGAAAGTATGACTGTTTTAAAAGATGGTTCTGCAGCAATTTACGGATCAAGAGCTTCACAAGGTGCTATTATAGTAAAAACTAAAAGAGGAAAATCTGGAAAACCAAAGTTTACCTACTATAGTCAATTTTCAGTTAATGATGCGGTAAGCCATAGTAAAACAATGAGTGCTTATGAGCATGGAATTTGGAAAAACAGATTTTTGAATTCAAACTTAGAGGCTGACCAATCTAAATATTTTTCTGCTGCAGAGCTTGAACAAATGAAAGGTTTGAATTATGACTGGCTTAAAGAAGCTTGGAAACCTGCTACGCAGCAAAGACAGTCTCTTTCTGCAAGTGGAGGAACTGAAAAAGCAACTTATTTTGCAGGTATTACTTATTTTGATCAAGGACCTAACTTAGGAGAACAAGATTATAAAAAATGGAATTTCAGAACAGGAACAAATATTAAAATCTCTCAGGATTTAGAATTTTCTGCTTCCGTTTCTGCTATTACAACTGATGTAAATAAATCATTTTCTAAAGCTTCGGCAAACTTAAACGATAGTAGTTTTGGTTCATTAGCTGGTGGGGAGCAAGCAGATTATGCTTATTTATTACACATGCCAAAATATATTCCTTGGCAGACTACTGTAAATGGAAAAAACTATTGGATGTCTCCTTTTCCACGTACAGATCGTAATTTAGGAAGTGCAAACTCTAATACGACTATTGCAGGATGGAACTATTTCGCAGGTTTAGATGCTGGAAAACAAATAGAAGAACAATTTTCATATAATGTGAATTTGTCTCTAGAATATAAATTACCATTTGTAAAAGGTTTAAGCGTAAAAGGAAGTTTCGCAAGAAGCCAGTCTAGCAGTTATACAGAGCAGTATCAATTACCATATGATTTAGCTAGAATAACTAACCATCATTTAGCTGATAATCACTTAGAAAATCCTAATTCAGTATATGCTATCGATACTAATATCCGTGGTTCTAGAGTTTATTACACTACAGATATGGATAAATTAATTCAGGCTAACTTTTTTGCAACATATGCTAGAACGTTTGGAAATCATAACGTATCTGCTATGTTTGGTTATGAGCAGTCAGAAGCATGGAACAAAAATGTTCGTTTAGCTTACGAAGGAACTTCAAAAGATTATCTAGGAAATAGTACTACTGCTGGACCAATAAGCACAAATTCGCAGGCAGTAAAAGTAGAGTCAGGAACACAGTCTTACTTAGGACGTGTAAACTACAGCTTTAAAGATAAGTATCTTGTTGAGTTTATTTTTAGAAGTGATGCTTCTACTAAATTTGCACCACAAAACTACTGGGGCTTTTTCCCAGGCGCTCAATTGGGTTGGGTTGTAACAAAAGAAGATTGGTTTACTGAAAATGTTTCTTGGATCAATAATTTGAAATTACGTTACTCAATTGGTAAAACTGGTAAGGATAATATTGATTACTGGAGATGGCTTCAGTTTTATGAGCCATTGCCAGACAAAGGAGCTCAATTTGGATCAAATGGAGGTCTTTTAGGTGGTGGAATTACGCCGCGTCCAAATCCAAATGAAAATGTACATTGGGATACTACTATCAAAAATAACGTTGGTATAGATATTGGGGTTCTAAAAAACAGATTACAGCTTACTGCTGATTTCTATTACGATAAATCTACAGAAATGTTAATTGGATTAGCTGGTGAAGCTGGTACACCAATTACAGTGGGAGGTGGTTTTGCAGAGGTGAACTATGCAGCTATTGATGCTTGGGGAACTGAATTTAGCTTAAATTGGAATGATAAAATAAAAGAAAATTTTAGCTACAATGTAGGGGTCAACTTCGGATTTTCAAATAATGAAGTTAAAAAATACCCTGAGCTTGCCAGAACAGATGCAAATACAAATATAACACAAGTTGGTGCTTCTACATTTTTTCCAGTATGGGGATTTAATACATGGAAACAAACTTCAACTGGCGACGGTATTTTAAGAACAGACGAAGACGTAGCGAATTACTGGAACTATTTAACAGAAAGAGCTACAGCTGCAGGAGGTGTTCCTTCTTATATGGGTATCAATAACGTAACAGCTATGCGTAAAGGTATGCTGGCTTACGAAGATACGGGAGGTGTTTATAATGCATCAACAGGAACTCAAGCAGGGGCTGATGGTAGAATTATGAGAAATGAGGATTATGTTAAAATGGCTAACAACAATAGAACTTATGGGTTTACAACTAACATGGGTTTCAAATATAAATCAGTTTATTTCAAAACGCAGATTCAAACTTCATGGGGAGGTTACAATGCTCTTGATTTAGTAAAACAAGGTACAGCATCTGCTCATAATGATTGGGCTCATGAGTCTTTCTGGACAGATATGTATGATGCTACTGATAATCCTAACGGTAAATATCCTAATATGGGACAGCAGGATTATATTTTTGCTCCATCTGATTTCTGGCAAATGAATACATTTAGATGTGTAATTAGAAATATGACTTTCGGATTTGAACTTCCAAAAGAGCCAATGAAACAGCTGAATATCCAAAAAGCTACTTTAGGTATCACAGGTAATAACCTTTGGGATTTATATAACCCTTATCCAGATCATTATAGAAATATGTATGATGATTCAGCTTCTAGATATCCAACTCTTAGAACTTGGTCAATTAATTTGAATGTATCATTCTAATTTTAATTAAAAACAATTATGAAAGCAAAATTTTGTACATATATAACAATGGCTCTTTTAATGGTATTAGGAGTTTCATGCAGTGATGACTTTTTGGAAGACAAAAAGCAATATAAATATTACGATGAAGAATTCTTTAAAAGTGAGGAACGAGTTAATTGGTACGTAAACAATCTATATTATGATTTTTTTGATGCCTATAAAACACCTACTGCAGTAGTTGTTGGTTCTTATACAACTACTCAAACTTCTTACACAGAAGAAATAGGTGGTATTTCTGCTATGATTAATCCAAATATCACTTTGGAGAACGCGGTGGATGGATCAGGTTACTTTGGAAAAACATTAGTTGAAAACCCTTCAAATGATCCATATAACAGAATTAGAGATATTAATGTGATGTTGGAAAGAATTGATGTAGATGGATCTAATTTAAGCCAGACATTTCGTGATCAAATTAAAGGGCAGATGTATTATTTACGCGCTCTTCAATATTTCGATTTAATGCGTACTTATGGTGGTGTTCCAATTGTTACAACTGTTCAGACTCCTTCTAAGGATGATCCAGCAATTAAAATACCAAGAGCAACAGTAACGGAGTTAGTTACTCAAATTACTGCTGATTTTGATTTAGCAGCAAGTTTATTACCAAGTAGATGGCCGGCAACAGATTATGGTCGTTTTACGAAAGGCGCAGCATTAGCTCAAAAATCACGTGTTTTATTAACCTACGCAAGTCCATTATTTAATAAAGGCTGGGATTCATCAACTGCGCGTTGGGATGCCGCTTTAGCAGCAGGATTAGCAGCTGAAGCAGAATTAACTTCGGCAGGACATGGTTTGTATGGAGCTACAGCAAGAGATTGGGAAAGAATGTTTTATGTAAATGATAATGCATTCAATCCAGAAGCAATCGCGATTAAACTTTTAGCAAGCAGCACTACAGTTGCAACTTCTTTACAGTCAAATAGTTCTTGGGAAAGATCAATTCGTTTGGCAAGCCAAGGCGGACAAGGAAGTGGCGGAGTTAAAGCTCCTAAAAGTATGATTGACTTATTTCCTATGGCTAATGGAAAACGACCTACAGCTGCAAATAATTACAATTCATTCTTATTTTTTAGAGATCGTGATCCACGTTTTTACAGAACATTTGGTTTCTCAGGAAGCTACTGGCCTTACAATAATAGTTTAACTTCAGCTGCAGCACCTACTGTTTGGGCATATCGCTGGTCAACGAATGCTACTACGGGTGTAGCCTTTAGTACAGGTAATGATGTATCAAGCCCTGCTTTTATTCGTAAAATGTCTAGTCCTACAGTAAGTAATGCATCAAACTTTCAAATTTCAGGAACAGATATTATGGAATATCGTTACGCGGAGTTATTATTGAACATTGCAGAATGTTATGCTGCTAAAGGAGATGTTGGTAATACGATTAACTACTTAGGACAAATTCGTAAACGTGTTGGAATTCCAGCAGCAGATAATTACGGAATTGGTTTATTGGCAGATAAATATGCAGCTCTTGAAGCATGTTTATATGAGCGTAGAGTGGAGTTAGCTTATGAAGGAAAACGTTTTTGGGACGTTCAAAGATGGATGCTATACAGTGATGATTCTGCAATTAACGACCAAACAAATACTAAACTTGGTATTCCGCAATTAAACGGAACTCAGCGTATTGGAAATTATTTACATTACAAAAACGGAACTAGTCCTGCAGGAACAGATCCTTTAGCTGCTGCTCGTGCTTCTATTTCTGTGGATCCAGATGCAGCAAACTTTCAGGCTCAAATCACTGCTTTAGCAACTTTTTATACTAATAATTTTGAATTACGTTCTCCTCCAACACCTATGGATAATGTTAGTAATGTTGCTACTCCAATTTCTTGGCGATCAAATTATTACATTATGGGACTTAATCAGAGTGCATTGGTTAATAATCCTTGGTTAACGCAGACTATCGGTTGGAAAGATGGTAATGGCGCAGCAGGAAGTTACAATTACCAAGAATAAATTATAATATCAAAAAAAGAATTATCATATAAAACTTTTCACCTGTATTCGTCAAAAGATACAGGTGATTTGTTTAAAAAGAATTACCAAATTGAAAATTAACATGAAAAATTCCGCATTATTTATCACAGCTCTGCTTTTTTTGGGAAGCGCAAAGTGTTTTGCTCAATATCCGAAGATAAGTCCAGAAGTTCAGGCGCAGGAAAAAGCAATTAAGGAAGAAGCTCAGAGACTTTCTGATGAAGCTTGGACAAAAGCTTTAGTTGTTATTGAAGAAGAAGCAAAACATGGAAAACCTTATATTCCGTGGGCAGCTAGACCAACAGATTTACCTCAGGCAGAAATTCCTGCTTTCCCAGGTGCTGAAGGAGGTGGAATGTACACATTCGGAGGACGCGGCGGAAATGTCTATACGGTAACAAGTTTAGAAGACCGTGGACCAGGTACCCTGCGTGAAGCCTGCGAAAAAGGAGGAGCAAGAATAGTGGTATTTAACGTTGCCGGAATTATCAGACTTAAAAGTCCGTTGATTATTCGCGCACCTTACATTACAATTGCAGGGCAGACAGCTCCAGGAGATGGTATTTGTATCGCTGGAGAATCTACTTGGATTGATACGCATGACGTGATTATCAGACACGTGCGTTTCCGTCGTGGAGAAACTTTTGTAGGCCGTCGTGATGATGCTATTGGAGGAAATCCTGTTGGAAACATCATGATCGACCACGTTTCTGCAACTTGGGGATTAGACGAAAATATGTCAATCTACAGACACATGTACAATCCAGGACCAGGTTACCCAGACATTAAAGTTGGAACTGTAAATATTACGATTCAAAACAGTTTATTCGGAGAAGCATTAGATACTTACAATCATGCTTTCGGAAGTACTTTAGGTGGAGAGAACTGTTCTTTCATGAGAAATATGTGGGCTAACAATGCAGGAAGAAACCCTTCTATCGGTTGGAACGGAATTTTCAATTTTGTGAATAACGTAGTTTTCAACTGGTACAACAGATCAACAGACGGCGGCGATTATACAGCAAATTACAACATCATCAACAACTTCTACAAACCAGGTCCTGTAACCGATTTAACACAGCCAATCAGCTACAGAATATTAAAACCAGAATCAGGAAGAAGTAAATTGCCTTATTTAGTTTTCGGAAGAGCTTATGTTAATGGAAACGTGGTTAATGGAAACGAAAAAGTTACCAAAGACAACTGGGACGGCGGCATTCAGCTAGAGAATAAAAAAGGGGAATTAATGACTTACGATGAAGCAAAAGAATATTTTGCTAAAATGAAAACAGACAAACCTTTCCCAATGCCTTGGTTTAATAAATTCATGACTGCTGAAGAATCTTATGAATTCGTTCTTAAAAATGTTGGAGCAACTCTTCCAATTAGAGATAAGGTAGACGAAAGAATCGTAAGAACTGTAAAAACTGGAGTTCCAGAATATGCAAAAGGATTAGAGAAAAAAGAATTCTATCAATTCGAACACAGACGTTTACCTATGGATTCTTATAAAAAAGGAATTATTACCGACATTTCTCAAGTTGGCGGATATCCAGAATACAAAGGAAAACCTTATGTAGATACTGATAAAGATGGTATGCCAGATGCGTGGGAGAAAAAATACGGTTTAAATCCGAATGATCCATCTGATGCAAAAGGTGATTTAAACGGAGATGGATATTCTAATATCGAAGACTACATCAACGGAGTAAATCCAGCAATAAAAGTAAACTGGAAAGATCTGGCTAATAACAAAGAAACTTTGGTTAGACCTTTATTAGATTTAAAATAAGGAACAATTTTTGAAAACATTCTTGTTTAGTAATGAACAAGAATGTTTTTAAATAACTAAAAAATAAAAGTCATGACACTAAATAAAATAAATGTCGGTTTATTATCGCTTGTTTTTGCCTTTTCAACTTTAAATGCGCAACAGCATTTAGATCCTGAATATGTAAAGGTTACTAACGAAAGAGCTGCAAAAATAGTTACCAAATTAGATTTAAAAAACGAGGCAAAAGAAAAAGCAGTTTCAAACATCATTGCACAGCAGTTTAGAGATCTTACTGAAATTCAGGATGGAAGAGATGCTGAAATTAAAAAAGTAAAAGAAGATACTGCTTTAGCCAAAGAAAAACAAAATGAGAAAATTGATAAACTGAAATCAAAAGCAGATGAATCAATTGCAAAACTGCACAAATCGTACATCAAAAAATTAGGTAAAGAATTATCAGAAGATAAAATCACTGAAGTTAAAGACGGAATGACTTACGGCGTGCTTCCTATAACCGTTGCAGGTTACAATGACATGTTACCAAATTTAACAGCAGAACAAAAAGACTACATCTACAAAGCTTTAGTTGAAGCCAGAGAACATGCAATGGACGCGGGTTCATCTAAAGAAAAACACGGCTGGTTTGGTAAATACAAAGGAAGAATAAACAACTATTTATCAAAACAAGGTTACGATCTAAACAAAGAGAGTAAAGATTGGCACGAACGTGTTGAGCAAAGAGAAAAAGCTAAAAAGTAGTCATTAGTAATTAGTGATTAGTCGTTAGTTCTTAGTCTTTATTAACTATTGATTAGTTATTTGATAATGAGAATAATACCGTACTAAAAATGCTAATTGCTAAGACCCAATATCCAACACACAACAAAAAAGCTAAGGACTAATTACTAGTGACTAATCACTAAAAAATAAGGACTAACTACTAACAACTATTAACTAAACTAATGCATAATATTTTCCCTAACCGTACTTTAAAAAGAACATTTATGGCGTTGTCATTTTGTTCTCTTGTGTCATCTGCTTATGCCCAATATCCAGTAATTCCAAAACCCGTTCAGGAAAAAGCAGATGCTATTTTAGCTGACGAAGAAAAAAGACTGAGCGAAATCTGGAATGCTAATCTTCACATCATCAAAGAAGAAGCAAAACAAGGAAAACCTTATTTACCTTGGGCATCATATCCTAAAGATTTTGTTTTGGCAGATATTCCTGCCTTTCCAGGTGCCGAAGGCGGTGGAGCATACACACAAGGCGGACGTGGCGGAAAAATATTTGTAGTTACCAGTTTAGAAGACAGCGGAAAAGGAACTTTTCGTGAAGCCTGCGAAGCAGTTGGAGCAAGAACAATTGTTTTTAACGTTTCGGGAATTATTCAATTGAAAAAAAGAATCAGCATGCGTGCGCCTTACGTAACCATTGCTGGACAGACTGCTCCGGGTGACGGAATTTGCATCGCTGGAGAAACTTTAGAAATTGATACGCATGACGTTATTATCAGACACATGCGTTTTAGACGAGGTGCAACCGAAGTAACAAGAAGAGACGATGCATTGGGCGGAAATCCGATGGGAAATATTATCGTAGACCACTGTTCAGTAAGCTGGGGATTAGACGAAAATATTTCTTTGTACAGACATCAATTCGCAGCTAATGCAAAATCAAAACTGGAGAAATTACCAGCTTGTAACATAACCATTCAAAACACTATTTCATCAGAAGGTTTAGATACTTATAATCATGCTTTTGGAAGTACAATCGGCGGATTAAATAGTACGTTTATGCGCAATTTATGGGCAGATAACATTTCAAGAAATGCTTCTATCGGAATGTATGGCGACTTTAATTTTGTGAATAACGTAGTATTCAATTGGTGGAATCGTACACTGGATGGAGGTGATTATCGTTCGATGCTGAATATCATCAATAACTATTTCAAACCAGGACCAATAACACCAGCAGATCAGCCAATTGCACACAGAATCGTAAAACCTGAATCTGGTTATATTGAACCAAAACAATACGGAAGAGCCTATGTATCAGGTAACTTTATCGTAGGTTCTCCAGAAGTTACAGCAGATAACTGGAATGGCGGTGTACAATTAGAAGATCTTCCGGAAGCTCAAACAAAAGAGTTTTTAGCAGCAATCAAACAGCCAAAACCTTTCTCAATGCCAAAATTTAATATTATGTCGGCTGAGGAAGCATATGATTTTGTTTTGACGAATGTTGGAGCGACAATTCCAAAAAGAGATGCAGTTGACGAAAGAATCATCAAACAAGTCCGCACTGGAAAAATTGAAGTAAAAGACGGTTTAGAAAATGCAATTGGAAAAGAATTTGTTAAAAGAAGATTACCTGCAGATTCTTATAAAAAAGGTATTATAACACATCCTGACCAAGTGGGAGGTTATCCAACGTATAAAGGAAAAGCATATAAAGATTCTGATAATGACGGAATTCCAGATGCATGGGAGAAAAAATTTGGGTTAAACCCGAATGATGCTTCAGATGCGGTCAAAGATTCAAACGGAGACGGATATACTAACATCGAAAAATATTTCAACGGAATCGATCCAAACAGTAAAATTGACTGGACTAAAACCGAAAATAACACGGATACATTGGCTAAATTAAAGGGATTGTTACAATAAAGTCTTAAATTTAGTCACTAGATTATTCTTAAGAAATAGATAACCATCCAGTTTGTCATTTCGACGGAGGAGAAATCTTCGCAAGAAGCTCGACAAAGATTGATTATCATTACGGAGTTACTCGTGAAGATTTCTCCTCCGTCGAAATGACAAGATTGTGGAAAATGTAAATTTTAAAATAATATTGAGTTGAATTTTATCCAATTAAAAAATATAATTCCTTCTTCTAAGAACACATTATTTCTAATGTGTACCGCTTTGTTTTTTAATGCAAAAATCACAGCACAAACCAATTTTCCTGATATTATCAAAACCAAAGAAGGAAAACTTTCTTTCACAACAGATAATAAAGGAAACCAAATTCCTGATTTTTCTTATGCAGGATATATGGCATCAGAAAAAGCAATTCCGAATGTCGAGAATAAAATTTTTGTTCCAAAACAAGAAGAAGATGCAACTCAAAGAATTCAGGCTGCGATTGATTATGTAAGTAATTTAAAACCAAATAAATCAGGTTTTCGCGGAGCAGTTCTTTTAGATAAAGGAACTTTTAAAATCAGCGGAACTTTATTTATTAAAAAATCAGGTGTTATTTTACGCGGAAGCGGCAATAATGAAAACGGAACTATTCTTTTAGGAACCGGATTAAAAAGAGAAGCCGTAATTAGAATTTTAGGAATTGACGATAAAAAAATCGGTGAAACTTTTGAATTCAATACCAATTATACACCGCTTGGAACTAAAATAATCCAATTAAAAAATGCCTCAAAATTAAAGCCATCAGATGAAATTATCATCACAAAACCTTTGACCGATAATTGGATTAAAGAGTTGAAAATGGATGATTTTGGTGCAGAAACAGGCTGGGTTGGCTGGAAAAAAAATGACTGGGATATTACTTGGAACAGAGTCGTAACCAAAATCAACCGCAATGAAGTGACATTAAACGCTCCATTGACAATGGCTTTAGATGATGTTTACGGAACTGCAAAAGTAAACATATATTCTTGGTCGGGAAGAATTGAGCAAATCGGAATCGAAAATATTTTATTGAAATCAGCTTATGATACTTCAAAACCAAAAGACGAAGAACACAGATGGTTCGGAATCAGCATTGAAAACGCAAGAAATGCTTGGGTAAAACAAGTTAGTTTTAAGCATTTTGCTGGTGGAGCTGTTTCGGTATTAAAATCGGCACAGCAAATTACAGTTGAAGACTGTATTGCTACCGAACCCGTTTCTGAAATTGCAGGTTTTAGACGTCATACTTTTTATACAGAAGGCCAGCAGACCTTATTTCAACGTTGTTATTCAGAGTACGGTTACCACGATTTTGCAGTTGGCGGATTTGGAACAACAGGACCAAATGTATTTATTCAATGCGAATCATTTTTACCATTCAATAACAGCGGCGCTATCGGAAGCTGGGCAACAGGTGTATTATTTGAGATTTCTTATGTAGACGGCCACGCTTTAAGCTACAATAACAGAGAACAAAACGGAAGAGGAGCAGGATGGACAGCTGCCAATAGCGTTATTTGGGAAACATCAGCATCAAAAATAGAATGCTACAATCCGCCAACAGCGCAAAACTGGGCTTTTGGAACTTGGGGAGGCATTATGGCTGGAGACGGGCATTGGAAAGACGTAAACAACCATATTTCTCCTAGAAGTTTATTTTATGCACAACTAGAAAACAGAATGGAAAAACTTCCTGTCAATCCGCACATTTATGATTTAGGTTCAGAACCTTCTTCAAGTCCTACAATGGAAGTTGCCGCCGAATTAACTAAAAATTCTGTCGCTCCAAAACAAAGTTTAGTAGAATGGATTGCAGAAGTTTCAAAAGCAAATCCAATCAATACAAACAATTCAGGACTTAAAAATGCGAATGATTTAAAAATAAATGCAGCGCAAAATACAGTTTCAGATAAAAAAGTAACCACAAAAAATGGATGGCTTACTTATAATAATAAAGTAATCGCCGGAAACAGATTAAGCGTGCCGTGGTGGCGTGGAAGTCTGAGAGACAGTGATATTTCTAAATCAGTTCCGGATGTTACAAGATTCGTTCCGGGAAGAACCGGAACCGGATTTACGGATAATATTAATGAAGTATCAGATTATTTAAGCACCAATAATATGGTTGCCTTAGAGCACAATTATGGTTTATGGTACGAAAGAAGAATGGACGATCACGAAAGAGTTCGCCGTTTTGATGCCGATGTTTGGCCGCCGTTTTACGAACAGCCATTTGCCAGAAGCGGTCAGGATTTGGCTTGGGATCAATTAAGCAAATACGATTTAACAAAATTTAATGATTGGTACTGGGATCGTTTGTCGCTTTTTGCTAATGTCGCAGAAGCGAATGGACAATTGTTAGTCAATCAGCAATATTTTCAGCACAATATTATTGAAGCTGGAGCACACTGGTCAAGCTCACCGTGGCGTTCGGCAAACAATATAAACAGCACCGGTTTTCCAGAGCCGCCGCCTTATGCAGGAGACAAACGCATTTTTATGGCAGAGCAGTTTTATGATGTTACGAATCCTGCGAGAAGAAAATTACACCAGGGTTTCATCAGAAAATCGTTGGACAATTTTGCAGAAAACAGCAACGTAATTCAGTTAACAAGTGCTGAATATACAGGTCCGCTGCACTTTATGGAGTTTTGGCTGGACGAAGTTCAAAAATGGAAAGACGAAACAGGTAAAAAAGCAATCATTGGTTTAAGTGCTACAAAAGACGTTCAGGATGCTATTTTAAATGATGCCCAAAGAGCCAAGACAGTAGATGCAATTGACATTCGTTATTGGTATTACAAAGAAGACGGATCGGCTTATGCACCAGAAGGCGGTAAAAATTTAGCACCAAGACAACACGCCAGAAAATTAAAAACCGGAAAAGAAACGGATAATCAGGTGTATCGTGCCGTTCGTGAGTATCGAGAAAAATATCCTGAAAAGGTAATTTTATATTCAACCGACGGTTCACCAAGATTTGGATGGCCAGCTTTAATGGCGGGCGCTTCATTGGCAAATATTCCGAAAATCGAGCTTCCTGAGTTTTATACCGCTTTAAGAGAAATGAAATTAGTAGACGAAAACACGTTTTCAGACAATCTCTGGAAATTAGAAAACAAAGGAAAAAGCTATCTTTTTTATTTTAAAACCGATCAGGATATCACAATCGATTTATCAAACGAAAAAGGAACTTTTGAAGTATACGCAATAAACGCAGCAACAGGAACTTTCAACAAAAAAGCCAATATAAGCGGAGGAAAACAAATAGCAATTCCACAAGCAGAAATAAAAGAAAAAGTACTTTTTGTTGTAAGAAAGTAAAAGTTATTAGCCACGAATTCACGAATTGATTTGGAAAGAATTAAATCTGCGTGAAATAAAAACATAAAGATTATAAAAAATAATTCGTGAATTCGTGGCGAACAAACACCAAAAAAACATAAATTCAAAATACAACCAAAATGAATCTGAAAATTAAATATTTATACGCCCTAAGTGCAAGCTTTTTATTGACAGCACAAAGCGGATTTTCGCAAGCTTCCAAAACAAGAGACGCACTGCCAGAAATCAAAATTTCTAAAAATCAGCATTATTTTGTTACCGGAGATGAAAAACCATTTTTCTGGCTTGGCGACACAGGCTGGCTGGCATTCGGAAAATTAGACAGAGCAGGAGTAGACAAATATTTTAAAGACAGAAAAGAAAAAGGATTTAACGTTGTTCAGGTGATGGTTTTGCACAACATCAATGCCGTGAATGTGTATGGCGATGCAGCTTTAATCAACGAAGACGTATCAAAACCATTGCTTACAGCAGGGAATGATTTTAAAGATGCAAAACAATACGATTACTGGGATCATGTAGATTATACATTAGAAGTCGCTCGAAAAAACGGAATTTATTTAGCAATGGTTCCGGTTTGGGGAACAAACGTTTCTAAAGGAAATAAAGTGAGCAAAGAACAAGCAATAGAATATGCAACGTTTTTAGCAAATAGATATAAAAACAAAACCAACGTAATTTGGTTAAACGGAGGAGACACGTACGGAAATGAATTTCAAGATATTTGGAACGCAATCGGAAATACTTTAAAAACAAATAATCCAAACCAATTAGTGACTTTTCACCCGTTTGGAAGAACCGATTCATCCGAGAATTTTCACAACGCAAAATGGCTGGATTTCAATATGTTCCAATCAGGACATAGAAGATACGATCAGGATTCAATAAAAACGAATTTTAAAGAAGACAATTACAAATTTGTGCTTAGAGATTTTGAATTAAAACCAACAAAACCTACGCTTGACGGAGAACCATCATATGAAGCAATTCCACACGGTTTACACGACACTTTACAGCCAAAATGGACAGCAAATGATGTTCGCCGTTACGGATATTGGTCAGTTCTATCAGGCGCAGCAGGTTATACGTACGGACACAACGCTGTAATGCAAATGTTCAGAAAAGGCGACAAACCAGCATACGGAAACAAAGAATTATGGACATCGGCCATTAATGCACCAGGAGCAAAACAGATGGTTTATATTAAAAAACTGATGGAAGAATTTCCATTTTTAGAAGGAACTCCAGATGTTTCATTAGTAGTTAACCAAGGAGAAAAATACGATTACATTCCTGCTATAAGAGGAGAAAAATACGCTTTGTTTTACACTTACAACGGAAGAATAATTGAAGCTAAACTAGGAAAAATTTCCGGGGATAAATTCGAAGCAGCTTGGTACAATCCAAGAAATGGAAAGAAAACTAAAATCGGAACATTTGAGAATAAAGGAACTCAAAATTTTCAGCCAACAGGAAAAAAAGAAGACGGTAATGACTGGGTTTTGATTTTACATTCTATTTAGTAATTAGTGAAAAGTAAAAAGTAATTAGTGAAATGCAATTCTTGAAATAAGTAATCACAGATTATCCACAATATTGTCATTCCGAGGAACGAGGAATCACACTCGAGAATCGACAAAGATTGGCGACAAAGTAAATAACCACAATCTTGTCATTTCGACGAAGGAGAAATCTTCGTTAGTAGCTCCGTATGATTGAGCAACTTTGTAGAGTTTCTTGCGAAGATTTCTCCTTCGTCGAAATGACAAAAAATGAGAAAACAGCACAACTATGAAAATCAAAAATATACTAATAATTCTCTTCTTCATAACCGGACTAAACACCGCTTTCGCAAACGACGGCTGGTTAAACATTCTAAATGAAGGAGGAAACAACAAAGGAATAAAATGCACCCAAGCCATTCAAAACGCCATTGAAAAAGCTTCTAAAAATGGCGGAGGAACGATCTTTTTCCCTGCCGGGGAATATCTTACGGGAGCATTAACTCTAAAAAGCAACATCACGATTCACTTAGATTCAGGCGCGCTTTTAAAGTTTTCTGAAAACTTTGATGATTATCTGCCTTATGTAGAAATGCGTTACGAAGGAATTGTAATGAAAAGTTTCCAGCCTTTATTTTATGCTAAAGATGTAGAAAATATAACCATCAAAGGAAGAGGCGTAATCGACGGACAAGGAAAAGCGTGGTGGAATGAAGTGTACCGAATTGAAACAGCCAAAGAACCGCTTCCTCCAACCAAATACCAAACCATGTGGGAAGAGCAAAACAAAGGCCTTTACACCGAGCCCTATTACAAAAGAACAGTTGATAAAAAATTCTTCAGACCTTCTTTTTTTCAGGCTTACAACTGTAAAAACATTTTAATAGAAGGCGTTACGTTTCAAAATTCACCTTTTTGGACCATCAACCCTGAGTTCTGTGATAATGTAACGGTAACCGGAATTTCTATTTTTAATCCGCATTCGCCAAATACAGATGGCATAAATCCTTCGTCTTGCACGAATGTTCATATTTCAAATTGTCATATCAGCGTGGGAGACGACTGTATTACGATTAAATCTGGAAGAGACGGCGACGGACGTAAATACGGAAAAGCAACTGAAAATGTTACGATTACCAATTGTACAATGCTAAGCGGTCATGGAGGCGTTGTTATTGGAAGCGAAATGTCGGGCGGAATCAAAAAAATTACAATCTCGAACTGTGTTTTCGACGGAACAGATCGCGGAATCCGCATCAAAGCAGCACGCGGACGAGGCGGTGTTGTAGAAGATATTCGCGTCGATAACATCGTAATGAAAAACATCAAAGAAGAAGCAATTGTACTAAGCCTTTTTTACGATAAAGATACCAAAGTAGAACCTGTAACCGAGAAAACACCGATTTTCAGAAACATTCACATGAGCAATATTACGGCTTCAAACGTGAACAAAGCAGGTCAAATTTTAGGAATTACCGAAATGCCAATTCAGAATATCACTTTCTCCAACATCAATATGGATGGAAAAGAAGGTTTTACAGTAAACACAGCAACAGATGTTGAATTTCACGATGTAAAAGTAAATGCAACGATTGGTTCTTCTTTCAAAATATCAGATTCAAAAAATGTTATTTTAGACAATGTTGGATCTTCAACACCAATTAAAAATGTTCCGGTTATTAAATTAGATAATGTTTCTAATGTGTTGATTAATAATAATTTTCCATTTAATGCGACAGATGTTTTCATTGAAGCAAACGGAAAAGATACAAAAAATGTTTTCCTAAAAAATAATGTTTTTAACAATGTAACAACGTCAGTTAAAAAAGGAAAAGATTTAGATAAAAAAGCAATTACAGAATAGAAAATTCAAAATAATATAACATAGATTTTACGGATTTACACCAATTTAATTCGTGTTAATTAGTGAAATTGGTGTTTAATTGGACAACATGAAAAAAATAGTAATCATAGTAACCTTTTTCCTTTTTGCGATTAGTTATTCGCAGAAAAAGAAAGATTTATACCTTTTTACGTCATTTCGTGAACCAGCAACGGAAGGTTTATATCTGGCTTACAGCGAGGACGGTTACAACTGGAAAGGTTTGGAAGGTTCATTCTTAAAACCTGAAATCGGCGCAAGCAAAATCATGCGTGATCCGTCCATCACAAAAGGAGCAGATGGAACCTATCACATGGTTTGGACAACCGACTGGAAAGGCGGAAACGGTTTTGGATATGCAAGTTCTAAAGATTTAATTCATTGGTCAAAACAAGAATATATTCCGGTAATGAAAAACGAACCAGAAGTGGTAAACGTTTGGGCGCCGGAAATTTTTTATGATGATGTCAAAAAAGAATACATCATTATTTGGGCATCGACAATTCCGTTCCGATTTGAAAAAGGTGTGGAAGAAGAAAAAAACAATCACAGAATGTATTATGTAACGACAAAAGATTTTAAAACTTTTTCGGATACAAAATTGTATTACGAACCAGGTTTCAGCGTAATTGACTGCGTGATTGTAAAGAAAGGCAAAAAAGACTATGTTTTGGTTCTAAAAGACAACACCAGACCCATGCGAAACATAAAAGTAGCGTTCGGAAAATCGCCTTTAGGGCCATTTAGCAAAAGTTCGGAACCTTTGACAGAATATTTATCAGAAGGACCAACGGTAGTGAAAGTCGGTAAAAAATGGCTGTTGTATTATGATAATTACGGTTCAAAAAATTATAAAGCTTTAAGCACTTCAGATTTTGTTCATTTTGAAGATGTTTCGTCAAAAATAAGCCTTCCGGAAGGACACAAACACGGAACGATCACAACAATCTCTGAAGAAGTTTTAAAAGGATTAATTGATAAAAAATAAATTATATAGCCACAGATTACACTGATTAAAATGATTTTTTTATAGTATTTAATAATTAAAAAAAATAAATCTGCTTGATCTGCAAAATCTGCGGGAAAAAATTTTACTCTCGCAGATTTTGCAGATTAAGCAGAAAAAAAATAAAAATCATTTTAATCTGTGCAATCTGTGGCAAAAAATAAAATACTAATGATTACTTTCCAAAAAATAAAAACCAACCTCTTAACCACAGCCACAATTTTATTGATTGGTACAGCTGTAAATGCCCAGAATGACACCGTTCGTTACGTTGGTAAAACACTTTCAAATGTCGATTATCATCACGGGCAGTTAAGTCCGGCAGTTGGAGTTCACGCTACGCAGATTATGCGTGCGAGCAGAGAACATCCGGAAAAAGCCGATGGTTTTGGCTGGACATACAACCATCAGCCTACAATGGCGTACTGGAACGATACTTTTTATTTACAGTATTTAAGCGATCCTGCGGGCGAGCATATTCCGCCAAGCCAGACGCTGATTATGACTTCAAAAGACGGCGTAAGCTGGAAAATGCCAAAAGTAATTTTCCCAATTTATCATATTCCGGACGGATGGAAAAAAGAAGGCGTAGAAGGTGTTGCTAAAAATCTGGACGCGATTATGCACCAGAGAATGGGCTTTTACACTTCAAAAGACAAACGACTTTTTGCTTTGGCGTATTACGGAATTGCGATGGATGAAAAAGACGATCCAAACGACGGAAAAGGAATTGGACGAGTAATTCGTGAAATCAAAAAAGACGGAAGTTTTGGCGAAATTTATTTCATCAGATACAATAAATCCTGGGACAAGTCTAAATCGGCTTTTCCATTTTATACGCAGGCAAAAGACAAAGGTTTGAAAAAAGCCTGCGAAGAAATTTTATCTGATCCGTTGGTTTTACAGCAATGGGTGGAAGAAGCAGATCGTGACGACGAATTGATTCCGCTAAAGAAACCTTACAAAGCATTAAGTTCTTATCATTTACCAAATGGTGATGTTGTAGGTTTATGGAAACACGCTTTGACTTCGATTAGTAAAGACGGTGGAAAAACATGGGAATACACTCCCGTTCGTGCTCCCGGTTTTGTAAACAGCAATGCTAAAATCTGGGGACAAAAAACGTCTGATAATCGTTATGCGACCGTTTACAATCCATCAGAATACCGCTGGCCTTTGGCAATTTCAACAAGTGATGACGGATTAAATTATAAAGATTTACTATTAGTTCACGGCGAAATCAGTCCAATGCGTTATGGCGGTAACTACAAATCGGCAGGTCCTCAATACGTTCGCGGAATTTCAGAAGGTGACGGAACTCCGCCTGACGGAAAACTCTGGGTAAGCTACAGCGTAAACAAAGAAGATATTTGGGTAGCATCGATTCCGGTTCCGGTTACTTCGGTTGTGACAGAAAACGCAAATGATGTTTTCAGTAATCTTCCTGACGGACAAGAATTAAAGTTATGGAATACCTATGATTTATCTTGGGCTTCAATCAAAATAGAAAAGAAAGACGGCAAAAAATGGCTGACTTTAAGAGATCAGGATTATTTTGATTATGCACGCGCAGAACGTGTTATTCCGTTTGCAGAAAAAATGGAAGTAACTTTTACGGTTAAACCAGAACAAAATAATCACGGTTTATTACAAGTTGAATTTCAGAATAAACAAGGATTGCCAGCGGTACGATTAACTTTTGATTCGGATGGGCAATTGAAAACAAAAACGGGAGCCCGTTTCAATACGATTGCCAAATACGAAGCAGGAAAAGAGTATAAAGTAACGGTAAAATTAAACGTTAAAACCCGTTCGTACACTGTAAAAGTAAACGACGAAAAAGAATCAACGAGAATTTTTTATGCTCCGGTTGATGGCTTTGAGCGAATTATGTTCCGCACAGGCGAACAAAGATATACGCCAAATCCGGACACAGCGCCAGACACAGATGACTACGACGATCTGCCTCAAACGGGGAAATTAATCCCTGAAGCAGTTTTTAATATTGAATCGTTGATAACGAAAAAATTATAGAACGCGGATGACACAGATTCGCTAAAGCGAAGACGCAGATTGACGCGGATTTTTTTAAATACTACAATGAAAAAATCCGTTTTTATCCGCGTCTTTACGAAGTAAATCCGTTTCATCAGCGTTCAAAATCTCAACAATACGAAATGAAGAATTTCAAAAACATAGTATTAGCAATTTGTCTTTTAGTAACCTTAGTTTCTAAAGGACAAATTTTGCCTGTACATTTAACAACAGAAATGGCTGACAATCCATTAGCAGTGGTTCAAAATCAACCGAGGCTGAGCTGGAAGCTGGTTTCAAAAGAATCTGATGCATCACAAATTGCTTATTTGATTTTAGTTGCTTCTTCGGAAGAAAAATTAAATAATGACGATGGAGATATCTGGAATTCTGGAAGGGTAAATACAGATAAAAATCTGCATATCGTTTATAATGGAAAGCCATTAAAAAGCGAAACCAAATATTTCTGGAAAGTGAAAGTCTGGAATCAGGTTGGAAAAATTTCTAAATGGAGTAAAACAGCTTCTTTTAGAACGGCTTCATTAGAATCAGAATTGAATCCGATTTGGATTGGTGCGATTACCAAAGCTGACAGTCATCTGCCGGAAGGTAGAAATTACCACACAGCAACTTTCAACAGAGAAAAAAAGAACTCGTTTATCAACGCTTCAGATTCGCTGTCACGCAGAAGTATTATGCTTCGTAAACCTTTCGAGGTAAAAAAAGAAATCAAAGAAGCAGTTGTTTATATTTCAGGTTTAGGACATTATGAATTGACTATCAATGGTAAAAAAGTTGGAAACAGCCAATTTGCACCTTTATGGACAGATTACGATAAAACGGTTAATTACAATATTTACGAGTTAAACGCGAAACAATTAGAAAAAGGCGAAAATGTAATTGGTGTTCTTTTAGGAAACGGAATGTATAATACGCTTGCTGAAAGATATACCAAATTCTTCGTGAGTTTTGGCCCGCCGACTTTATTCTTCAAAATGAAAATTAGTTATAAAGACGGTTCAGAAGAAATTATAAAATCGGATGAAAGCTGGAAATACAGTAAAAGTCCGATTACCTACAACAGTATTTTTGGAGGAGAAGATTACAACGCCAATTTAGAACAAAAAGGCTGGAACAGAAAAGGTTTCAAAGATGCTGACTGGAAAAAAGTTGTAATTCAGGAAGCGCCAAAAGGAGTTTTAAGACCGCAGACTGCACCGCCGGTTACAATTCAGAAGCAATACGAAGTAAAAACCGTAAAAGAATTAAAACCAAATTTCTATGTTTTTGATATGGGACAGAATCTTTCTGGATTTCCAACTATTAAAGTAAAAGGAAAAAAAGGACAGACGATTCGGGTTTGGGTAGCTGAAGGTTTAAATGAAGAAGGAACAATTGCTCAGGGAAGATCTGGAAAACCATATTATTACGATTACACTTTAAAGGGAAAAGACGTCGAAGAATGGACGCCAAAATTCAGTTTCTACGGTTATCAATATGTTCAAATTGAAAACATTAATTATAAAGAAGATAAGAATAAGGAACTTCCAACTTTGGTTGATTTAAAATCGAATTTCATTTATAATTCGGCAGGAGAAGCAGGAAGTTTTGCCTGTTCGAATGAGATTTTCAATAAAACACACGAGCTGATTAATAATTCGATAAAAAGTAATTTCCAAAGTGTTTTTACCGATTGTCCGCAGCGTGAAAAATTAGGCTGGCTGGAAGAAATTCATTTGAATGGTCCGGGTTTAATGTTCAATTATAATTTACAGACTTTTATTCCTGCAACGATGCAGAATATTTCTGATTCACAACGCGATAACGGATTAATTCCAACCATCGTTCCTGAATATGTAATTTTTGGAGGTGACTTTACCGATTCCCCAGAATGGGGTGTAACAGGCGTAATTCTGCCTTGGATGTATTATGAATATTATGGCGATGCTTCTTTACTGGAAAAATATTTTCCTGTAATGAAAAAGTATGTAGATTATTTAGGCACAAAAGCTGAAAATCATATAGTATCGCACGGATTAGGCGATTGGTACGATTATGGAACGCATGCAGCAGGTTATTCAAAAAACAGTCCGATTGCACTTTCTGCTACTTCACATTATTATTATGGTGCTTATTTAGTGGCAAAAGCGGCTAAAATGTTGGGAAAAACGGAAGATATCGAGAAATACGCAACTTTGGCTTCTGAAATTAAAACGGCTTTTAACGCAAAATTTTTCAATCCGGAAACCAAACAATACGGGACAAACAGTCAGTTTAGCAATGCAGTTCCGATTTTTATGAATATCGTAGAACCGCAGTATAAAGAGGCTGTAATGCAGAATTTACTCGCTGACATCAAAGAAAAAGACGATCGTTTAACAACTGGAGATGTTGGAAATCGTTATTTATTCCAAACTTTGGCAAGAAATGGCGAGAACGAAACCATGTACAAAATGCACAATCATTACGATGCGCCGGGTTATGGTTTTCAGATTAAATTTGGTTTAACGACTTTAACGGAACAATGGGATCCGAGAAAAGGAAATTCGTGGAATCATTTTATGCTGGGTCAGATTGAAGAATGGTTTTATCAAAGTTTAGCCGGAATTATGGCCGATCCAGAAAAACCGGCCTTCAAACATTTCTTTATTCAGCCGGAAGTAGTGGGTGATATGACTTTCGCGAAAGCGGATTATCAATCGGTTTACGGAAAAATTGTTTCGTCTTGGGAAAAGAAAGACGGCAAATTTATTCTGAATGTGGAAATTCCGGTGAATACAACGGCAACAATAAAATTACCTATTTCTAAAAGTTCGGAAATAAAAATTGATAATAAAAAAGTTAGGACAGGTTTTGATGGAACGAAACCAACTTTAGAATTAGGTTCAGGAAAATATACAATCGAATGCAAATTATAGAACGAATATAGAACACGGATGACACGGGTTCGCTATCGCGAAGACACGGATTTACACGGATTTTTTATTTGCTTTATCAGATGATACATTAAAAAAATCCGTTTAATCCGCGTTTTTACGAAGTAAATCCGTTTCATCAGCGTCTAAAATCTCAACAATAAATGAAGAATATCAAATACATAATTACAATTGCAGTTTCCGTTTTTGCTTTGACATTTGCCAATGCGCAAAGCACTTCTGATACTAATTTTAGAAAACCGGTTTCAGAAACTTTAAAGAAAATCGAAACTGTTTTTAATGTCACGATTAACGACGACCGAGGTTTACTAAAAGGAAAAGAACTCGATTATGCCGACTGGAGAATTGAACCCGGAAATCTGGCTATTTCATTAACTAACATTCTGGCTCCGTTTGAATTGATGTATTTCAAACAGCCGGATGGAACCTACATTATTCGTAAATATGAAAACCATAAAGTTTCAGTTGATAAAGGAAAGGAACGTTTGTTCTACTTAGAAAGCCTTTATTCGACTAAAGAAGAATGGGAAAAACGTAAAACGGAGTTAAAAGCTTGTATGATAACCTCATTTGGATTAGAAAAGGCTCCCCCAATGCCAAAATCTAAACCACTTTTAACTCCAAAGAGAATTTATAAAGATTACAGCGTAGAAAATATCGCTTTGGAAATCTTGCCGGGCGTTTATGCAACTGGATCGATTTACAAACCGTATCCGTTAAATAAAAAAGCAGCAGTTATTTTAACTCCTGACGGACATTTTGGCGACGGAAGATATAGAAAAGATGAACAGTACCGTTGTGCTATAATGGCTAAAATGGGCGCTATTGTTGTATCTTATGATTTATTTGCATGGGGAGAATCATTATTGCAGTTTCCTGAAGAAACGCACAGAAATAGTATCGCATCGACAGTTCAGGTTTTAACCGGAATACGTTTTCTGGATTATTTGGCAACGGTAAAAAATGCTGATATGTCTAGAGTTGGCGTTACTGGTGGATCTGGCGGAGGTTCGCATACGATGTTTTTAGCAGCAATTGATGACAGGGTAAAAGTTTCAGCTCCGGTTGTAATGGTTTCATCTCACTTTTCTGGAGGTTGTCCGTGCGAAAGCGGTCGCGGCGTTCACTTATGCGGCAACGGAACAAACAATGCAGAAATCTCAGCGATGATGGCGCCAAAACCGCAATTAATTGTTTCTGATGGGAAAGACTGGACCTTGGCAGTTCCGGAATTGGAATTTCCTTTTATCCAGAGAACGTATGAATTGTACGGAAAGAAAGATTTAGTCGAAAATGCTCATTTTGCAAAAGAAGGACATGATTTTGGAGTTTCAAAACGTATGGCTTTGTATCCGTTTATGACGAAATATTTAAATTTAGATTTGAATAAAGTGAAGAATGATAAAGGCGAAATCGACGAATCGACTTGCGTGATTGAGCCAAAAGAAAAACTGTTTGTTTTTGGAGATAAAGGCGAAAATCTGCCTAAAAATGCTTTGAAAGACATCAACAAATTATATGAAATGTTCGGAGAAAAAAATCTGAAAGTTTACGAGGTTAAAAAATAGCCACGAATTCACGAATTATTAATCTCCATAATCTGCTAAATCTGCGAGAGTAATTTTTTTTCACGCAGATTTAGCAGATTTAGCAGATTTTTTAATTATTGGAAATAGATTTGAGAAATTAAACACAAAGAATGATTAGAGTTAATTCGTGAATTCGTGGCGAAAAAAATATACTATGAAGTTAAAAAGTAAAATTACGGTGATTTGTTTTGGGATTTTTTCGCTTACAGCAACAGCACAAAGCGATCTCAAATTATGGTACGATAAACCAGCTGCAATCTGGAACGAAGCTTTGCCATTAGGTAACGGACGCTTGGGGGCGATGGTTTTTGGCGATCCTGCTGTAGAACGTTTGCAATTAAATGAAGAAACCATTTGGGCAGGCTCTCCAAACAGCAATGCACATTCCAAATCAATCGAGGCTTTGCCAAAAGTAAGACAGCTTATTTTTGATGGCAAATTTGATGAAGCACAGGATTTGGCAACCAAAGATATCATGTCGCAAACCAATGACGGAATGCCGTACCAAACTTTTGGAAGCGTTTATATTTCCTTCGCAGGACATCAAAAATATACCGATTATTATCGTGATTTAGATATCAGCAACGCAACTGCAAAAGTAAAATACAAGGTAAATGGTATCGAATTTACAAGAGAAATTCTAACTGCATTTTCAGATCAGGTTATTGTGGTGAAGCTTTCGGCGAGTCAGCCGGGACAGATTACGTGCAATGTTTTCATGAACAGTCCGATTGATAAAACGGTGGCTTCAACAGAAGGAAACCAAATTATACTTTCGGGTTTAGGGACTAATTTTGAAGGTGTAAAAGGAAAAGTAAAATTTCAGGGAAGATTAACCGCTAAAAATAAAGGCGGCGAAATTAACGCCAGCAACGGAATCTTAAGCATTAACAAAGCCGATGAAGTGACTTTGTATATTTCGATTGCAACTAATTTTAAAAATTATCAGGATATATCGGGCGATGAAATTGCAAAAAGCAAAGACTATTTGGCTAAAGCCGAAGTAAAAGATTTTGAAACGATAAAGAAAGCCCACGTTGATTTTTACCAAAAATTCTTCAACAGAGTGGCTTTAAATTTAGGTTCTAATGATTTAGTGAAGCAGCCAACCAACGAAAGAATCCGTGATTTCTCGAAACAATTTGATCCGCAATTGGCAGCTTTGTATTTTCAGTTTGGACGTTATCTTTTAATTTCGAGTTCACAGCCAGGCGGACAGCCAGCGAATTTGCAGGGAATTTGGAACGATATGGTAACTCCGCCTTGGGACAGTAAATACACAACAAACATCAATGCTGAAATGAATTATTGGCCTGCGCAGATAACCAATCTTCAGGAAATGCACGAGCCTTTTGTACAAATGGCAAAAGAGTTAAGTGTTACAGGCGCAGAAACTGCGAAAATGATGTACAATGCCAGCGGTTGGGTTTTGCACCACAATACCGATATCTGGCGTGTAACGGCTCCGGTAGATTCTGCAGCATCAGGAATGTGGCCGACAGGCGGTGCGTGGGTTTGTCAGGATTTATGGGAAAGATATTTGTATACAGGTGATAAAAAATATCTGGCAGAAATTTATCCAATTATGAAAGGAGCTGCTGATTTCTTTCTTGATTTTATGGTGATCGATCCGAATACGAAATATTTGGTGGTTGTTCCTTCAAGTTCACCAGAAAACACACATGCGGGCGGAACTGGAAAAGCGACAATTGCCTCTGGAACTACAATGGACAATCAACTGATTTTTGATTTGTTTACACATGTTATTGAGGCTTCGGCTTTGGTTTCTCCGGATGCAGCTTATGTGAAAAAAGTAAGTGATGCTTTGGCTAAAATGCCTCCAATGAAAATTGGAAAACACAGTCAGTTACAAGAATGGCAGGATGATTGGGATAATCCAAAAGACAATCACAGACACGTTTCGCATTTATACGGATTGTATCCGAGTAATCAGATTTCGGCAATTAAAACGCCCGAATTATTTGAAGCAGCCAAGCAATCTTTGATTTACAGAACAGACGAATCTACAGGCTGGTCGATGGGATGGAAAGTGAATTTATGGGCCAGACTTTTAGACGGAAATCACGCTTATAAATTAATTCAGGATCAATTGCATTTGGTAACAGCTGACCAAAGAAAAGGCGGAGGAACGTATCCAAATATGTTAGATGCACATCAGCCATTTCAAATTGACGGTAACTTTGGATGCACAGCTGGTTTTGCTGAAATGTTAATGCAGAGTCAGGAAGATGCAATACATTTATTGCCGGCTTTACCAAGCGTGTGGAAAGATGGAAGCATAAAAGGTTTGGTGGCCAGAGGCGGATTTGTAATTGATATGACGTGGAAAAACAATAAAGTTTCGGAGTTGAAAATCTACTCCAAAATAGGAGGAAACTGTAGATTGAAAGTAGAAAATACTTTAAAAGGAAATTCACTTAAAAAAGCAAAAGGCAAAAATCCAAATCCGTTGTTTTATGATGTGGAAGTAAAGAAACCGATTATTTCTAATCAGGCGAAACTGGAAAAAGTAAAACTGCCAAATTATAATATTTACGATGTGAATATGAAAGCTGGGCAGACGTATACTTTTACGGGGAATTAATACATTATAAGTATAGTTTGTCATTTCGACGAAGGAGAAATCTCCGTTAGAAGCTCGACAAAGATTGTTAACTCACTTTACGGAGTTACTTGTGGAGATTTCTCCTTCGTCGAAATGACAATATTGTGTAAAAAAAGAATTTAGACTGCCCGGAGGGACACGCCCAAATAATGAATTTTATAATTAGATTTTAAATATGTTACATCATTTTAAATACAAAATAATTGCTTTATTAATCTTGGTTTCAACTTTGAACATAAGCTGTAAATCGGGTGCAGGGCATTCTCAAAAAGGAAAAGCGGTTATTTTAAAAGAAAAAAACTTCAAACATTATGTTGATTATTTCAACACGATGGAAGATGAAAATTTGAAATTTGCGATTCCGAATGACAGTGCGTGGACTTGGATGGAAAAGAATATTCCGTTGTTTGAATGTCCGCAGCAGAATTTTGAGGAGATTTATTATTTCCGTTGGTGGAGTGCGAGAAAGCATATTAAGAAAACACCACAGGGATTTGCGATTACCGAGTTTTTGGTAGACCGTTCGTATGCAGATAAATACAATATGATTAGCTGTGCTTTAGGGCATCATATTAATGAATTTCGTTGGGTTCATGATCCGCAGTATATTGAGCAGGATGTTAAAATTTGGTACCGTGGAAATGATGGAAAACCGATGAACAAATTGTATAAATTCAGCAGTTGGACAGCTGATGCTTTGTACAATCGTTATTTGGTGAATAAGGATGAAAAATTCTTATTGGATCTGTATCCAGACATGGTTACCGACTATGCTGTTTGGGAAAAAGACCGTCAGCGCAAGGATGGTTTGTTTTGGCAGCATGATGTAAAAGATGGGATGGAAGAATCTTTAAGTGGCGGGCGTAAAGTGCAAAATGCAAGACCGACGATTAACAGTTATATGTTTGGGAACGCTATGGCGATTTCTAAAATGGCTGCTATGAAAGGCGATAAGGAAGCGGAAGCAAAATTTAAAGCTAAAGCGGATGTTTTACAGCATTTAGTCGAAACCAAATTATGGAATGCTAAAAGCGAGTTTTTTGAAACTTTAACAGAAAAAGATACATTAGCGCAGGTTAGAGAAGCTATCGGATTTATTCCGTGGTATTTTAATCTTCCTGAAAAAGGAAAAGGTTTTGAAAAAGCATGGGAACAAATTAAGGATGAAAAAGGATTTTCGGCACCGTTTGGTTTGACAACAGCCGAAAGAAGAAGTCCGCGTTTTAGAACTCACGGAACCGGAACCTGCGAGTGGGACGGAGCGATATGGCCTTTTGCAAGTTCGCAGACTTTGACGGCTCTAGCAAATGTTTTGAACAATTATGATCAAAATTTTGTGGCTAAGACGGATTATTTCAAACAAATGGATTTGTACGTGCAGTCACAATATTACAGAGGGAAACCTTATCTTGGCGAGTATTTGGATGAAACAACAGGATATTGGCTAATGGGCGACAGAGAGAGAAGCCGTTATTATAATCACTCGACTTTTAACGATTTGATGATTACAGGATTGGTTGGTTTGCGTCCAAGAGTCGATGAAAAGATTGAAGTGAATCCGTTGATTCCGCAGGAAAAATGGGATTGGTTTTGTCTGGATAATGTTTTGTATCACGGCAATATTATTACGATTCTTTGGGATAAAACCGGAGAAAAATATAAAAAAGGAAAGGGTTTCAGGATCTTTAAAAACGGAAAAGAAATTGCTTTTTCTGAGAGATTGGAGAAGTTGATTTCTGAGTAGTATGTTGATTTTTTCTCTCGCAGATTGAGCAGATTTATTGCTCATTTTTGCGTATAGTATGTCATTTCGACGAAGGAGAAATCTCCACGAGAAGCTCGACAAAGATTGGATACTGTTGCGGAGTTACTTGCGGAGATTTCTCCTACGTCGAAATGACAAAAAGTAAACATAAAATTGCTCTCGCAGATTTGGCAGATTTAGGAGATTTTAAGTTAAAGTAAAAAATAATCTGCTCAATCTGCCAAATCTGCGAGAGACAAAAAAAATAAAGCCAAAGCTTAAAAATAACACCATGAAAAAGTTTTTTTTACATCTTACCATAATCCTCTCACTTTTTACACTTTCGGTGAAAGCCCAAAATAAAATGAGTGTTGTGGATTTAAAGTGCGAAATGCTGACCAATCCGGAAGGAATTGACGTTTTACAGCCAAGATTGAGCTGGAAAATAAAAGCAAACGTAAATGATGTCAAACAAACCCATTATCAAATTTTAGCTGCTTCAACTTTAGAAAAGCTAAACGCAGAAAACGGTGATTTATGGGATAGTGGAAAAGTACAAAGCGATGAATCTGTAAACGTAATTTACAACGGAAAAAAGCTAAAAGACAGACAAGATGTTTACTGGAAAGTAATTATTTCTACCAATAAAGGCGAAGTAAAATCAGCAGAAACGGCACATTTCAGCATCGGAATTTTGACTTACGCCGACTGGAAATCGACGCGTTGGATTGGGTATGAAAAAACTTCTCCGGGCGATAGTATTTCGCAGTATTCTCGATTATCAGCCAGATATTTAAGAAAAGAAATTGACTTAAAAAAGAAAGTCAAAAATGCCAAAGTTTATATCATGGGAATGGGCTTGTATGAGCTGTACATTAACGGAAATAAAATTGGCGATCAGGTTTTGGCTCCCGTTCCTACGGATTATACGAAGAATGTGAAATACAATGTTTTTGATGTGACTTCGCAACTAAAAGAAGGCAAAAATGCATTGGGAACGATTTTAGGAAACGGACGTTTTTTTACGATGCGTCAGGATTATAAACCTTATAAAATCAAAACTTTTGGATATCCGAAAATGGCTTTGCAGTTGTTTGTAGAATATACGGATGGAAGCAAAGACGTTATTCGCACAGACGATACCTGGAAAATAACAACTGACGGACCAATCTTGTCGAACAACGAATACGACGGAGAAGAATACGATGCACGTAAAGAAATGAAAGGCTGGAATACCATTAATTTTAATGATAAAAAATGGCTTTCGGCAGAATATGTTCAGGAACCAGGCGGATTCTATGAAGGGCAGATGTCGGCGAATATGAAAATTAAACGCGAAGTAAAGCCTATTTCAATCAAACAGACACCAAAAGGAACTTATATCTTAGATATGGGACAGAACATGGTAGGCTGGTTGCAATTGAAAGTGAAAGGAAATGCGGGCGACAAAATCACGATGAAGTTTGCAGAATCTTTACAGCCGGATGGTTCGTTATATATTGCCAATCTTCGCGATGCTAAAACGACGGATATTTATACTTTAAAAGGCGAAGGAGAAGAAGTTTGGGAACCTCGTTTTATTTTTCACGGATTTCGATTTGTTGAAATTTCGGGCTTTAAAACCAAACCGACTTTAGAAAATTTTGTTGGAAAAGTCGTTTATGATGATATCGCTACAACAGGAACTTTCGATTCTTCAAACCCGATAATGAATCAGATTTTTAAGAATGCGTGGTGGGGGATCAGCGGAAATTATAAAGGAATGCCAATCGATTGTCCGCAACGAAACGAGCGTCAGCCGTGGTTGGGAGACAGAACAACAGGGGCTTACGGTGAAAGTTTCTTATTTGATAACCAAACATTATATGCAAAATGGCTCGACGATATTAAAAACGCACAAACTATTGACGGCGGAATTCCGGATGTTGCACCTGCATTCTGGCGTTATTACGGTGATAATGTAACTTGGCCGGGAACCTATATTACGGTTGCTGATATGCTGTATCAGCAGTTTGGAGACAAAAAAGTAATCGAAAAACAATATCCGTCTATGAAAAAATGGATGGATTATATGGAAGAAAATTATTTGGTAGATGATATCATGACCAAAGATAAATATGGAGATTGGTGCGTTCCTCCGGAATCTTTGGAGTTAATTCGTTCTAAAGATCCTGCTCGTTTAACAGATGGAGAATTGATCTCAAGTGCCTTTTTCTATCAGCTTTTAAATACAATGAAAAAGTTTGCTGTAATTGCTAATGCTGAAAAAGACATTGCACATTACGAAGATCTGGCTTCAAGAATTAAAAAAGCATTTAATGCGAAATATTTTAATACATCAAAAAATAATTACGCCAACAATACTGTAACAGCCAATCTTTTGCCGTTGACTTTCGGAATGGTTCCAGAAGAATTACAGCAAAAAGTATTTGAAAATCTGGTGCACGAGGTTGAAGTAACTAAAAACGGTCATGTAAGTACAGGAGTTATCGGAACGCAGTTTTTAATGCGAACATTAACTAACTTTGGGCGAGGTGATTTGGCTTTCAAATTAGCGTCTAACAAAACCTATCCAAGCTGGGGTTATATGGTTGAAAACGGTGCAACAACCATTTGGGAACTTTGGAACGGCAACACTGCAGATCCTGCTATGAATTCGCAAAATCACGTAATGCTTTTGGGCGATTTATTGATTTGGTATTACGAAAATATGGCGGGAATCAAAAGTAATCCTGAAACTCCGGGTTTCAAACAAATTATTATGAAACCAGATTTTAATGCGGGATTGACTTATGTAAATGCTTCTTACGAATCGATTTACGGTTTAATTAAAAGTAACTGGAAAAAAGATAAAAAAGCTTTGGTTTGGAACGTTACCATTCCCGAAAATACTTCGGCTGTTTTGTATCTTCCAACAACAGATATTTCGGCTGTTTTCATCAATAAACAGAAGCTGGATAAGACTTCTCATGCTTTTTCAATAGAAAAAAATCAAATAATTGTCACACTTTCGTCAGGAAATTTTGCGATAAACGTTAAATAATCTGCATTTTTAATAATTCGGGACAGTACAGGATACATTGTTAATTTTTTGGTGTTATTTTTACACTTATTAAATATTTTTACCTAAAAAAATGTTAGGTATGTATTTATAGTCAAAAAAAATAATTCATAATTTAATTAAGAATGAAGATAACAAAATTAGCATTTGTCTTGTTTGGACTTTTCCTTTTAGGAAGCTGTAAATCGGCTTTAGAGAAAAAGACTTGGAAAGAAGGAATTTTAGTAGATCAGTTTATTTACGATAAAGCGCCTTATCCGTCTTGCCACGCTGTTACAATTGTCGAAGCTACAAATGGTGATTTAGTTGCTTCTTGGTTCGGTGGAACTCACGAAAGACATCCTGATGTTTGTATTTATGTCGCGATTAAACCTAAAGGAAGCGATACTTGGAATGAAGGCGTAAAAGTTGCAGATGGAGTAATGAAAGAAGGTCCGAGATTACCAACATGGAATCCGGTTTTATATCAAATTCCAGGTGGTGATTTAATGCTTTTCTACAAAATCGGACCAAAGCCATCAGAATGGTGGGGCGTAATCAGAACTTCATCTGACGGCGGAAAAACATGGTCTGAGGCAAAAAAAATGCCTGATGGTTTCTTAGGGCCAATCAAAAATAAACCGGTTTTATTGAGCAACGGAACTTTATTATGTCCGTCAAGTATCGAAGGCGACGGCTGGAGATTGCGTATGGAATCAACTCCTGATTTCGGAAAAACTTGGGTAATGGGCGATACGCTTCCAAGAGGAAAACAAAAAATCAATGCGATTCAGCCCAGTATTTTATTTCATAAAGACGGAGGTATTCAGGCCATCGGAAGAACCAGAAACAGAGCTATTTTCAGCACTTTCTCAAAAGACAACGGAAAAACTTGGTCTGATATTGAGTTAATCGGACTTCCAAATAACAACTCAGGAACAGATGCCGTAACTCTAAAAAACGGTAAACATTTACTAGTTTACAATCATGTTCTTCCTCCAGGGAAAGAAGCAAAAGGCCCAAGAACGCCTTTAAATGTTTCGATTTCGGATGACGGAATTAACTGGAAAGCTGCTTTGGTTTTAGAAGATTCAAAAATCAGCCAGTATTCGTATCCTTCTATGATCCAAAGTTCTGATGGAATGGTGCATATCGTATACACTTGGAGAAGAGAAAAACTGAAATATGTAAAAATCGATCCAACGAAGTTAAAAGCACTTCCAATCAAAAACGGAATTTGGCCAGGCGAAGAAGGAAAAGTGGTAACGGCTGTTAAGGCTGAAGAAGAGTAAAAAAAAGTTCGCCACGAATTTCACTAATTTTCACGAATTTTTTAAAAATAGTAATTCGTGAAAATTAGTGCAATTTGTGGCAAAAAAATATAGACATGAAATTAAAAAAACATTTATTAATTGCCTTCCTTGTTGTTCTGTCAACAACATTCAACAGTTGTGCAACAGCTCAGTCTTCCAATAAAAAACAAAAATACAAAGTAGCAGTTTGCGACTGGATGATTTTAAAAAGACAAAAACTAGGCGCTTTTGGTTTGGCGGCTGAAATAAAAGCAGACGGAATCGAACTGGATATGGGAGGTTTAGGAAACCGACCAACTTTTGACAGCAAATTAGGCGATCCAGTTGAGAGACAAAAATTCTTAGATAAATCGAAAGAAACTGGAGTTGGAATCAGTTCTATTGCGATGTCTGGATTTTATGCGCAGTCATTTGCCACAAGAGAAATCACGCCAATGATTACGGATTGTATTCAAGCTATGAAAAATATGAAAGTTAAAGTGGCCTATCTTCCGTTAGGAACTCAAACTGATTTGGTTAAGAATCCAGAATTACGTCCAGAAGTGATCAAGAGATTGCAGTGGGCAGGAAAAGAAGTGGGGAAAATTGGTGGAGTTATCGCTATTGAAACTTCTTTGAGTGCTACAGAAGAGAAAAAACTTTTAGACGAAGTCGGTTCAAAATATATTAAAAGCTCTTTCAATTTTGCCAATGCAGTTGACAATGGCAGAGATATTTCATCAGAATTAAAAATCTTAGGAAAGAAATATTTAGCACAGATTCATGCATCAAACACCGATCAGTTTTGGTTAGAAAACGATAAAGCGATCGATATGCCGAAAATCAAACAGACATTAGACGAAATGAAATGGAGCGGATGGCTGATTGTAGAACGTTCTCGTGACGTGACACAAGTGCACAATGTAAAAGCCAATTACGGAGCCAACGTAGCTTATTTGAAAAAGATTTTCCAGAATTAAAATATAGTTATCTCTCATTTTTTGTCATTTCGACGAAGGAGAAATCTCCGTTAGAAGCTCGACAAAGATTGGTAACTCACTTTACGGAGTTACTTGTGGAGATTTCTCCTTCGTCGAAATGACAAACCAGACCGAGTAAAATGGAAAGAATAAATTATAATACCATGAAATATTTACAATTACTTTTTTTATGTTTTTATGTCTCTTTCGCGACAGCGCAGAACATCACAGTCGTGAGTGATCCGAGCTCGCCGAGAGCAAAATTTGGCGCAGAGAAATTATCTGAAATACTTACAGCAAAAGGTTTCAGCGTAACTTCTTCTGATAAATTCAAAAAATCAAAAGATAAAGTAATTGTTATCGGTGAAAAAGGAACTGATTTCTGGAAAAAAAATGCAAAAAGTGCCAAAATCGATGATAGTAAACTGACTAAAAAAGAAGGTTTTCAGATTCGTACTCAAAATAATATTATTTATATTCTAGGAACAGATGCTTCTGGAGCTTTGTATGGCGCTTTAGAATTAGCAGACCGTATTAAAAGTTCAGGAAAACTTCCGTCAGAAATTAATTTGGATGACAGTCCGGAAATGGTTTTAAGAGGAGCTTGCATCGGAATGCAGAAACCCGTTTATCTTCCGGGCCGTGATGTTTACGAATATCCGTATACACCAGAAACTTTTCCTTGGTTTTATGATAAAGCTTTATGGATAAAATATCTAGATATGCTGGTTGAAAACCGCATGAATTCTTTGTATTTATGGAACGGACATCCGTTTGCTTCCTTAGTGAAATTAAAAGAGTATCCGTTTGCTGTAGAAGTAAGTGATGAAGATTTCAAAAAGAACGAAGAAATATATAAATTCTTAACGGTAGAAGCCAACAAAAGAGGAATCTGGGTAATTCAGATGTTTTATAATATTATTGTTTCTAAGCCTTTTGCAGAACATTACAACATTAAAACACAAGATCGTTCGCGTCCGATTACGCCTTTGCTTTCAGATTATACCAGAAAATCTATCGCTGCTTTTATCGAAAAATATCCAAATGTTGGATTAATGGTTTGTTTGGGAGAAGCAATTAATACGGTTGATGACGATGTGGAATGGTTCACAAAAACAATTATTCCAGGCGTTCGTGATGGTTTACAAGCATTAGGAAAAACAGAGGAACCGCCAATTATTCTGCGTTCTCATGATACAGATGGGCCTTTGGTAATGGAAAAATCACTTCCGTTATACAAAAACTTATATACAGAAAGTAAATATACAGGAGAATCTTTAACGACTTATACGCCGGGCGGACCTTGGGGCGAAACGCATAAACAATTGAGCGCTTTAAAATCGATTCATATTGAAAATGTGCATATTTTGGCCAACTTAGAACCTTTCAGATACGGTTCGCCGGATTTTATACAGAAAACAGTAAAAGCGATGCACAGCGTTCACGGAGCCAATGCATTACACTTGTATCCGCAGGCATCGTATTGGGATTGGCCGTATTCGGCAGATAAAACTAAATCAGGTGAGCGTTTACTAGAAATGGATCGTGACTGGATTTGGTACAAAGCATGGGCAAGATATGCTTGGGATAGCAAAAGAGACCGAAATGAAGAGGTGAAATTCTGGGATAATGATTTAGCTACCAAATTTGGAACTAGTCAGGAAGCTGCCAATAACATCTTAAAAGCATACGAAGAAACAGGAGAAATCGCTCCAAAAACATTAAGACGTTTCGGAATTACCGAAGGAAACCGTCAAACCTTATTATTAGGAATGTTCGAAAGCCAGTTGGTAAATCCGTCGAAATGGCGTGTGTATCCTGGATTCCACGAATCTTGTGGACCAGCAGGCGAATTGCTTTTAGAATATGCTAAAAAGGAATGGAATAAAGAACCACATTCTGGCGAACTTCCAACTCAGATTATTGCCGAAATCACAGAACACGGAAGATTAGCAGTTGAAGCCATCGACAAAGCCGAAGCAAGCGTAACCAAAGACAAAGAAGAATTTGCACGTCTTAAAAACGATATGCATGCTTACAAAGCTTTCGCTGATTTCTTCTCAGAGAAAGTAAAAGCAGCTTTATTGGTTTTAAGATACAGTTATTCAAATGATATCAATGATTTAGACAAAGCAATGCCTCATTTAGAGAAAAGCATCGAATACTATGAGTTATTGGTAAACCTGACAAAAGATACTTACTATTATGCCAACAGTATGCAAACCGCTCAACGCCGAATTCCGATTGGAGGCGATGACGGAAATAACAAAACTTGGGCTGAATTATTGCCTCATTACGAGCGTGAATTGGCGAATTTCAAAAGAAATCTAGAGAAATTAAAAGCTTCAAAAGACGGTAAAATTGAAACCAAAGAAGGAAAACCTTGGAAAACGGCAGAAGTTACTTTCATCGATGAAAAACCGGGAACGTATTTAGTTAAAACCGGAACAAAAGTTTACGGAACCGATATTTCTGAATTAACCAAAATCGCTCCTGAACTTCAAAACTTAAGAGGATTTACGTTTGTAGAAAACGACCAAAACGAAAAAGGAACACATTTGAAGTTTAGAAACACAAAAGCGGTTAAATTAGTGGTTGGTTATTTCAATTCAGATCAAAAGAGATTTTTGTTACCGCCAAGTTTAGAAACGGATGCAGCAGGAAATGCGCACGGTCAGGCCGAAGTTATTTTAGCAAGCGCCATGAATTTAAAAGATTTACCGCGTGTAAACATTCATACGTATACTTTTCAACCGGGCGAAAATAAATTAGATTTAGGAAAAGGAAAAGTATTGATTTTAGGCTTTATAGACGCAGATCAAAACATCACACCGCGCGATGTTGGATATATTGATGCAGGAGAGAAAGCAGCTATTGACTGGTTGTTTTATTAATATAATTTAGAGTTATAAACACAATCTTGTCATCCCGAGGAACGAGGGATCTTAGCAAGTGGCTCTAAAAAGATTGGCGACATTTCTATACGGAGCTACTTGCGAAGATTTCTCCTTCGTCGAAATGACAAAACGAGCGAAATAATTATGGATGTTAAACCTGAGGGGTTTTTAAACCCCTCAGGTTTACACGCAAAGTATAAACACAATCTTGTCATCCCGATCCCGAAGCCTCGGGATGGAAATGACAAAAAGCCGTATATTAAACTTAAATAACCTTATAATCACTTATATGGTTTTAAAAATATGAAAAGAATAGTTTTTTTTATTTTTTGTTTTTTTTCAAGTCTTTGCTTTGTTTGGAGTCAGAGCAAAGATTCAGGTAAATTTCGTAAAGAAATTACGCTGAATTCGTCTTGGGAAACCATAATCTTGGAAAATCTTCCTGTGAAGGAAGAGAGGTTTGTAGACCATCCAAAAACTGATTCCAATTGGCAGCAGGTTAGTGTGCCTCACAATTGGGATCAGTATTATGGTTTTAGAAGAACAAAGCATGGAAATTTACATGGTACAGCTTGGTACAAAAGATCTTTAAAACTGGATAAAAAAGACCTTTCTAAAAAGCTTTTTCTATATTTTGAAGGCGTCAGTTCGTATGCGACCGTTTGGGTAAACGGCAAAAAAGTCGGCGAACACAAAGGCGGCAGAACCACTTTTACATTAGACATAACAAAAGCCGTTTCTTTCGATAAAGAAAACCAGATTTTAGTTAAAGCAGCGCATCCATCTTTTATTGCCGATCTTCCTTGGGTTTGTGGAGGATGTTCGGGAGAATGGGGATTCTCTGAAGGTTCTCAGCCAATGGGAATTTTTAGACCTGTTACGTTAGTTGTTACAAACGACGTCAGAATAGAACCTTTTGGTGTTCATATTTGGAATGACAAATCGGTTTCTAAACGAAAAGCCATTCTTCATACGACGACAGAAATCAAGAATTACGGTCCTTCAAACCGAAATTTAACAATTGAAAACATCCTTTTTGATGCTTCAGGAAAGAAAACTGTTATTACAAAAAGTGATGTCAAATACGTTTCAGGAGAAACAAAAGAAATAACACAAACACTTCCAGAGATTATAAATCCGAAATTATGGTCGCCGTCGAATCCGTATTTGTACAAATTGGTGACTTCTATTTATGAAAACGGAAAAATAATTGATCAGTTAACAACGCCTTACGGAATCCGCTGGGTAAGCTGGCCGGTCAGCCGTGACGGAAAAGACAATCGTTTTTTTATCAATGGCGAACCTTTATTTATCAACGGAACTTGCGAATACGAACATTTAATTGGAAACAGTCATTCGTTTTCAGACGAAATGATTCATTCCAGAATCGAACAGATCAAAGCGGGCGGATTTAACGCTTTTAGAGAAGCGCATCAGCCTCATAATTTATTGTACCAAAAAGAATTAGACGAAAACGGAATTTTATTTTGGAGTCAGTTTTCGGCACATATTTGGTACGACACGCCTGAATTTAAAGAGAATTTTAAAACCTTGTTACGCGAATGGATTAAAGAACGCAGAAACAGTCCGTCGGTGGTGATGTGGGGCTTGCAGAACGAAAGTACTATTCCAAAAGAATTTGCAGAAGAATGCACACAAATTATTCGTGAAATGGATCCGTTATCCGCTTCTCAACGAATCGTGACGACTTGTAACGGAGGAGAAGGAACAGACTGGAATGTCGTTCAAAACTGGTCAGGAACGTATGGCGGAGATCCCTTAAAATATCATTTGGAAATGAGCACGCAGTTATTAAACGGCGAATATGGCGCGTGGCGTTCAGCTGATTTACATACCGAAGGCGAGTTTGACCAAAAAGGAACTTTGAGCGAAAACCGTTTTTCTCAATTAATGGAAATTAAAGTCCTCGAAGCCGAATCGGTTAAAGATAAAATTGCGGGGCAGTTCAACTGGCTTTTTGCTTCACATGAAAATCCAGGGAGAGTACAAAACGGAGAAGGATTTCGAGATATTGACAAAGTAGGGCCTGTTAATTATAAAGGACTTTTCACGATTTGGGGTGAACCTTTAGATGCGTTTTATATGTACAGAGCCAATTACGTTTCGAACAAAACCAATCCGATGATGTATATCGTTTCCCACACTTGGCCAAGCCGTTGGGATAAACCTGGTATCAAAAACGGAATCGATATTTATTCAAATTGTGATGAAGTTGAATTGTTTAATGACGTGAATAAGTCTTCTTTAGGGAAATTAAAAAATCCTGGAATCGGACAGCATTTTCAGTTTAACAATGTCAATATTCAATACAATGTTTTATACGCAGTTGGATATGTAAACGGAAAAGCGGTTGCTAAAGATTATGTCGTTTTGAATACACTGCCGAAAGCGCCAAATTTAGCCGATTTAACTCCTGAAAAAACAGATTTATTAAAAGATAAAAAAGGCTATAATTACATCTACAGAGTAAATTGCGGTGGATCTGAATTTACAGATAGTTCAGGAAATACTTGGTTTACAGATACGCACAAAAGCGGAAAATATACATGGGGTTCGTCATCATGGACAGATAATTTTGAAAAACTTCCGGATTTCTTTGCGAGTCAGAGAACGACTTTTGACCCAATAAATGGTACAAAAGATTCCGAATTATTCCAGAGTTTTAGATATGGCGTTGACAAATTGCGTTACGAGTTTCCTGTTCCCGACGGAGAATATTTAGTAGAATTATATTTCACAGAACCGTGGTACGGAACTGGAGGTGGAATGGACTGCAAAGGCTGGCGTTTGTTTGATGTTGCCATCAACGAAAATGTCGTTTTAAAAGATTTTGATATTTGGGCAGAAGCGGGACACGATCAAGCTTTGAAGAAAACTTTTGTCGTAAAAAGTAAAGACGGAAAAATTGTGATTTCCTTTCCGAATGTAAAAGCAGGGCAGGCCATTATTTCGGCAATTGCTATCGGAACTAAAGATCGAAAACTGAGACCTGCAGATGCTTCGCCAAAAAATATTGAGAATTTGGTTCTGGATTCTTATGATAAAAACAACAGAATAGCTTCGTGGATGGATATCAATTCAAAACAATTTTCAGATTCTGATATTGTTTTTACCGAATTGCCTTCTGAATTATTTGGTGCAGATTATGTGCAGTTTTCAGTTTCATCTAAAAATAAAGGGTCGTTTACTGCCAAAGAAGATTCGAATATTTATGTTTTAGTTGATAGTAAAATCAAAGAATCGGCTTCGTTTTCTGATTATAAAAAAATAGAGGAAAACGCAAAAAACAGCAATGTAGCTTCGTTTACGATCTTCAATAAGAAAGTAAAAAAAGGAGAAAAAGTTCTTTTTGATAACGCTGAATCGATAAGCACAATTGCAGTTGTTCCAGTTTATGATATGGGCGAAAAAGACGATTCAAGACCTGTTGTAATCATCGAAGCTGAAAATGCCAAATCCACAGGGACAGGAATCGAAAAAGGAAATTTCAAAAAAGCCGATTATATTGAGTTTACCAAAAAAACAGCAAACAGCATTCAGTTTGAAGTAAAACCTGGCGTTGCGGGAATTTATTTAATGCGTTTTAAATTCATGAACAGAAATGAAACGCCTTTAAAAGTCAAATTTAAAATGGAAGATGCATACGGAATTTTAATGCGAAATGACACCATTGAATTTTTTACAGCACCAGAAAAATGGAAGATTTTAAATACAACTTCCGGTGGTTATATTAATGCGGGAACGTATAAAATTACTTTGGAAGGCGATGATTTGAAGGGATTAATGTTGGACAATTTCGAATTTCAATAGGTTTTTTTTGAGGTTCAAAGAGGCAAAGGTGCAGAGGTTCAAAGGTTTTCATCGTAGAGACGCACTGCAGTGCGTCTACGTTCCAATTGTCAGGCTGAGCGGAGTCGAAGCCCACGCAAATAAACAGAATCAATATTATAACGTCCAGTTTGTCATTTCGACGAAGGAGAAATCTTCGCAAGAAGCTCGACAAAGATTGGTAATTCACGTTGTGGAGTTACTAGCGAAGATTTCTCCTTCGTCGAAATGACAAGATTGGAGAAATGCTAATTTTTAAAAATGATTATTTAAATATATTATGATTTTAAAAAAGATAATAATTACTTTAACAATACTGTTTTCAGTATCCATTTTTGCGCAAAAACAAACCAGAATTGTCGAAGATTTCAATAAAAACTGGAACTTTAAATTAGGAGATTATCCAGATGCAATTCAAGCAAATTTCGATGTGAAAGACTGGAGAGCATTGCAATTACCGCATGATTGGAGTATTGAAGGCGCTTTTGATAAAGATGCTAAAACCAAACAAGCGCAGGGATTTTTGCCTGCTGGAAAAGGCTGGTATCGCAAAGTTTTTTCTATTCCTGCGAACTGGAAAAACAAAACAGTTTCAATAGAATTTGATGGCGTTTTTAAGAACAGTGAGGTTTTCATAAATGGAAAATCATTGGGAATGCGTCCAAATGGGTATATTTCATTTGGTTATGATTTATCTAAATATGTAAATTTTGGAAAAGAGAATGTAATTGCGGTAAAAGTCGATAACGATGCACAGCCGAATTCAAGATGGTACACAGGATCTGGAATTTACAGAAATGTGCGTTTGGTTGCCAGTGAAAAATTGCACGTTGGAAAGTGGGGAACTTTTGTAACCACGCCTGAAGTTTCTGCAGCAAAATCTAAGATTCATTTAGAAGTTACGATTGATAATGACAACGAAACTTCGAAAGAATTTAAACTCGTTACTTCAGTTTTAAATGCTGACAATAAAGAAGTAGCTAATTTAACTTCAACAGAAAAAATATCGGCTAAAACTTCAGAGAAAAAGATTCACGATTTGGCTATAAATCAGCCAAAATTGTGGGATACTGAAAATCCGTATCTGTATAAAGTGGTTACTAAAATTTACGAAAAATCAAAATTAGTTGACAATTACGAAACGCCTCTTGGTTTCCGTTTCTTTAGTTTTGATTCAGAGAAAGGATTTTCTTTAAACGGAAAACCAACGAAGATTTTGGGAGTCTGCCTGCATCATGATAACGGCGCTTTGGGTGCTGTCGAAAATATTCATGCGGTAAGAAGAAAACTGACTTTGATGAAAGAAATGGGCGCAAACGCCATTAGAATGTCTCATAATCCGCATTCGTTAGAAATGATGCAATTGTGCAACGAAATGGGTTTCATTGTTCAGGACGAAGCTTTTGACGTTTGGAAGAAGAAAAAAGTGACCAACGATTACCACAAAGATTGGGATGCGTGGCATACACAGGATTTAGAAGATTTTATTAAAAGAGATCGAAATCATCCATCGGTTATAATGTGGAGTATTGGGAATGAAATTAGAGAACAATTTGATTCGACAGGAATTGCCATTACCAGAGAATTGGCGAAAATCGTAAAATCGCTAGATACAACACGTCCAGTAACTTCGGCTTTGACCGAAAATGTTATTGAGAAGAATTTTATTTACCAATCGGGTGCTTTGGATCTTTTGGGTTTCAATTACAAACACGAAGATTATAAAGATTTTCCAACTCGTTTTAAAGGACAAAAAATATTAGCTTCAGAGAGTGTTTCGGCTTTGGAAACACGCGGTCATTATGATTTTCCAGACGGAATTAAAGCGTGGCCAACCAAACACGGTGCTCCGTTTGACGGGAATGCAGACTGGACGGTTTCGGCTTACGATCAGGTGAAATCGTACTGGGGCGCAACGCACGAAGAAAACTGGAAAACGATTAAAAGTCAGGATTTCATGGCGGGAACTTTTATCTGGACCGGTTTTGATTATATCGGAGAACCTGATCCGTATCCGTATCCAGCGAGAAGTTCTTATTTCGGAATTGTTGATTTGGCAGGACTTCCAAAAGATGTGTATTATATGTACCAAAGTGAATGGTCGAACAAAACAATGCTGTATATTTTTCCGCATTGGAATTGGAAAAAAGATCAGGAAGTAGAAGTTTGGGCGTATTATAATAATGCCGATGAAGTAGAATTATTCTTAAACGGAAAATCTCTCGGAACAAAATCAAAACAAAATGATGATCTCCATATTTCATGGAAAGTGAAATTTGAACCGGGAACAATAAAAGCGATTTCCAGAAAGAACGGAAAAGTAGTTTTAGAAAAAGAAATTCACACAGCAGGAGAACCTTCAAAAATTAATTTAAAAGCAGAAAAAACTACAATCAAAAACGATACTTACGATTTGGTTTATGTAACGGTTTCTATAATAGATAAAGATGGAAACTTATTGCCAAATGCCATGGATTTAATCAATTTTGAAGTGACTGGTGGAGGAAAATTAGTTGGCGTTGATAATGGTTATCAGGCTAATTTGGATTCTTTTAAAGCGAATTCGTGTAAGTTGTTTAATGGTAAATGTGTTGCAATTATTCAATCAAATGGGAAAAAAGAAAATATTCAGTTGAAAGCAACGGCTGGAAATTTACAAACTTCAGTTGTTGAAGTAAAAGTAGAGTAGGTTTATTGCTGCGGAAGTCGCTAAGACGCAAAGTTTTTTTAACCATATAAGTTATATAAGTGATTTTAAGTTTTGGCTTAATTAAACTTATTTGACTTATATGGTTTAATTTTTTTAATTTTAAACTTTGCGCCTTCGCGACTTTGCGAGATTTATTTAAAATTTGAAAAAATGACACCCACTTTTTTCGCAGAACAAAAAGACTTTAGAAAATGGCTTGAGAAAAACCATCAGAAAGAAAAAGAGCTTTTAGTTGGTTTTTATAAGGTTACAAGCAAAAAGCCTTCTATGAGCTGGTCAGAATCTGTTGAACAGGCACTTTGTTTTGGCTGGATTGATGGCGTTCGGAAATCTATAGATCAAGATAGTTATACCATTCGTTTTACTCCTAGAAAGCCTTCTAGTATTTGGAGTGCGATAAATATTCAAAAGATGGAAGATTTAACCCAAGCAGGACTTATGACAGATGCTGGTTTAAAAGCTTTTAGTTTTAGAACTGAAAATAAATCCAAAATATATTCTCACGAAAAAGAACCAGTTCCACTTTTAGAAGTTTACGAAAAACAGTTTAAAAGCAATAAAATAGCTTGGGAATTTTTCGAGAAACAAGCGCCTTCATACAAAAAAGTAATGATCCATTGGATTATGAGTGCCAAGCAGGAAAAAACGCAACTGTCAAGGCTTGAAAAAACTATTGCTGAGAGCGAAAAACAGAAAAGAGTGATGTAAGTATTTCGAATAAAATCCTTATTTTAGTGATCTGACTTTTGGTGAAATATGGAAAAAGAAAATACCACAAAAATAAAAGGGGAGATTTTGCTGGGTATTATTTTTGCTTTAGAGTTATATGCCTTGCCTGTGCAGTTTTATTTGCTGTTAAAAAATCCTGAATTTACTTTTTTCAGTGCAGCAGTCCGCTTTTTGAGTTTCTTTACCATTACAACAAATACTATTGTTTTTATTTGCAGTGCTTTGCTATTATTTGGTGGAAGAAGTAAGGCAAATGCTTTCTTTAGAAAGTGCACTACTATTACGGCAATTACAGCTTATATTTTGATTGTCGGAATTGTTTTTAATTTGCTTCTTCGTCCGGTTTTAGATTTGCAAGGACATCATCTTATTGTAAGCGAAATTTTCCATACGGTTGTGCCTATTCTATTTTTCTTTTTCTGGCTGTTTTTTGTAAGTCCAGAAAAGATTTCCTTTAAGGTTATTTCATATTGGTTGATTTACCCAATCATTTATATCATTTATACTTTGTTTCACGGACTTGCAACCGAATTTTATCCGTATCCTTTTATAGATGCAACTCAATTAGGTTTTGAAATAGCTATTATAAACGGATTTTTTGTTTTATTGTCCTTTGTAATTTTATCTATTATTCTGATTTCTATTTTTAGAATAAAGACTAAAAGTTATACCTAATTCCGGATTGGACATATTGAGTCAAATGTACTTTGAACCAAGATGCTTTAAAAAATGCTGTTGGTCGAAATTCTGTACATCAGAAAATCAATTTATACTACATTTATGCTTTATAGACTATTTTAAAGCAAATCAGCAATGAAAAAAATATTCCTTTCCTTATGTCTTTTGGGTGTAATTTCTAATGTTTCGAGTCAGGAATTCGCCAATGCTCCAAAGCCTTTCGGACCGCTTCCAACGCAAAAACAAATCGACTGGCAGGAAATGGAATTTTATGCTTTTGTACACTTTTCATTAAATACTTTTACGAATAAAGAATGGGGTTACGGAGACGAGTCGCCAGAACTTTTTAATCCTTCACAATTAGACGTTCGCCAGTGGGCGCGCGTGGTGAAAGAGGCAGGAATGAAAGGAATTATTTTGGTAGCTAAACATCATGACGGTTTTTGTTTATGGCCATCAGCATATACAGAGCGCTCAGTTAAGAATTCTCCTTGGGAAAACGGAAAAGGAGATTTGGTAAAAGAATTGGCTGAAGCCTGTAAAGAATACGATTTGAAATTAGGATTATATCTTTCGCCTTGGGACAGAAATCATCCGCAATACGGAAAACCTGAATATATAACGTATTTCAGAAATCAGTTAAAAGAATTATTGACGAACTACGGAGATGTTTTCGAAATGTGGTTTGACGGTGCAAATGGCGGTGATGGTTATTACGGAGGTGCAAATGAAACTAGAAAAATTAATTCGCTTACCTACTATAATTGGGATGAAACTTATAAAATGATTTACGATATCGCTCCAAAAACTTTGGTTTGGGGAGTTGGACCATCAGAAGCGAGATGGATTGGGAATGAAGAGGGGCGCGCAGGAAAAACCAATTGGTCGTTATTACGTCAGAAAGATGAGTTGGCTGGAAAAGTGCATTACAGCGAATTCATGTCTGGACACGAAGACGGCGAAAAATGGGTTCCTGGTGAAGCCGATGTTTCGATCAGACCAGGATGGTTTTATCATGCAGTTGAAGACGATAAAGTACGTTCGCTTGATGAAATGGTTGATATTTATTATGAATCAATAGGAAGAAATGCTACTTTATTATTAAATCTTCCAGTTGACAGACGCGGTTTGGTTCATGAAAATGATGAAGCAAGATTAAAAGAATTGGTTGCTACAATCAAAGCCGATTTCAAAACAGAATTATTAGCAGGAGCAAAAGTTCAAGCTTCAAATACAAGAGCAGTCGATTCTAATTTCGGACCTCAAAATGTTGTTGACGGAAATAAAAATACGTATTGGGCAACCGACGATAAAGTTAAGCAAGCTGCAATCGAATTTACGTTTAAAAAGCCAACAGCAATTAATAGAATTTTACTTCAGGAATATATAAAATTGGGACAGCGCGTAAAAGCATTTTCTGTTGAAGCCAATGTAAACGGACAATGGAAAACGATTGCCAATGAAACTACAATTGGTTACAAAAGAATTCTTCGTTTAGACCGTGTTACAGCTTCGGCAATTAGAGTTAATATTTTGGATGCTAAAGCAGGATTTGTAATCAGTACAATTCAAGCATATAATGCTCCAACTTTTGTAAAAGAACCGCAGATTCTTCGTGATAAAAATGGCTTGGTGACAATTAAATCGGAAGATGGAAATGCCGTTTATTACACTTTAGACGGAAAAAATCCTTCAGAGAAAAGCATTTTGTACAAAACTCCTTTTACTTATAATAAAGCAGTAACAATTAAAGCCATTTCCAGAAATACGAAAGAAAAAATTAATAGTGCTGTTAAAATGGCTAAGTACGGAGTTTCTAAAGAAAAATGGAAAGTGATTTCGGTTTCAAGCGGTGACACTAAAACTGTTGAAAAAATTATTGACGGCGACGCCAGTACTGACTGGGGTTTTGGAAATGACGAAAATAAACTGCCTCAATCTGTAATTATCGACATGGGTGAATTAATGGAAATAAAAGGCTTTACGTATATACCACAGCAGGTTGGAAATAATTTGAATTTAATTTCGAATTATGAATTTTATACCAGCGAAGACAATATTACATGGACCAAACAATCGGAAGGAGAATTTTCAAATATTAAACACAACCCAATTGAACAATTTAAGAGTTTTGCTGCAGTTAAAGCAAGATTTTTAAGATTTGTGGCGACAGCTGGCATAGGAAAAGGGCAAAGTGTTTCGATTGCCGAAATAAGCATCATCGAATAAAAGCTTTTTTTGCTCGTTAAAAACTATTTGAAGTTTGCTATTTTGTTTTCTGCCGAACGATAGTCGTTATTAGTCGAAATTTTAGTTCTAAAGGACAATTTAATTCTACTTTTATCTTACATTAATTAAATGAGCGACAGCGATATGATTAAAGAAGATATTGGTTTTACGGAAGCAGGAAAATTTGAAGAAACTCGTTTTGAGAAAATTCATAATGTTATTTTCGAATCGTCGCAGGAAGCTTCTTTATTGGTCGCGCAGGAAATTGCCAATTTAATTCAGAGAAAAAATGAGCTGAACGAACCTTGTGTTTTAGGTTTAGCTACAGGATCTTCTCCAATAAAAGTTTACGAAGAACTTGTAAGAAAACATAAAGAAGAAGGACTGAGTTTTGCAAACGTAGTGACCTTCAATTTAGATGAATATTATCCGATGGATAAAAATGATATTCAGAGTTATTATCATTTTATGCATGAGCATTTATTCCATCACGTTAATATTCTTCCAGAAAATATCAATATTCCAGACGGACAGGTTAGTGCTGAGGAATTACAGCAATATTGTATTGATTATGAGATGAAAATTAAATCGTACGGCGGGTTGGATTTTCAGCTTTTAGGAATTGGCAGAACAGGACATATCGGGTTTAATGAACCAGGTTCGCATGTAAACTCTGGAACCAGAAGTATTACTTTGGATCATTTGACACGTGTCGATGCAGCTTCTTCTTTTTTAGGAATTGACAATGTTCCTAGAAAAGCCATTACAATGGGAATTGGAACCGTTAGAAATGCAAAAAGAATCGTTTTACTAGGATGGGGAATCAGTAAGGCAGGAATTATAAAAAATACAATTGAAGGCGAGGTTTCTTCGCAAGTGCCGGCTACGTATTTACAAGAGCATAACAACACAACATTTGTTCTAGATACAGAAGCTTCATCTGAACTTACAAGGGTAAAAACGCCTTGGCTGGTTAAGTCTTGTGTTTGGACAGATGAATTAAAATTAAAAGCGGTGGCTTGGTTAAGTGAGTTGACGAAGAAACCTTTCCTAAAACTAACTGATAAAGACTATAACGACAACGGAATGTCGAGTCTTTTGACGGAAGAAGGAACTGCATACGATTTGAACATTAAGATGTTTAATAAAATGCAGCAAACCATTACAGGATGGCCGGGAGGAAAACCAAATGCAGATGATACGTACAGACCAGAACGTTCAACTCCTGAAAAGAAAAGAGTAATTATTTTTAGTCCGCATCCAGATGATGATGTGATTTCGATGGGAGGAACATTTGACCGTTTGGTAGAGCAGGGGCATGAAGTTCATATTGCATATCAGACTTCTGGAAATATCGCGGTTTCGAATGAAGAAGCTTTAAAATTTGCAGAAATTTCAAAAGCATTAAATCCAGATTCTGCTGTTTCGGATGAAATTGTTGATTTCCTTCAAAATAGAACTGGAAATGAAATTGATTCTCCTGAGGTTAGAAAATTAAAAGGATTAATTAGAAGAAGCGAATCTTTTGGAGCAACTCGTTACATTGGTTTGCCAGATTCAAATGTTAACTTTTTAGATCTTCCTTTTTACGAAACAGGAACAGTAAAAAAGAATAATCTTTCGGATGCAGATATCGACATTATGTGTGATATTATTGAAAGAATAAAACCGCATCAAATTTATGCCGCCGGAGATTTGGCAGATCCGCACGGAACTCATAAAGTTTGTTTAGACAGTTTGTTTGAAGCTTTAAAAAGATTAAAACACAAAAGCTTTATGGACGATTGCTGGGTTTGGCTTTACAGAGGCGCGTGGCATGAATGGGAATCGTACCAAATTGACATGGCAGTACCAATGAGTCCTGACCAGGTTTTAAAGAAACGACATGCCATTTTTTATCACCAATCTCAAAAAGACGGGGTTATGTTTCAAGGTGATGACAGCAGGGAGTTTTGGGTGCGAGTTGAAGACAGAAATAGATTGACTGCAGAAAAATATCACAACTTAGGATTAGCAGATTATTCGGCTATCGAAGCGTTTAAACGTTATCATTTCTAAGGATTTTTCCAGCAATAAAGATAATAGACTATTTCATGGTTTATTTTGGTTAGTTACCTATAATTGAGAGAAAATGCGGTCGTGGTTGGCCGCATTTTCGTTTTTTATTGTTTTGTGTTTTTTACTGCAGAGTCTTTTTTAACCGCAAAGTACGCAAAGGTTACGCAAAGGTTACGCAAAGGTCGCTAAGGTTTATTTTTATGCTGTATAAAAGATGAGAATAAAAAAAGTTCGCTAAGTTTATTCATAAACTTAGCGAACTTTGCGTAAATCTTTGCGCCGTTGCGGTAAAATCCTAAATCGAAGAATTCAAAATTTTCTGTTTGACTTCGTCTATATAAGATCTTCCGATAACGTATCTAAGTCCTTCAATTTCAATACTATTTCCTTCTACGGCATCAATTTTATCAATTGCGATCGTGTAAGATCTGTGGATTCTGATGAAATCTCTTTCGGGTAATAAACTCGTAAAATCTGATAGAGTGCTGTGAATAATGAATTTACCAGAAGTAGTGCTTATTTTTAAATAATCTTTTAAGCTTTCGATGACTAAAATTTCATTCAAGAAAATTTTCTTCATTTTTTTCTTGTCGATTTTTACAAAAATAAAAGGATTTTCTTTGCTGTTTTCCTGCGGAGTTTTAGTGGTATTGTTGAGGCGTTTGTTGATTTTATTAACCGCTTTCATTAATCTAGGAAACTCAATTGGTTTTACCAGATAATCTAAAACATCCAGCTCATAGGTTTCAATTGCAAATTGATCGTAAGCGCTCGTGATAATAAGCAAAGGCGGGTTTTCTAAACTTTTGATAAAATTTATACCGTCTAAAACTGGCATATTAATGTCAAGAAAAATTACATCGATAGTATTGTTTTTTAGGAAATTTAACCCTTCAATAGAATTACTAAAGGTGTTAATGAGTTCTAAATCTTCAATCTGTTCAATATAACTTTTAATAACGTTTATTGCCAATGGCTCATCATCGATAATTAAACACTTTATTTTCATTTGTAAATATTATTTTAGGCCGATATGGTTTTATTTGTAGGTATAGTTTTTGAAATAGCTAAAAGCGAGGCTACGTGACTTTTATGACTAGTTTAACGACAAAAATATTCTTTTTATTTTTAAATGAAAGCTTATAGTCACTTTTATTATATCCTAACTCAAGTCTTTTTTTTACGTTTTCAATACCTATACCACTTGCCTTGTTAAAATTATCTTTATGTACGGTAATTTCGGGCATTGGGTTTGAAATAATAAAATAAAGGAAATCGCCTTTTACCTTAAAATTAATGTCTATAACCACATTTCCAGTATTTTTATTAACGCCGTGCTTAAAAGCATTTTCCACAAAAGTCAATAATAAAACGGGCGAAATTTCTTTGTCGTGAATATCTCCAGAAATGTACATATTAACTTCTAAACGATCTCCGTTTCTAATTCTCTCTAAATCAAGATAATTCTGAATGCATAGAATTTCATTTTCCAAAGACTGTTTCTTTTCTTTTGTTTCATACAACATATAACGCATTAATTCAGATAGTTTTAAAACTATTTTAGGCGTTTTATTAGATTTTTCTACAGAAAGGGAATAGATATTATTTAAGGTGTTAAAGAAAAAGTGCGGTGAAATCTGAGATTTTAAAAATAGTAATTCTGTTTCCAGCTGCGATTTCTCGAGATCGGTTACACGTTTCTGTTCTTGTAATAAATCAAGGGTAATTTTAATTGCCGTTACAAAAGTCATCACATATAATTCGCCCATCATCATATCAATTGTATAATTTAGCGTCAGATTGTTTATGGTTTGAGGTCCTTCTGGCCATACATCGTGTGTAATCAACAAATAAGTCAAATTAAATTTTAGAACAACCATGACAAATATCGCCGAAAGTACTGTTATAATATATAGGACATATTTTTTGCGATAGACCAAATGAGGCATCAAAACCAAAATATTCAGATAACATAATGCCATGTGAATAGGAAAACCAAGTAAAGTAGTTTTTAAAGAATATACGTAATCGTTAAAATAGCTTCCCCAGCGCAGTGTATTGAATAAAAAATACGTGAGCCAAAAGTAAACATGATAGCGTATAGGTAAAGTGTAAAGCTTGCTTGAGTTGAAAATCATAGTGGTAATTTAAAATGTCGTTTGTTGCTTTTTTTTGATGTTTAGAGCTGTTTAAATGTCGTCCGTCTAAATTTATTTTGGTAAAAGTTGAATTTATCTAAATTTAAAGTTAAATTAATATTGTTTTGATATGAGGAAAATTACTCTGCTTTCTCTGACGGTAATTTTTATTGCAAGTTGCAAAATAAATGTAGATAAAAATAAACATCAGCAAAGTTTTGCAGCAAATTATGTAGATCCTTTTATAGGTACTGGAGGTCACGGACATACGTACCCAGGCGCAACGGTTCCTTTTGGGATGTTACAAGTGAGTCCAGATAATGGAATTTCAAGCTGGGACTGGTGTTCTGGCTATCATTATTCTGACTCTATAGTTTCTGGATTTAGTCACTTACATTTAAGCGGAACAGGAATCGGTGATTTGGCAGATATTTTATTTATGCCGACAAACAAAAAGTTAGACTTAACCGCCAAAGCCGCTTCACGCGATTTCCTTCCGTATAAATCAAAATATAATCATGTTAACGAAAAAGCAGTACCGGGTTATTACCAAGTTTTTCTTGAAGATCCTAAAATCAATGTAGAATTAACGTCTACACAAAGAACCGCATACCATAAATATACTTTTAGTGATACCAACACACAATCAGTTATTGTAGATCTTGGTTTCGCTATTAATTGGGACAAAGCGATAAAAACTTCTATTACAATTGAAGATGCCAATACCATCAGCGGTTTCCGCTACAGTACAGGCTGGGCAAAAAATCAGAAAGTATTTTTTGTGGCTAAATTTTCAAAACCAATCACCGAATCTATTATTACGGCTGATAAAAAAGTTGTTAATGCTAAAAATGCTGAAGGAGAAAATACTGCGCTGCAATTATTCTTCGATCCTAAAAATTCTAAAGAATTAGGAGTAAAAGTGGCACTTTCTTCAGTTAGTATTGCTAATGCGAAAGACAATTTGGATAAAGATCAGGAATTTGAAAAAGTAAAAACAGATGCTTCTGCAGTTTGGAACAAAGCTTTAAGCAAAATTTCTGTAGAAACTCCAATTGATTCTTTAAAAACTATTTTCTACAGCGCTTTATATCACGCTCAAGTTGCGCCAGTTACGTACAGCGATAAAAACGGACAGTTTAGAACTGAAGATGACAAAATTGTAACTTCAAAAAATTATACCGCTTATTCTACTTTATCACTTTGGGATACGTTTAGAGCTGAAAATCCGCTCCTTACTATTTTAGATCCGAACAGAGTTTCTGATATGGTTAACTCAATGTTAGCGTATTACGAAACCAAAAAAATATCGCCAGTTTGGACTTTGTATGCTAATGAAACCAATACAATGACAGGATATCATTCTATTCCAGTTATTGCAGATGCTTACTTAAAAGGTATTAAAGGTTTTGATGCTGAAAAAGCTTTTGAAGCCATGAAAGCCACAATGATGCAGGAAGAACGCGGCTTAAACTTCTACAAAAAATACGGATACATTCCTTATAATTTATTAGACGAATCGGTTACCATTACTTTAGAATATGCTTACGACGATTGGTGCGTAGCTCAAATGGCGAAAGCTTTAGGAAAAACAGCTGATTATGAGTTTTTCTCTAAACGTGCAAAAGCTTACGAATATTTATTTGATGCTAAATCTGGTTTCATGAGAGGGAAATCGGAAGATGGAAAATCTTGGAACGAGCCTTTCGACCCAAAACATTCCAATCACAGGGAACATACAGATTATACCGAAGGAAATGCTTGGCAGCACAGCTGGTTTGTGCCTCATAATGTTGACAATTTTATTAAACTTCACGGAGGAAATGCTGTATTTACAAAACGTCTAGAACAGCTGTTTACAGAAAGTTCTGAGATTACAGGAAACAATGTTTCTGCTGATATTTCTGGTTTGATCGGGCAGTATGCGCACGGAAATGAGCCAAGCCACCACATCGCTTATATGTTTAATCACGCTGGTCAGCCTTGGAGAACGCAATATTGGGTGCGTCATATTTTGGACACACAATATAATACGACTGCAAATGGTCTAAGCGGAAACGAAGACTGCGGCCAAATGTCGGCTTGGTATGTATTCAGCTCAATGGGATTATATCCAATGAATCCAGCTTCTGGTGAATACGAAATTGGAAGTCCGATTTTCGAGAAATCTACATTAAATCTTCCAAACGGAAAAACTTTTGTAATTGAAGCAGAGAATGTTTCCAACAAAAACTTTTATATCCAATCGGCTACTTTAAACGGAAAAGCATTTAATCAAACAGCGATTTCTCACCAAGAAATGCTAAAAGGCGGCGTACTTCATTTTGTAATGGGAGCACAGCCAAACAAAAACTGGGGTCTGACTAACTAATTCAAAATAAATATTTAATGAACATTATAGACGTATCAATCATTTTAATCTATATCGTAATGTCGGTCGGTATAGGAATCTGGATTTCAAGAAAAGCATCAAAAGGGCTTGATGATTATTTCCTTGGCGGGAAATCAATCAAATGGTATTTTTTAGGATTGAGCAATGGCTCAGGAATGTTTGATGTTTCAGGAACTTCCTGGATGATTGGAGTTTTATTTTTATACGGCGTAAAAAGTTTCATGTTTATGTGGCTTTGGCCGATTTGGAATCAGATTTTCGTCATGATGTTCCTCGCAGTCTGGATTAGAAGATCAAAAGTAATGACGGGTTCTGAATGGATTTTAACTCGTTTTGGAAGCGATAAAGCAGGAAAAGCTTCTCATATTATTGTGGCCATTTTTGCTATTATTTCTACGATCGGTTTCATCGCTTATTTCTTCGTTGGAATCGGAAAGTTTGTAACCATTATTCTTCCTTGGGATTTGACAGTTCATATGAACGGTGGTGTTTTCTTAACATCAGAACAGGCTTATGCTTTGTTAATCATTTTCTTAACTACCATTTATACCGTAAAAGGCGGTATGTTTTCAGTAGTGGCAACAGAAGTCGTACAGTACATTATTATGATTGTGGCAGGTGTTCTAATCGCTGGTTACGCATTCATTAATTATACTGATATTCAAATCAATTCCGTAATTACTCCAGAATGGAAAAATGTTTTCTTCGGGTGGGAATTTGAAACTCAATGGGGCGATAAATTCGAAACTTTCAATAGATTAATTGATACAGAAGGTTACAAAATGTTTGGTGCATTTATCGGAATGACACTTTTTAAAGGATTTTTTGCGAGTGTCGCAGGTCCAACTCCAAGTTACGATTTACAGCGTGTTCTTTCTACTAAATCAGTAAAAGAAGCAGCTTACATGAGTGGTTTTACCAACTTGATTTTATTTATTCCGAGATATTTATTAATCACTGGAATTGTGGTTATTGCTTTGGTAAATCTTGCGCCAGAATTAAACGCAAACGTTAATCTTACAGGTGCAGATTTAGAATTATTAATGCCAAAAGTGGTGAATCTTTATATCCCAGTTGGAATTAAAGGGATTCTTTTAGCAGGTTTATTAGCCGCTTTTATGTCTGGATTCTCAGCTTTCGTAAATGCAGGTCCTGCCTATATTGTAAATGATATTTATAAAAAATACTTCAAACCAGTTGCATCAAATGCACATTATATTAAAGTAAGTCAGATTTCATCATTTATGGTAGTTGGACTTGGAGTTTTCATGGGATTCTTTGCAGATTCGATCAACTCTTTAACGCTTTGGATTACAAGTGCCTTGTACGGAGGTTACGTTGCGGCGAACTTCTTAAAATGGATTTGGTGGCGTTTCAACGGATGGGGTTATTTCTGGGGAATGGTCGGTGGATTGATCGCTGCTTCTCTACAATTCGTTTTAGATCAAAACAAAGGAAATTTAACAGCGGGAACATTCTTGCATGATCTTTCGCAAGTGCCATCTATTTATTTATTCCCATTAATTTTCGGAATGTCAATTTTAGGCTGTCTTTTAGGAACATATTTAAGCAAACCAACAGATATGGAAGTGCTGAAATCTTTCTATAGTAATGTTAGACCTTGGGGATTCTGGAATCCAGTTTACAAACAGTTAAAAGCGGAAGATCAATCTTTCCAAAAAAATAATGATTTCTATCTAGATATGATGAATTGTGTAATCGGAATTGTATGGCAGTCAAGCATGATTCTGCTTCCGATTTATTTCATCATCAGAGATTATCCAAAAGCTGCGGTGGCCTTAGTTGTCTTTTTAGTTACAACTACAGTATTGAAGTTTACTTGGTTAGACCGAGTTAGGAAGATTGAAGAGTAGAGAAAATAAAATAAAGAGTATAGAATCAATATTTTAGAGGAAATTATTTTGCTTCTATAAAAATTTAAACACATAGAAACATAGATTTTTTTGACTTTGAAAAGAGCGTATAAAGAAACTAGTTTCTAACACATAGCTTTGAACATAGTCCGTAGTGTCAACTACGGAAACGCAAGAATGTCCGCGAAGCTATGTTTATTAAAACAAGCGAAACGCCTTTTGTACGCTCCAAAAAGCTATGATTCTATGTGTTTAAGTAAAGAATAAAAAAAACTAATAAATAAAAAAAACAAAAAAAATGAGTACTATTCCTTGGCAAGACAGACCCGAAAACAGTAAAGATGTAATGTGGAGATATTCTGAGAATCCAATTATCGACAGATATTCGATTCCTTCTTCAAACAGTATATTCAATAGTGCAGTTGTACCTTTTGGAGACGGATATGCTGGGGTTTTTAGATGTGATAATAAAGCAGTTCAGATGAATATTTTTGCTGGTTTCAGTAAAGATGGTATCAATTGGGACATCAACCACGAACCAATTGAAATGAAATCTGGTAATACAGAAATGATCGAATCTTCTTATAAATACGATCCTCGTGTGGTTTGGATCGAAGATCGTTACTGGATTACGTGGTGTAATGGTTATAACGGACCAACAATTGGTATTGGTTATACTTTTGACTTTAAAGAATTTTTCCAATGCGAAAATGCCTTTTTACCATTCAACAGAAACGGAGTTTTATTCCCTCAAAAAATCAACGGTAAATACGCCATGTTAAGCCGTCCAAGTGATAATGGACATACGCCTTTTGGAGATATCTGGATCAGCTACAGTCCAGATATGAAATATTGGGGAGAGCACAGATTGGTGATGAAACCAAGTCAGTTTGAAAAAAGCGCTTGGCAGTGTACAAAAGTAGGTGCAGGACCAATCCCGATTTTAACTAACGAAGGATGGTTAATGATCTACCACGGAGTTATCAATACCTGCAACGGTTTCCGTTATGCAATGGGTTCAGCATTATTAGAAACAGACGCGCCAGATCAAGTAAAGTACAGAACGCAGCCGTATTTATTAGGACCTGCAGAAACGTATGAAATGGTTGGAGATGTACCAAATGTAGTTTTCCCATGTGCTGCTTTACACGATTTTGAAGAAGATAAATTAGCAGTTTATTACGGTGCTGCAGATACTCACGTAGCTATCGCTTTCGGAAAATTAAGTGAAGTAATTCAATTTACAAAAGATAATAGTTTATAATATAATGATGCATAGTAGAGGTAAATTATTGTCCCTAGCCGTTACTTTTTTTTCGCTGATGGGTTATGCACAATCTGAAAAAGAGGTTACACCAAAAAGTTATATTGCGTATAAAACTTCAAGCGAAATTACTATCGACGGCGATGGAGCAGACAAAGCTTGGGAAAAAACATCTTGGACAACACCTTTTGTCGACATAGAAGGTGTTGAAACTCCAAAATACAAAACTCAGGTTAAAATGCTCTGGGACGATAATTACTACTATATTCTGGCTAAGATGGAAGAGCCTCATGTTTGGGCAAATCTTAGACAACGGGATACTATTATTTTCTATAATAATGATTTTGAGGTTTTTATTGATCCAGATAATGATACTCACAATTATTATGAATTAGAAATAAATGCATTAAACACCGCTTGGGATTTATTTATCAATAAACCCTACCGCGAAAAAAATACGGTTTTAAACGACTGGAATATCGATGGTTTAAAATCGGCTGTAAAAGTAGACGGAACTTTAAACAATGCATCAGATATTGATAAAGGCTGGACATTAGAAATTGCCATTCCATGGTCGGTTTATAAAACATCTTATCATGAGAATATAGTTCCGAAAGATAAATTTTGGAAAGTTAATTTCTCAAGAGTAAATTGGCAGCATTCTGTTGTTGACGGAAAGTACGAACGAAAAAAAGATACAGAAGGAAAGTTTCTCCCAGAATACAATTGGGTTTGGTCGCCTATGGGAGTCATCAATATGCATGAGCCCGAAAAATGGGCTTATGTATACTTTTCTTCAAGAGAAAGCGAGGATAAATTTGTAATTCCGCAGCAAGAAAAAGTAAAATGGGAATTGTATACTTTATACAGAGCTCAAAAAAGATATTTTGAAAAGAATAAAACCTGGGCAAAATCCCTTCAGAATATCAGTAAAAAAAATATTGTTGTTGACGGAAAGACCTTAAAACCAGTTTTAGAAAATCATTCATCAGGATTTAATATCTTGGTAAAGAGTCCTTTTTCAAACAAAACCTTAATAATTAAAGAAGATGGTAAAATTATTACGAACGAATAGCATTCAAAAACTATCAAAAATTTTAGTATTAGCGCTTTCGCTGAGTTTATTCTCTTGCGGACAAAAACAGAATAAAGACGTCGAAAACGGAAAATTCATTTTTGGAGTTTGGACAACTGCTGACGCTAAAAAATCGGATGTAGATTATTCTAAAGAATTCAAAAAATACAAAGACGGCGGAATCGATGAAGTTTTAATTAATACGAATACAGATCCAAAACTTTTAGGAAGATTAGTTCCATTAGCTAAAAAAGAAGGTCTAAAAGTGCACGCTTGGATCATGGCAATGAACCGCCCGAATGATTCTGTAGCGTTACAACACCCAGATTGGTACCAAGTTAGCAAAGAAGGAAAATCTTGTTTTGATAATCGTCCGTATGTAGATTATTACCAATGGCTTTGTCCGACTAAAGAAGAATCTAGAAACCACGTTTTAGGCTTGGTTGAAGGTTTGGCAAAAGTAGAAGGAATCGAAAGTGTACATTTAGATTACATTCGTTTCCCAGATATCTTTTTGCCAATCAGTTTATTACCAAAATACAACTTGGTTCAAGATACAGAATTACCACAATTCGATTTCTGTTATTGTGATGCCTGCGTAAGCAAATTCGAAAAAGAACATCATAAAAATCCAAAAAACAGCCATAACACTTCTATCGATATGGAGTGGAAAAACTTCAGATTAAATGCTGTAAAAGCTGTTGTCGATGATGCATATAAAATTGTTCACAAACACAATAAAAAATTAACAGCAGCAGTGTTCCCTTATCCAGAAATGGCAGATCATATGGTGCGCCAGCGTTGGGATAAATGGAATATTGACGAAGTGTATCCAATGATTTATCATAGTTTTTACGATGAAGAAATTGACTGGGTAGGTTACGCAACCAAACAAGGCGTAGCAGATTTAGATGGAAAATCGACTAAAGTAAATACAGGAATCTACATTCCAGGATTAAAATCGGATGCCGAATTGAAAGAAGCGATTCTTCAAGCGAAGAAAAATGGTGCTGCAGGAGTTTCATTTTTTGACGGAAATGCTTTATCAGACAGTAATTTAAAGACGATAAAAGCAGTAAAAGCAAGCTTATAGTCGATTTTACTCGGATTAAAATTTTTTACGAAGTAAATTGCAGCAGGAAGAACAATTTTATTTCTGAATGTTGAACCAAAAATAAACCACATGTCAAATAGAAGAGATTTTATCAAGAAAACAACGTTAGGCACTTTAGCCATAAGTTCTGTTTTGGGCGTAAGCGGATTTGCTGCAAATCACGAAAATGAACCAGAAGCTGAATTAAAAGAAAAAAAACAGACTAAACCGATCATCATCTCGACATGGAATCATGGTCTGCCTGCTAATAAAGAATCTTGGAAAAACCTAAAAGAAGGAAAATCAGCTTTAGATGCCATCGAAGCCGGAATGAAAATACCTGAAGCCGATCCGACTGTTCGCAGTGTGGGTTATGGAGGATATCCAGACCGCGAAGGAAAAGTTACTCTTGATGCCTGTATCATGGATCATAACAGCAACTGCGGTTCTGTTTGCTTTCTGCAAGGAATCAAACACCCCATTTCTGTTGCGAAAAGAGTATTGCAAAATACGCCTCACGTAATGTTGGCGGGGCAGGGAGCATTGCAATTTGCCTTGTCTGAAGGTTTTAAAGAAGAAAATTTATTGACTCCAGAATCTGAGAAAGACTGGAAAAAATGGCTGGAAGATTCTAAATACAAACCAGTTATTAATATAGAAAATCACGATACCATCAGTATGCTAATGTTAGACCAAGAAGGCAATCTTTCTGGCGGATGTACCACGAGCGGTGCAGCTTGGAAAATGCACGGACGCGTCGGTGACTCCCCAATAATCGGCGCGGGTCTTTTCTTGGATAACGAAGTAGGAGCGGCAGCAGCAACTGGTTTAGGCGAAGCCGTAATTAGAACTGCAGGAAGTGCAATGGTTGTAGAACTAATGCGCCAGGGAAAATCGCCTTACGATGCTTGTAAAGAAATTACAGAACGTATTTACAACAAACATAAAAACCACAAAGACATGGAATACCTGCAAGTTGGTTTTATTGCTTTGAATAAAAACGGAGAATATGCGGGTTATAGTCTAAGATCTGGATTTAATTTCGCCGTTTCTGATGATGTAAAAGGTCACAGAATGGAAGATGCGAAATTTAAAATGTCTTGGGATAAATAATTGTCAAGTTTAGAACTTAGTCAAAGTTTCAAACTTTGACAAAATTTTACACAACAGTTTGTCATTCCGAGGAACGAGGAATCGCACTTGGGATTCGACAAAGATTGGCGACATTCTGTGAGGAGTTTCTAGTGTGATTTCTCCTTTCAGTCGAAATGACAAACTAAACTAAAAAAACTATCTCTCTTCTTGTTTCAATAGGAAATTAAGTAGAGAAACCAAAAAACAAAGAATGAAAAAATTATTATTCCTATTAACCCTAATCACTTCAATTTTCTCGGCTCATGCGCAGAAAGTTTATACAGAAAGTGATATTAACATTATTCCGAAACCGAGTCAGACTCTTATTAAAACTGGTGTTTTTGAATTTACAAAAGATACCAAGTTTGTAGTAAACGGCGATTTCCAAAGAGATGCAGCAAATGCTTTAGCTTCTAAATTTGAAGTGGCTGCGGGATGGAAACCAGAAACGACAACTAAAGCTCCGGTAAGCAATTTTGTGCAGTTTAAAGTAGATCCTAATTTAAAAAATGAAGCATACGTTTTAGATGTAAATCCGACGAGTATTGTTATTTCTGCAAAAGGAAATGTTGGTTTTCTATATGGATTAGAAAGTGTTAGACAATTACTTCCTGAAGCGATTGAAAGCAAATATGCAATCACTTCTGCAAAGTGGCAGATTCCAAGCTTAACGATTAACGACGAACCACGTTTTAAATGGAGAGGTTTAATGTTGGATTTATCACGTCATTTCTTCGATAAAAATTACATTTTGGCAACAATCGATCGTTTGGCGATGCACAAAATGAACGTTTTACATTTGCATTTGGTTGATGATCAAGGCTGGAGAATTGAAATTAAAAAATATCCAAAACTAACTGAAGTTGGAGCTTGGAGAGTTGATCAAGAAAACACTAGCTGGAATGCGAGATTAACAACAAATCCTGACGAGAAAGGAACGTACGGAGGCTTCTTTACACAAGATGAATTAAGAGAAATTGTAAAATATGCTTCGACAAAAGGAATTGAAATTATTCCTGAAATCGAAATGCCGGCGCACGTAAGCAGTGCCATTGCAGCTTATCCTGAATTGGCTTGCTTTAATCAGAGAATTGGTGTTCCGTCAGGCGGAGTTTGGCCTTTGACTGATATCTATTGTGCAGGAAAAGAAACTACATTTGAATTTTTGCAAAATGTAATTGATGAAGTAATCACGATTTTCCCTTCAAAATATATTCACATTGGTGGCGATGAGGCGACGAAAACCAATTGGGCTAAATGTCCGCATTGCCAAAAAAGAATCAAAGACGAGAAATTAAAAGATGTCAACGAATTACAAAGCTACTTTGTAAAACGTATGGAAAAATACATCAACTCAAAAGGTAAAAGAGTTATCGGATGGGATGAAATTTTAGAAGGCGGTTTGGCTCCAGATGCAACGGTAATGAGCTGGAGAGGAATGAAAGGCGGAATCGAAGCGGCAGATCAAGGTCATGACGTAATTATGACACCAGAATCTCCTTGTTATTTCAACTTTTATCAAGGTCCGCAAAACGAAGAACCTTTAGCTTTTGACGCTTATAATCCGTTAAGTGAAGTGTACAAATTTGATCCTGTAGTTTCAACAATGACACCTCAGGAAGCAGCACATGTTTTAGGAGGACAAGCAAATTTGTGGGCAGAACATTTAGCGCTGCCAAAAGATTCCGAATACATGATTTTCCCAAGATTAGCGGCGTTATCAGAAACTTTATGGAGCCCGAAAGAGAAACGCAATTGGAATGATTTTACAACGAGATTATTCTCTTTATTAAAACGTTACGATTATTTAGGAATTAATTATGCGAAAAGTGCTTATTTGGTAACGGCTTCTTCTACAGCAGATTTAGCTAATAAACAAATCAAAGTTGAATTAAAAAACGAGTTTCCTAATCCAGACATTCGTTATGTTTTAGGAAACCAGACCATTGATCACCATGCTATAAAATATACAAGCCCAATTGCAATAAAAGAAACAACGGTTTTAAAAGCTTCTTTATTCCAAGATGAAAAGCCAGTTGGAAAAACATATACAGATACGATTGTTTTCCATAAAGCATTTTCGAAAAAAGTGAAATACTTGACCCCTTACAATTCGAATTATAAAGGCGATGCCAATACAATGGTAAACACGATCAGAGGAAGTAAAAATTTCCATGACGGACAATGGCAGGCTTGGTTAGTTAACGATATGGAATTGGTTATCGACTTAGAAAAAGTAGAAAGTATCGAGCAAGTAAAAGTTGGCGCTTTAGAAAGTCAAGGAGCAGGAGTTAATTTCCCAATTCAAGTGAAAGTGTTGATTTCTACAGATGGAGTTAAATACACTCAGGTAGGGAAAATTATGCGTCCTTATGCGGTAAATGCTGTTCCAGAATTGAAAGATTTCCAAATCAATTTCCAAAAACAAAATGCACGTTTTGTGAAAGTTATTGCAGGCAACTTAAAGAAAAGTCCAAAAGGAGAAAGCTCTTGGTTGTTTGTCGATGAAATTTTAATTGATTAAATATTAAAAAAATGAAGAAGGTACTATTTAAGATCGGGATATTATTGATTTGCTTGATGCCGTTTTTTACTAAGGCACAAACCAAAGGATTTTCTATATCTAAGGGAGAATTTCAGCAGGACGGGAAAATAATTAAAATACATTCGGGAGAAATGCACTATGCACGTATTCCTAAAGAGTATTGGAGACATAGATTGCAAATGCTTAAAGCTATGGGAATGAATACCGTGGCTACTTATGTATTTTGGAATTATCACGAAGTAGCACCAGGTATATGGGATTTTAAAACAGGAAATAGAGATCTGTCAGAATTTTTACGTATTGCTAAAAGTGAAGGATTATATGTAATTCTTAGACCAGGTCCGTATGCATGTGGCGAATGGGAATTTGGAGGATACCCTTGGTGGCTGCAAAATAATCCAGATTTAGTAATTCGTACCAATAACAAAGCATTTTTAAACGCTTGTAAAACGTATATAGAACATTTGTATGGAGAGGTGAAAGGACATTTTGCTAATCAAGGAGGACCCATTATTATGGTTCAGGCCGAAAATGAATTTGGGTCTTATGTTTCTCAAAGAACCGATATTAGTGCTGATGATCATAAAGCCTACAAAACTGCAATTTACAATATACTTAAACAAACAGGATTCCCAGAGCCTTTTTTTACTTCTGACGGTGCTTGGTTGTTTGAAGGTGGTATGGTAGAGGGCGCGTTACCGACTGCAAATGGGGAATCAAATATAGATAATTTAAAAAAACAGGTTGATAAATACCATAACGGACAAGGGCCTTACATGGTCGCAGAGTTTTATTCTGGCTGGTTGGATCATTGGGCAGAACCATTTATTAAAATTGGATCTGAGGAGATTGCAAGTCAAACTAAAAAGTACCTTGATGCAGGTGTTTCTTTTAATTATTATATGGTACACGGCGGTACTAATTTTGGATTTACCTCTGGGGCAAATTATAATGAAGAAATGGATATTCAGCCAGATATTACAAGCTATGATTATGATGCTCCTATTAGCGAAGCAGGTTGGGCAACACCAAAATATATGGCTATACGTGAAGTAATGCAAAAGTATTCTAAAACAAAATTAGCCTCAATTCCAGCCAAAATACCCGTTGCAAAATATCCTAATCAGGCTATCAAATCAAGCATGGATGTTTTAAGTTGGATAAAAAAAGAAAAACCAGTTGTAAATGACCAGCCTTTAACATTTGAAAAATTAGGTCAAGGACATGGATATGTTTTGTATCGAAAAAGATTTACGCAGCCCATTTCTGGTAAATTAAAAATTGAAGGATTGAGAGACTTTGCTACAGTTTATGTAAACGGTGTTAAAGCAGGTGAGTTGAATAGAGTTTTCAAAAACTACGAGTTGACAGTTACCATTCCTTTTAACGGTATTTTAGAAATTCTAGTTGAAAATATGGGTCGCATTAACTACGGCGCCGAAATCGTACATAATACTAAAGGAATTATTACTCCAGTATTTTTAAATGAATTTGAAATTAGCGGCGGATGGGAAATGTATAAAATGCCAATGAATGAAGTTCCAGCTGTTAAAAACGAAACGGTAAAACCAGGGCGCCCAGTTTTATATGAATCTATTGTAAACATAGACAAACCTGCCGATACTTTTCTGGATATGACAGGTTGGGGAAAAGGAATTGTATTTGTTAACGGACACAATCTTGGACGTTACTGGAAAGTTGGACCACAGCAAACGCTTTATGTACCAGGTTGTTGGTTGAAAGCAGGCGAGAATAAGATTGTTGTATTGGAGCAGCTTAACGAAAACAGTAAAACAGAATTGACTTTTACAGATCAGCCTATACTTGAAAAATTAAATTAGAATTACCTATTAAACTAAAAACAAAGAATAATAAATTATAAATTAGATTAAAGATGAAAAGAGGAATATTCATTATCGCCCTTTTATTTTCAGCTCAGATATTCGCGCAGGCGATATATGAAGATGAAAGATACGTACCAGAAACAGATCCGGCAGTATTAAAAAACTTAGACGAATGGCAAGGCAAAAAATTTGGTCTGCTAATGCACTGGGGAACTTACAGCCAATGGGGTATTGTAGAATCTTGGTCTATTTGTCCTGAAGATTACGGATGGTGTGAACGTAAAAAAGGAAGTAATCCATCTAATTATAATGATTATATAAAAGATTACGAAGGGTTGAGAAAAACATTTAATCCAGTAAAATTCGATCCAGAAAAATGGGCAAAAGCAGCGAAATATGCTGGGATGAAATACATGGTATTCACTACAAAACACCATGACGGATTTAATATGTATGATACTAAATATTCTGATTATAAGATAACTAGTAAAGATGTTCCTTTCCATACAAATCCAAAAGCAGATGTTTTAAAAGAGATTTTCAACTCATTTAGAGGCGAAGGTATTTCTACAGGAGCTTATTTCTCAAAGCCAGATTGGCATAATGAAAACTACTGGGATCCTTATTTTCCGCCATTCGACAGAAACGTAAACTACGATCCGTCTTTATACCCAGAAAAATGGCAGAAATATGTTGACTTTACACATAACCAGATTTTAGAAATTTTGACTAATTATGGTAAAGTTGATATTCTTTGGTTAGATGGAGGATGGGTTCGTAAAAGAGACCAAGTTAACATCAAAGAAAACTACGATGAAAAGTTTACAGAAAACGAATCTAAAAACGGTTTCATCAAACACAGAGTGGTAGATCAAGATCCAAAAATGGACGAATTGGTTGTAAAAGCACGTCAGAAACAACCAGGTTTGATCGTTGTAGATAGAGCGGTTCATGGTAAAAACCAAAACTACTTAACTCCAGAAGGACGTGTTCCTGCTAAGACTTTGCCTTATCCTTGGGAATCTTGTATTCCTGCAGGCGGTGGATGGTCTTATTCTCCAGGTGCTACTTACATGACTGGAAGACAAGGTATTCACATGTTAGTTGACATTGTAGCAAAAGGCGGAAACTTATTATTAAACATTGCGCCAAGTCCAGAAGGAGAATGGGATAAAGGGGCGTACGATTTATTGCAGGCTTACGGTGATTGGATGAAAGTAAACAGTACAGCGATTTACAATACAAAACCAATCGAGCCTTACAAAGAAGAAAACATCTGTTTTACACAAAATAAAGCGGGTAATGTATTCGCATTTTATTTAGCTAAAGACGGAGAAGACAAAATTCCAGCAGCAGTGACAGTAAAATCTATCAGTCCTAAAAAAGGAACAAAAATTACCATGTTAGGTTCTAAAACTTCTTTAAAATGGACAAAAGAAGGAAACGGATTTAAGGTAATTATTCCAGAAAGTTTAAGAAATAACCTTCCAGCAAAAGAAGCTTGGACTTTAAAAATCGAAGCTATTAATCGATAAGAAATAAGCCTATGCTTTTAAATAACAGAAATAAAATTAAGACAGCATGTATTTTTTACATGCTGTTTTTTAGCATAACCATTTTTGCACAAGAGCCTGCCGATTTTGTAAATCCATTTATTGGAACTTCAAATTTTGGAGCAGCATTTCCAGGACCAATTGCACCACGCGGCATGGCCAGTATTAGTCCGTTTAATGTGGCGGGAGTAAAAGGTACACCGATGGAAAAAGACAGTCAATGGCTTTCGAATCCGTATGTGAACGAGAATACCTTTTTGACAGGATTTAGTCAAGTGAATTTAAGCGGTGTTGGCTGTCCAGAATTGGGCGTTATTTTATTGATGCCAACGACTGGAGCAGTAGAAATCGATCATTTAAAATACGGTTCGACTTATTCTAATGAAGTGGCAAAAGCAGCATATTACAGCGTAAACATCGACAAGTATAAAGTAAAAGGAGAGTTTACAGCTTCAAAACGAGTGGGAGTAAGCAGATTCACTTTCCCGAAAGGGCAATCTAATATTTTATTAAATCTTGGATTGGGATTAACAAACGAAGAAGGTGCAATGGTAAAAGTAGTTTCTTCGACAGAAATTGAAGGAATGCGATCTGTTGGATCCTTTTGTTACAACAGTCCAGAAGAAGCCTATCCAGTTTATTTCGTAGCTCAATTTTCTAAGCCAGCCGATAAATTTGGCGTTTGGAAAAAACCTGCCAAATACAACGGTGTTGAAGCACAATGGATGGGTTACAATGGAAAAGCTAGAATAATGGAGAATACAATCAAAACCGTTGTGGGTGATAGTATTGGAAGTTATTTTACTTATAAATTCGAAAAAGAAGAAACAGTTGAAGTGAAGATCGGAATTTCGTACGTAAGTATCGAAAATGCCCGTGAAAACTTAGCAAAAGAAGTAGGTAACAGATCTTTTGACGCAATTTACAAAGAAACCTACAACGAATGGAATGAAGAACTTTCTAAAATTTTAGTTGAAGGCGGTTCAAAAGATGATAATACGATTTTCTACACGGCTTTGTACCACACTTTAATTCATCCCAATATTTTAAATGATATTAACGGAGAATATCCAGTAATCAAAAGAACTAAAATTGGTAAAACCGATGGTACTCGTTATACTACATTTTCATTGTGGGATACCTACAGAAATGTACATCAGTTGATGTCTTTGGTTTATCCAAAACAGCAATCTGATATGGTAAAAAGCATGTTGAGCATGTTTGATGAAAACGGCTGGTTACCCAAGTGGGAATTGAATTCCACCGAAACTTTTACCATGGTTGGAGATCCAGCAAGTATTGTCATTACCGATACTTACCTGAGAGGAATTCGCGATTATGATATTAATAAAGCCTATTATGCGATGTTGAAAGGCGCAAATAATATTGAAAATAATCCGCTTCGACCTGGATTGAAAGATTATATCAAAAAAGGCTATTTAACAACCGACAATAAAGGTCCAGTTTCTACAACTCAGGAATACAATATTTCAGATTATTCTATTTCGCTTATGGCCAACGAATTCGGAGACAAAGACAATGTAAAACGTTTTAAAGAGCGTTCATTATCCTATAGAAAATTATTTGATAAAAACTTAAATCTGCTTCGACCAAGAACTGCTGACGGAAAATGGTATGAACCATTTGATCCTGCTTCTGGAGCTAATTTTGAAGAAAATGTTGGCTTTATCGAAGGAAACGCTTGGCAATATGCATTTATGGTTCCCCACGATATTAATGGATTAAAGAAATTAATGGGAGGCGATCAAGCTTTTTCGGCGCAATTACAGAAAATCTTTGATATCAAACAATTTGATATGGCAAACGAACCAGATATTGCCAATCCGTATTTGTTTAATTATGTGAAAGGTGAGGAGTATAAAGCTCAGGAAATGGTAAAGAAATTGGTTCGCGAATATTTCAAAAATGAACCAAAAGGATTACCAGGAAATGACGATACCGGAACCATGTCGGCTTGGCTGGTTTATTCGATGATGGGAATTTATCCAATATCGCCGGGAGATCCAATTTACACCATTACCGCGCCAATGTTTCATAGAGTGACGATAAAATTAGATCCAAGATATTATAAAAAAGAAAGCATTGTAATTGAAAGACAAATCAATAATGATGGAAAAATCAATTCGATTGAGCTAAACGGAAAAACACTTAACAGCTTTTTTATTTCGCACGATGATTTTGTGAATGGAACAAAGCTTAAAGTGATTCAAAACTAAACACACACAACTATGTTACAATTAAGAATGAAAAGGACAGCCATTATTTTTGTAATGGCTGTGGGTTTTTTTAACCAAACCCATGCCCAGAAAAAGTATCCTTACCAAAATGCCCAAACACCTGTTGAAGACAGAGTACAAGACTTGTTAAGCCGTATGACACTTGAAGAAAAAGTACGTCAGATGGATATGTATAGAGGAGATTATTTTAAAGATAAAGAAGATTTCGCAAAATCTAAATCGGCAGAAAAAATTGGAAAATTAGGAATTGGAGCTATTCATGATCTTTATCCGCGTTCGGCGAAAATGATCAATGATTTGCAAACCAATGTAATCAAAGGAAACCGTTGGGGAATTCCTGCGCTGATTATGTGCGAAATGCTTCATGGTTACTTAGATGAAGGAAGTACGGCTTTCCCAATGAACATAGGACTTGGAGCGACTTGGGATGTTAATGTTATGGATAAAGTTGGAAAAGTAATTGGTATGGAAGCCAGAGCGCATGGAGTTCATTTTGGTTTTGGTCCAAACTTAGATTTAGGACGCGAACCAAGATGGGGACGTGTTGCTGAAACTTTTGGAGAAGATGCGTTCTTGAACAGTGAAATTGGTTTGGCATTCATAAAAGGTTTACAGGGAGACGATTTAAAATCAGATCGTTCTATTATTGCAGAGCCTAAACACTTTGCGGTTCATGGTATTCCGCAGGCGGGAGGAAATTCTTCGCCAATTTTAGTTGGAGAACGTTCAGCTCGTGAAGACCATTTACCATCTTTTCAAAAAGCATTTACAAAAGGCGGTGCGTTAGGAACTATGTGTGCGTATTCTGAATTAGACGGAATTCCTTGTGCCGCAAATCATTGGTTATTGACAGATGTTTTAAGAAAAGAATGGGGATTTAAAGGAATTGTTGTTTCAGATTTAGGAGCCATTAAATATATCCAAACGACTCACAAAGTTGCTGATTCTCCAAAAGATGCTATTAGAGAAGCGGTTTCATCTGGTGTTGATATGCAGTTTTATGATTTTAGTAATGAATTTTGGCAGAATACCATTATTGAATTGGTAAATGAAAAGAAATTGACAATGGAAAATATCGACCGTGCTGCGGGAGGAGTTTTACGTTTGAAATTTTTATTGGGATTATTTGAAAATCCGTACACAGATAAAAATCTGATTAAAGAGCGTTTTCATACTAAAGAAAATCAAGCTGTTGCTTTGGAAGCTGCTCAAAAATCAATGATTTTGCTGAAAAATGATAATAATATTTTGCCGTTGAGTAAAAGTATTAAAAACATTGCCGTTATAGGACCAAATGCAAACGCTTCAAGAATGGGAGGTTATGCTCCTAAAAATAGTGTTGGAACAACAGTTTTTGAAGGTATACAGCAAATTGTTGGAAAAACTGCCAATGTAGTTTACGAAGAAGGTGTTCCTTTAATTGTAAAAGGACAAATTATTCCATCTAAATATTTGTTTACTCCAGATGAGGCTCAAAACGGATTAAAAGGAGAATATTTCAATAACAGAAATCTAGAAGGAGCTCCAGCATTGACTCGTATCGACAGTCAATTAGAGTTTGACTGGCCTTGGGCGCCTGGAGACGGTGTTAATGTGGATGATTTTTCTATCAGATGGACAGGATTCTTAAAATCAGATCAAGCACTTGACGGATGGTTAGGTTTAAGTTCTGATGACGGAATTAGAATGTATATCGATGACCAATTGGTAATTGACAACTGGTCAAAAGGGGCAACAAGCATGGTGACGGTTCCAAAAAATATAGAAAAAGGTAAAAAATACAAAGTCCGCATTGAAATGTGGGAAGGTGGCTGGGGTGCCAGAGCGCATTTCCGTTGGAATTTAGAAAAAGTAAACTTACAGCCGGCAATCGAAGCTGCTAAAAAAGCAGATGTTGCTATTGTAGTTTTAGGAGAATCAAACGAGTTAGTAGAAGAAAACAGAGACGTTGCTTCTTTAGACTTATTTGGAATCCAACAGCAATTGATTGAAGAGATTCAAAAAACGGGAACACCTGTAGTTTGTGTATTATTAAACGGTCGTCCGCTTTCTACAAATTGGATTGCAGAAAATATTCCAGCAGTTATTGAAGGATGGTTCCCAGGAGAGTTTGGAGGAAGAGCTGTAGCAGATGTTTTATTTGGAGATTACAATCCAGCTGGAAGATTGCCAATAACAGTTCCAAAGTCGGTTGGGCAGTTACCTATATATTATAACCAAAAACCATCTGCGATACATAAATATGTAGCAGAAAGCGAACATCCTTTATATTCATTCGGTTTTGGATTGAGTTATACGAAGTTTGAATATTCAAATCTTAAAATCAGCGCAGCTGAAATTAAACCAAACGGAGAATTGAAAGTTTCTGTTGATGTTAAAAACACTGGAGATAGAGATGGAGATGAAGTGGTACAATTATATATTAATGATGTTTACAGCTCTGTTACCACTCCTGAAAAAACGCTAAAAGGATTCAAAAGATTGAATATTAAAAAAGGAGAAATAAAAAATGTTGAATTTACACTTACACCAGATGAGTTATCTATCTGGAACAGAGAAATGAAGAGCGTTGTAGAGCCTGGAGATTTCGAAGTTATGGTTGGCGGAAATTCGACAGATTTACTCAAAACTAAATTTAAGGTTTCGAACTAAAATCGCTTAAACGCAGAATAATTTTAAACGTTTTTTAGATAAAAAAAAGAATACAATTAAAAAAGGCCAAAATCTATTAGATTAATAGATTTTGGCCTTTAAAATAAGGAAGAGTTGGATTACAAATGAAAACGTTTTCTTTCAATATTTGACCAAACTTTCACCAACACCTTTTCAAAATTGTCATTTGTCGAAATTATGTATTGTTAACAAAACGTATTCTTAAATTTAACATGTTATTAACTCTAAAAAAACAACTAATATGATTAAAAACGTACTAAAATTACTGTTGGTCATATGCCTTTTCGGATTCCAAAGCCTAGAAGCGCAGACTACAGTAAAAGGAACGATAACAGATGCTTCTAGCGGAATTCCGATTCCAGGGGCAAATATTATTGTTAAAGGAACTAAAACGAGTGCTTCATCAGATTTTGATGGTAAATACAGCATTAACGTTCCAAATCAATCAACAGTTTTAGTTTTTACTTATGTAGGATCTGCTACAAAAGAAGTGGCTGTTGGAACACAAACTACAATTAATGTAGCTTTGGGTGCAGACACACAGCAGTTAGGAGAAGTAGTGGTAACCGCTCTTGGTATTAAGAGAGAGAAAAAAGCCATTACGTATTCTGCACAAAACGTTTCAGTAGATGAAATCTCTGAGGCAAGATCATTAAACGTTGCCAACTCTCTTTCTGGTAAAGTAGCAGGTCTTAACTTCTCTACTACTTCAAATGGTGTTGGTTCTTCTTCTAGAATTACTTTAAGAGGTAACAGATCTCTTAACGGAAACAACCAGCCTCTTTATGTTGTAGATGGTGTGCCAATTAGTAACGGAACAACAAATTCTAATCCTGATATTGATACAGGAGGAACTACACAGCCAGATGGTATTTCTAACATTAACCCAGAAGATATTGCTTCGATGACTGTTCTTAAAGGACCATCTGCGGCAGCACTTTACGGATCTAGAGCATCAAATGGTGTAATTGTAATTACTACAAAATCTGGAAAAGCAGGAAAAACATCTGTATCTTTATCATCTAACTTTATGGCTTCTTCTGCTTATAATTTGATGAATTTACAAAACGAGTACGGTCAAGGTACAAACGGAGCTTACGTTGCAAACTCTTCTTCAAGCTGGGGAGGCAGATTAGACGGAAGCCAAGTTTCAAACTGGCAGTTAGTTCGTAACCCAAATTATGCTGGGCCAGCTACACAAAGCTATTCTCCACAGCCTAATAACGTAATTGATTTTTACAAAACTGGTTACAACTTAGCAAATACATTAACAGTTACATCTGGTAACGAAAAAGCTCAAGGTTATTTCTCTTATACTAACACACGTGCTGAAGGTATTGTTGGAGGAAACCAAATGGACAGACACAATCTTAACTTAAGATTGACTAGTAAAATCTCTGATAAATTAACTTTAGACGTAAAAACAAACTACATCGTTCAGGATATCGACAATTTATTGAGAACTGGAGAAGAGTCTATTGGAACATCTGCTTATTTATTACCTCGTAGTATCGCTTATAACGATTACAAAAACTTCGAATATATTGATGCAGCAGGACAAAGACAAGTAAACTATTTCCTTGACGAGACAGGAGCTCCAGGCGGAAACCCATTTTGGTCTGCTTTAAGAGATGATGCTCGTACAGATAAAAGAAACAGATTTATTGGTTTAGCTTCGCTTAAGTATGAGTTTACAAAAACTTTAAGCTTACAAGGTAGAGCTGGTTTAGACCAAATGACAAACAAAAACGTAAGAAACAGATATGCAACAAACGCATTTAACAGTAACATGGGTTCATACAGTGAATCTTATGAAACAGTTAGTGAGTTAAACGTAGATGCTTTGCTTTCTTACAATGAAAAATTTGGAGATTTTTCAGTTGGACTTAATGGTGGAGCAAACGTATTGCAGCAAAATAGTTCAGCTTTAAATTCTGGCGGTGTATTGAGTAAAAGAAATTTCTTTGCCCTAAGTAACGTTCAAACTGTTCAATCTACATCTACAGCTTCAGAAAAAAGAATCAATTCACTTTATGCATTTGGTCAACTTGGATTTAGAAACTACTTATTCTTAGATGTTACAGCTAGAAATGACTGGTCTTCTACAATTCCTAATGATTATTTCTACCCATCTTTTGGTCTTTCTGCTGTTCTTTCTGATATGTTTACATTACCAGAAGTAATCAGTTTTGCAAAAGTTAGAGGTTCTTACGCACAAGTTGGTAACGATACAGATCCTTATCAAACACAACAAAGATTCTCATACATTGGTGGAAATGGTGGTATGTTATACGGACAAAACACAAAAGCTAATCCAAATTTAAAACCAGAGATATCTTCTTCTACAGAATTTGGTGCAGATGTAAGATTCTTCAATAACCGTTTAGGTTTAGATTTTACATACTTTACATCATTAACAAACAACCAAATTTTCTACATCAACACTCCTGAATCTTCTGGATATTCTAGAGCTATCGTAAATGGTGGAGATATTGAAAATAAAGGTATCGAGTTAACGCTTACTGCAACTCCAATTCAAACAGAAAACTTTACTTGGGATATTACAGCAAACTATGCTTCTTATAAATCAAAAGTAAAATCTATCTTTGAAGGAAGAGATGAGTTAGTTCTTGGAGAAGGACGTTTAGTAAGAAGTAAAGTTGTTGAAGGCGGAGAATATGGAGATTTATATATTAAAGGTTTCCAAAGAGATCCAAACGGAAATATTATTGTAAACAGTGCAGGTATTCCTTTGGCAACAAATGGATTTGATGTTCGTGCTGGTAACTTTAACCCAGACTGGACAGCAGGTTTCAAAAATAATTTCAAATACAAAGATTTCTCTTTAAGCTTCCTTATTGATTTCAGAATTGGTGGTGAAGTTATTTCATACACTCAGGCTAGACAAGCTGGTTTAGGGGTAAGTGATATTACTTTAGCAGGAAGAGAAGGCGGAATTGTAGTTGATGGTGTTGTTGCAGCTGGTAACGGAACTTACACTCCAAATACTACAAGTATTACAGCAGAACAATATTGGACAGCTATCGGACAAAGAACTCCAATTGCAGAACCATTTATTTATGATGCTACAAACATCAGATTGAGAGAACTTGTTTTTGGTTATTCATTACCAAAACGTGTATTAGGTAATTCAGGATTCTCAAGTATCGATTTCTCTTTAGTAGGTAGAAACTTGTTCTTCTTCTTAAACAAAGCAGAACATTTTGATCCAGAAGCAGGAGCAGGAACAGGAAACTTACAAGGGATAGAATCTTTCAACATTCCTTCAACTAGAGATTATGGAGTTAATGTTAAATTTGGATTTTAATTAAATAAGGGACATTATGAAATATAGTTTTAAAATAAAAACATTAGGAGTTGCATTAATGGCAGTTTCGATTTTGTCAAGTTGTGCTGGCGACTTTGATGAAATAAACAAAGATCCTAATTCATTGACTGAAGATCAGTTAGATGCTACATTAGCAGGTCCTGCATTTGCATCTGCATTATATGCAGGTATACACAACGGATCTTACTCTTCTCCAGGTGTAGATGACCAAGGTACTTGGGGTATTGCAACAGGTATTTTATCTTCTACTTTTATCCACTATTTAAACTGTGGATATGGTACTGAAAGAAATGCTTTCGTTAACGGATACGAAGGAAGAGGATGGACAAGATTTTACACAGTTGCTGTTCCTGCTTTAAACAATGCTGTTAAAGCATCTGAAGGAAATGCTGAAGCATTGGCAGTTCTTAAAATCTGGAAAGTTTTCATGTACAACCAAATGGTTGATGCTTACGGACCAATTCCTTACACTGAGGCAGGAAATGGTAAAGAAAAAGTTCCTTATGACAGCGTTGAATTTATCTACGATGATTTCTTTAAATTATTAGACGAAGCAAACGCAGTATTGTCTTCTCCTTCAACAGCAACTGTTGCGTCTCTTGCTCCAAATGATAGAGTTTATTCTGGAAGCGTAGACAAATGGAGAGTTTTTGGAAACAGTATGAGATTGCGTTTGGCTTTAAGAATTTCTGATAAAGATGGTGCAAAAGCTAAAACACAAGCTGAAGCTGCGGTAGCTGCAGGTGTTATGCAGACAAATGATCAAAGTGCATTTTTCAAAGCAAGTAATATAACTCCAAACAATTTAAACATGATCGTAAATAGCTGGGGGTATGTAATGACCGCTTCTATGGAAAGTATCTTAGTAGGATACAATGATCCACGTTTATCAAAATGGTTTGCCCCAATCGATACTGGAGTTTATAGAGGAAATCCTGTTGGTGGATTAGAAGACCAATTTGGAACTACTAAATTCTCTGCTTTTAATAATGACGTGATGGGTAATGGTGCTGCTAATAACCTTAGTGAATCTAAAAACATCGAAATTTTCATGGCTTCTGAAAACTATTTAAGCAGAGCTGAAGGTGCATTAAATGGATGGAACATGGGCGGAGACGCTAAAACTTTGTACGAAACAGGTATTAGATTATCTCTAGCACAATGGGGAATTACAGATGCTGCTGCAGTAAATGCATACATCAATGGTTCATCATTGCCAACATTACCAAATATCTTGACTCTTTATCCTACTTTAGATTTACAAGATATTCCAGTTAAATTGCCTGTAGCTTGGTCTGCATCTACTGCGGATCAGCGTACACAGATTGCAGTTCAAAAATACTTAGCTATTTTCCCAGAATCTTGGGAAGCTTGGGCAGATTTACGTAGAAGCGATGCTAAAGTAATCTATCCAGTTTTAAATACAGACAACCCTGATGCAGGTGTTGGTAAGTCTCTAATGAAGAGAATCATTTACACTACAAATGAGTACTCTTCTAACAAAGAAGCAGTTGATGACGGTATCGTAAAATTAGGCGGTGCAGATTCAGGTGGAACTAGACTTTGGTGGGACACAAAATAATTAATTTGGTGAGTAATGATCGACACAATCCTTACTTAAAATTCAAAAGGAGAGGTAACTCTCCTTTTGTTTTATACGTATGTCAGTAATTTTGATATACTCAATTTTCTCTTAACTACAGATGATTTCTCCAATTTAACAAATCATCAAACCACAAAAACATAAATAAAAATGGTTGATAAAAATACCACTAACTCCTCACAAACCAAACCAACCACATTAGTTCCAATTTTAATAATAGCAAGTCTGTTTTTTATTTTTGGATTTGTTACCTGGATCAACGGCGCTTTGATCCCGTTTATGAAAACAATTAACGAATTAACATCAGCGCAGTCATTATTAGTGGCGTCGGCATCTTATATTTCGTTTGTTGTAATGGCGCTTCCTGCCTCTTATATCTTAACTAAAATCGGCTATAAAAGAGGAATGTCTTTGGGATTATTCATTATGGGTTTCGGAGCCTTAATTTTTATTCCTGCAGCCGAAGCGAGAACGTATTGGATGTTCCTTACAGGAATTTTTATTCAGGGAGCTGGAATGACTTTATTGCAAACAGCATCAAACCCTTATATTACTATTTTAGGACCAATTGAAAGCGCGGCAAAAAGAATTTCTATTATGGGAATTTGTAATAAAATTGCTGGAGCTTTAGGCTCTCTTATTTTTGGATCTATTTTATTATCAGGCATTGATGAAATTCAGGAAAAACTGGCTGTAGTAAGCGTTTCTGAAAAGAATACATTACTAAATAATATGGCAGACAGTGTTGTAGTTCCTTACATTTCTATGGCAGTGGTTTTGTTTATTTTGGGACTGCTGATTCTTAAAGCACCGCTTCCAAATGTTGAAGCCACGCCAATTGAAGAAACAAAAGAGGGAGAAACAGCAAAAACAAGTATTTTTCAGTTTCCGCATCTTTGGCTGGGCGTATTAACTTTATTTATGTACGTTGGAGTAGAAGTTATAGCCGGTGATACGATTATAGCATACGGAATCGCGTTAGGATTTCCTGCAGACGATGCCAAATTCTTTACAACATTTACTTTATTAGCAATGGTTGCTACTTATGCTTTGGGAGCATTTTTGATTCCGAAATATATTACGCAGGCTTTGGCTCTAAAAGTGAGTGCGGTTTTAGGAATTATATTGTCATTCTGCATTGTGTTTTCTAGCGGATTTACTTCTGTTTTATTCGTTGCTGGATTAGGAATTGCAAATGCTTTGGTCTGGCCTGCAGTCTGGCCGCTTACACTTAACGGTTTAGGCAAATTCACGAAAACTGGAGCAGCATTATTAGTAATGGCAATTTCTGGAGGAGCAGTTATTCCGCCTCTATATGGGAAATTCGTAGACGGAACAAAAGCCGATCTGATCGCACAGGGAATTAGCGAAGTAAATGCAACAGCAGCAGCCTCAACAAAAGGATACTGGATTTTACTTCCTTGTTATATTATTATCCTTTACTACGCGATTTCAGGACATAAAGTGGGGTTGAAGAAGAGTTAGTTTGTACTTAGTTGTTAGTGCTTAGTGTACAGTTATAGTTCATGGGGTATTAAATAGTGATTAGTAAATATGAATTTTGGATGTTTTATTTTACAAATCACATTTTAAATTTAAGCAAAAAAAAGAATACAATGATTTTAAAAAAGAAATATATTACAGCTGCATTATTGATGGTAAGTGTTTTTTCCAATTCAGTAAAAGCACAAATTAAAGCTGTGAATATTGAAAGCAGTTATATTGCAGATCCGCCTGTTACAGCCAACAGCCACGCATCGACATTGGTTGAATATAAACCAAATGAGATTATGGCAGCTTGGTTTGGAGGCAAATACGAAGGCGCAAAAGATGTCGGAATTTATATTTCTGATTATAAAGATAAAAAATGGTCAACGCCAAAAGAGCTTATTCAGCCATTAATCAAAAACGGAGATACGCTTGCTTGTTGGAATCCGGTGTTGTTTAAAAGCAAAAGCCAGAATTTGTATTTGTTTTACAAAGTCGGAAAAAATCCAAGAGAATGGTTTGGCGCTATGATTGTTTCAAAAGATAATGGAACAACGTGGGGCGAACCAAAATATCTTCCAGAAGGATTTTACGGACCAATTCGAAACAAACCAATCGAAACTACGCCGGGCTTAATTCTCTGTGGCAGCAGTACAGAAAGTGTTGATAAAGACGAATGGAGAATTCATGTAGAAACCTACTCAGAAGCTGACGATTCTTGGAAAAAAATTGAAGTTGAAAATAATAAACAATTAAATGTCATTCAGCCTACATTTTTAATTCATAGTGAAAGTGATATTGGGATGTTGTCCCGCAGCAAACACAATAGAGTAGTTGCGAGCTGGTCTGGAGATAACGGAAAAAGCTGGATAAGAACCAATACGATTAATGTGGTGAATTCAAATTCGGGAATAGATGCTTTAACCGTAAATAAAAATCTTTTTTTATTGGTGAATAATCCACTGCCACAGGGAAAAGACTGGTTTAACGGCCGCAATATTTTAGACGTTGAATATTCTACAGATGGTTTGAACTGGAGAAAGTTATTTGATTTGGAAAATCAGCAAAAAGGAGAATTTAGTTATCCGGCAATCATTCAAACCACAGATAAAAAAGTTCACGTTTTGTATACGTACGACAGAAAGTATATTAAACACACCTCTTTTAATCTGCAGTAAAATTTAGCTTGTAATACAATATGAAATCAGTAAGAACTTCAAAATACAATTTCTTAAAAATAGGAATATTATTTTTCTATTTACATCTTAATGCTCAAAACGCTGCAACTTTTTATAAGCATGATAAATATTTGTCATCAGATAAATTGGAAGGCCGTTTTCCGGGTACAGAAGGAAATAACAAAGCAGCAGCTTATATTCAGAAGTATTTTAAAAAATATGGTTTACAAGAATTCAATAATTCTTATTATCAGCCTTTTAAAGTTTTTGTAAAAGGAGGCATCAATAAGATGAAATCAGATAGTGCTGCAACTCAAAATGTTTTGGGTTTTATCGAAGGATCTGATCCGGTTTTAAAAAACGAATATATTGTAATAGGAGCACATTACGATCATTGGGGCTGGGGCGGACCAGGTTCTGGAAGTAAAAAGAAAGAAGCGTTTGCCATTCATAACGGTGCAGATGATAATGCTTCTGGTGTCTCGGCACTGCTTTGCATTTTAGAAGAAATTTCAAAACAAAAAAGCAAACCCAAAAGAAGCATCATTTTTATTTCGTTCAGCGGAGAAGAAGAAGGATTATTAGGCTCTAAATACTTCGTAACCCATCTTCCAGTTCCAAAAGAATCCGTAAAAGTTATGCTGAATATGGATATGGTTGGAAGATTAAATGAAAAAAAAGAGCTTTATATGGGCGGTGCTGGAACTTTTCCAAATGGAGTAGAACTGATGCAAAAACTGCAGCAAAATTCAGGATTAAATCCAGTTATTCACGCAGGAGATGTTGGCGGTTCTGATCATGTTTCTTTTTATAAAGAATCTATTTCGGCTGTTGGTTTTCATACCGGCGGACATCCGCAGTATCACACACCAGAAGATGATATCGACCTCATTAATTCTGATGGGGGAGCTTTGGTTTCAAAATATATTTATAATGCCTTAACAGAAATTGCCAATTACAAAGAAGCTTTGTTTTTTATGAAACAGAATTAAACAAAGCAATTAAAAATAAGTTAATTAGTTTTTTTGTTGTTTGAAAAGGCGGTGTCTATTAAACGCTATAGATGCCGTCTTTTACTTTAAAAGCCAAGAGTTTGCTAATGTAGGACTACATTTAGAGCAGTTTTTTATAGGGAATCGACAATAAAAACCATCGTGCCAGTTTCAGCAATTCTGGATTTCATTTCAATGCAACTGTCTAGAAAGCCTGAGGACCAGTAAACGCAATTCACCTCAGGACTTACTTTTGACTTGGAACCGCTTTCGATATAAGTAACTAATTCTCTTTTTAGGTATTCAAATTCCGCATCTATTATTTCCCATAGTAACTTTTCATCTTTATAGGTTTCCTGTAGTGCATCTATATATTCTTTTTCAGCATCCGAGAGACTATATTCCGGACCTGCAATCTGTGAGGCCGAAACCCTTCCCATCAGCAGAATCATATAGTCCAAAAAACGCATGAAGTCTTTTGGATGTATCCTTTCCCCACTCCAGGCTTCAGATAGTGCATCCAGCGGATAATAGTCGGTGAAATTCCCGTATTGGAACATAAAGCTATATGCTGTCGTACCATGAAGATTAAAAAGCTCCTCGATGCCTTTGCCTTCATAATTATATCCTATTTCTCCAAGCCAATAGATAAGTTCAAAGAGTTCGCTAGGGAGTATATTGTTAATGTCCGTACTTACTTTTTGGCTGATGCTTTCATAATGTACATCATAGTCATCATCGCAAATCTTTTTTCTTCTGATAAGGAATTCTTTGAAGGATTCTGCGAATCGATCTGAAGAGATAACGGGATAAAGTTCTGCTCTGGCTATTTCTTTGTGCAATATGAAAAAGTCGGTGTTTCTGCCCATCCTATTTTATTTGTTTTTTTTGATTGTATTATGTTAATCTGGCTGGTTATCCAAATTCTGGTTGGAGTTTGATATTATTTAGATGCAAATATTGATAATCTTTTCTTTCTAAAAATGTTTTCTAATTAAGATTTTGGTCAGTGACGGTAAAATCGGGTTTGGGCATTTATTTAAACGGATAGACTATTTAAAAGTTAGTGGGTTTTTATGAAAAAATAACGACTTCTATTAAACGCTATAGATGCCGTCTTTTACTTTAAAAGCCCATGCAGCCATTGCATCAATAACGGGCAACAATCCTTTTCCAGCATCACTTAATTTATAAGTCACAAAAGGCGGTACAACTGGTTTTGCCTCGCGGATGACCAAACCATCTGCTTCTAATTGTTTCAAATGCTGAATCAGCATTTTTTCTGTTACAGCCGGTATTGCTCTTTTCAATTCGCTGTAACGTTTATCTCCAGTCGATAAATGATATAAAATAATGGGTTTCCAGAAGCCTCCAATTTTTTCCATTACAAAAGTTACAGGGCATTTTTCCAACGCATACTGCTTGTTTTCCTGAATAGTAGACGATTCTTTAATTGCTGTCATGATACATACTTTAGGGTAAGTACTTGTATAAAAGTAAGTACAAAGATACCTTTGTCTTGTTAAATAAAAAAACTTTTAAAGATGAAAATTATAATTTCAGGTTCGTTAGGAAATATCGGAAAGCCTTTAACGGCTCAATTAGTACAATCAGGTCACGATGTAACTGTTGTCAGCAGTAATGCAGATCGAAAATCTGCCATTGAAAATCTTGGTGCAAAAGCAGTAATAGGATCGGTTAGCGATGCCGATTTTCTATCAGAAACTTTTAAAGGTGCAGATGCCCTTTTCGCCATGACGCCTCCAAATATGGGCGGTGTAAATATTATTCAAAATACTACAGATGCTGGTACCGCTTTCGCGAAAGCTATTCAGAATGCCAACATTAAAAGAGTAGTAATGTTAAGCAGTATAGGAGCTGATTTACCATCAGGAAACGGACCAATTGCAGGTTTGTACAATATTGAGAAGATTTATGAGAAACTAAATACTTCAATTACATTTTTGAGAGCTGGATATTTTTACATTAATTTCTTCAACGATATTCCGATGATAAAAGGGGCAGGAATTATGGGCGCAAATATTCCAGCAGGAAATCGTATTCCGTTAGTGCATCCAGAAGACATTGCATGGGCTGCTGCAGAAGAATTGCAAAAATTACCAGAAGGAAAAAATGTGCGCTATATTATTAGTGATGTTCGCACGCCTTCAGAAATTGCAAAAACATTCGGCACGGCAATTGGAAAACCAGAACTTCCTTGGGTTGAATTTACTGATGAACAATATTTAGGAGGTATGACTCAAGCTGGAGTTCCAGAGGAAATGGCTGGTCTATATACCGAAATGGGAAGCGGACTTCGTAACGAAACCATTGCAGCAGATTTTCTAAAAAACGATGGAAAAGTTCAAGGGAAAATCAAGTTAGAAGATTTTGCAAAAGAGTTTGCTTCAAAATTTTAATCAAAAAAAAACATTCCGCTTACTATCAATAGAAGCGGAATGTTCAATTAAAAAAAAACTCAAGTAATGAATTATTTACAGTAAATACCCAACTGTAATTTTTAGAATACTCCGATGTAGTGGTTTCCTGGTTTGTTAACCAATTTAGCACCTTTAGTAACTTTTCCAGAAGGAATATCAATTACATAAATGTTACCATCTTTTCCAACTGGAGTAACAGCAATATAAAAATTATTTCCGTCAACTACAAAACCTTGGTATTGACCGAAATTTAAGTCAGCATCATAAGCAATACCTTCTACTTTTTGAGCAGTTTTTGCGTTTAGATCCAATCTTGCAAGGTATCCTTGATCATTTGCACCTTCGTAAGTGTAAACAGCATAAGCAATTCCGTTTCCAGCATATCTCCAAGCGTCGATATAAGTTCCTTTAACTCCTAATGCTGTATCTAAACTAAATACATAAGAATTGTCATATTCGTTGCTTTGGTCAATTTTTAAGATATAAGAACCTTTTTGAGTATCTCTCTGCGTAGCCTGATAAATGTTCCCGTCAGTTGCCACGAAGCTGTTAAAACTTCTGTAACCGCTTGTATCTCCAAAACCAACTGTAGAAGTAATTACTTTTGGATTTTCTAATGAAGGATAATCAACTACAACAGATTTAGAACCTAGACGTGTAAAGCTTGCAGCATTTTGTCCTGTTGCAGGATCAGTTTTACGCATCCAAGTTCCGATGATTAATTTGTTTCCTGCTTTATTTAATGTAGGAGCATCTAAACGGAAAATATGGTGTCCTTGAGCTTCTTCCTCAGCAGTTAACGGAATAGGATATTGTTTATAAGCAGAGATTAAAGTTTGCTGCATATCTAAAGATAATACAGTAGCAATTCCTCTTGTATTTTTATATGTTTTATCTTCATTTGTGCTAATAACTGGAGCAGTTACGTTTACCGCAACTCCTGTTTTATCACCATCAAAAAGTTTTACCCATCTTGGAGAAGTTCCAGCATATTGAGAAATATTAACTTTTGCCTGAGATTCTAAAAAATTACTTCCGCCGTTTACTTTGTATGTCATAAACTCACCGCCATTTGCACCAGTGTACGTAATGTTGAAAAGCGTGCTTCCATCAACAGAAGACTGAAGACGAGCTGTTCTGCTAGATTGAACAGGAGCACCATTATCATAAACATTTACAGAAAAATTAGGATCAATAGCATTTTCTTTACTGATAGAATAAACTCTTGTTCCTCCATTTCCGTCTCCTGGATCTGTCTGCATTAAGGCACCTGCAACTGTAATCCAGCGGCCATCTGTTACTGGATTTACAGGATCAGGATTGTTATTGTTATTATCGTCACTGCTGCAAGAAGTAGTCAGCGCTAATGCACCTAGCAATAAGCCAGATGTAAATAGTTTGAATGTGTTCTTTTTCATATTTATGGATTTAAAAAATTAGTTATTTACAATGATTAGAATTTTGTGATATTGTAGTTGAGCTTAATATAAAAAGCTCTTCCTGGTTTTTGAGCGGCGAAATTGTCGTACACTTGTGCATCAAAAATATTTCTGGCATCAAAACTGACAATAATTTGTTTACTTGGAAACGTGTAGCTTAAACCTAAATCTTGCGGGAACTGTGCAGTAGTTCTGTCAATTTGCCAAGAAGTGTAAAAAGGGTCTACATAAGCACAGTAGTAGTAAAGATTAAGTTCTGATTTGTCTTGAATTAAATTTTTAAAGTTGTACTGCATATTTCCATTTATTGTGAAATAAGGTTCGTTTGGCAATTGTTTATTGTAATGAATTATAATATTTCCATTAGAATCGTATTTATCTTTGAATAAAGAATTAAATTTTGAAATGTTCATTCCGGCAAAAAAACGATTGTTGTAAGAGTATTGAAAAGAAGCTTCAAAGCCTATCGCTTGCGCTTTACCTAAGTTTACAAAAGGTGTAGATTGTACAGCTTCATTTAAACGATCACTTATTTTACGAACAATTTTATCTTTTGTATTTCTTGTGAAACCATTTGCAGAAAGTGTAATTTTATGATGGCTTATATCATACGGCCCCAAGCGGAAACCAGCATTAAAATTGTTGCTTTGCTCAGGTCCAAGACTTGTATTACTAATAATATTCTCTCCCGGACGTCCAAATAATTCATCTTCTGTAGGAAGTCGTATCGCTTTTTCTGCAGAAAACATAATCATAACTTTTGGAAGAATGGCATAAGAAGTTGCAATTCCGTATCCTGTAAAATCAGTTTTTTTTGAGTTCACTTCTGTACCAATAGAGTTTTGACCATTTTGATTTATGATAACAGGTTTTATTTCCTCGTTCTTTAAATAATAATTTTTAACAAAAGGGTTAACTCTCAGACGAGATTCAAATGCCGTCATTTCATAACTAAACGACGAAACTGTTTTTACATAATCTCGAGTAACTTCGAAATTTCTAACCAATTCTGGTTTCATTCTGTCAAGTTCATTTTGGTCAAAAACATAAGTCATTACATTGGCAACAATTTTATGGTTGTCATTAATAGAATACGTTAATCCTGCACGTGTGTTAAATATATTTGCAGTTCTGTAGTTTAGTGTTGCCGCACCCTGTTGTGCGCCCGTGTTGGACAGAATAGGAGTGCCATATAAGCCTAAAGCTTTGTTTCCATTCCAATCGTAATTCCATTTTACGGTATCACTTACAAATTCATTTCGATGACTATAAACTGATACCGCAGAGAAATCCAGTTTTTTAATTAAGAAATCTTTTTTTGCATAAGTTATACTGAAAACATTGGCAGTATTTTCATTAAAACGACCTTTATAAGGCTTTGTCATATATTGTCCATGTTGAATCTGATTGAAATCCTGAGAACCATTGTAGCCTATAAGAAAAGTGTCTGCCCAGTCAACATTGGTAAAACCCGCTTCGAGTCTTCCTCCAAATGATCTGTACATGCTTTCAAATCTTTTAGCTCTGATGTAGTCGTAACGGCCATTTGGCAGAATATTATAAACCCATTTTCCCCAAATTTCATAGTCATTATCAGAGTAGTTTTGAAAAGCATTCGCTTTAACAGTAAAACCATTTTTGTCTCTAATCGCGGCATTAAAGTTAGATTGTACCGTATTGAATGATCCGTAAGAAACAGATGCATTTAAACTGTTTTTAGCTCCTTTCTTTAATACTACATTAATTGCACCGCCAAGAGCATCGTCTGCTAAATAAGAAGGAACAACACCTTTAAAAACTTCTATTCTTTCAATCAAGGCAGGAGGAATACTGTTTAAACTAAAAGAAGCACCATATGTACTAATAGGAACTCCATCAATAAAAATTCGTATGGCATTTCCAGACATTCCGTTAATATTATAATTAACAGCCGAGCCTAAGCCACCATTTTGTCTCACTCTTACGCCGCCAGAACGATCTAATAAATCATTAGTTTGCAGGTTTCTCTTTGCAGCTTCTTCTGTTTCAATAATATTAACAGCAAAGCCCTTATCCATTATTTCTTTTCGAATTGAGGCTTTTTTGATTACAACTTCTTGTAAATCTTTTGGCCCATTACGATCTAGTGAAATATTAAATTCTGTATTTGGTTTATTGATGTTTATTTTTGTAGTTCTCGTTTGTCCTTCCATTGACGAAGTCTCCAAGATATATTCACCGTACTTTAACCCTTTAAATTCATATCGCCCGAAATCATTTACAACAGCGTATTTCTGAGTTCCTTTGATGATTACTGTAGAACCATAAGCCAGTTCGTCGGTTCCAAAAGTCACTTTTCCTGTAAGATTTCCGGTTTGTGACCAAGCTGTAATAGTAAATAAAAATAAAAGTAAAGTTGTTCTCATATTTGAGTCTGCATATAAAAGTGGTGCAAACTTATATGATAATTTATATTTAATCTAAATAAAGCTATTAGAAGATTATTAGATTTACATTAGAAGTTTTAATATTGGTAAGTTGTTGATTGTTAATTGTTAATGGTTGATTGTTGATTGTTGATTGTTGATGGTTTGTGGATTGTTGATAGTTGATTGTTAATGGTTAATGGTTGATGGTTGATGGTTGATGGTTGATGGTTAATGGTTAATGGTTGATGGTTAATGGTTGATGGTTAATGGTTAATGGTTGATTGTTGGTTGTTGATTGTTGGTTGTTGATTGTTGATTGTTGGTTGTTTATGGTTTATAGTAGTAGTTAATAGTTAATGTTAATTCTTAATTTTTAATCCATTTTCTCTCATTTTATGTCATTTCGACGAAGGAGAAATCTCCGCAAGAAACTCTACAAAGATTTGCTTCTCGTTATGGAATTACGCACGGAGATTTCTCCTTCGTCGAAATGACAAATAGTGCGATTAAATGATTATTAAAAACAGTTCAGTTGGTCAATTAAATTACAATTAAAGATTAAGAATTAAGAATTAAGAATTAAGAATTAAGAATTAAGAATTAAGAATTAACATTAACCATTAACAATCAACCATTAACCATTAACCATTAACAATCAACCATCAACCAATTCACACTTTATAAGCGAAATTCTTAGACTTAACCACTTTCCCTTTATCAGTAATCAATACACAACTGTATTCTGGGAATTTTTGAAGTAATAATAAGCCTTCTTTTTGACCTAAAACCATCATAGAAGTACTTAATCCGTTTGCGGTTTCGGCGTTTGGGCCAAAGACGGTTACGCTGCATAAGCCAGTTGCGGGATAACCAGTTGCAGGATTTATAATATGAGAATAGCGTCTTCCATTAAAAACAACAAACTTTTCATAACTGCCAGAAGTAGTGACAGCACCTTCTTTTAAAGGAACAACAGCTAAATTTTTTTCAGGTTTAAACGGATTCGTGATTGCGATTTTCCAATCGTTTCCGTTGGGTTGTTTTCCCCATGTGCTCATGTCGCCCGAACCGTTGATAATTCCAGCTTTAATATCTTTTTCAACCATCATGGCACGGCATTTATCAGTGGCATAACCTTCGCCTAGAGCACCAAATCCGATTTTCATTCCTTTTAATTTTAGGAAAATAGTCGATTCTGTGCTGTCCAAAATAATATTCTTGTAGCCCACTTTTTCTACCGATTTTTTTATGGCTTCCGCCGAAGGCATTTCCGTCATCGAACCGTCAAATTTCCAGATTCTGTCCATTGCAGCAAAGCTGACGTCAAATCCGCCATTTGTTATTTCAGAAAGTTTAACAGCTCTTTGCGCAAGTTCAAAAACTTCTCGATCTACTTTTACAGGTTGAATTCCCGCATTCTGATTAACTTTAGAAATTTGAGAATCGGCCTTCCAATCCGAAATTAGATTTTCTATGCGGGTAATTTCAGCAATTACAAGATCGATATTTTTTTCAGCCGAAAGCGAATCTTTATCGACAATAGTAATATCAAAACGCCCGCCCATTAAAAGCGTTGTTCTTTTTCGTAATATTTGCGAATAGCCTGTAGAGCATTGAAGTGTTACGAAAAGAATTAAAAGTTTATTTATAATTGATTTTTGCATAAAAAATCATTTTTTAGAGCTCCAGCGGAGCGAAATATTTATAGTTATAATTTAAACGTTTCAAATTAAAGCTCAAGCGGAGCGATATGTAGTTTATATATGCCGCTCCACTGGAGCTTTAACTTTGTGTGAACCACATAGAATCTATAAATATGTCATCCCTCTGGGGATTCATTTATAATTACGATCTAAATTCTGCAATCTACAATCTAAAATCCTAATAGCAATCCGTTAATAATTGACCATTTTCTTTGTATTCAGAAAGACTTTTAATCCCATTTTCGAGACATAGCTCATTCAAAATAGCTTCAACATCTTTTTGCATCGCAAGCGAACCGCAGATCATGATTACACCGCCTTCTTTCAATAAATTCATGAAAAAAGAAGCATCTTTTTGGATTAAATCCATCACATAAATATTAGCTCCTTCTCGAGATAAAGCGACGTGAAAACGATCCAAATGCTGTTTTTGAATCATCACTTTTGCAAACTTTTTATAAGCCAAAAGAGTTGGAGTTACCATTCTAAAACCGCTGTACAAATGTATTTCTTTCTTAGCTTTATTCTGTTCAATCATTCCCAGAAAAGGAGCAATTCCAGTTCCGTTAGAGATTAGTGCCACTTTTGGTGCTTTCTTTGGAAGATGAAAAGTTGGGTTTTTAAGAATTCTAGCTTTTATGGTATTTCCAGGTTCTAAGTTATTCAAAAAGCCAGAACCCAATCCGTTTTCATGCAGTTTTACAACCAATTGTATATTTCCAGAATGATTTCCAATAGAGTAGAGGCGTTCTCTAGAATCATTTGCAGGGTAAATTGCCAGTAAATCACCAGAAACAAATTTAGCCCTAGAATTGGCGCGTAATGTAAGTATAAAAGTATGTTCGGTATCAGAAATCGGCGTCTTATCTAAAACCATTAATTTCTGCAGTCCTTTCGGCACATGATTGTACAATGAAGGAGTTGTCGCCAAAGGAATTCCCGTTTTAGCACTCCATAATTTTATCCAGTTTACAAATTCAACAGCCGATTTGTCGTTAACGGTTTGTAAATCTAAATAACGATCTGCCCAATTTTGATTGGCTAAAAGCTGATCGATTTCAACCGCAAACTGGCAGAAATCTGGATAAGCTTTCGAACCAAAACCAACGACAGAAAAATTAATTTTCTGATCCTGATTTTGTTTTTCTAATACAGCCTTAAATTTTTTTCCGTTAGAAGGGGCGTCACCTAAACCGTGCGTAGATGAAAACACCAAAATATGCTCTGCTTTTGGATATGCCGAAAAACGATTTAATTCAGTAATATAAGCCTTGTAACCTTGATCAATTAATTGTTTCAGAATCGCATTAGCAAATCGAAAAGAACTTCCGTTTTCAGAACCAACTAAAAGAATAAAAGTACTTTCTTGCGCTTTGAATTTGTTTTTAATTCGGCTTGACCTTCTTTTTAAAGTAATCGCAAAACCAGAATAAATAAAGAATAAAATATTGATGCAGGCAATGGCTAAGATTACAGCCCAGATTCCGTTAATTCTTCCAGTATGAAGATCAAGGCTCAAAGTCGCAAATTGCTGGGTTACCGGCGAAAGTTTTTCTGAAATAACAGTTCCAGAAACCTGATTAACTTCTATCTCGCGGTCTTTTAATTCAATGATATAATATTCCTCAGGATCATCTGTAAAAGGAAACTCAATTTTCTTTACATCAGAAAGTAAAGTTGTTTTAAATATAGAAGTTGTTTTGTCTTTTTCTGAAAGTTCAGATTTTACAGGTTTCGCTTTTTCTTCACCCATAAAAAAATTAAATCTTTCCAGCGATAAATAAGTTCCCGTTACTGCAATAATTAAAATCGGAATTAAAGCTAATCGTCCCAAAACAACATGATAATACTGGGCAAAATATTCCTTGATTACTTTGGAGAAGAAATTACGAATACCGCGTTGTCTCTTTAAAACCAATACAAAACCCGAAAGCGAAATCAGCAGCAGACAAAAAGAAATTATGCCGACAAAAAAACGTCCTGCTTCATGAAGAAACAAAGAACGATGAAAGCTTGTAATCCATTGAATAAATTCGCTTTTCTTTACAGGAGTTCCTAAAACTTTTCCAGTTTTGGGATCAACATAAGCATTAATATCATTTCCGTCTTGATCAATTGCCTGAAGCGTTACAAACTGATTATAATCGACACTTAATTCTGTAATTTCTGGGTAAGCCTTTTTAAGAATAGGAAGAGTTTCTCCTAAAGTTATTTCGTTAAAATTTTCAGTTTTGTACGGAAGAGTTTTTTCCTGCACTGCGTCGACCGCCAGAATAATTCCGGTTACCGAAGCCAAAATCAAAAATATAGAAGAAAATAAGGCCAGGGCCAAGTGTGCATAACGCCAGAAAGAAAGAGTCATTGAATATATTAAAAGTAATAAATGTTTAAAGCTTTGTCAAAGTTAAAAACGTTGACAAAGCTCAGATTTCAATTTTAAGCAGAAAAAAAATAGAATTCATGCTTATACAGGTTAAAAAATAATATGCTGTATATTAAATTTTGTTTAACCTTACATATTTAATATAGCCTTTTCCATCTGTTTTAGCAGCAAGACCATCTGTAGTAAGCGGAATTTCAAGATCGCTTACATAATACTTTTGGTCTTCAACAGCTGTTTCAAAACGTAATTTGTAGCCTTTGTTAATTTTAGAATTTTCAATTTCTATTGTTGTCACACTGCGATCTCCGCCGGTAACAGAAGCGCCTGTTTTTGCGCTTATATCATCATTTTTTTGAGTATGGAATTTGTTCCATTCTTTTAATGATTTGTACCATTTTTTATCATCGCCCATTACGTAAAGCGTTTTTTCGTATTCACCGTTTCCATTAACGAGTGAAACTACGATATATGCACCTTCTCCCATATAATTATTCATCTGAAGCATGCATTTGTATTTGCTTGACTGTGCATTAGATTGAAGAGAAAGAAAAAAAACAAATGCGCTTGTAAGAGCAATTTTAAATATAGATTTCATATTTTTTTAATTGTAATTTGGAATTTTATTTTTGAGATTTGAAACTATTTATTTTAAAAATTCAACCGAAATATTATTTTTTGTAAGCAGATCATTTTCTTTAGCTAAAGCGTAAGCTGTTTCGTCAAATTCTGTATTTATATCTTTTTTAGCGCCGGCAGAAACAAGATATTTTAAAATTGAATCATCTTTAGAAGTCATAGCCGCTCTGTGCAGTGCCGTTAAACCATCTTTATTTTTAGCATTTACATCTACTTTTAAATCAGTTATTTTCTTAAGAAGAGAAACATCATTTTTAGTAATTGCCAAATGATACAAAGTGTTTCCGTCTTTTTGCGCTGCAGCCAAATTTAATCCTTTATCTTGTAGTAATTTTGCTTTTGCATCAAAAGGATCTTGTTTAGCAGCATCTTTATCTCTTCCAGCTGGGCGATAAGACTGTACTAAATAAACTCCTAAATTATTTCCGTCTTTGTCTTTTACATTAACATCAGCACCTTTCACTAAAAGCAGACTCACAGCTTCTGGAGTTCCAGATCTTACGGCATATGTCAAAGCAGATTCTCCTTTTAAATTTTGAGCATTGATATTTTTTGCATTAGGAAGAAAAAGTTCTAAAGCAGCAGTTTCTCTTGCAGATGCAGCAGCCATAACTGGCGTATTTCCTTCTTTATCAGCTTTGTTAACATCAACACCTTTTCCTAAAAAGTACTTGATAATTTCAGTTTGATTGGGTTTTCCAGCTAAAATATGCAGTACGTTTTGTCCCGCTTTGTTTTGGGCTGCTGCATTTATTTTTACTTCTTCAACCAAATATTTATATGTTTCTATTGTATTAGTTTCTCTTCTGCTTCCCTGTGCAGCAATTAAAAGCGCAGTTTCTGTTGGTTTAATTCCTTTTTCTAAAAGTTTTTTCAATAGTGGAATATTTCCAGATCTTGCCGCATACGTAAAAGCAGTATTTCCGTCATTATCAACATCTTTAAGAGACATTCCTTTAGTTGCGAAATATTCTGCAGCTTTTAAATCTTTATCCGATGCAATTGCCAGAAGTAAAAGGTTTGCTCCATTGGCATATTTTTTAGTCGGATTTACACCGGCTTTAAAAAACGCATCGTACATCGCAGGGCTCGACTGACCGTTTGATGCTGCGAAATCTGCAGGAGCAGTTCCGTGGCTGTCTTCAAAATTAACATCAGAACCTTTCGTAATTAAATATTGTACTAATTCTGTATTTCCTCTATAAGCAGCCCAGTGTAAATAAATACGATTATCGTGCGTTAATTTTGTAACTGAATTTCCTGGCTGCTCGATTAAAAATTTGATAGTTGCAACAGGCGCATCATTATTAATTGCCAAAGTCGCAACATCAAACGCATTAGCATTTGCCTCTGAAGGACTATTCCCTTTTGCTATTTCAGCCTTAACAGTTTCGATATCGGGAGAAGTTTTCCAAAAAGATTGTTCTAAAAGTGTATTTTTTTGCTGAGCACTTGCAAAAAGTGTTACGGCAAATGCAAAAGAAGCGAAAAGGTTCTTTTTCATGTTTCGATAATTTTTGGTTATAGAATTATTCAAGATTAAATTTACTTTGGGATATTTATTTTGTCTATTTAGAATAAATAAAAATAAAGCAAATGTAAAGATTAATATTTTTAAATCAATACTAATTTGATGTTAAAAGGTACTTTTTAGACAGTTTATTTGAAATTTAAGAATCGCTTAAGCTGATTTTAATTTTTATTTAATCTTGAGATTCGTCTTGAAAATGATCTACGCAGTAAAGCGGTCAAAGAGAAGGTTATATTTTTCACCCAGTTTTTTCTTAAGTTCCAGTTTTGATTTTTTTACATCATCACTTGTAATTCCTAATAATTCGGCAGTTTCATTATTGGTGAAATTAAGTTTCTGCAGCAGTAGAATTTTTTTGTTTGAATCTGAAATTTCTGGAAAATCTTGCTGTAAAAGCAAATAAAACTCCGGATATTCTTTTTGAAATTCTTTTTTAAAAGCATTCCAGTTCTTTTCGGTCATTAACTGTGATTGCAGCAAGGCATTAAGTTTGCCCTTTTCTTTTTCAATATAATAAGACGAAGATTGTTTTATACTTTCAATCGAAATTTTTAAGTTCTGTATTTGTTTCTTTTTTTCTTTCAAATAATCAATTTGAGAATCCAGATTGTCTTGAACCTCGCTTAATTTTTGTTCCGCTTTTAGTTTCTCTGATTCTAAAAGTGCTACTTGCTGTTCGTATCTTAAATATCTATTGATATATCTTTTTTTGAAGTAGATAAAAACCAACAAAGCTATGCATGAGATCATAGTAAAGATAATAATGTAGAAGTTTTTTAGAGTAGACTCATATTCAATTTGTTCTTTGGCTTTGTCAAGATGCTGTTCATATTTTGCTTTTTCTATAAGCCAATTTACTTTGTTTACAGCCATTTCGCCATCTTTGTCCTTCAATGAATTTTCAAGTTCGTTCATTCTTCTTCTCAAAATTAGTTCATTTTCTGTGGAATGTTCTAGCTCCAGAATTTCCAGTCTAAGCTTAATAATTTGAAGTTCATTTTTTTTGAAAAATGTTTTGGCGACAGCAATTTTTTCTGCTTTATTTAAGGCCTCTTTTGCGCCTTGAATATTTTTATTTTCCAAAAATACTTCTGCAAGCAATATTGAAGCGTACATAGTATTTTGGTCGCTTTTATTTTTTTCAGAAATCTGAATGTCTTTTTCTAAAAATTCTGATGCCGTTTTTAAGTCACCTTTTTTTCTGCTGATCAGAGCTAAATCCCCAAGTGCTTTGGCATATCGAACTTCATCATGAATTTTGGCGGCTAATTCTGCTGTCTTGTTTAAGTATATTGCGGCTCGTTTGTCATTTCCTAAGTAAAAATAATTTAATCCTATCGCATTAATTATGGCCGCATATTCAGAAGTATTTTTATCGGCCGTTTTTTCCGCGGCTTCTAAATATCGTATGGATGTATTGTAATCGCCATAGGTATGCATAATCCATCCAATTTTTTTGAAGGATTCATCTGCTGCGATAATTTGATTTTTTGGTAAAGTTTCAATTGCCGCAATTACTTCAAGAAGTATGGGAGTCAGATTAATATAATCTCTGTAATGATATAAATAGCTAATGTAATTAAGCTGTGCCCAGATTTGTAAAGAACTATTTTTGGAGTTTTTTGCTTTTTTAATGGACCTTAAATAATATTTGTTGGAGTTTTTATTAACTGAATCATAAAAGTCACTATACCCGTTCGCAAGTAAGCCGTCATAAAGAACCTTATAATTAGAAATGTTTTGCAGCGGTTGAAGAAATTTTTTTAAAGCCGTAGTGTCCCTGCCAAAGGATTTTTCTTGATCGAGAATAAATTCGACATCTTTTATGTGATTTGTTGAGGATGGAATCTGCAGTTTTTGTGCATTGGTAAGTAATGCGTAAAAGAATAAAACAATATAATATAGTTTGTTTTTGGCAGACATTAAATTTCTTTAGGCATATTAATTTGTAATATAAAGGTAATAAAAAATATAATTGTTATAAGTGAATTCTTTCTTTAATGTGTTGGTTTTTATTTCTTTAAAAGAAAAATCATCTCGTCTGTTCTTTATTTTGGTATCAAATTCAGAAAAAAATGTTTTGATTTTGATTTTTTTTGCACGCAAGATAAATTATTTGAGTAATAATTTTTCAGGTATTTATACCTGATTATTGTAGCTCTAGATTTTAAAAAATAATCAAAAATTGAAAAGATTTATTGTTTTTAAATGTGTTTTTTTTGGAGTAAAATGCAGTTGTTTCTCGATTCGTTTTTTCTTAGTTTAAATGATGCATTATGATTCAAATCTTCCTATCAATTTTTCATTTTAAGACATTTTGGTAGGAATGATGAAATTAAGAGTCCTTCATCTTAAAATTATGCACTTTTTCTTTTTTTTAAATGAGTTTGAATCCGAGATAAATTATTAGTTTAATTGTAAATAATTGTCAATAAAAATGTTACAAGATTTTGTTTGTTTAAATATCAGTTTTACTATTTAGAATAATTATTAATAACTAGCGTTTTTTTAGGAAGAAGATCGAGTGCAAATTTGCTTTTTTTGAACTCAGCTGTTGATAACTGTTTTGAGTTTGACCTAAAAAAAGATCATTTTTTCATGTTGATAACTTAACATTAATTTTACTGAAACAGCTAGTTCATTGTGAATTACAAGACATCATTTTGCTGTTGATAAAATTTGAAAACAGACCAATTTTTAAAGTTTTTAAACTGTTGATAATTGGAGAGATTTTTAACATCTAAAACTGGACAAAAGGATAACTGTGGGCTAAATTTGTAATAATAGAAAATCACGCCAATACCACCTGCAAATGAGCGCTCGATTTTTTATTTCAAATTAGTCACTTAAAATTCTATATATATGTCAATTTTCGATAAAAGAATCAATTATAAACCTTTTGAATATCCTGAGGTTCTCCAATTTACTGAAGCAATTAATAAGGCCTACTGGGTACACACCGAAGTAGATTTTACTGCCGATACACAAGATTTTCACGCTCATTTAAATACTGCTGAAAAAACAGCAATTAAAAATAGTTTGCTGGCTATTGCGCAGATCGAGGTTGCAGTAAAAAGTTTTTGGGGAAATATATACGAGCATTTTCCAAAACCGGAATTCAACGGATTGGGAACTACTTTTGCAGAATGTGAGTTCAGGCATTCTGAAGCGTATTCTCGTTTGTTGGAAGTTTTAGGATATAATGATGAATTCGAAAAACTTTTAGATGTTCCTGTAGTTCGCAGACGTGTAGATTATCTTTCAAATGTATTGAAGGATACCAAATCGCAGGACAATCGAAAATACATGGTTTCGCTGATTTTATTCAGTATTTTGATCGAAAATGTTTCTTTGTTCAGTCAGTTTGCGATTTTATTGTCTTTCACAAGATTCAAAGGATATATGAAAAATGTGAGTAACATTATTGCGTGGACTTCTATCGACGAACAAATTCATGCGAACGGCGGAATTTACATCATTAATAAAATCCGTGAAGAGTTTCCAGAATATTTTAATCCTGAAACTTTAGAATTGATCAGAGAAACAGTTAAAGAATCTATTACTGTTGAAGCCGATATTTTAGATTGGATTTTTGAAGACGGAGCAATCGAAACTATTAATAAAGAAGACTTAGTAAACTTCATGAAATTTAGAATTGATGAAAGTTTAAAACAAATCAATATCGAAACGATCTTTAATGTTTCTCCAGACGAATATTCAAAAATGACTTGGTTTGAAGAAGAAGTTTTTGCAAACAGTTTAGACGATTTCTTTGCCAAACGCCCAGTTGAATATACCAAACACGATAAAAGCATTACCGCAAACGATCTTTTCTAATACAAGCCCATAATACTTATGAATACGATAGACACAAACCCCGTAAATAATTTTGAATCACAGAGTGGCAGCAAAATGTGGTGGAAGAACTCTGAAAGTGAGCAAATTTTAAATCGAGGCTACCTTTTGAAAGGTGAAACGGTTGAAGGTGCGATTGATAGAATTTGTACCGCTGCCGCGAAAAGACTTTACAAACCAGAATTAAAAGAATCTTTTGTTGAAATGATCGAAAGAGGCTGGATGAGTATCAGTTCGCCAGTTTGGGCAAATATGGGAACAGAAAGAGGTTTGCCAATTTCTTGTTTTAATGTGCACGTTCCAGATAAAATTGAAGGAATCACGCATAAATTGGGCGAAGTAATTATGCAGACAAAAATTGGAGGCGGGACTTCTGGTTATTTTGGAGAATTACGCGAACGCGGAAGTGCCGTAACAGATAACGGAAAGAGTAGTGGAGCGGTAAGCTTTATGAAACTTTTTGATACAGCTATGGATACGATTTCGCAAGGCGGAGTGCGTCGTGGTGCATTTGCAGCTTATTTGGATGTGGATCATCCGGATATCGAAGAATTCCTGAAAATTAAGAGTATCGGAAACCCAATTCAGAATTTGTTTACAGGAATCTGTGTACCAGATTATTGGATGCAGGAAATGATTGATGGAGATGCCGATAAAAGACAAATTTGGGCAAAAGTATTAGAAAGCCGTCAGCAAAAAGGATTACCGTATATCTTCTTTAGTGACAACGTAAATAAAAACAAACCGCAAGTTTATAAAGACCAAAATTTAAGAATCAATGCCAGCAATTTGTGCAGTGAGATTATGCTTCCGTCAACTCAAGACGAATCATTTATCTGCTGTTTATCTTCAATGAACTTGGAACTTTATGAAGAATGGAAAGATACTGAGGCTGTAAAACTGGCAATATTTTTCTTAGATGCTGTTTTACAGGAATTCATCGAAAAAACTGAAGGAAACTATTATCTTTCTGCAGCTAATAAATTTGCTAAAAGACACCGTGCTTTAGGTTTAGGCGTTTTAGGATGGCATTCTTACCTTCAAAAAAACATGATTCCGTTTGAAGGAATGGAAGCAAAAATGAAAACAACCGAGATTTTCAAACATATTAGCGATAAAGCCGACAAAGCAAGTCAAGAATTGGCTAGAATTTACGGTGAACCAGAATTGTTAAAAGGTTACGGAAGACGTAATACAACCACAATGGCAATTGCACCAACTACTTCATCTTCTGCAATTTTAGGGCAAACTTCACCAGGAATTGAGCCTTTTAGCAGTAACTATTATAAAGCAGGATTAAGTAAAGGTAATTTCATGCGTAAAAATAAATATCTTAAAAAACTGTTGGAAGAAAAAGGTTTAGATAATGAAGAAGTTTGGAGAGGAATTATGCTAAACGGAGGAAGTGTTCAGCATATGGAACAATTGACTCAGCAGGAAAAAGATGTTTTTAAAACATTCAAAGAAATCAGCCAGTTAGAAATTGTGCAGCAAGCAGGAATTCGTCAGAAATTTGTGGATCAAGGACAAAGTTTGAATCTTAATATTCCAGCAGAATTGGCAATTAAAGATGTGAACCGTTTAATGATCGAAGCTTGGCAGCAAGGAGTTAAAAGTTTATACTACCAAAGAAGTCAGAGTGTTTCTAAAGAATTAGTAACAAGTCTTGTTTCGTGCAGCAGTTGTGAATCATAAAAAAACAAGGCCGAATCTTATTTTAGATTCGGCTTTTTTATTGTTGTATAGAAGTTTCATGCCGACTTAATATATTTATTTCTGGCTTGTTTGTCATGTCGACGAAGAAGTCATCTCTACAAGTAATTTCGCAGTTATTTTTTAAACACATAGAAACTTTTTAATTTTGCTGGTAAAGAATTGAAAAAAAAGGCATGCTTTCACACATAGTCCACTATGTTTGTTAATACAAGTGAAACAGTTATTTTGAGAGTTTTAAACTATGTGTCTTTGTTTAAAAAAAAATTAAACCTCACATTTTAATCTACTCAAAGTTTTCTTAGTGGATCATGCAGATGTGCAATGAAAAGTTTTGATGTAAATCAATAAATGGACGATTCTTTTTTAGTGTTATTTTAATTTAATTATCATAATATATTAATTTAGTGCCCAAATTATAATCCCAAACCAATAAATACCCGCAGTAAATAATGGAAAATATCACAGTAATTATTATGTTACTCTTTGGCGTAGCCTTTCTTAGTTTAATAAGTAAAAGATATAATTTTCCAATTCCTATTGTATTGGTTCTTTGCGGAGTAATTATCAGTGTTGTGCCTGGACTTCCGGTTATTGCATTAAGTCCTGAAGTTGTGTTTATCATCTTCCTGCCGCCTCTTTTGTATCACGCCGCATGGCACACCAGCTGGTCAGATTTTAAACAAACCATCCGCCCGATAACATTAGCAGCTGTTGGTCTCGTTTTTTTTACTACGGTATTGGTTGCTGTTGTCGCACATGAGCTTATAGATGATATCTCTTGGCCGTTGGCTTTTTTACTTGGTGCAATTGTATCGCCTCCAGATGCGGTTTCTGCAACGGCTATCACGAAAGGTTTAGGCCTTCACCCGAGATTAATTGCAATTCTTGAAGGAGAAAGTTTAGTCAATGATGCCAGTGGTCTTGTGGCGTATAAATATGCTTTAACAGCTATTACAGCAGGAAATTTTGTTTTGTGGCAGGCAGGGCTGAATTTTGTTTTAATGTCGGCTTTGGGAATCGCAATTGGTCTTGCCGTTGGATTTATAATGAATTACATTCATAAAAGATTTGTTTGTGACGACATTATCGAAGTAACACTTACCTTATTGACACCGTTTTCATCCTACCTTATTGCTGAGCATTTTCATGGCTCGGGAGTTTTGGCGGTTGTAACCACAGGGCTTTTTTTGGCAGCAAGATCAGGCAGTATTTTTTCGCATGAGAGCCGAATTATGACCAACACGATATGGGATGTTTTAAGTAATATTCTTAACGGCCTGATTTTTATTTTAATCGGATTACAGTTAAGACAAATTATTGACGGAATCAGTAATTATTCGGGAACGTCTTTATTTATATGGGGTGCTGTAATTAGTATTGTCGTAATTTTAGTTCGGTTTTTGTGGGTTGTTCCAGCGACATTAATACCAAGAATGCTGAGTAAAAAAATCCGTTTAAAAGAAGAATTTGATTACCGAAATATGATCATTTTCGGCTGGTCTGGAATGCGCGGTGTAGTTTCTATGGCCGCAGCTTTGGCACTTCCATTAATGCTGAACAAAACAGAAGCATTCCCGCTTCGTAATTTGATTATTTACTTGGTTTTTTGTGTAATACTCTCCACTTTGGTTATTCAGGGACTTACACTTCCTTGGTTGATTAAAAAACTAAAAATCGAGCGTTATTCTATTTTGGCAGAAGAATATGATATTCGAAATAAAATAGTTTCTGAAACTATAACTCATATCGAAGATAATTTTTCTTTACTAGACGATGAATTACTCCACAACATTAAAAGTAAATACGAAGTAAAATTTAACCGCCTTCAAAAAACAGAACTTCCTGCTAATTTTTTCGGAAATGGAAAAGTACTGGGAGGACAAATTTTTAATGAGTTTACCAAAGTTCAAATTGACCTAGTAAACGTTGAGCGTAATAAACTCGAAAGCATGCACAAAAAAGGATCAGTAAACGAAGAGATTTTCCGCAAAATTGAAAAAGAACTTGATTTAGAAGAAACCCGCTTGTGGATGGAAATGTATGAGGAAAATTGATTATTAATTGTGAATTGTGAATTGTGAAATGTGAGTTGTGAAATGTTAATGGTTAATGGTTAATGGTTGATTGTTGATTGTTGATTGTAATAGTTAATGCTTGATTGTGAATTAAGAATTTTTCTTCACATAAAGCTCATTCACATTTCAAACTCACAATTAACAACTCACAATTCACAACTCACCATTAAATAACCCCCATCTTCTGCATTAAAAAGGTAGCGCTTTTATTTTTGCAGATACCATTTCTAAGTTTATAATCGAAATGCAGTTCGTTATTTTGTATTTCAACTTCGAAGCATTGATTGGTTAAAATTTCGGGATATTCGTTTGTTGTTAAGCAGACTTCAATATCGTGTGTAGCGATTGCGCCAACGGCTTTTTTAGAAATTATCTTCTTTACGACTTCAATTGTCCCGTTTCTTTTGTCATCCGAATTCGTGCCTCTTAAAATCTCATCTAATAAAACGAAAGCAGGCTGATTTTCAAGAGCATCCATGATCTGTTTTAAACGTTTAATTTCAGCAAAAAAGTAAGATTCGCTGTCCGACAAAGAATCAGATAATCGCATTGAAACTAATACTGGAAGTGGATGTATTTTAGCTTCTGAAGCACAAACAACTGAGCCAATTCCGCCAAGTACCATATTAATTCCTAAGCTTCTTAAAAAGGTACTTTTTCCCGACATATTAGAACCAGTCAAAATCACGAAAGATAACGGGTGAAAATTAGTGTCGTTTCCAATTCTCGTTGCAGGATTTAATAGAGGATGACTTAGATTTTTGAATTCAATTTTGTATTCAGAATTAATTTCAGGGAAAACAAAATCAGAATTGTTGAAAGCTAAATTCGCAAGACTGTTTAAAGCTTCAATTTCACCAATGATAGAAATCCAATTATCGATTTCAGAAGCATAATTTTCTTTCCATTTTAAAAGAGCTCTTAAAACATGAAGGTTAAATAAAAATGTTCCGTTAAATAAAGTGGCAGTAACAAAATTACTAATGGTGTCCATTCGCGAAAACAATTCTGAAAGCTGTTTCAAATGCACACTTGCTTTGGCATTTTTAAAAACAAGCTGTTCCTGCAAATGAATTAGTTTTTTAGATTGAAAAGATTCTTTTTCGATTTTCTCCAGCAATAAACTATACTGTTTTATGATTTTATCGATATTATCTGCCTTTGCTATTTCCGATTGGATTCTTTTTATTGATCTTCCCAAAACAATTAAATTGGCAATAAAAATATAAGTTAGATAAGAAAGTAAAATAGTTTTTGAAGTGATAAAATAGGCTGCTAAAACTCCAAAGAATAGTGTTGGAAGGATAATTGAAAGTGCTATTAAAACTTTAGGTAAAGCATTATTTTTAAAAGCAGTCCAATGTTTTATAGCTTCATAAGATGTTTTAGAATCTTCACTAATAATGGCTAAAGCCTGAAACTCTTGTCTCCAGTCTACTTTGTTTTTTAGTTCGTTAACAGCTTCTTGGTTTTCTAAAATTGCAGCTTCTGAAAGGTTATGAAGTAATAAATCAGCAAGTGTTTTTTTTCCGATATATGATGCCGTTCTGTTTAGACTTTGAAACAAAGAATGTTCTCCAAAAATATCTAAATCATACGCATACGGATGATGAAAATCGATAAATTCAACGCCATTTTCAAAAGGTGTTTTTTCTCTTTTTAAAAAAGAAATTTCGTTTTGATTGATTTTAAGCAGTGTTTCTGCCAGAAGTTTTTGAAAAGATAGACGGGAGTGTATTCTCATTAAAAAGATAAAACCAGCAAAAGACAGAACAGCAAAAATGACATAAAGTATTTCGTTTGTTTTGATGTAGTAAAACATAAAAAACAGTAAAAGAAAAATACTCAATAACCTCAAAAGGCTTATGCTGTTATATTTTTTGTTGGTTTTATTATATAGTTCTGAATAAGTGCTGACTTTGTCCTGATATGATTTCATTAGAATAATTTACTGAAATACAAATATAACTTTTAAGTGGCAAAATCATTAAATATTAGAATTAATCTTCGTGCATAACTAATACAGGAATCGGAACTTCTTTAGAAATCTTTTTTGTAAAACTAGAATCAAAAATACTTTCAAAGAAAGATCTTTTATGCGTAATCGTGGTTAGGATATCAATGTCTTTGTAAAGAATAAAATCAAGAATTGTTTCTTTAACTTCATCACTCGGCAGTACTAAAAACTCAACATTTTCTTCTGCAAATTCTCTTTGCCATTCTTTTATAACTAATTCATTAACATCAGAATCGGAAGTTTTTACATATAAACTTTTCACTTTAGCATCTGTTTTCTTCGCTATTTTCAAGATTTTTTTAAGTTCTTTTTTGTCTTTTTCACGGTAACGCGTTGTAAAACCGATAGTTTTTATTTTCTTGAATTTTGCCTCAACAGGAACACACAATACAGGAACTTCAACTCCTGAAATCACAGATTCGGTATTAGATCCTGTAAAGAATTTAGTCCAGTCAGAAACACTGTTGGTTCCCATAATGACAAAATCAATTTGATCTTCTTCGACAGCATTTTTAAGATTGTAAATAAGATCGCCGTCCATCAAACGGTGTTTTATAACTATATCATCTAATTTACGCTCGGCGGCAATAGCTCTTAATTTTGGAATTTCATCTTTAAACATTTCAAATTTGGCTAACTCGATCGAACTGTATATAGAAGCGTAATTCTCTGGAAAAAATTGGCTGTCGTAAACTGGAATTTCAAAAGTATGAAGCAAGATTAATTCGGCTTTTACAATTTTAGCAAATTCTAAAGCATGTACAAATGCATTTGTGGCTGCATCAGAGAAATCGGTAGGGAATAGTATCTTTTTCATTTTATTAGGATTATGGTTTGTCTCTCAAATTTACTCATTCTCGAAAGAAAACAACCTGATAATTATCAGTATTTTAACACTTAATGATTTGTTAATAAATCTTAATTTAATGATTTAAGGTTGAATTTGTAATTAATATAAATTCTGCCTTTTTTTATACCTTTGCAGCATGATAAATCAAGATTCTATAGTTGCTTTGGCTACACCTTCTGGAGCTGGGGCTATCGCCATAATTCGAATTTCGGGAGCTGAGGCTATTACGATAGGGAATTCAGTTTTTAAATCGATTAAAAACAAAGATTTAACCAAACAAAAAACACATACACTTCATTTAGGACATATTGTAGATGGAAACAAAACTCTTGATGAAGTTTTAGTTTCGGTATTTAAAGGTCCGAATTCCTATACGGGAGAAGATACAATTGAGATTTCCTGCCACGGCTCAACTTATATTCAACAGCAGATTATCCAGTTGTTACTTCGAAATGGCTGTAGAATGGCCGATGCAGGAGAATTTACGCTTCGTGCTTTTTTAAACGGAAAACTGGATTTGTCACAAGCAGAAGCTGTTGCCGATTTGATTTCGTCTGATAATGAAGCTTCTCACCAAATTGCTATGCAGCAAATGCGAGGCGGATTTAGTAATGAAATTGCAAAACTTCGTGAAGAACTTTTGAATTTTGCTTCTTTAATTGAATTAGAATTAGATTTTGCAGAAGAAGATGTGGAATTTGCTGACCGAACGCAGTTTCATGAATTACTAAACAGAATTGAATTTGTTTTAAAACGCCTAATTGATTCGTTTGCAGTTGGTAACGTAATTAAAAACGGAATTCCAGTTGCTATTGTCGGCGAACCAAATGTTGGAAAATCGACTTTATTGAATGCTTTATTGAATGAGGAAAGAGCAATTGTTTCGGACATTGCAGGAACAACTCGTGACACTATTGAGGATGAACTGGTAATTGGCGGTATTGGATTTAGATTTATTGATACTGCTGGAATACGCGACACAAAAGATATTGTAGAAAGCATCGGAATTAAAAAAACTTTCGAGAAAATAGAGCAGGCACAAGTTGTGGTATTTTTGTTTGACGGTTTCAGGTTTCAGGTTTCAGGTTTGGACTATATTAATGAAATTGAAAAAGTTAAAAACAAATATCCTTTAAAACCCATCATTGTTGTAGTTAATAAAGTTGATTTATTGTCTAAAGAAGAGGAGCATAACATTGATAGTAAACTTGAAACTTTAAACTTGAAACTCTTGAAGATTTCAGCTAAAGAAAAAATAGGGGTAGAGGATTTAAAGAATGAGTTATTGTCTTTTGTAAATACAGGCGCGCTTCGAAATAACGAAACAATTGTGACCAATACAAGACATTATGATTCATTGTTAAAGGCTTTAGATGAAATTCAAAAAGTAAAATTCGGATTAGAATCAGGTCTTTCAAGTGACCTTATGGCACTTGATATTCGCGAAGCTTTATATCAATTCGGACTGATTACAGGTCAAGTCTCAAATGATGAATTGCTAGGGAATATTTTTGCCAACTTTTGCATCGGGAAGTAGATCACCTAAGCAGTACAGAACAAAAATAATAAAAAGAGTTAGAATGTTGTAATTAACATTTTAGCTCTTTTTTTGTTGAATTGTTTTTTAAAGTATTTAGTAATATTCTTTCATATTAGTACATCATTTGTTCCTCGAATTTCGAGATATGAACCAAAATAATGATGAAATCTTGTAGCATGAAACTGGATGCTTAAATAATTGCTGACTGTATAATACTAAAGGGCAGGTTCATAATTTTTTTTATATTTGATAATAAATTAAGAAAATGAGCGAAAAAACTAAACCGTATACCTTAATAACCGGAGCAAGTAAAGGAATAGGAAAATCTATCGCTTATGAATTGGCCAAACAAGGTTATCCACTGCTGCTTATTGCAAGAAGTGAGGAGGAATTAAAAGCATTATCTGATGATCTTCAAACTGAATACGCTATTAGTACAGCTATTTTAGCGATTGATCTTTCCATTAATGATGCATCACAAAGAGTAAGTGATTGGATAAAAGTGAATAATTATCCAGTCGGTATTTTGATTAATAATGCAGGTTATGGTGTGTGGGGCGATTTTAGTCGATCTTCTTTAACAGATCAGCTTGGCATGATGCAGCTTAACATGAATGTCGTTGTAGAACTTTCACATTTATTAATACCCATACTGTCACAAGAAAAACAAGCCTACATTCTAAATATATCTAGTACGGCTGCTTATCAGGCCGTACCAACGCTGGCTGTTTATTCGGCTGCAAAGGCTTTCGTTTTATCTTTTACACGTGCCTTGCGTTTCGAACTTTCACAAACTTCAATTTCAGTAACTTGTTTTAGTCCAGGTCCGGTTGATACTGGTTTTGCTGCAAGAGCTGGTTTAACCGCTCTAAATAAGATGGCTGAAAAGTTTAATATGCAGCCTAATGAAGTGGCAAAAATGGCAGTAAAAGCGATGTTCAGTAAAAAATCAGAAGTTATTCCGGGTCTTACAAATATCATTTCGGTTTATGCTAACCGTATACTGCCAAAGGCTTTTATAGAAAAAACGGCCGCGGGAATTTACAAAATTTAATTTTTTCGAAAAAAAAATCAAAAAAAATCTTGGCAAATAAGAAATTATATTACATTTGTATAAATATCTACTAATTCCATAGAGTATGTCTAATAAAAGAAATATGTTTAATTTTTTTAAAGGTCGAATGCAAGCAAACATGCGAATGTGCTGTTGTTGCTGCTGTTAAACTTTTAGATAAATTACAAACATTATTATTTCATTTATTAAATCTATATTATCATGGTATCTTCATATAAAACCTTTACACTTACTAATCAATTAACTAACGAGCAAATTGCTTTTTTTAATGAACATGGCTTCATCCATTTCAAAAAATTTATAAATCCTGAAACGGTTTCATCAATTATTGATGCCTCCAAACAAGTGGAGCAAAAATGGATTGAAAACGACCTTGAAAAAGTAAACGGTGTTCCTATTAAATATGGAAAAGATTTAGATGGTTCTCCAATTGTTCAGCGTTTTGCTTTTATCAATCAACATCATCAAGCCCTAAGCGGTCTTTTACTGGATCCAAGATTTAATGGTTTACTGCCATTGGCAGGAGATGGTGCAAGATTAGGAACTGAAGAAAAAGACGGAATGGTTTTCAATCATTATATCAACGGGCCAGAAAGTAAATTTACTAAAATGGGTTGGCATACAGATGGTTTGAGAGATATTTTCTATGGAGGAAAATTAAACCCCATGTTGAATGTGGGGATTCACTTAAGCACTTTAAAACCCGAAAACGGTGGTCTTAAAATCATTCCGGGGACTCACAAGCAAAGTATTTATCAAATGCTTTTTCGTAAAAAATACTTTTTAGATAACAAACCTGATCCACAGGAAGTTTCTATCAATCCAGAAGCTGGAGATTTAACGATTCATGATGGTCGTTTATGGCATAGAGTTGCAGAATCATCTATTCGTGGCGAAGAAAGCAGAAGAAGGGTTATTTACATTCCAATTATTGCAGGAAAATATGCTCCTAAAAATGAGAACAGCCCAACGGTTTTCTATCAACGTTTTGCGGGAATTGTTAAGTAGTATGCTGTTTATTATCGCATTTAGTTATCTGGTTAGATCAGGTAAACTAAAAAGAACCACTGATTTTTTTAAAAATACGCGTAGAAAAATAAAACTAAAAATCATAAGACTAGAATTGGTTTAGTATCAGGCTTATAAATATTAGCTATTAATGGGAAAAGAAAAAGATGGTGAAGATTATACCACAATCGCGGAACGAACATTTTCAGACCGCAAACGAACTAATATTTTAAAAAGAGCAGAGCAGTCAACAATTGTATTTTTGCTTCCAAAAGTGCCAAAATTCATTTCGCCCAATGCACTCACTTTAATTGGTTCAATTGGTTCTGGGTTCGTTTTTTTAGCTTTTCTTTTAGGTACTTATTTAGCAAAGTGGTATTTGCTTTTTGGAATTATTGGTTTAGTAATAAATTGGTTAGGTGATTCTTTAGATGGAAGATTGGCTTACTACAGAAATACTCCACGCCGCTGGTATGGTTTTGCACTTGATATTATTGCCGATTGGATTGGCATTGTACTTATAGGCTTTGGCTACTATATTTATGCTAAAAATGGCACACAAATAGTAGCCTTTGCTTTTGTGGCTTTGTATGGCTGGTCAATCATAATCAGCCAGTTGCGCTACAAAATCACAAATGAATATAGTATAGATTCCGGCTTTGTCGGTCCCACAGAACTTCGATTTATTATTGCCTTTATTTTACTTATAGAAGTGTTATTTCAGGGATCAATTACGTACTTGGCTGGTTTGATCACTACAGTATTGCTTTTAATTAATATTGTTGATAGCATAAAACTTTTAAAACTCGGTGATTTAAAGGATAAAAACCAAGTCTGATATGTTCAAGAAAAAATCTATTTTTATTTTTCTACAAGCACAAGTTGCGGCATTTTTAGGCGGCATTACCGATTATGGGTTAATGATTTTATTAACAGAAGTATATAAACTTCATTTTACTTTTTCTATTCTAATCTCTGGAACTGTTGGAGCTATTATCAATTTCAGTATCAATAGATTTTGGGTTTTTAAAAATCAATGTGGTTATAGCAGTCCTATTAATAATCAGCTTTTTAAATTTGCGTTGGTAGTATTGGGAAGTATATCTTTAAAATCTTTTGGTACCCTTATTCTGCAAAAAGTATTTCAAATCGATTATAGAATTGGAAGATTAATCACGGACAGTTTTGTTTCCTATGGATTTAATTATCCACTGATTAAATATTGGGTTTTTAAGGCAAAAGAAAAACAGAATGTAATCGAATCAAATTAGTAAATAGGTATTTTAGTTAATTTTGCTAACTCTTATTAAATAACATTATAATTAGCAGCAGTAAAATATTACCGTTGGTTTTTTCGCGTATAAAAGCATAAGACCTTTTCATTTGAGTTTTTACGGTATTTATTGATATATTATATGTTTCTGCAATTTCAGAATAGCTGAGATCGTTCACGACGTGAGAAATAAAAATATTTCTTCGCGCTTCAGGAAGTGACTCCAACAGCTTAAGTACTGCCGCAATTTTGCTGTCGTCCTTTTTTTCAAGATTTATAATTTCTTCATATTCAGGGATGGATAAGTGGTTTTTTTCCACATCCATTCTTTTTATTTTTTCTACATATTGAAGACTTAAATTTTTGACAGCCTTAGCCCCATAAGCCTTAAAGGATAAGTTAATGTTTGTACTCTGATGCTTATTCCAAAAGTAAATAAAAAAATCCTGAACAATATCCTTGGCAGCTTCTCTATCCTTTGTAATCTGGAAAGAAACCAAGCATAAAAAAGCAAAATTTTCTTTGTATAAAGTCTCTATTTCTTCTAATTGTCTCACAGACAAATTTCTTATATTTTTATTAAAGCTACTATTTTATTGCATAGTTAGTAAAAAATAGATTAAAAAAAAACACTATCTAAAAAAAATATTTTAAAATACTGTCACCCTAAACTTTGTTTTTGATAACATAACTATAACAATTGAATAATTATCAAAAAACATAAAAAGAATATGGGGATTTCATCAAACGTAATTACAATTCTTCGAAAGATAAATTCTGATGGAAGTTTAAATATTGAAAAGTTCAAGGAATTAAGCCCCGAAGAACAGGAACTTATTAATAAACTATATGAAGATGGATTGATTGATGAGGCTTTGAAATTTATCGATTCAATGGATGTAGATCAAAATTGGGAGGAATTACAAGCCGTACTAAAACAGCAAAGCCCTGCACCAGTTATACCATTATGGAAAAAAGCCTTAAAGTATGCTGCCGTTTTTATTATTCTTACTGGGATTTTTTTTATAGTGCAGCGCAGTAGTGTAAATAATCCTCAAGTTAAATTAGCAGAAGATCAGGTACAATTAGTTTTAGAAAATGGAGACATTCAAATTCTTAATGAGGATGGTTCGGGCGAAATTGTGTCGAATAGCGGTCAGGTCTTAGGTACTCAAAAAGGAAGCGAATTAAAGTACAAGTCTGCTAATGGTATCCAAAAGACAGTATATAATCAGATCAGGATTCCTAATGGAAAGACATTTAATTTAACCTTGTCTGATGGAACCCATGTTTATCTTAATTCAGGAAGTACGCTGCGATTTCCTGTAAATTTTATTAAAGGCATGAAAAGAGAAGTTTACCTAGAAGGAGAAGCCTTTTTTGAGGTAAGCAAAGACAAAATGCATCCCTTTATTGTTAATGCTAATGCAATTAATGTGAAAGTTTTAGGAACGAAATTTAATGTTTCTTCTTATGCAGAAGACAAACACGTAAGTACAGTATTAGTAGAGGGGTCAGTGAGTTTGAATAATGATGCAAAGCCAGACGAAAAAACAATTCTTATTCCGGGTTACAAAGGTGCCTGGACTAAAAACAGCGATAAGATTTTATTAGAAAAAGTAGACACAAGACTGTATACGAACTGGATGAAAGGTGAATTAGTCTTTAAAAACACAGCTTTTGCGGCTATTATAAAAAAATTGGAGCGTACCTATAATGTAACGATTAAAAATTATGACGAAGAATTAAATGAGATTGAAATTAATGCCTCTTTTAACAAAAACATAGAAAATATCAATGCGGTAATGAACTCACTTAGTACGGTTCGTTCTTTTAATTATAAAATAAATGAAGACAAATCAATAATAATTACTAAAAAACAGCCTATGAAATAAGTAAATGATAACTGATGACACTTCAAAAAAAAACCGGAAAATAGGTTCAGTATTTCCCGATTTATAAGTGAATCAAACGACGTATAGAAATTAATCATTCAAAACAACTTTAACAAAATTATGAAAAAAATAATTCTGAAGAAATTTGCATGCCCATATTTTCCTAAAATTAGTTTAAAAATGAAACTCTCGACCATCTTATTATTTGTTTCTTTATTTAAAATTCAAGCCCATACTTACTCTCAAAACACTAAGATTACATTACATGTGAAAGAAGCTGCTATTGGACAGATTTTTAATAAGATAGAAACTATTTCCGAATTTAGATTTTTATTCGAAAGTGGTAAAATAGATGTAAATCGAAAGATTACTTTAGATGTAAATAAAAAAAATATTTCCGAAGTTTTACAAATACTATTTAATGGTACCGATGTAGTATATAAAATTAACGACCGTCAGATTTTATTAACGGTCAAACCGAAAGTTTCTGCTGTAAATAAAGAATCCAAAGCCGTAATCGTAAAACCGGACCAGATTTTAGAGATAAGCGGAATTGTCTCAGACCAAAATAAGGTACCGCTTCCAGGGGTAAATGTCGTTGTTAAAGGAACAACAAATGGTACTCAGACCGATATGGATGGTAAATTTACTATTAAAGGAGTTGAAGAAAACAGCATTTTAGTATTTTCTTATCTGGGCTTTATTACTCAAGAAGCAGCAGTGAAAAATACGACAACAATCAATGTTACATTATTAGAAGATGTTGCTCAGCTAAACGAAGTAGTTTTAGTAGGATATGGTTCTGTTAAAAAGAAAGATGTCACTGGAGCTGTGGCGACTATAGGCAATAAGGAGTTAAATCGAGTGGGTGCCACAAGTCCTATGCAGGCATTGCAAACCAATGCCGCTGGGGTAAATATCTCTCAAAAATCAGGTTCGGTAGGAAGTGACTTTAATATTCAGATTCGTGGAGCTAATTCACTAACGGGCGGGACACCGCTTTATGTGGTTGACGGAGTAATGACGGATAATATCAATTTCTTAAATCCCAACGATATTCAGCGAATAGATATTCTTAAAGATGCATCTTCAACAGCTATATATGGTTCCCGTGGTTCTAATGGGGTTGTAATAGTGACAACATATTCAGGAGAAGGCATGAAAAGTAAAAAGTCAAGTATTACGTATTCAGGTTATGTGGGGGTTCGTGCTATCACTAACATGCCAGACTTTCTTAATAGTTATGATGAAAGTGTTGCATGGACAAGAGACAGGCAAGTAGCGAGGGATTTAGTGCAGGCAAATCCTATTATAGATTCACCTACATACGGATTTCCGACTGTCATCAATGAAGATGGTACAAATTATTGGGAGGAAGCCTTAGAGAATAGAAGAGGAACAGACTGGCTTGGCGACTTCCTTAAATCGAGCATACAGCAAAATCATTTTATATCTGCCAATGGAAGTAATGAAACCACAAGTTATGTAATTGGATTTGGATATCAAGGCGATAATGGAAATGCTGAAGGACAATCGTATGAAAAGTATAACTTTAAAGCTAGCATAGATGCCAGCCCTGGTGATAAATTTTCAATTGGAGCTAATATTAATTTAGCTTATTCAGATCGTGAACTTGTTTCCAGACAAGGATATACACAGCAGTTATTTAGAATGCCGTCTTATGCGCCCGCAAAAGATGCTGCAGGTAACACCGTTCAATCTCCTATGATTGGAATTTCGAGTAATGTGAATCCGTATGCTTTTCTAGAATCAAATTCTAAATATAATGTGGAACAATTTAATATTTTATCTAATTTTTACTTAGGATATAAACCCGCTAAATGGATTAGTTTAAAATCTACTTTTTCACCTAGTGCTGTTTTTTCAAGAACAGGAGAGTATTTAGACAGATTCGCATCACGCTCTATATCAGTAGCCAGAATGTGGAACGATAACAGACTTTCCTATGTATGGGATAATCAGTTGAATATTAATAAAGAAATAGGCAGACACTCTATTTCATACGATTTTATACAATCATCTCAATTCGACCGTTTAGAGTCAACTTATGTATTTGGCAGGGATGTTCCTTTTCAATCACTTTGGTATAATGTGCAGAGTGCACCGCAAAGAGATGCCACTTCTGGATTTAGCAAAAGTACCTTGCTTTCCTTTACCAATAGATTCAATTATTCATTCAATGATAAATATTTGGTTACAGCCACCATTAGATGGGATGGTTCTTCTAAACTTTCTCCTGGCAACAAATGGGCTTCATTTCCCTCAGGAGCTGTAGCATGGAAATTAAAAGAGGAATCATTTCTAAAAGATGTTTCTCAAATAGATAATTTGAAATTACGTGTAAGTTTTGGTTATACCGGCAATAATAATATTGCTCCATATTCTTCACAGTCAGCCTTAAACTCGCAAACTTATTACGATTGGGACGGCACATCAGCTAATGGTTTTCTGCCGGCTACACTTTCGAATTCTAAATTAACTTGGGAACGCACAAGAGAATGGAATTTCGGAACTGATTTTGGTTTCTTTGGAAATCGAATTACAGGGGAGATTAATTATTATGACCGTCTTTCAGAAGATTTATTAATGAACCGCAAGCTGGCTACACCAACAGGCTGGGCAAATATGATTGACAATGTAGGTTCTGTAAGCAATCGAGGAGTTGAAATTCAGCTTAAAACAATAAATATAGATAATGCTGATTTTAAATGGGAAACGAGTTTTATATTTTCCAGCAATAAAAACAAGATTGTTGAACTTTATGGCGCCAAAAAAGACGATGTTGCTAACAGATGGTTTATTGGCCAGCCTGTAAATGTCGTTTACGCAATGGTTTTTGATGGTATTTGGCAAAAAGATGAGCTGGCGCCGGCAGATCAGCGAGCTTTGGAAGGAACAGCAAAAGTAAAAGATTTAAATGGCGATGGTAAAATTGATATTGATCATGATATGAAAGTTTTAGGATCTCCTACGCCTGACTGGATTGGGACTTTTTCTACCACTTTTACCTATAAGAACTGGGATCTAACTGGTGTCGTATTTACCAAACAAGGTTCCTATGTATTTAGTCCTTTCCATAAAGAGTTTACAGATTTTAACAGTAAAGTCATTTTGGATGTGCCTTATTATGTGAGAGAAAATCCTATAACACCTGCCAGAAGCTCCAATACATATCCTCAAGCTACCTTTACTGGGCAGTATTGGGGTGAAAGTGCCGAAGCATATGGCTACCCAGGATTTAATAAAGACGTATCGTTTGTTCGAATTCAGAATATTACATTAGGATATAATTTTAGTACTAATGTCTTGTCTAAAATGGGGTTGTCATCCATGAGAGTATATGCGAATGTTTTAAATCCTTTCACATTTACTAAATATGATGGATTTGATCCTGAGTGGGCTGGTGCAGAAATGTCTGGTGTAGATGCCACAAATACTGCTTATGTAATCTATCAGCTTGGTGTTAACCTTAAATTTTAATAAGATGAAAAATATAAAAATAGCAATACTTCTTTTAACGCTCATATGTACAGGTTGTTCAGATTATTTAGAAGAAGATAACCTTGGTAATACTACTGCGGAAAATTATTATACCACAGAAGAAGGATATGAAGGATTGGTTAACGCAGCTTATGCGTCGTTACGTAAAATATATCAGCCCACTCCATATATATTTTGTGCAGGGACAGATCTATTTTTTAATGCTCATGAAGAGGTTCCGGCAGGACTGGCTTCTTATCAGAACTTGACACCGGGAACAACAGAAGTAGATGTGTTTTTTAGCTCTTTGTACCAGAGTATCCAAAAAACCAATATGGGATTGGCTTATGCTGAAAGGACAGAAGATTTTAGTGCCTTAAAATCTAGAATTGCGGAGTTAAAAACAATTAGAGCCTATTATTATTTTCTGTTAGTTCAAAATTTCGGAGATGTAACTTTGGTAAAAGACCTGATAAGTGAACCAATAACCCACTTTGAAAGAACTCCTGCAAAAGATGTTTATCAGTTTATTATTGATGAATTAAAACAAGCTATAGTCGATTTACCTGCAACTCAATCTGATTTTGGACGAGTAACGCAGCGTGCCGCGCAGCATATACTGGCTAAAGTATATTTGACTCGTGGATACGAGCCGTTTGCGGCAGCTTCGGACTTTACTGATGCTGCAGTGCTTGCAGATGCTGCAATAGGAAGTCAAGGACTAAATTTAACATTTGAAAAATTATTCGAATATAACAAAGATAAAAACGAAGAGGTTTTATGGTCAATTCAGTATTCGCCGGAATCTACCCAAAGCGGAGGACTGTCTCATAATTGGGATTATCCATGGGGACCATTAGTGCAGGGAGCGAACGATGGAGTTGTAAAGAAAAGCACGCTCCATCCAACCCAGTATTTATTGACATTGTTTGAAGATGAGGATACTAGATTTGAAGGAACATTTTTAAATATTAAAACTACACCTTATTCGGGCTGGAGATTAAACCCGGCAAATACTCCTGTTGCTTACTATTACCCTAGGACAGCAGCCCAAATTGCTGATGTGCCGGTTTGGAGAGCAGCAGATCCTATCAACCGTGCGAAAACTATAATATCGCCAATTTCAGACCATTGGTGGGATCGTTTGAATACTACAGATTATCCTGCACTCAAAAAATATGATCGGGTACAAACATCGACTCCTTCTATTCAATACACTCATGATTTGTATTTGGCAAGATTAGGAGAAACTTACTTAATTGCTGCTGAAGCCTATTTTAAATCAGGAAATACAGCGAGCGCCCTGTCGCGTGTTAATGTGGTACGCCAGCGAGCGGGTGCTTCTCTAAAGGCAGACGTGGACTTAGATTTTATTTTAGAGGAAAGAGCCAGAGAATTGGCTGGTGAAGGTTTTAGATGGCTTGATTTGAAACGCACTGGAAAACTTATGGAGTATACGAAAGTAAGAAATCCAGACATTAAGGCACTTTTTGACAGCGGTATTGATCCATTTTTAGGAAATGGAGGAAATTATAAAATTTTACGTCCAATTCCATTGTCAGCTATATCATTGGATTCTGGAGAGTATGCGCAAAACCCTGCGTATTAAAATAGTTAGGTTAGTTAATTTTTGTTGCATAATGCCCATATACTCACACGTTGATGTATGTGGGTTTATGTTTACTTTTTTTATCTCACAAAACGATTCCTTTGAGCCATATTGGTCATGTAATTATAAAAAAAATGCCATAATCCAAAAATTTACTGCTCTCATTAAATCCAAACCATCTACACAATAATTCGAATGTAACAAACATTTGCCAAATGGCGTAAATGAATTGAAAAACGTTCAATACTAAAAATAGAAAGAAAAAATTAGGTATTGCCTTAATTGGTAATCGATAAACTTTAAGAAAAATTATGCAGAATATTTTAGAAAAAATTATTTTTAAGCGCACCATTCTTGCGGCTTGCTTTTGTGTTTTTTCATCAGCGTATGCGCAGTATCCTGAAATTCCGAAACCGCTTCAAGATAAAACAGATGCTGTTTTAGCAAGCGAAGAAAAAAGATTGGACGAAATATGGAATACTAATTACCACATTATAAAAGAACAAGCGAAACAAGGACGTCCTTACGTTCCTTGGGCTTCCTATCCTAAAGATCTGGTGCAGGCAGACATTCCAGCTTTTCCAGGTGCCGAAGGCGGAGGTGCTTTTACCCAAGGGGGCAGAGGCGGTAAAATATTTATAGTGAATAGTTTAGAAGATAGCGGAAAAGGGACTTTTAGAGAGGCCTGTGAAGCAGTGGGAGCAAGAACCATTGTATTTAATGTTTCGGGAATCATTAAATTAAAAAAGCCTATCAGTATGCGTGCACCTTACGTAACCATTGCCGGGCAGACAGCTCCGGGTGACGGCATCTGCATAGCGGGAGAGACTTTAGAAATAAATACTCATGATGTCATCATCAGGCACATGCGTTTTAGACGTGGAGCTACAGACGTTACTCGAAGAGATGATGCTCTTGGCGGCAATGTTATAGGAAATGTTATTATAGACCACTGCTCGGTAAGCTGGGGACTAGATGAAAATATTTCGCTTTACAGACACCTTTTTCAGCTTAATAAAAAAGCCGCAGCAGAAAAACTGCCAGCCTGTAATGTCACTATTCAGAATACAATTTCAGCTGAGGGATTAGATGTTTACAATCATGCTTTCGGAAGTACAATTGGAGGATTAAACAGTACTTTTTTAAGAAATTTATGGGCGGACAATATTTCGAGAAATGCTTCAATCGGGATGTATGGCGACTTTAATTTTGTAAATAATGTGGTGTTCAATTGGTGGAATCGATCTCTGGATGGCGGAGACCATCGCTCATTATTCAATATTATTAATAATTATTTTAAACCGGGACCAATCACTCCAACAGATCAGCCGATTCGATATAGGATCTTAAAACCAGAATCGCGCTATATGGAACCTAAAACTTTTGGCAGAGCGTATGTTGATGGAAATTATATAGTGGGAGCCCCAGAAGTGACTGCTGATAACTGGAATGGGGGAGTTCAATTGGAAGAACTTTCATTAGAAGAATCTAAAGATGACTTAGATTACATTAAACAGAGTAGACCATTTTCAATGCCTCATGTTACAATTATGACGGCTGAACAAGCATATGAATTTGTATTAAATAATGTGGGAGCAACACTGCCTAAGAGAGATGCCGTTGATGAACGCGTTATCAATCAAGTCCGCACCGGAAAAATTGATGCTAAAGACGGTTTGGAAAATGCAATCGGTGCAGAATTTATAAAAAGAAGACTTCCAGCCGACTCATATAAAAAAGGAATTATAACTAGTCCAGATCAAGTAGGAGGTTACCCTCACTACAAAGGTAAAGCATACAAAGATTCGGATAATGATGGAATTTCTGATGCTTGGGAAATAAAATATGGTCTAAATCACAAGGACGCTTCTGATGCGAACAAAGATTTGAATAATGACGGTTACACTAATATTGAAAAGTATTTTAACGGTATCGACCCAACACAAAAAACAGATTGGACTAAAGTAGATAATAACACTGATACATTAGCGAAGCTAAAAAGATTACTTCAGTAGTTTTTAAATTAAAATGCGCCAATTGGAGACAATGGGCGCATTTTTTAATGCCTTCGAAAGATATTAAAAGTCGTAAAACTTTTGAGCAACCTGATGCTCGTCTGAGAACCATTATTGAAGCTTCTAAACTGGTAGATCGATCTTGCGATTAAAGCAAGAAAGCTTAGCTAAAAATTTCCTGTTTAGTAATAAGTAGATTCTAAATATGGATCATAGATATCGGCATCCCATTGGTTGTCATTAAATTGATCTGTAAGATCATCTTCAGAATCCAAATCAATTAAACTTTCGTTTTCACTACAGTTATAGGCTGTATCCAAAAACTCACAGTCAAAGTCTGGTTCATCATCAGATTTACTATATAGGTCTGTTAAAAGATTTTCATTTTGCGTTTGAAGATGAAATGCTCCATCTGCGAAATTGGTGCCAGATTCAATTTTATTTTTTTTAGCTGATTTGAAAACTGGACTATTGATTGCTGCTAATTTCATAATTTAATTAACGTGTATTTGTATAAACTTATTTCTTTTTTCTTGAACCAAAAGTAGCGCTTGGTTCCACGTTTTAAATTATACAATTTTGCTGCAGTGTTATATAATTTAGAATTATTCGAGCCGTTTTAATCTATAATCAGATACTTAGCTGTATTTTTTAAGTTTTTAGGTTTTGTATATTATATGTTTTCTGTAGTTATTTAAAAAGGATATCCAATTTCCCAAATATGCCCAAAAGGATCTTTTAGTTTACCTATTCTCCAGTCTTCTTCGGTTGTTATGGGACAAATTTCTGATGCCCCAAATTTTAGTGCACTTTCAAATATTTTATCTGCATTTTTAGTCTCTAAAATTATTCTAATTGGATTATTGGATGTCTGGCTGGCAGTTTGAGTTCCATCACATGGTTCTTCGTCGCTGAGATAAAATTCAGCATCTTCAATTGTTATTACTGATGAGGTTTTATTGTTTTCAAGCAAATATCTTTTTGATTCAACAGCTCCAAAGGCATTGACGTAAAAATCAACTGCTTTTATTGCATTGTTTACAGTAAGAAAAGGTTTGATAGTAGTTTTGATTTTTGTCATTTTAAATGAGAATTAAATGATTTAATATTATCACAGACTATAAAAATAAAAAATACTGCTTTATAACTGACATCGCTAGAACAAAATAAGCGTCTTTCATTTTTCAATTAAAGTATCGATTGTAAGTTATTACAAAGTTTTTCCTAGTTATTACAAATTACTATTATCAACTTTGATGTAGTTTTAATTTGTTATAAAATTGTATTGAATTTAAAGGCAATAAGTCCTTACTGCAGCACTTTTTTGCTAAAAAAAAATAATGGGGAAATGAAATACAGAAATATATTACTAGTCAACGATACAAATGATGATGCAGAGATTTTTGTATTAGTCTTGAATGCAATTAGTGACAAAATTCGATCATCAGTAGAAAGCAGTGCACTTGAAGCGCTAAAAAAGCTTCAGGATTCAAAACTGGCGCCAGATATCATTTTTTTAGATTACAACATGCCATATCTCGATGGCAGCGGATTTCTTAAATTACTTAGAGATATTAAAGGTCTAAAAAGAATTCCAGTTGTGCTTTATTCCAGAGATTCAGGACTTATGATAGAGGAAGCAATGACCAAATTTAATGGAGTGCAGTTTTTGAAGAAACGTACAAATTTTAGAAAACTTTTTAAGTCGCTGCAAAATATAATCATATCTGAAAAGCCTGAGGAAAAGTTTAGTTTCTAAATTGTTTAGTTGAAGATTATAATTCAATTTAGTTATTTTAAGATTGAACTTTTTTCTCACAGGTTAGAAAATTTGCACAATAATTTCATTTTTTAATTTATTCTGTTTTAATTTGATATTCCGACGAATATTGTTATAAGATATGCAAGATCGTAAATCTTAACCCTAATCCTGATTTCAATTTTAATGATTTTTTTTAGTAATGTCTTATAGCAAAGAAAATTTCCCCAAAATATCTTCTGAACGCAATCTAGCGGCAACGGTATTAGTTTTCACGATGTTTGGAATTTTGTTTTTTGCAATGCTAGCATTATTTATTGGAATTCCTTTAAGTATTCAGATGGAGCATAATAGCATTATATCTAATGGTGAAATGATCTTCAACCTAATATATTTCCCAATTTTACTTTGGGGTCTTTGGGCTCTTTATAAGAGTTACAATCGTCAAAAGCTAAAAAAGATAATCCTTATTTCTGTCGATCAGTATGGTATACATTATCACCAGTACGACGGCATTATCAATAGTATTTTGTATAAAGAGCTCGAACATAGTACGGAGCATTATGTAAGTGATATCGATAGGAAAATCGGAACAAAATATTCTCCGGGATATATTTTCGGTTTTAAAGATGGTAAACAAATTCCTATTCATTTTTCTAAAGCAGATAATGGGATGACTTATATCCCAAAAAACAAATACGATTTAATTGGTCATTTTCTGAATGGCGTTACGCTGTTTTGCCCGCAAATTAAAATTTCTCAGGCGGTGTATGCTGACTATTTTATAAATCCCGACACTTTCGAATTCAATAAAAAAGCGCAAATAATTACCTATTTATTAGTTCTTCTATTTGTTTTAATAATCCTAATTGCAGTAGATTTATTTACAAAATATACTAGTGGCTTTTCTATATTATTTTAAATAAAGGATTTAGGATTCAGTATCATCTAATTAATAATCCGAGAATAACTGTATGCTGATATTAAATGGAGCAATTTCTAATAGTGCAATCATTAAGTTTATCACAAATTAATATTCTCTGTTCGAATTATGTCTTTATTAAAATTGAGCAATCGCTTTTGCAGAACTGTCTCGTGAGTATTTTTTGAAGTTATTTATATAGGATGTTTGTTTACTATAAGGTTTGTCAGATGTAGAATTTCTCTGGTAATTTGTCTTAAAATTTTAGTGTTACTTTTAATATGCCCGTGAGAATTCAATAAAACTCTTCTATTTTTTTTGCTTAAAAACCTATTTGAAAGAAAAGTAGTACGTAAAACCTTAAAGATTTTATATCTTAACTTTAATGTTATCAGAAAGTTAAGAAAAAATTTAAAAAAAAGATGAAAAAATATCATCAAAAAGTATTGTAAATGCTGGTAAAGTAACTACTTTTGCACCCGCTTTGAGAAACAAGCGGAATAGAAAAGAAGACACGTTCGTAGACATATTGAATTGACAGCCGTTTTAACAGAGATGTTAGAACAGAAGAATAAGAGTAATAGAATTGCAAGATTCGAAAAGAACCGATAGATATTCACCGATATATAATATTAAAATATACGATGAAGAGTTTGATCCTGGCTCAGGATGAACGCTAGCGGCAGGCTTAACACATGCAAGTCGAGGGGTATATTTCTTCGGAGATAGAGACCGGCGCACGGGTGCGTAACGCGTATGCAATCTGCCTTTCACAGAGGGATAGCCCAGAGAAATTTGGATTAATACCTCATAGTATAATCAAACCGCATGGTTTAATTATTAAAGTCACAACGGTGAAAGATGAGCATGCGTCCCATTAGCTGGTTGGTAAGGTAACGGCTTACCAAGGCAACGATGGGTAGGGGTCCTGAGAGGGAGATCCCCCACACTGGTACTGAGACACGGACCAGACTCCTACGGGAGGCAGCAGTGAGGAATATTGGACAATGGGCGCAAGCCTGATCCAGCCATGCCGCGTGCAGGATGACGGTCCTATGGATTGTAAACTGCTTTTGTACGAGAAGAAACACTCCTATGTATAGGAGCTTGACGGTATCGTAAGAATAAGGATCGGCTAACTCCGTGCCAGCAGCCGCGGTAATACGGAGGATCCAAGCGTTATCCGGAATCATTGGGTTTAAAGGGTCCGTAGGCGGTTTAGTAAGTCAGTGGTGAAAGCCCATCGCTCAACGGTGGAACGGCCATTGATACTGCTGAACTTGAATTATTAGGAAGTAACTAGAATATGTAGTGTAGCGGTGAAATGCTTAGAGATTACATGGAATACCAATTGCGAAGGCAGGTTACTACTAATGGATTGACGCTGATGGACGAAAGCGTGGGTAGCGAACAGGATTAGATACCCTGGTAGTCCACGCCGTAAACGATGGATACTAGCTGTTGGGAGCAATTTCAGTGGCTAAGCGAAAGTGATAAGTATCCCACCTGGGGAGTACGTTCGCAAGAATGAAACTCAAAGGAATTGACGGGGGCCCGCACAAGCGGTGGAGCATGTGGTTTAATTCGATGATACGCGAGGAACCTTACCAAGGCTTAAATGTAGATTGACCGTTTTGGAAACAGAACTTTCGCAAGACAATTTACAAGGTGCTGCATGGTTGTCGTCAGCTCGTGCCGTGAGGTGTCAGGTTAAGTCCTATAACGAGCGCAACCCCTGTTGTTAGTTGCCAGCGAGTCAAGTCGGGAACTCTAACAAGACTGCCAGTGCAAACTGTGAGGAAGGTGGGGATGACGTCAAATCATCACGGCCCTTACGCCTTGGGCTACACACGTGCTACAATGGCCGGTACAGAGAGCAGCCACTGGGTGACCAGGAGCGAATCTACAAAGCCGGTCACAGTTCGGATCGGAGTCTGCAACTCGACTCCGTGAAGCTGGAATCGCTAGTAATCGGATATCAGCCATGATCCGGTGAATACGTTCCCGGGCCTTGTACACACCGCCCGTCAAGCCATGGAAGCTGGGGGTGCCTGAAGTCGGTGACCGCAAGGAGCTGCCTAGGGTAAAACTGGTAACTAGGGCTAAGTCGTAACAAGGTAGCCGTACCGGAAGGTGCGGCTGGAACACCTCCTTTCTAGAGCCTGAGTGTTAGTGCCTGCACACGCTTAGGAAAAAAGGTTTTTATTTAAAGGAATCTGAATTGGAGATTGTATTACTCTTGCTGTTAATTTAAAAGAAATGAAAATTAAGTAAAACAGAGTCTCGTAGCTCAGCTGGTTAGAGTACTACACTGATAATGTAGGGGTCGGCAGTTCGAGTCTGCCCGGGACTACTTTTTAAAATGATGCTTGTAAATTATGAATTGTAAATTACAAAAGCAGAAAAAAAAGACTGTAAGCTTGATTAAAGGAAATTCTGGAAGCTGGGATTCACCAAAGGAAATTAGAGAAGAATTAAGAAATCTAAAATCTGAATTCTAAAATCTAAGATTTAAAATGGGGGATTAGCTCAGCTGGCTAGAGCGCCTGCCTTGCACGCAGGAGGTCAACGGTTCGACTCCGTTATTCTCCACAAAAGCGAAAGCTTACAGCTTACAGCCTATGGCTTAAAGCGAAACAAAGTTCATTGACATATTGAGATAAGAAAATAATAAGAAAGTAGAAAGCGTTTTTTGTTAGCAATAACAAAGAACAAAAAAAACGGTCTTGTTTTAAGAAACAAGATTGGTACAATAAGCAAAATAAGGGCGTATGGGGGATGCCTAGGCTCTCAGAGGCGATGAAAGGCGTGATAAGCTGCGAAAAGCTGCGGGGACGGGCACACACCGATTGATCCGCAGATACCTGAATGGGGCAACCCGTTATGCTGAAGGCATAACACACCGATAGGTGGGCAAACCCGCTGAACTGAAACATCTAAGTAGGCGGAGGAGAAGAAAACAAAAGTGATTCCGTAAGTAGTGGCGAGCGAACGCGGATTAGCCCAAACCAGTGCTGTTACGGCAGTGCTGGGGTTGTAGGACCACGACATTTTATGTACAAGGAACCGGAAGTTGCTGGAAAGTAACGCCATAGAGGGTGAGAGCCCCGTATGGGTAACAAGTATAATAGATAGTGGTATCCTGAGTAGGGCGGGGCACGTGAAACCCTGTCTGAATTTGGCGGGACCATCCGCTAAGGCTAAATACTCCTGAGAGACCGATAGTGAACCAGTACCGTGAGGGAAAGGTGAAAAGAACCGTGAATAACGGAGTGAAATAGATCCTGAAACCATACGCTTACAAGCGGTCGGAGCCCTTTCGTGGGGTGACGGCGTGCCTTTTGCATAATGAGCCTACGAGTTAACGTTGCTGGCAAGGATAAGTGTTTAAGACATGGATCCGCAGCGAAAGCGAGTCTGAATAGGGCGCTTTAGTCAGTAGTGTTAGACGCGAAACCGTGTGATCTACCCATGGGCAGGTTGAAGCTGTGGTAACACACAGTGGAGGACCGAACCGGTTGACGTTGAAAAGTCTTCGGATGACCTGTGGGTAGGGGTGAAAGGCCAATCAAACTCGGAAATAGCTCGTACTCCCCGAAATGCATTTAGGTGCAGCGTTAGTTATAAAGTTATACAGAGGTAGAGCTACTGATTGGATGCGGGGGCTTCACCGCCTACCAATTCCTGACAAACTCCGAATGCTGTATAATGTTCACTAACAGTGAGGGCTTGGGTGCTAAGGTCCAAGTCCGAGAGGGAAAGAACCCAGACCATCAGCTAAGGTCCCCAAATATATGCTAAGTTGAAAGAACGAGGTTTGTCTGCCCAGACAGCTAGGATGTTGGCTTGGAAGCAGCCATTCATTTAAAGAGTGCGTAACAGCTCACTAGTCGAGCGGACGAGCATGGATAATAATCGGGCATAAGCATATTACCGAAGCTATGGATTTACAGTTTACTGTAAGTGGTAGGGGAGCATTCTGACAGGGCAGAAGGTGTATCGTAAGGTATGCTGGACCGGTCAGAAAAGAAAATGTAGGCATAAGTAACGATAATGCGGGCGAGAAACCCGCACACCGAAAAACTAAGGTTTCCACAGCTATGCTAATCAGCTGTGGGTTAGTCTGGTCCTAAGGCGAACCCGAAAGGGACAGTCGATGGCTAACGGGTTAATATTCCCGTACTTCTTATTGCTGTGATGGGGTGACGGAGTGATGAAAGCGCCGCGAACTGACGGAATAGTTCGTTAAAGTACCTAGCTATAGGCTCTATAGGCAAATCCGTAGAGCTTGGTGAAATACGATAGTACTCGGAGTCTTCGGACAAAGAGATAGTGCGCCTAAGGGCTTCCAAGAAAAACCTCTAAACTTCAGGCAGTAAGAACCAGTACCGTAAACCGACACAGGTAGTTGAGGAGAGAATCCTAAGGTGCTCGAGAGATTCATGGCTAAGGAATTAGGCAAAATAGACCTGTAACTTCGGGAGAAAGGTCGCCCCGAGCAATCGGGGCCGCAGTGAAGAGGTCCAGGCGACTGTTTATCAAAAACACAGGGCTCTGCAAAATCGTAAGATGAAGTATAGGGCCTGACACCTGCCCGGTGCTGGAAGGTTAAGAGGAGATGTTATCTTCGGAGAAGCATTGAATTGAAGCCCCAGTAAACGGCGGCCGTAACTATAACGGTCCTAAGGTAGCGAAATTCCTTGTCGGGTAAGTTCCGACCTGCACGAATGGTGTAACGATCTGGACACTGTCTCAGCCATGAGCTCGGTGAAATTGTAGTAACGGTGAAGATGCCGTTTACCCGCAGTGGGACGAAAAGACCCTGTGCACCTTTACTATAGCTTAGTATTGACCTTGGATAAATGATGTGTAGGATAGGTTGGAGACTATGAAGCGGCGTCGCCAGGCGTTGTGGAGTCATTGTTGAAATACAACCCTTTGTTTATCTGAGGCCTAACCCCGTTTTGCGGGGGACATTGCTTGGTGGGTAGTTTGACTGGGGTGGTCGCCTCCAAAAGAGTAACGGAGGCTTCTAAAGGTTCCCTCAGTACGCTTGGTAACCGTGCGTAGAGTGCAATGGCATAAGGGAGCTTGACTGAGAGACATACAGGTCGATCAGGTACGAAAGTAGAGCATAGTGATCCGGTGGTTCCGCATGGAAGGGCCATCGCTCAAAGGATAAAAGGTACGCCGGGGATAACAGGCTGATCTCCCCCAAGAGCTCATATCGACGGGGGGGTTTGGCACCTCGATGTCGGCTCGTCACATCCTGGGGCTGGAGAAGGTCCCAAGGGTTGGGCTGTTCGCCCATTAAAGTGGCACGCGAGCTGGGTTCAGAACGTCGTGAGACAGTTCGGTCTCTATCTACTGCGGGCGTTAGAAATTTGAGTGGATCTGATTCTAGTACGAGAGGACCGAATTGGACAAACCTCTAGTGTATCTGTTGTCCCGCCAGGGGCACCGCAGAGTAGCTACGTTTGGAAGGGATAAGCGCTGAAAGCATATAAGCGCGAAACCCACCACAAGATGAGATTTCTTTTAAGGATCGTGGAAGATGACCACGTTGATAGGCTATAGATGTAAAGGCAGTAATGTCATAGTCGAGTAGTACTAATAATCCGTAAGCTTATGTACACCCTTTTCCTCCCGCCGAAAGACGGGAGGAGGAAACTTTCTAAAATATATTTACTTTTCTTTATCTCAGTATGTTAAAATATTTGCTCGACGCAGAGCAGTAATTAGTGAAAGTAACTGGTAAAGAGTCTAAGGACTAATTACTATACACTAAGCACTAATTACTAAAAACCTTAAGGTGGTTATTGCGGCGGGGCTCACCTCTTCCCATCCCGAACAGAGTAGTTAAGCCCGCCTGCGCAGATGGTACTGCAGTATTGTGGGAGAGTATGTCGTCGCCTTTTTTTGAAGAATCCTTATCATTTATTTGATGAGGATTTTTTGTTTTTAGTCGTTTTAAGTGTTTACATGTATAAAACTTCATTTAGAATTCAACTGCACCGTTATCAAAATCTTAGTTTTTAACCCATGTAAAAAAAGTTTGGAAGGATTTAAAAACAGTACATTTTTAGATAATAGTAAATAATGATTAAATCATATTTACATTTTTAAAACTAAAAGGACTTCTGGATTAAAGCTGTTGAATGGTTAACATCGCTTAAACGCTTTCTAAACATATCTCGTGGTCAAGTAATCAAATGCTTCTTTGTAGTGTTAGAATAACAAAAAACAGCCTCTCCAATAATACTTAACACTAAACATTTGTGATTGATACTTATATAGTATTTAAGATTATCTTTCAGGAGCTGATGGAAGCTAAAATAAGAATCAGGATATTTTTTTGTCTAAAGTTTTTTTTAATAAAAAAGTTTCTAGATTAATTAAATATTAAAATGTTGATTTACAGTTTTTTAATATGGGAAGAATATAAAGTAAATTCTAAAAATATATAAGATTGTGTCATGTCTAATGTTGATATTTGAAAAGCGTAAATAGTTATACTATTCGCTTAACTTCTTAAAAATCAATATTATGAAAAATTTAATTTTAACTTGTGCATTCTTAGTTTTTGCTGCAACAGCAACTGCACAACAGACTCCGACAAAAAAATCAAAAACCACTGTAGATTCTACTATGCAGAAAAGCAGTACACACAAAACGGATACAGTAAAAAGCCAGCATAAAAATAAAGCTGGTAAAAAGACAAAGAGTACAAATCCTGCGGTAAATTCAAACCGTAAGGATACTGTAACTAGTCCTAAAACTTCACCTAAAAATCCATAAAAAAGATTTTTTGATGAAATTGAATTTTAAAAGCCTATTTATAGGCTTTTTTTGTACATTCTTAAAACTACAAAATGCATAACTCACCTTCATCTTTTTTAATGAAAAAATATTTAAGTAAAAAATGTATTTTTTGAAGTCAAGATGTTTTCTGTAGAAAATTTTAAAATTTTTCTACTAATATAGTTCAATTCCAGAAATAGACGGGTTTTTTAATTTTTATTGATAAAATTTAGATGAATGACAATTCTAATACTTTGAACAACATTTTATCTCTGTTTAATGTCAAATTTGGAAATTGAAAGGTACTCTTTTTACAGGGTTTTAATAAAATACTTTTACTGTAAAAAAATGTTAATTTATGCTTTTTTTATGAAAATTTTTCTTCCTTAGGAAATGAATTAATATCAATGATAATCGGGTTTAGCGATGGAATATTTAATATTAAAGTTAAAAATAAAGGTTTTAAGTGTAAAAAAATATTCTAAAACGTTTTTGTACTTCGATTTAATATATATATTTGTTTAACAAAATTAGCTATAATTTAATATAAAATTAACAATTTATACGGGATGAACTTTGAGTATATATTTTCATAATTACGCATGTTTATATTAATTTTCTAGGTCAGTAAAAAGCAGAAAATATTTTTCAGAGTAAGATAAGATTTGGATTTAATCTTAATTTGATTTTTACTATAGTTGAACAGTTGTTCGACATCATAAATTTAAAGTAGTCAAAATAAAAGACTTTATTGTTAAAGGCTCTATCTAAATAAATTTTTTTAATGCAATCACTAAAACGATTTACTAAATCGTTTTAGCAAGCCTTTACATGCCAATTTTTAAAATTATTATTCACCAAAAAATAGCTGCTTATGAAAAAAAAATAAAGAATTCTAAATACGGCAAAACAATTACAATTCTAAATACAGGAAAAGTAATGTGACATTGCAGACTATACTTCTGGGGATCAGAAGAAGTTCTAAAAATTAATAACCAAACAAACCAATTACAAACAAACCAAATAATATGAAAAAACTGTTATACGAAGTATTGTTAGTTTTTCTAGCAGTGCTGTGCTTTCAAGAGATGCATGCTCAAAACGATGCTATTTCTGGTGTAATTACAGATAATGCAAATCTTCCTGTGCCTTATGCCAATGTTAAAGAGAAGGGAACAAAGCAAGAAGTTACTACAGATGAAAATGGTATTTTTAAAATATCAGTAAAACCAGGAGCGGTATTAATTATAAGCTCAGTAGGATTTAAAACTGTAGAGATAAAAGCAGTAGATGGATTAAAAATAAAATTAGGAACTGATACTAATGAGCTTGAAGGACTTACGGTGACAGCATTAGGACAATCGAAAAAAAATAAATCAATTGGCTACGCAACAAGTACCATTAAAGCCGATGCGATTGTAAAAACTGCTTCACCAACTATTGCAAACTCTTTATATGGTAAAGCGCCTGGGGTTAGAATTTCGTCTACACCTGGAGGAGCTGGAGCAATCAATATTCAAATTCGAGGACTTAATTCTATCACGGGTAGAAATCAGCCGTTAATTGTTTTAGATGGGGTGCCTATTCGAGACGGAGAAGTAAATAATAGTGACTACTGGAACCAGCAGAGAATTAAAGCTAACGGATTAGCAGATATTAATCCAGAAGATATAGAAAATATATCTATTCTTAAAGGAGCTTCGGCTGCTGCATTATATGGCTCTGAAGCGGTAAATGGAGTTGTGTTGATTACTTCAAAATCGGGTAGAGGAAAAAAAGGACTAGGTGTTGATTTTAGTACCAGTTATTCTAATAATTCAATTGCATACCTGCCTAGATTTCAATATGAAAGAGGACCAGGATGGACAAATGCTAATTACTCAACGGGATATTTAGCACCAGATGGTTTTGCACAATATGATACAAATGGAGATGGTGTGCCTGATACAAGGGGAGTTTCTGCTAGTACAAATAATTTTGGACCATGGTTTGACGGACAGCCTATTATGTCTTGGGATGGTGTAATTCGTCCGTATTCTGCTCAAAAAAATGGATATAAAAATTTGTTTCAAAATTCATGGGACGGAACAACGAATTTGGCTCTTAGTAACAATACTGATAATTCCAGCATTCGTTTCTCTTATACACATACAGAATCTGAAGGATTGAGTATGGGAAATACCAATAAAAAAAATACATTTAATTTAAATACATCATTCAAAATTGGATCGCGTTCTAAGACTGATGTAATTGTAAGTTACATGAATCAAGATGTTGCCAATCGTACTTTTGCCCTAGATCGTCTGGTTAACAATTTTACAGGAATGTTGAGCCCATTTGATAATGGTGACTGGTACAAAGAAAAATATAAGACAAGTTTAGGTTATAAATATGTAACTGGAACCAATCAAAGTTTAACTCCAAGTGAAAATATTATTCGTAACGGATTTAAAGCTGATATTGGAGATTATTTCTGGAATGTAAATGCTAACCAGCAGGATGAGATTACAAATAGGTTAATGGCAAGTATAACTGAAACGCTTACAATTACAAAAGATTTATCATTGCGCGGACGTGCTTCTACAGATCTAACATCGGTTAATATAGAATCAAGAAATCCAGTTGATAAACCTATAATCTACGGATTTGGACCAGGATCTTACGAAATCGAATCGCAGGATTATAACATCTTATACGGAGATTTGTTATTGACCTATAATAAAAAAATTACGGAAGATTTTAATGTAAGTGCCGTTCTTGGATATTCAGGATCACAAGAAACAGGCAAACTTCTTACTAGATTAAGTAATGGCGGTCTAAGCGTTGAGGGATGGTACGATATGAACTCGTCTGTTAATACGCCATTAAGTAAATCTTCAAAATATGAAATTGTAAAAGATGCGATTTTTGGAACTTTAAATTTAAGTTACAAAAACTATTTATTTGCTGAGGGAACTATCAGAAGAGATAGAACTTCTACCATGAATCCAAATAATAATGCGTTTACTTATCCATCTGTAAACTCAAGTTTTGTATTGTCTGATGCAGTACAGTTACCAGAATTTATCAGCTATGCAAAAATGCGTGGTTCTTGGGGTATTGTGGGTAATTATCCAGATCGTTATGCAGCAAATATTGCGTTTAGCCAAACTTCTCTTGGAAATCAAGGAACTACAACTCCTGTTTTGATCACGACTTCTCCTACAAAATATGGAAATGAAGGAATAAAACCAGAAATGAAAACAGAGTATGAGCTTGGTTTTGAAACGAAATTCTTTGACAGAAGATTAGGTTTAGATTTTTCATATTATAACGCTACAATTAAAGACCAAATTCTTGATTTAACATTGGCACCAACAACAGGAGCGAGTTCTATTTTGGCTAATGTGGGAGAGCTTAGCAATAAAGGATTCGAAATTGCACTTACTGCATCTCCTTTTAGAACAAAAGATTTTTCATGGGATGTCACCGTAAACTGGGCAAAAAATATTAACAAGATCGTGAAACTGGCAAATGGTGCAACAGAATTACTGCATGCCGATTATGATGGATCTGCAGCTCAGTTAAAATCTGTAGTGGGACAACCTATGGGAGGAATTTATGCACATCCTGTAAAAACGGACGCAAGCGGAAACAAAATGGTTGACTCTGATGGATATTATATGATTGATGCTGATAAATGGGAAAAATACGGAACGGCTACACCTCAAGGTGTTGGAGGTTTGTTAAATACCTTTACTTATAAATTTGTAACATTAGATGTTAATATTGATTACTCGTACGGAGGTTATTTGATGCCAACAGGTGTTAACTGGATGCATTCAAGAGGACTTACAGAAGAAAGTTTAAAATACAGTACCAATGAGCGCGGTGGTTTGACTTATTATATGGATAACGGTAAGGGAGTTCAAGTACCTAACAGTGCCACTGCAGGACCGGGCGGACAAACATTGTATAGAGATGGAATGCTTATGGATGGTGTTACTGCGGATGGTTCTCCAAATACAAATGTTATTTCACAAGCAGGTTATTACAATATGACTTACAACTGGGGAGGTCCGCAGTACAGCAGCTCACGTTATGATTTGTATATTCAGAAAAACAACTATGTAAAACTTAGAGAATTATCATTAGGATTTAATATGCCGTCTGAATGGGCTGAAAAAATTGGAGTTTCTAAATTAAGTTTTTCAATATTCGGACGTAATTTATTTTATCTATACAGAACAATTAAAGATATGGATGCCGAGGCTACGACTTCAGGTTCAAGATGGTCGCAGAACGTTAACAATGCTGGACTTACTCCATCTACTAGAAGTTTTGGGGCTATGTTGAGAGCTTCTTTCTAATTGATAATTTATAATTAAAAAAATACGACATGAGAAAATTATTATATACATCATTGGCTGCAGCATCGATTCTTTTCGCTTCATGCACGCAGAATGCTTTTGAAGATGCATACAGAGATCCATCTACGGTTACATCGACAACTGTACCTAAACAGTTCGCTGGTTTTATGAAAATTAACTTTGAAGATGTTATTCCATCTTATTGGAATTATTTTACAGTTATAAGAACAACTTCTTTAAACTATACTCAAGCGCACGGTTTTCTAAATACAACAGGACGTTATATTCCAGGAGCAGCCGTCAATGATAGATGGAAGAGATATTACAATTTTATAACTCAGTACAGAGAGTTAGAAAAAGTAATGGGTTCTTTATCTCCAGCAGAACAAGCAGAAAATAGAATTTACACTATCACTTCGACGATTTATTTATATGATCATACCGAAAAAATGGTTGATAATTTTGGAGACATTCCATTCTCTCAAGCAGGAAAAATCAGCTCAACAGGAGGGAACTACGCGAATGCATCTGCAAAATATGATAATCAAATTGAGCTTTATACTCAGATGTTAGATGAATTAAAAGCTTTTTCTACAGAATTAAATTCTATTGCTTTATCAACTAAAGTGGGCTTAGAATTTAAAAACCAAGACCTTATCAATAAAGGAGATCTTGCGGCATGGAAAAACTACTGCAACTCGCTTCGATTGAGAATTTTAAACAGAGTTTCTGCAGTTCCATCTTTTGCATCAAGATCAAATAGTGAAATTGCGGAGATTATTAATGAGGGGAAATTAGTTGATGAAAATGCTGAAAATATCGCATTTAGAGTATATACTCAAGATGGAGATTTGGATAGCGCAGGTTTTGAAGATGCATTAGAAGAAGACGGTTTTAGTAATAGTGCTCCTAAATTAATGATTGACCACATGAATGCTAATGGCGATCCTCGTTTGACATGGTTGTTTGAAAAAGGCCAAACAGCGTCCGTTTTTACAGGGCTTGATCCATTACTGGCTTCGGGAGCTCAGACCCAGTTAGTTGTTGACGGTAAAATTGCAGTTTACAATAGATCTGTTATCAGCAGAAATAAATGGCTGCCGGGGACATTGATAAATGCTGCCGAAGTAAATTTAATCTTAGCAGAATATTACACAAGAAACGGAAATGCAACTACAGCAAAAACTCATTTTGAAAAGGCTGTCAGACAATCGATAGAATATTATGTAAGATTGGGAGATAAAGCTGATATTTTGGATTGGAAACCAACAACAGAACCAACTGCTGCTGAAATTGATGCATACATTACTACTATTAATTTTGGAGGAGCTTCTGCAGCTTCAGACCAATTAGCTTTAATTGCATTTCAAAAATACATTCATTATAATGTTATGCAGGCAGATGAAGCGTGGGCAGAGCAGAGAAGGCTAAAACTTCCAGCTTTAATTTTCATGGAAGATGAAACAAGCACAATTAGAAAAACGCCTCCTACACGCTGGACATATCCAAATTCAGAAAGTGTTTATAATCCAGATAATTATAATGCTGTTAAAGCAAATGATAATTTGAGTACTAAAATTTTCTGGGATGTAAAATAGTATTTTAGAGTTACTAACGTCCTATAAACCTTGATTGTCTTTTCAATCAAGGTTTTTTGGTTTTAGAAGTAAGCCTAAAGAACTGCAATTTTTCCTGTCTGTATTTCACCAGAGTTTGTAATTATTTTGTAGATATAAATTCCCGAAGCCGCATTTTTTAAATTTACGCTGCTGGTTGTAGAAGGTAATGGAAAAGTAATGGTATTCTGACCGCTAATGCTGTATAAATAGAAAATAGCATTTGGCTGTTTTTTGGCTTCAATATTTAATTCTTCATTCTTATTTAATAATGTTGGGTAGACAAAAAACAACTCATTACCAAGGTAATTAGTATCAAAAACTAATGAACTTATTGTTGTATTGTTTTCTAAAATTATATTTATTTTATATTTATTGCTTCCTTGTATTGGAGTATTATCAAAGAAAGAAAACGTCTTAGAACTAATGTCATTTATTGTACTAATAACACTTTCGGTATCATTAATTATTTTAACCAGTTCAATTCTCTTGATATTGTATAAGCTGAAAAGACTCGCATCAATCTTTACTTTGTTTTCTTCAAAAACTGTTGCGAAAGCAAGTTCAAAATAACAATTTGAATTTTGGGAATGTTGTAATACCGACTCACTTTTTATTCCTTCGCTATTGTCAAATACGGGAGCAACAGTGTGAATTTTCCCATCCGTATATGCATAAGTGGTATTAGTTGTTTGCTCTTTAAATTCTAAACTATCGTCTGTCAGCTCATAAATATTAAATGAAGTGACAGCTTCTGGTCTGTTCCAATTTATCTCTGTGGTGCCGTCGCAAACTAAGCTCGTTGTGATATTTAAATCATAAGAAATCATAAAGCTTTCAGAGATATATTCTGCTTTACCAATGGTCATTTTCAATTTTGCTTTTGAAAATTTTTCTTTTGCAGGTATATAAGTGTATTGCTCATTATCCAGATTGATACCATCAGCGATAATTTCCCAAGTTTGTCCATTATTGTACGTAATAGATAATTGTCCCACGTTGCCGGAAAAGGAAGAATTCCATTTAAAAGGTGAAATGTTTCTGCCATCGTAAGGAAAATTATCTTTAGAAACGGGATAATTCCATTCAAATTGATCTGCCAGTTCATATTCATACGCTATACTGTAATCCTGAGGTGTCTCAGACACAAATGAACCTTTGATATTAATAGTATATGATCCTGGTAAAGGATTTTCAATAGTTACCTGCTCTACAGTATTAATATTATCTCTTCCTCTTACAGCTTGCTGCTCAGGAGCTTCGGGATTAAGAACCCACGGTAAAAAAGCGGTATTATCAGTCGAAATAATTTCCAAGTCCAAATTATTTACCAAACTAATATTACTGTTGATGGGTGCAGGAAGATCATTCCAAACCAATGTAGTTTTTAAATTTTTTGCATTCGCAGGAATAGTAATGGTATGTGAATTTATCTGACCAGAGGTTAATTCACCAGATATAATTCTATTTTCGCTGATCGTTTTTAGGCATTTATCAGCATTAATATTGCCATAACCGTATGTGTAATCAGGACCTTTTTTACCAAGGTCTTTTGCACTGTTAATCAAAATTGCTTTAGTTAATGAATTATTTAAATTGTTATTATTTAGAGTTTTATAGTGCTGCTTCATCAGGGTAATTATTCCCGCAGCTAATGCTGTAGAATTTGAAGTTCCCTGCGTACTAAAGGCAACTAATTCTGGCTTTATGCGACCATCAAAGGCAGGACCTTTTGAAGAAAATGGCATAATTACTTCATTTTGATCAATGCATCCTACCACTATACCATTTTTGGACTGTTTGAAGTTGCCTGTAATCGATTTATAACCTTCAAGACCACTATTACCAGATGAAAAGCAATGAGTTAAATCAGGATTGTCATATAATTGAACATCGTAAGCATTTGCGAGTGAACCATAAAAATTCTCAATTACAGTTCCGTAAGAATGATTTTGAACAGCTGTATTTTCTAAAGATGCTATTTCATCTGGATAAATGTTTAAGAAATCAGACGATTGTATTTTAGCTTTTGGAGCGACTCCTTTTCCTAATGCAGAACTATTTCCTAGTCCAGCAATTATAGTAGCCATAGCCGTTGCATGCGTCGACACGTTAGCCGATTCTTTTTTTGAAACAATATGCTTATTTAATAAATCAGCATCATTTACATCAAAAAAATCATCTTTTACCGCAGTAATTTGATTTTCGCCAGTAATGAGAGGGAAGTTAATATTTGCCATATTTACGAAATTGATAGTGAGATTTTGGTCTATTATCTTCGATTCTGCTTTTGGCTGCAGCGATTCTTGTGAAACAGATAAAACACTGTTAAATTCAATAATTTCATCAATAATATTTTTAGAATTACTTTTTATAACTGCAAGATGATTATCCAAAATTTTGATATCAGAAATATGTATTGATTCTAAGTCATTAATTAACGATTTGATACTATCAGCTGCTATGATATAATATTTGAAATCAGTATGATTTGAAAAATTAGATGGTAACTTCCATAGGTTATTAACAGGCAGGTTTTTATTAGAAGATTTTTTAGACAGCACATTATTTATTTCAACGACACAAAAAGTAGTGTCTAATTTTTTTACAACCTTATATTGGTATCGATTTGCATTTTCTAAAGAAGTAAAATAATATTTCTCAAATTTTCCTTCTTTCTCATTCTTTAGAAACTGGCTCCATTTTTCAGCACCTTGTGAAAGGCTGATTGTAGTAATCATAAAAAAAAGAAAAGTAATTTGTTTCTTCATTTACTGTAGATCTTAGGGCTGTTAAAAAAAACTTTGCTTTTATCACTGTCATTAGAATAAGGCAAAGATGAATCTTCTTTTGATAACTTATTATCAAGTATTTTTCTAGTAGGATTAATCCAAAGTTATTAAATTATTTGTAGAAAAATACGATATTTTATTTCATACTAGATCAGTAAAATCTTTCAGGTAATTTTATTTAGAAATAAAAATGGTTTTAATTAAAATATGTTACAAATTCCAAAGTGTTTTTGGCATTTTTTATAGGATATAAATTTAAAATATTAATATTTATATTTAATTTATTGATTTGTAATTACTTATTGATTTAGTTCTCATCTCAGCAATAGCGCCACAATACTGCAAAATGCCGTCAAATAATATTTAACAAAAAGTGTTAAAATTGTTAAATTTTAAATTTATAAGTATTTTAAGATTAAAAAATATTTAAATTTGATAATAAATATTACAATATTTTGTAAAGACCCCTTTTTTACCAGTTTATTTTTTAACAACCAAACAAAACCTATTATGAAAAAAATTAAAGCAATTCTAGCCTTATCATTTATGGCTCTAGTACTGGTTTCCTGTAATAAAGAAGAGGAGACAGTTCAATCAAATGATTCATCGCTAAAAGTAACACCAGAGGTGTTAAATAAACTTCGTTCACTTTCATTAAATACTTCTGATGTTCAAGTGATTAAAAACACAAAGGCAGATGGAACCATTGAGGATGCATTCTTGGTAGAAGGATGTATAGCTATTACAGAAGATCAATTAAACAAAATGGATCTGCACGGCGGAATTACCACAGAACAATACCGCACTACTAATCTAGTTTCTGCTCCAAAAACTATTAGAGTTGTGGGATTATCAGGGACTGGGACAACAGCCCTAACAACAAATATGCGTGCAGGACTGCAGGCGGCAATTAACAGATATAATAATTTAGGATTGTCTATTAACTTTACACTAACCTTTAGTTCAAGTACTTCTGGTGCAAACATTGTTGTACGCAGACAAACAGGATCTGCAGGTGGAGTAGCAGGTTTCCCTTCTGGAGGAAACCCTTATAATTCAGTTACATTATATTCTGGATTAGAGAGTTATTCAACTGGTGTAAATGCACACGTAGCAGCGCATGAAATTGGTCACTGTATTGGTCTGCGTCATACAGACTGGTTCAGCCGTCAAAGTTGTGGGCAAAATTCAAATGAAGGAACAGCTGGTGTTGGAGCTATTCTTATTCCAGGAACACCTTCTGGATATGATGCAACTTCTTATATGAGAGCATGTTTCGGTTCAAGTGAGACTGGAGCTTTCAATGCTAACGATATTACAGCACTGAATTATTTATACTAATAGGTGAATTAGAGTTGTCTTTACAAAATAGGAGAGGCTGTTTCATACATTATGAAACAGCCTTTTTTTTTTGCGATATTATTCAGATACTTCCAATTTTAGATGTTCGTTTATAAAAATGATAAAACAAATTAGTTAATTATAAATTTTCAGATTCTGTCGTTTTGATTTAAAAATTTAGACCAAAAAAAATCAGATTGTGCTTCTCATTTTGGAAGTATCATCTTATCATTTTGATAATAATTAAAAATCTTAATTATAATTTTATTGTGTAATAATTTGATAATCAATCTGTATTTAGGTGTTTTTTTTCTTGGCATGCCATTTGTTTTTTAATTATCAGAAACAAATACAGCTGTTTTCACCAGTTTTATAGGGTCATCTAGTTTGTAGATTCTAAAATTTATGCTGCAGTTGTAATAAAAACATTAGATATATGAAAACAAGTAAAACGAGAAGTAAGGAGATTGCAAAACAATATATAACAAATAAATCTGTACAAAGTAAAAACAAAGTGATCAATTTAATGGTGTTCAGTATTGTTTTATTTATTACTGTTTTGCTAATCTCTCAAATCCTATAGGCTGTATTATGAAAATTATAAATCCTATCATAGATCCTAAAATACATCTTACTAAAAAAAGTTCGATATTTTCCAGTTCACTTTATACCAAAAAAAATCCTTTACCTGATGAAGATGTTTTGGAACCAGTTGAATTTACTATTGAGAAAGCCAGATCCGCCCATACTTTTTGGATCAAACAAATCTGCGAAGTTACATCATCATCCGCCGCTGCTCGGGGAACTGGTATTTCGGGACGTCCTCCAGAAATGCTGGAAGCAAAAATGAAAAAAGGAGAAGCAGTAATAGCTTTTGCATCAGATGGGAGGTGGGCAGGTTTTTCTTTTATTTCTGCTTGGGAAGATGGAAAATATGTTTCTAATTCTGGTTTAATTGTCGCTCCTGAATTCAGACACACCGGACTTGCAAAAAGAATTAAAAAGGAGATTTTTGACTTGAGCCGCGAGAAATATCCCGATGCCCGCATATTTAGCTTAACTTCTAGTCTTGCTGTAATGAAGATGAATCATGATCTCGGTTTTGAGCCAGTTACATTCTCAGAGCTTACAAACGATGATGTTTTTTGGGAAAATTGTAAAACTTGTGTCAATTGTCCCATCTTAAAAAGTAAAGAAAGAAAAAATTGTTTGTGTACTGCTATGCTTTATGATCCTAATAAAAATAGTAGTTTTTTACATACGAATGTTCTGCCAAAGCGATGACTTATTTTTCTAGATATTAATATTTTTCTCAACTTACTTTAGGGTTCAAATATATAGAGTTGTCTACTTTTTTTTCTGAATAATAGATAGTTATATTTTAGAGTTGATACTCATTTTGTGAGTCTAATACATAAAATTTTCATAATTTTTAGATTGTAAAATATACTTTTTAGTATATTTACAGTCTAAACTTATTTCAAAATGCTGACAAAGGCCGAAAAAACAAAACAATTTATCTTAGAAACTGCAGTACCTCTTTATAATCAAAAAGGTATTTCTGGAGTTAACATTGATGATGTTTTGGAGGCAACCAAGCTTACCAAAGGATGTTTATACGGTCATTTTGAAAATAAAGAAGATTTGTCGGAGCAGGTAATTGACTTATCTCTTAAAATGGTTTCTGATAAAATGAGAGCTGCAGTTTACAGCTCAAAAACCATAAAGGGCAAAATACATGCCTTTTTGGATTTTTATAAAAATCCTATTGATACTTATATTTCTGGCGGATGCCCGATATTTAATGCTGCTGTGGAGGCAGACGATAATTATCCTTTTATAAAAGAAAAAGTCGCAAAAGTATTTAGAAACGGCCAGCAGGAATTAACCGCTCTGCTTCAGCAGGGAATTAATAATGGTGAGTTTTCCCACAAACTTGATCCAGCAGTCTTTGCTTTCAAATTGGTGGCTTCAGTTGAAGGAGGAATAGTAATGTGCAGGGTGATGCAGAACGCGAAACCAATGCAGGGATTAGTGAAAAATCTTAAGTCTGAATTAGAACAATACATCATCTAAATTTTTTTATTTTAAAATAGACTAAAAAGTATATTTTAAAATAGACTAAAAAGTCTAATTTTTAATGGAAAAAGCAATCAATTTGTTGGTAAATAGACAAGTAGTAAAATATAAAATTTAATTTAAATAATTATAAAATGAAAACAACAGGAAATACAGTATTTATAAGCGGCGGAAGTGCTGGAATAGGATTAGCAATTGCAAAGAAGCTAGACGCTGCAGGAAATAAAATTATTATCAATGGCAGGAGCGAAGAACGTCTTCAAAATGCATTAAAACAATTAGATAACGCAGTTGCTTTACAAGGAGATTTGTCTTTAGAAACTGATAGAATACGAATTGCTGAGCAATTAAAACAGGATTATCCAGAGGTAAATGTTATTATTAATAATGCCGGAGCAGCTTTTACTTATCTTTTAAGTGAAACTTTAAATGCGCACGAAAAAGCAGCTATCGAAATGAATACAAATTACTTAAGTGTAATACATTTCACAGAGCTTTTACTTCCTCATCTAATTCAAAAAACAGAAGCTGCTGTTGTAAATGTATCGTCAATTGCTGTATTTGGCAGTCATAAATTATTACCAACTTACGGGGCAACCAAGGCGGCTCTGCATAGTTATACAGTTGCGCTCCGCAATACATATGAAGAAGAAAAAAACCTTCAGATATACGAAGTTTATCCGCCGCTTGTTAATACCGAATTTTCTGCAGAAATAGGTGGAGCAAATGGTATTCCGCCTCAAGAAGTAGCCGATGAATTGTTTTTGGCACTAAAAAATAATCAGTATGATGTCCCAGTAGGCGACACAAAGCAATTCTTTAAATAAAAGAAAATGAATATAAAAGGTAAAGCTGTATTAATTACTGGAGGAGCTTCTGGTATTGGTTTAGAATCTGCAAAAAAGTTTTTGGAAGAAGGGGCAAAGGTTATCGTTACAGGCAGGAATCAACCAAAATTAGATGAGGCCAAAAGACTGTTTCCTTCACTAATAGTTATTAAAAGTGATGTTGAAAATCAGGATGACGCGCAATCTCTTATTGATCAAGTAACTGCCTTGGGGGGCATAGATATCTTGTATAATAATGCAGGGGTTGGAAGTCCGGCACTTAATCTTGGAATTGCAAATGAACAGATTTTAAAGAACGCGGTGTATGAAATGAATATCAATTATTTTGGTGTTATAAGACTTAATAACATCTTTATGAATATGCTTAAATCAAGAAAAGAGGCTGCCATTATAAATACAACTTCAATTTTGAGTATGGTGCCTGCCTTAGAAGAACCTACTTATTCGGCAACTAAAACCGCTTTAAGTTTTTACACCCGCATACTGAGAAAAAATTTGGAAATACTTAATACTAATGTGAAAGTTTTTGAACTGATTCCGCCAGTTGTAGCTACAGAAATGACAGCCAAAAGAAACGACAAAAAAATAACTCCAAAACATTTAGTAAATGCGCTTGTTACTGGAATAAAAAAAGATCAATTTACTATTCGTGTTGGTGATTCTAAATTATTATATATTGTGAGCAGGTTTTTCCCTAAGCTGGCTTTCAATCTGGTAAATCCTAAAAAAATCTACACTAACCTTATTCGCTAATTAAATTTTAAAAGATCTAAAATGAAAGCATTTGTAATAAATAAATACAGTAAAAAGCAAAGTCTGCAAAGTGTAGAACTTTCTTTACCAGACATAAAAGATAATGATATACTGGTTGAAATCCATGCAGCAGGGGTTAATGTTTTAGACTCGAAAATAAAAACAGGAGAATTTAAACTCATTTTGCCCTATAAACTACCGCTTATCTTAGGTCATGATGCAGCCGGGGTGGTAGTAAGAACAGGCAAGAATGTGAAGAAGTTTAAAACTGGAGACCAAGTTTATGCTAGAGTATCAGATCATCGAATAGGTACGTTTGCCCAGTTTATTTCCGTTGACGAAAAAGATGCTGCTTTTAAACCTAAAAATCTTTCTATGGAAGAAGCTGCATCTATTCCTCTAGTAGGGCTCACGGCCTGGCAGGTTTTGGTTGAAAGAGGTGCAGTAAAATCAGGGCAAAAAGTATTTATACAGGCGGGTTCTGGAGGCGTTGGAACTTTTGCTCTTCAGCTGGCCAAATATTTAGGTGCAGAAGTCGCTACTACTGCAGGTGCTCTAAGTACAGAACTACTAAAAAAACTTGGGGCCGATATCGTTATTGATTATAAAAACAGCGATTTCGAAAAGATGCTGAGTAATTATGATGTTGTATTGAATAGTCAAGATCAGAAAACACTCGAAAAATCGATGCGAATATTAAAATCAGGGGGTAAACTAATTTCTATTTCGGGACCGCCAACACCTGTTTTTGCTGAGGAAATCAAAGCTTCTTGGTTTGTAAAAATCGTATTATCATTACTAAGTTTTAGTATTCGTAAAAAAGCAAAGAATAAAAATATATACTATTCTTTTTTGTTTATGAGATCTGATGGGGAACAATTGAGTGAAATTACAAAGCTTATTGAGCTAGGTATAATCAAGCCCGTTGTCGATAAAGTTTTTTCTTTCGAAAATACAAATGAGGCGTTGTCTTATGTAGAAACTGGCAGAGCAAAAGGAAAAGTGGTTATTAAGATAAAATAATAGTTTTTTCAGAAGTCAAGATTTTACCTGTGTTTGCTTCTGTTGCAAACCTTTTTTTAAGATTTTAATCGGCGCTTTTCGGTTTGAAATTAATACATAATAACCTGATAGTTATGAATGTATTTTTCTTTTTCATCATTCATTGTGGCCCTATTAGCTAAATTATAAGCAATAATCATATATTGTTTAGATTCAAAACTGTTTAACTGATTTGCAGTACCAAGAATTATTTTTTTGAATTGAAAGTGCCCGATTAATTTTATTGACAATCTGATTAGATTTGAGATTTTTTATTAGAAAATTTTACAAATAAAAAAAAGGAAACAGAGAATAATTTTGTTTCCTTTTTTAATTGCCTTTTACGAGAAAAAACGCATTCTATTTACCGCTTGAAGCAGTTATATTTCCTAATTGAAGTCTAAAGTCAGGTCTTCTTGGATTGTATACATCAACGAATGTCTCTTTATTATCCGCATGTGAATAAACATTAGAGAAGATGCTGTTTCCATACCAGTTTTCTAAGTCAGTATTATCAGTTTTGTTTTCTGTAAATATATTACCGCTGCATTGATTAAAGAACATTTCTTCAAATTTAATTTTCTTTAAATTAGCAGAGTTTATTTCAGTATTATTATCTAATAATACCGCTGGATTAAATCCTGAAACTACACTTCTTTTCATTTCCAAAGATGCATTTTCAGCAACATACACAGCTTCTTTTATTAAACCTTTTTCAATGTCGCCTTTAATATTTTCGCTGTCATTCAGCATTGTAATATTTGAAGCAGAAACGTAAGTGAATTTTTTAGTAAAATCAGTTTCACTTTTCTTTTCATAAGCTTTTACCTCCAAACATCTTGAACCGTCTTTGTTACTTGATAAGTAAGATGATCTAACAGCTAAAGAATTGTACAAACGGCACTGAGCACCTTGGGTAAATTTAAAATCATCATTAATTGATTTATAGGAAACTAATTGAGAAGCATTTATGTCTCCACCATAAAAGGCAAATGAATCGCCTCCTGAGTAGCTCACCATAATGTTTTCTAATACTGTTTTGCTTCCAGCACCTGCAACAGTTAGTCCGTTAAAACTATCCGCTCCTTTTACTTTTTTACCAGCAAATTCAATTCTCACAAATTTTAAAATTCCTGAGTTGCCCGCCGCATTTTCACCTCCGTATACGGTAAGAGCTGGATCAAGATCCATATTGTAAGAACCAACGCTTCCAAATTTGTTTATTGGAGCATCACCAAGAATTACCAAACCTCCCCAATCGCCAGCTTTTTTCATACTGCGGTTAGAAGTAAAAACTATAGGATCAGTAACTTGGCCTTCTGCCATAATTTGTGCTCCTTTAGTGATAACCAATGTTCCTTTTGAATCAGCATCGCCCATAATTACTGTACCAGGTTCAATAGTAAGTACAGCATTATTAGTTACATATACATTTCCTTGAATAATGTATACGTTCCTTTTAAGCAGTTTTGTGTTTTGAGTAATATTTCCAGCTAAAATTTGATTTGCTTCCTTGGAGTCAGTTTTTTGAGGTTTAAACTCTGTCCAATTATCCAGCCAGTTATTGTATCCGATAATTCCTTTTTCCTGTTGTGCATTTACGCCGGCTGCTGTCAGCAGGACACAAATCATTAGAGTAATTTTTTTCATAGTCTTGGGGGCTATTTAGGTATTATACATTTTTGTTAGACACAACTTATGTTGAAGCATCATTTAAAAACATTTGTTTTTGCGAGCGTCGACAACCAAATTTGGAATTGGAGAAGCGTCTTTTACAAAAATAGGTAATTTAATTAGATTTTTCAGCCTATTTATAGAGCTTTAACATTTGTTGAAGCTGATTTAACCGTATAGCGTTTTAAATTTTACAATTTATTTAAAAACGGTTTTGTTTATACTCTAGTTTATAAACTTTTATTTTGAATAGAAATCAAAATCAATTTAATAAGAAAGTACTTAATATAATGAAAATCAGTAATATTAGTTTTAAATTAAATAGAATAAAACTCCAATAATGCCGTTTTTTCAATAAAACAGTTAGTATGGGATTATTTGATTTTATGATAGTTGAAATTGCTATGGATTTGGGAACAGCAAACACTTTAATAATTTTTGATGGAAAAATTGTGGTGGATAGTCCTTCAATCGTGGCTAGGGATATTAAAAACGGAAAAATTATAGCGGCTGGTAAAGAGGCCAGTTTAATGCAGGGCAAGACACACGAGAACATTAAAACTATCAGACCGCTTAAAGATGGCGTTATTGCCGATTTTGATGCTTCGGAAAAAATGATCAGCTGGTTTATAAATAATATACCTGATATAAAGAAAAACCTTTTTAAGCCTGCATTGCGAATGGTTGTTTGTATTCCGAGCGGTATTACTGAAGTCGAAATGAGAGCTGTAAAAGAATCGTGTGAAAGAGTAAATGGAAAAGAAGTATTCTTAATTCATGAGCCAATGGCGGCGGCTATTGGAATGGGGCTGGATGTAATGCAGCCAAAAGGAAATATAATTGTTGACATAGGAGGAGGTACTACAGAAATTGCTGTAATTGCTCTTGGAGGAATCATTTGTGACAAATCCATAAAAATTGCAGGAGATGTTTTTACTGGAGATATCTTATATTATATGAGAACGCATCATAATTTATATATCGGTGAAGCAACTGCGGAACAGATCAAAATTCAGGTTGGTGCCGCAATAGAAGTACTGGAAGACGCCCCACAAGACATGATGGTTCGAGGAAGGGATCTGCTTACCGGCAAACCCAAAGAGGTACAGATTACCTCTAGGGAAATTGCAAGGGCTTTAGATAAATCGGTGCTTCGTATAGAAGATGCGATTATGGTAACGCTCTCGGTAACGCCACCGGAACTGGCCGCAGATATTTATAATACTGGATTGTATCTCGCAGGAGGAGGAGCGATGCTTCGCGGCCTTGATAAAAGAATTTCCCAGAAAACAGATTTACCCGTGTATGTTGCAGAAGATCCTTTACGAGCGGTGGTAAGAGGTACTGGTACTGTTTTAAAGAATATAGCTAAATATAAAAGTGTTTTGGTGAAATAGTTTGAAAACTGGAAAAGATATCGGTTAGAGATTGTTAATTCCAATTCTGCATTTATAAAGATGATATTGAAAATCAGTAGTAGGCCCTTTTACAGCTGACTTTCAATATCATTATTTACAATAAATTCAATTCCAAAATATCTTATTTTTTATTTTGATCAGCCCTTTTATGGTTATTACACTTTCATCAGTATTTGAATGGAGAAAAAATATAACCTTCAAGCTCTTGTCTATTACTGTTTATAAGGAAACAAATGTTTTAGATAATAAATTCAAAATCAAACTACGTTAGGCTAGCTGGTTTTTAAGATTTCGTCAATAATTATTTTTTGAACTTCTTCTGATTTTTCAGTTAAAACGGAATGTCCCGCATCTTTAAACAGAAATATTTTTTTTCGTGGTGCTTTTAATTCTTTGAAATATTTTTCAGCAATACTAAAGTTAGTTTGTAGATCTTTTTGACCAATAAAGAAATATACGGGACAATTAAAAGATGGCAGCTCTGTAAACAGGTTTTGCTTAATGGCCTTATTCCACGTTGGCAGCCAGACATCTGACCATGATTTAAGATACTGCTTAATTGCAGTAGTGTCTTTATCGGCAAAGGGCTGTCCGTCGTAACTAAACATCCATTTTCTCGAATAATACAATTGCTGGGAATTTTCAAATGGAATTTTGATTGTATTTAACTCTTTTTCAGCAGTAACATTGCCTTTTTCTCTCGCATCAGTTTTGAGTTTTTCTAACAGCAGCTGTTCACTTTTTGATTGGTCAATAACGGGACTAAATGCCATATAGGCATGTAGTAATTCGGGATGTTTTGCAGCCATTTTAAATCCAAGAACAGTTCCCCAAGATTCTCCAGCAAGGTATATTTTATTTTTATGAAATTTTTTTAAAAGAAGTTTTACGAGTTCATAAGTGTCATTTTCCATTAATTCTAACGTAATAGGATCTACGGATTTATTCAGCGCTTGCGTTCTGCCGCTTGCTCGCTGGTCCCATTGAACAACTAAAAAATGATCCCTTAATTTATTGGTAAATTTGTCAGCCTGATTCATTCGTGAACTTCCTGGACCACCGTGTAAAAAAAGGAGTAAAGGAGATGAGGTTTTTCCGTTGTAAGATATAACCTGCTTTATTTTGCCTACTGTTAAAGTATCATAATTAGTCTGAGAAAACGATACTTGATTAAATGAGATAAAAAGTAGAACTGCTAAAAGTTTTTTTCTCATAGATCGAATATATTAAATAATAAAATTAATTTTCGGCTGTATAGTTCGTGTTAATTTGTTGATTAATATGAGTTTATGTGCAAATATAATTTTTTTATAAAGAGAGATTTATTATTCTTAATAAAATTTTTTAAACATTTTTTATTTAGAAAATGATATAAAACTGAAATTATTAAGCTAAAATTTCCCTTTATGAAATAAAAAAGCCGGCGGATCAAAATGATACCGCACGGCTTTATTCGTTTATATTTCTTTTAACTAGAAAAGTACCTTCTTGGTCATCATGTGGCCATCATCTAATGTTGTTTTAACTAATAAAATTTGAGGCCCTGACTGAATACTTGAAATCTCTAATTCAGATGTTCCGATTTTTGGATTGTTGTACAGCAGTCTTCCTGTAATGTCGAAAACAGAAACCTCTTTTAAAGCTGTCTGGTCAGATTTTAAACTGATGATTTTATCCTTTGATGCAACAGTGATTTTATGTTGAACATTATTAAAATCATCAACACCTAATTTTTTATCTCCTCCATAAGTGATCGAGAAACGATCTTTAAAAACCCCTGATAAAGTTGAAAAAGTATATCCACCGTCTTTTAAATTGTGAATAGTTCCCGTTTCTTTATCATGTAAATAAATATTTTGGGTCACTAACATACCATCTGCGTGATCAATAGCTATAGTCATATTTCCATCGAAGCTTGATCTGTAACCAAGAGGAACTACATCTGATGGGTCAAATGGCAGTGCACGTCCCTGAATTACCAGTTTTTTACCTGCATTTATACTGTAAAAATCTGCAAGCTTATTGGCATCCATTGTGACAGCATCATAATTTATATCCCATCCGTTGGTAGCCCCTGTTATATAGGCAATTAAAATTTGTTTAAAAACACCGTTTGAATTTGTTAGATTGATCCACACCCTGTGACTTTCCACTTGATATGCATTTGTAGTCTTGGGAAGAGTGGTCGCTTCAACAGCTTGATAAGTACTGACTCCCGAATTAGCAGCGAAGTGAGCAGGAATTGGATTAGAAAAAAGAACCGAGTGAATAGGAAAAAGCAGGACAGATGTTAAGAAAAGTTTTTTCATAATACGATAATTTAAATATTAATAAAGAGGTATTCGCTGATACCGTGGTTCTCTAAAATTTTTTAAAATACCATCAATAGAAAAGAAGAACAGAATACAGATTCTGAAACTAGAAATACAATAAATATAGTGATAAGTAGTTTTTTCTCCCTAATGACGATTTTTAATTTATAATTGTTTGTTTTGATCCAAAAGAATAAAAAAGATGTTCTAAAAATAAGTTAGATTTATGTATTACATCGATCTTTTTTACCGTTTGTCGATCATTTATTGGGTTAAGTTAAGAATTTGTTTATAATTTTAAAGCTTATGATTAAACAAAAATATTATTTTAACACTTTTCAGCTCCTTATTGAAAAATTCGATTTAAAAATTCTTAAAAAACAGTCATTTTTCCCTTAATTGACAGCTTGTCCCTTAAAAATATGAATCTTATTTTGTATTAATAATTCTTAAAAAATGATTTAGAATTTATGCCAATAGACTACTATTTTTCTTCTTTAAAATCTACTTCTTGCTTTTAAAGCTTTTAACAAATTTGAGTTACTTTGCCTGATATTTTTTTACACAATTTAATATTTGATTTACAGGTTTTACATCTATGCAAGACATTGAGATTGCTATAAATGATGGTGGAATTATGTAAGTATGTTGGTAATGATAACTTTAACTTTGAAATACTATAAATTCAAATTAAAACATTATGAAAAAGCTTATCATAACAAAATTGGCAGTGCTGTTTTTAGTAACAGCCTTTGTATTTTCATGTAAAAAGAATGAAAATAATTCCGTAGATCCAAATACTGAAAAAGATTCAATGGATATGTCTGTTGACACAATTGGACCGGCTATCGATTCGTCGGCAACTTTAAATTCTGAAGAAAATGGTAAAAATGGAACAACTGGTGCAACTGGAGAAGGAACTACTGGTTCAGGAACCGCAGGATCTACTCAAAAAGGGAATCAAAATGTAAGAACTGATTCTATTAAATAATAATCAACAGCTTATTTAAAAAAAAATCTCTTGACATTGTTGAGAGTTTTTTTATGCGGTTTTGTAACATTTATATACAAGAATTGTCTTTATATTTTGTTAGGTTTACTAACATATTTATTGTTCTTTACAAAAAAGCGCCAAGGTAAAAGGGCATGATCTCCAGCATAATAAACTCCCACGCGCGGCACACTTGCAATTTGTTCATTAGGGTAGCTTATTCCATGATCTTCGACCCAGATTTCGTCTCCTTCCAAATCTTTTTTGTTAAAAGTATTGTCAATTCCAAGCGCTTTTGCTGCAGAACCAGGTCCAGATGATATACGGGAGTTGCCAGCGCTTAAACCGCGCCTGCTTTCTATTATATCTAATCCATCATAAGGTTCAACTGCACGAATTAAAACCGCGTGAGGCTCGCCTTCTGAAGCCGTTACAATATTAAATAAGTAATGAATACCGTAACACAAATACACATAAGAAATACCGCCGTGACTGTAAAGAGTTTCTGTTCTATTAGTTCTTCTTCCTCCATATGCGTGCGATGCCTTGTCGATCGCGCCCATATATGCCTCGGTTTCTACAATAATGCCGGCACTACGTTTTCCATCAATTTGTGTAAATAAAACTTTTCCTAGAAGATCTTTAGCTAAAAATAGTACATCGTGATTTTGATAATAGGAGAACGTCAATTTTTGAGGCTTGGCATTATTTGTATTTTTCATTTCAAGTATTTAGGAAAAGAGCTAATTATAGTAAATATAAAATTCCCTTTAATAATTCGCAAATTTACTTTTTTGCTATTTAGTTAATATTCAGAAAGAAATGGATTATAAAAAATAAATCCTTAAAAGAAGCAAGCTTCCTGTAAGGATTTATATTGAAATTTAATACGAAAATTAATTTTCATCTTCGTCTTCATCTTCTAAGTCTTCTTCATCATCATCATCATCGTCTAAGTCGTCATCTTCCTCTTCAAGGTCATCTTCATTAGTAACAAGATCGTTGTTGAAGTCTGGTTCTGCATTTTCTGTTATAGAATGATCTACCGGTGGTGAATCTATATCAGGATCTTCGTATTGCTGACTGTCATTTTGAAAATACTGGTCTTTCTGACCGTAATTTTCTTTTTCATCTGTACTCATAATAAATAATTATTTTTTAGTGCTGTTTCCTTTTTTGGTATCAGCTGCGGTTTTTTTTGAATCCTCTTTGGAATCCTTCTTAGAATCACTTTTAGCGGCACTTTCTTTTGTATCAGTTTTTTTATCTGATGCCTTTGCACTATTAGTGCTTTTTGATGTGTTTGAACTTTTCATAATATTTATATTTAAATTTGTTATAATGGTAAATGTACAGTTGCTGTATAGTATAATTTTACATGTAAGAGTGGTTTTAATTGTATAATTAACAGTTGATTACGTTGATATTTTTTAAGGAAAGCTGAAATAGTATACGAGCATTCTTATTTTTGAAAATATTTATCTAAAGAATTCCATTAAGTGGTGAATTCTATATTTCTTTTCTTTAAAACTGTTTTGTGATTTAATCAAAGCATTTATATAATGTTGATTAGGGATTCGGTTACAGTTTTCATCCAAATCAAAAATGCCGCACTGAGAATAACTGGTCAAATCATCCCAGTCAGGACGGTCAGTTACAGGGTAAATACAAATTCCGCGTAAATCGACTCCGTTTCTTCTGGCGAGTGCGCATTGTACTGTAATTTCTTCCAGCCATTCTGCACGTCGATCTCCAAAGTGGCCTGTTTCAGTAAGTATTATAGGTTTTTTGTAACGATTGTATGCAGTTTGAAGCAGCTCCGAAAAAGGAACTCTTAACTGCTGATAGTCTGGCCATTCAAAAGATTCTCCGTTTCCACTCCATTGACAGTTCCAGTAGTAATTAAAGCCCAGAATTTCAAGAAAATCCTCAGATCCTCCAAGTTCAGGACATATTCTTCCTGCAATAATATCCATAGCTTGAAACTGTGGTTCATTTAGTTCCTGAACATTCTCATGAATTGTTGTGGCATGAATTTTTACCAGAGGTTCTACCAGAATAATAGTGCATTCAGGATCAGCTTTCTTCAGAACTTTGATGCCCGCAATTGCCGCTTTGCATAAATGATATTTGATATCCCAGCCGCTATTTACTGCAAATGGAACAGTTCCTCTAACGTCTCCAGAATGCCATGCCAAAAAACTGATTTCATTTATCGGAACAACAAATAATTTCTGTTTTGAGTTTTCTTTATAAAAAACCGCAAAAGAATGGCAAAGCTGTTCAAAGCGGGAACAAAAAAGTGGGTGAGTGGGAGATAAATCATCCGGATAGCCAAAATGAATCAAATCCCAAATCTGTTGTATTCCATGTTTTTCTGCTGCCCTGATTCGAGTGAGAACATTAGAAAAATTGTAAAATCCAGAATTTGTATCTACAGAACTCCAGCAGATTCCTTCCCGAACTGTTTTTATGCCAAGTGCCGCTAATGCTTCATAATCTTCATAACAGCGGCTGTCATGCTGGGTTTCTTTTAAAAGATTTACTCTTTTACCAGAGCGGTTAATATGGTCGGCACATTCAAAACCTCCCATAAAAAATGTATTGAAAATATCCATTATACAGCTGTTTTATAAAGAGGTTGATTGTTTTTTTCAAGTTTGTCAAAAAGATCTAATGCATTTTTAAAGGCTTGATCCATATTGAAATATTTATAGTTGGCAAGTCTTCCAACAAAATGTACGTCTATCAGCTTATCTGCTTCTGTTTTATAGCGGGCATAAATTTCCTGATTTCGCGGATTAGGAACGGGGTAATAAGGTTCTCCTTCATCAACCGTAAATTCCTTGACAACTGTAGTTTTTTCTGAAATCTGGTTTCCAAAGTGTTTGTATTCGATTATTCGCGTAAAATCAACTTCGGTTCCGGGATAATTTACAACTGAGTTTTCCTGATAAAATTCGGCATCGATTGTTTCGCTTACAAAATTAATAGAGCGGTATTCGAGCTTTTCCAGCAGACTATGTTTGAATTCAAAGAAACGATCAACGGGTCCTGTATAAAAGAGTTTTTCGTAATTTTTATAATCATCTTTTACATCAAAATAATCGGTTTCTAAAACTACTTTGATGTTTGGATGACTTAGTATATTTTCAAATAATTGAGTGTAACCTCCTTTTGGTAAGGCCTGATGAATGTCTGAAAAGTAACGGTCATCGTAATTATTTCGAACTGGAATTCGTTCTAAAACGGAGGCATCGAGTTCTGCAGGATATTTATCCCATTGTTTTTTGGTATAATGCTTAAACATTTTTTCGTACAAAACAGAACCTACGCGATTTAAAACTGCTTCTTCGCCATTTGCTGGTTTTTCAATAGGTGTGCGGTTTTCTTCCAGCCAGATTTGCATTTCTTCTTCGGTGGAAATATTGATGTCGAACAATTCGTTTACCGTTGTAATATTTACTGGAATTGGTACTGTTTTATCATCCACTCTTGCGATGACTTTGTGTTCCCATAAGTACCAGTCCGAAAACCGATTGACATATTCCCAAACTGCTTCTTCATTAGTATGAAATAAATGCGCTCCGTATTTAGAAACCAATATTTGATTTTGATCAATATAATCGTAGCAGTTCCCCGCAATATGATTTCGTTTTTCTATAATGAGAACTTTTTTTCCGATTGAGGCATAACGTTCCGCCAATACTGCTCCCGAAATTCCTGCGCCTATAATTAAAATGTCGATGTTTTTCATTTTGCAAAAGTTTTAATGATTAGTTTCATTTTTTCAACGGTATTATCCCAAGATGTTTTTTTCAGGATTTTGAAATATTCTAATTCCATCGAAAAACGATCAGTTTTATCCATTAAAAACTGAATAGCATCGCAAAACTCATCTGCAGTTTCTATTAAGCTTACGCAGATGCTGTAATCGCGTACGACATCTATAATTTTAGTAGAAATGATCGGTTTTCCAGCAGCCATATATTCTAAAGTTTTAGTAGGACTGATGTATTTTGTGGCATCGTTTAGCGCAAATGGCATCATGGCAATATCAAATGCTTTAAGGTAATGAGGTAATTCATTATAAGATTTCATTCCTAAATAATGAATGTTGGCTTCTTTAGGAAGATCTGCTTCTTCGATTTTAGCCAAAGGTCCAATCATTACAAAAGAAACATTGGGCAGTTTTTGAGCTGTTTCATGAAGTAATTCTAAATCGATTCTTTCATCAATTACACCATAATAGCCAACAATTGGCGAAGGCAGATTCGAAATATCAGCAGCTACAGTAATTCCGTTTAGGGCTTTCGCAAAATGCTGTTCATCGACAGAACTTGGAAAGCAATAAACTTTACTGTGAAATTGTTTTTTTGATTCGTACAATGATTTACCGCCAGTGAAGATAATATCGGCAGTGGCCATTAAATACTTTTCCTGATCAATTAAATGGACGGGCGCTCCTTTGAATAAAGAAAGTTCATCCATACAATCATAAACGATAGTATCAAAATCAAAAGATTCTAACAAGGGACAAAAAGAGGCTGAGTAAAACCATCCAGCAGCGACATTTTTATTTTTTACATAAACTGGGATAATACCTGCAATTGCCTCAATATCCTTTACATTTGGCTGTAAAACATGCAGCATCTCATTCACAATAATTAAATTTCCCGTGTGACTAAGAGAGGCTTCATAAAGAGGTTCTTCGATAAGTAAGATCTTCATAGTTTCGGCCATACGGCTGATAATATGCTGCGGACGCTGATATACAAACTGCCATCTTAAATGACAAAATACAATCATGTCATAATATTGGGCTTCGTGCTGTAAATGACTTATTTTTAAATCATTATTTATTTTTGTTTTTTTTAAATTGCTCATCATGTGGGTGAATTAAGTAAGTTATTTTCTTTTATGAATTGTTAGTGTTTCAATAAAAGATAAAATGATTGAAGCAAATGTATTGGGGAAGTATGTCTCGTATTTATATACAGAACCATTAGCGTTACATAATTCACAGTCAGCTGTTTAGTTTGCTGATGATCCAAAAAAAAACATCTGCACGTTGTACAGATGTTTTAGGGAAATTGAAAAGAAGTTAAGATATTTGAAGAAGTTTATTCGGCAGCTACAATATTTACTGCATTTAAAGCTACGTCATTCAATACGCAGTCTGCTTCTTTTTCTTCTGCAAGGGTTTGTGTTAACAATTTTGCGGCATCGTTTTCTCCTAGTGTCTTCGCAAAAGCCACTAAGGTTCCGTATGTTGCAATTTCGTAATGTTCTATTTTTTGTGACGCGGCGATTATTCCGGCATCTCTAACAGCTCCAGGAGTAGTTTCTAAAAGAATACTGTCTCCTTCCTTAAGAAGTCCTGCCATTGCTTCGCATTTTTTACCTTCGGCTTTTTCGCCTACAAGATCAAAAACTTGCTCTAATCTTTTTACTTGATTTTGTGTTACATCAAGATGTTCTAATATAGCACTCGCAAGTCCAGGAGCAGTAGCATTGTCGGCCATTTTTGGCAGGGCACCTACTAGTGCATTTTCTGCCCAGTAAATGTCTTTAAGACTGTCAATAAAAAGTTCTTTCAATTCTGTTGCAGCGTCAGAGGCTGGTTCAACAAAATTTTTATCGTTTTTTACGTTCTTGTTTTCTATAGGTTTTTCTGAGTTTTTCATGTGTTTTTTCTTTGATATTAATTGTATAAGTTTGGTTCACGCTGCCAAAAACGGTGTTTTGTCATAGCAGTGATAAAATCTTGAGCAAATCCTTCAGTTGCTGCTTCGCTTGTTAAAATAATTCCCTCATCGTCATTTGTAATTTTAGATGCAAATGGAGCACTGCTAAGAATTTCTGAAGCTTCTCCATCTGCTCCAATAACTTTGCAGTGTTTGTATGCATCATTAAGGAACTCGAATAAATCGTCATTTTCTGCTAATGCATTCAATCCTAGTCCGTGTGGAATATAAACAGCGTCAAATAAAACAGATGAAGCAGTTAAAAAACTAAATTCGGCTGCAACAGCGCCATCAGCATCTGTTACAATAGATCCAAGATGAGGTGCAATAATGCATCCTTTGGCATCTTCTTTCTTAAGTGCTCTTTTTATATTCAGCACAGCAGCTTCAGATACACCATCAGAACAAATAATAGCAACTTTTCTTGAAGCAATTGTTGGTGAATTTGTTGGATTAGTAATCATACTTAATGCTTCTGAAGCAGAAACACTTGATTCTATTGTCTGCGGTTCCTGTGATCCGCCTTCGTTTTCCGGAGATACACCTTTGTTAATCGGCGTTTCTAAAATTGGAGGTACTGTAGCTCCAAGTCCTAGTGCTACTTTTTCGGCAAGAGTCGTATCAATTTGAGAAAGTAATCCTAAAACTCTAACTCTAATCGCTGTCGTTTCCACTTTTCCAAGTTCAAAACGCAGCGCTTTTACGATATGACTTTTTTCTTCTGGAGTCTGACTGTTAAAAAACAATTTTGCCTGTCCAAAATGATCATTAAAGCTCTCGCTTCTTTCTCTTACTTTGTGTGCATCAACTCTTTCATTAAAACTTGAAAAACCTCCTTGTTCAATTTGTGCTTGATAAGGACAGCCTCCGCCAAGTGAATTTGGATGATAACTTACACGGCCTTTATTAATTTCCTGACGCATATGTCCATCACGCTGATTATTGTGAACTGGAGCTACGCTTCTGTTAATTGGAATTTCATGAAAGTTTGGACTTCCTAATCTAGAAAGTTGTGTATCCGTATATGAAAAAAGTCTTCCTTGTAAAAGAGGATCATTACTAAAATCTATTCCTGGCACGATATGGCCTGGGTGAAAAGCAATTTGTTCTGTTTCTGCGAAGAAATTATCTGGATTTTTATTCAGAACCATTCGACCGACAATAGTCACGGGAACTAATTCTTCTGGAACCAGTTTTGTTGGGTCAAGAAGATCAAATTCGTATTTATTTTCATCTTCGGCAGGAATTACCTGAACGCCCAATTCCCATTCTGGGAAATTTCCAGTTTCGATGGCTTCCCAAAGGTCTTCTCTATGGAAATCTGGATTTTTTCCTGAAATTTTCTGCGCTTCGTCCCAAGCAACCGCGTGGGTTCCTAATTTAGGTTTCCAGTGAAATTTCACAAAAACCGATTCTTCCTGTTCGTTGATCAGTCTGAAAGTGTGCACACCAAAACCTTCCATCATTCTATAACTTCTAGGAATGGCGCGATCAGACATTACCCACATGATCATGTGCATTGATTCTGGCATTAGTGAAATGAAATCCCAAAATGTATCATGTGCAGATGCTGCTTGGGGTATTTCATTATGAGGTTCTGGTTTTACTGCGTGAATAAGATCGGGAAATTTTGCAGCATCTTGTATAAAGAACACTGGGATGTTATTGGCAACTAAATCATAAATACCTTCTTGAGTATAAAATTTAACCGCGAATCCTCTGGCATCTCTGGCAAGATCTGTCGAGCCTCTTGATCCTGCAACTGTAGAAAATCGTGCAAATACAGGAGTTTTAAGGCCTTTTTCTTTAAGAAAACCTGCTTTAGTTAATTCTGGAATTGGATTGGTTACTTCAAAAAATCCATGTGCCCCTGAACCGCGTGCGTGAACAATTCTTTCTGGAATTCTTTCGTGGTCAAAATGTGTTATTTTTTCCCTTAAAATGAAATCCTCGAGTAGAGATGGTCCTCTTTCCCCGGCTTTCAGCGAGTTGTTATCATCATTAATTCGAAGGCCTTGATCTGTGGTTAGAAATTTGTTAGTGCCATCTGATTTGTTGATCGATAAATCGCGTTGTTTTTCGTCTTGAAAATTTTTCATAAAATATCTTATTAGTTAAATACTTTGAATTTTTTTGAAAAATCATAACTTTCACCTGCAGATTAACAGCTAGTTAAAAGTTGTGATTTTTCTTTCATTCAAAAGTAGATTATACTAATGCGACGTTTTTATATGATTACACTATATAGTTCTACAATTACCAGTATTTCAGATAGATAAAAAGAAATATATTGATAAAAATGTATAACAAATAAAAATTTAAAGGTCTAATAAAGGAAGATAAACACTTATTGTAGTTCCCACAGAAGGTTCGCTGGAAACATTTATAAAACCTTTATGATTGGCTGCAATTTTTTGTACAAGAGTTAATCCAAGTCCGCTGCCGTAATGCAGATCGTTGCTGTCTAGTTTGTAGAAAGGCTTGAAAATTAATTTTTCAAAATTTTTATTAAAACCAATTCCGTTGTCACTTACATAGATCTGAATGTACTTCATTTCCGCATCGGCGCCTAATTCAATAACTGCTTCAGATTCAGGATAGCTTATTCCAATTTTAATTTCTGGCGTGGTGCCTTGTCTGGCATATTTTATAGAATTTGCAATTAAATGCGTAAGCAGTAGCTGTATTTGCGGCGCTATAATTTTAATGGTCGGAAGAGGATCATTTGTTATAACAGCTTTATAAGCATTGATAGACGTTTTTAAGTCGCTGAGTATTTTTTTAAGAAGTACATTAAGGTCTGTTTTTTTAAATTCTTTTTTAGAAAAATTAATTTTTGAATAATCTATAAGATCTTCAATAAGCTGGTTCATGTTTACAGCAGAACTTAGTAGCCTTTTTACATTATGTCTTCCGGATTCGGTTAGATTGTTTTCGTTATCCAATACTTTTTTTCCGAACATATATATTTTCCGAATGGGTTCGAGCAGGTTATTACTTGCCGCTTCTGTAAAAGATTCCAATTGTTTGTTGTGCTCTAAAAGTTCTATATTTTTACTTTTTAAAGTTTCACCGCTGTGTTCAAGTTCTGTAACATCTTCAAGGGCGATAAGAATCATGCCGTCTGGAACTGAGTTTGAAATAGGGGAGGCGTTTAAAATCATAATCTGCGGATCGCCGGTATTAGAACGGAATTCTATTTTAAAGTTTTCGACAACTGTACGCTGCGTTACTTTCTTTAAAACATTTTCTTTAAATTGAGGAATATTCCATTGACCGTCAGTGATTTCAAAAATTGAAAAACCTTCTATTTTTTCCTGATGGGTTTTAAAAAATCTATAAAAAGAGGGATTAGCACTTTTGACTATAAAATCTTTATCAATAATAATTAATGGTTCTCGTATGGTATTAACGATTGATTCGTAGAAATTACGCATAGAGGCGAGTTCATCACGGCCATCCTGAAGTTCATTATTGATGCATGATAATTCTTTATTATTGGATTGAAGTTCTTCTGCCGAAGTTTCTAGTTCTTCATTGATAAGCTGCAATTCATCCGTACTGCTTAATAATTCTTCATTGGTGGTTTGGAGTTCTTCAAAATAAATTTGCTGTTCTTCGGTAACTCTTTTAAAATCACCACGCAGCTGTAGTAACTCTCTCTCAAGCTCTTCTGTGCGGCTATTACCCGTGCTGTTTTGTTCTGGTGGCAGAATAGTTTTTTTGCAAAAAATTATCAAGAGCAATTCTAGGTTTGAAGGGAGAAAAATAACTTCAAAAGACGTTAAAAAAGATTGTTTTTTTACGATGATATTTTCTCCAGAAAAGTTTTTTTTCTCATTTCGTGCCTTTAAAATGGCATTTCTTAATTCAAACCCAATCTCATCATAAACCATATTTAGAATATTAAAACTTGGTTTTCCAACAGGAGGCTGTAAAAAAGGACTGGTATCGCCATGAAAATGGACAATTTCTAAATCCTCGTTAATAATTACGGCTGCAGGTGAATACTGTTCTAATAATATATCAGAAGCAATTTTTCTGAAATCTACTTCGTTTTTTGAGAAAGATATATTATTCTTTACTTTACTGGCTGCAATAGTAAAATCAGGACGAAAAGTTTTAGGTTTACTGTCATTATGTTTCCGCTTAAATATTTTTTCCTGTTTTTCTATTACAGTAAACAAATTCTGGACATTGTTTGCCGATTCTGTTTTGCCTAAAAACAAAAATCCGTTGTCTCTAAGCGCGTAATGAAAAGCTTCTAATATTTGATTTTGTAAATGCGAATCAAAGTATATCAATACATTTCGGCACGAGACCAAATCGATTTTGGCAAAAGGCGCATCTTTGGTTAGGTCGTGTATTGCAAAAACACATTTATCGCGTATGTTTTTGTTGACATGATAACCGCTGTCCCTTTTAGTAAAATACTGTTCGATTCTTTCTTCACTTAAGTTTTTTAAATCTTGTAAAGTATAAACGCCTGCACGGGCTTTTGCAATACATTTTTCAGACAAATCGGAAGCAAAAATTTGAATTTTTAGTTCTTGATTATTTGTTTTTCTAAGATACTCGTCAATGCAGATAGCAAGAGAATATGCTTCTTCACCAGTTGAACAGCCGGCACACCATATTCTGAGGTTTTTACTGTCTAAATTTTCAATTAGAGCAGGAAAAACAGTCGAAGACAAATTTTCAAAATACAACTCATCTCTAAAAAAGTATGTTACAGGAATCAGAAAATCATAAAATAAAAGATCTTGTTCTTTAGTATTGATTTTAAGTAAATTCAAGTATTTTTCGATCGTGTCCTGCTTTGTATTTACCATTCTTTTAGCAATACGACGGCGCAGGGTTTGATATTTGTAATGATGGAAGTCGGTGCCTGTTTTTAGAGATACAATTGAAACAATTTCTTTAAAAAGTTCTTGTTCGTTCTCTGCTATTTCTTCTTCAAAATAAGCATGATTGACTAAATAACTGTTTTGTATTTCGAGTAATTGCGAAACAATTTTTTCAGGTTCGGCAAAGTAATCTATAAATTCAGTTGCATTCTTATTTTGGTTTTTATTTGGCAAAACAGCAATTGTCGCACCGCCAAATTCTTTTAATTTTTTAAGTCCTGCAGCTCCGTCTAACGCATTGGAAGAAAGTATAACACCAAAAGCATAAGTACTATAGACATTAGCGAGAGATTCAAAAAATAAGTCAAGGCAATTATTAACTCGGCTGCTTCGGGTACGCGGTTTTAGCTTTAGTAATCCGTTTTCTAAGACTAGAAAATTGTTTTCAGGAATAATATAAATATGGTCGGGCTGTAAATTGATATCATTTACAATTTCAACAACTGGAATTTTAGCATGGGATCCAAGCTTCTCGACTAAGTTTTCAGATTGTGGAAAATACAAATTTTCGATAATCAAATAACTCATTCCAGATACTGCGGGAATTTCGAGAATTATCTTTTTTAAAATCTCAATTTCTGATGCTGCGGTACCAATACCAACAACTGGATATGATTGCGGAGTGTTCTTGTTTTCTATCTCCTTTGTTCTGTTCATGCATTTTAAGTTTTAAATGAATTTATCATTATGCTTAAAAATGTTGCACTAAACTTTGTGAAAAATCTAGATAACTATTTAATAGGACATAACCTGTAAATTTATTTACAAGTTACATCTGTTATTTATATAATTGGCTTTATGTGTTTCATAATTAACACATTATTGTACAATTATTGTTTCTGACTATTCAGCAGATAAAAACGTAAAGATGGTTTTCTTCAATTCCTGACGAAGACTTGAAATTGAATACGGTTTTGTTATGAATTCTGAAGCCTGATGCTTTACAGCTAATGCCTTATCTTCCTGACTTGAAGATGTAGAATAGATAACAACTGGAATATCATTAAAGTTTTCATCCTTTTTGATATGTTTTAAAAACTGCCATCCGTCCATAATAGGCATATTGATGTCGAGAAAAATCAAATCAGGTTTTTGAAAGTCTGAAGAACTCAATTTTTCAACAGCTTCTTTTCCGTTAGCAGCCTCTTCGAATTTTAAAGGCACATCTAACGATAATAAAGATTCTTCAAATATTTCGCGATCATCTGGATCGTCGTCTATTAAAAATACTATTTTCATTTAAAGTTGAATATTAAGCAAATGTACTACTTTTTAAATGTAAATTTTAAATGATTTTTTAGTTATAAATCTGTTTTACTGGAATAATAACGGTAAAGGTAGTACCAGCGCCTTCTTGAGAATTTGCTGTTATAATTCCATTGTGATTCTGAAGTATTCTTCGGCACATCGCCAGCCCGATTCCAGTTCCCGCAAATTCATCCTTTCCATGCAGTCTTTGGAAAATGTTAAAAATCTGCTCAGCATGAATTTGGTTAAAACCAATTCCATTATCGATTACTTCGACTTTAACATATTGCTGCGCATTATTCAAAGAAAGTTCGTTTACAATCGCAAGTGGTACTTCTTCTGATCTAATTGAAATATTCGGAGCTACATCAGCTTTACTGTATTTTAATGCATTTCCAATCAAGTTTCCAAATAGCTGTGACATCTGCAAAGGTATGGCTTCTATGATTGGCAGCCCTTCAAACAAGACCAATGCGCTTTTCTGCTCAATAGTCAGGTCAAAGTCATTTACAATGTCGTGCATGATGAGGTTTAGATCAACTGGTTCAAATGTTTTAGAATTGCTCGAAAGTCTGGAGTATCCAAGTACATCTTTGATAAGGTTTTTCATCCTTTTGGTAGATGTAATAATTTTATCAATGTACATTTTGACTTTATCTGGATTCTTGTCTAAGCTTTCCTTAAGCATTTCTGTAAAAATGCTGATCTTTCTAACAGGTTCCTGCAAGTCATGAGAGGCAATGTAAGCAAATTGCTGCAGTTCCTGATTATTAATTTCAAGTTCGGTATTGGCGGCATGCAGTTCTGCAGTACGCTCTTTTACTTTAAATTTAAGCTCTTCCTGAAGTTCTCTTTCCTTGGTTACATCCTGCGCTGTTCCGCTAAGGCATTCGGGCAGACCGTCTTTACCGTAGATCAGCTGTGCATTGGCATGAATTATACGAACTTGCCCTGTTAGCTTACTGCTTATTGGGAATTCATAATCATAAAAAGCAGATGCTCCTGGAATTAAGGCGTGTTCAATAGAGCTGATGACTTTCTGCCTGTGGCTTTCTGCGATCAGACTAAAAAGCTCTTCTTTAGTCGAACTATGATTCTCAAGTCCAAGCCAGTGTTTAAATCTCGTCGAACAGAAAAATGTATTTGCGTGAAGGTCTAGTTTCCATGTTGCTAGTTCAGCGAGTTCTATAGCTCCTGCAAGTGCCATTCTGGTCTCTTCAAGTTTTTTATCAGCAATTACGCGATCAGTAACATCAATGGCAATATCCATAATGCCGTAAATTTCCCCTTTCGCATTACGAATAGGACTATAGGTAAAGTCAAAATAATACGTGCTTATAACATCATTTACTTTTAGCTCTGCGGGTTCTGCACGCCCGTAATAGGTTTCTCCCGTACGATACACTTGTTCGAGAATTTTCATAAAAGGCTGTCCTTTGAGTTCTGGAACAGCTTCTTCCATAGGCTGTCCGATAACCGATTTGTCTTTTCCCCAATAACCAATCATCATATCGTTGGCAATCTCTATTTTCATATTAGTGCCTGTGAAAAGACAGATGGCAACGGGAGACTGCTCAATCATCAAGCTGATGCGCTGTTCACTTTCTGCAAGTGCTTTTCTTCCCGAAATGATTTCATCCATGTCCATGCAAAAGCCTGCATAACCTGCATATTGTCCTTCGGCATCATAAAAAGGATCTCCGGCAGCTCTGCACCAGATGGTTTCTCCTGTATGTTTTTTTGCCCTGAAAAGAACGTCAAAATGTCCTTTTCTGGCAATGGCTTCTAGATAAGAAGTAATGGCAGTTTTAAGATCTTCTTCAACAATAATCGACGACCATCCGCCGCTTAGAAGTACTTCTTCACTGAGTCCTGTAAAATCTATTAAGGTTTTATTAAAGTAAGTCAGTGTTCCTTCCATATCAGAAAGCCAAAGTCCTGTTGGAGAACTGTCTGTAACGTTACGGAACAATCTGTCAGCCTCTAGTTTCGTTTGAACGAGGCGTGACTCTGCCAGCTGTAGTGCCACTCTGTTTTCTTCCTGTTCTGTAATATCCGCAACCGTGCCCGAAAAAGCAGCGGGTTTTCCTTCTGCATTAATCATTCTCGCTGCCGAGACCGCAATTCGGTGTATGCTTCCATCATCCCAGATGACTCTTGGAGTATAGTAAAAAGTGCCGGTCTCCATTCCTGTTTCTATTGCTTCAGCGCGAAGGTGCAGATCGTCTGGATGTACATATTTTAGAAAATCCCTGCGTGTTAATTTATGTTTTATTTTTCCAGAAAGCAGTAGTGAAAATTCAGGTGAATAATCGATGCTGTTGTCTTTAAAATCAACATTAAAAAGTCCAAGTCCCATACTTTTTATAGTAAGGTCTGTAAGCTGGCGTGATTTCAGTAATTCTTCAGCGGCTTTTTTGTGTGCCGATATATCTTGCAGCGTGCCATTGAATCGGTAAACATTTTTATGTTCATCAAACCATGCCTTTCCCAAAGCATGAACTGTTCTTTGTTTTTTTGTTCGCGGATTTATAATAGTGTATTCAATATCATATTTACCACCCGATTCATATTGAAGCGCTCTGTTTATCGCGTCTACAACACGTTTTCTGTCGGGGTCTGCAATCGCAGCTAAGGCATTGTCCAACAGAATTTCATCTTCTGCTTTAAGTCCAAACCAATTTTTAAGTCTTGTATTCGCAGAGAATTTATTGGTTAATGGATTAAGATCAAAAGTTCCAAACTCGGCTGCATTTATAGCAAATTCCAGTTCTTCTTTACTCTCTTTTAATTTTTGGTTGTAACTTACCTTTTCGGTAGTTTCGTTACAGACAACCAAAACACCTTTAATATGGCGTTCGTCATCGCGTATCGGACTGTAACTAAAAGTCCAATATACATCTTCCATCTTTCCATTTCGGTAAATAGGAAGCAGCAGGTCATCATACCAAACGCTTTCGCCCGTAGTGAGTACTTTTGAAATTAACGGATAAATAAAGTACCAGATTTCAGGCCAGCAGTCTGATGCTTTCTGCCCCATGGCTTTAGGATGCTTTCCTTCATTTCCTAAACTCGGGCGATAGGAATCATTATAAAATTGAATCAGATCTTCTCCCCACCAAAGAAACATAGGGAACTTGGAAGACAGCATGGTAGCCAGTGTATTTTTAAGACTTTCCGGCCAATTCTCCATTGCACCGACAGAAGTATCGGACCAGTGGAAATTTCGAATTATTTCAGCAGCTTCCCCGCCATTTTGAAGAAAAAAATAGTCCTGTGTAGTATTGACGCTGTTCAATCTGTTTTTTTTAGAAGACAAGTAACGTAGATACTGTCAATGTCTCGATTCTCTGTAAAATTAAGAAATAAAAATCAAGAATTAAAACGAGTTTTAGTGGAATGACAGTATTATTTTGTCTTGATTATTTTTTTAGTTTTTGGAAATAAAATTTCATTGTTCCAAGTTCATCAATGGCATTTGTATGGCTTAGATGAAGTAAAAATGCTAAATGCAAAAACCTTTTGAATATCATCCAAAAGGTTTTTTAAAATTATATTTGATTACTCTTTTTCAGTTTCTAGGTAAGATTTTAGTCCTTGAATATCATCGTGTACTATCTTTTCAAAAAGAGGGTTAAGAAGTTTTGCAGCTCCTTGTCCGGCAATTCCAAGAGGGGCACGGTAGGAAATTGTTACTTCAATTTCAGTAGCGTTTCCAACGGCTTTAAAAAGCACCTTTCCAAAGTTTTTAACTGGAGCTTCATCTAGAGACTGCCAGCTTAACAATTTTTCTTTCTGATCTTTAATAATCGCAGCTTTCCAGCTTATTGTTCCAATTCCTGCAGGACCTTTTGCAGTCCATTCAGACTGTGTACTGTTAAGGGTTTTTACAGATTCCAAATGATTCATGAATTTTGGCAGATTTTCTAAATTACGCCAGAAAGCATAAACTTCGTTAATCGGCCTGTTGATTGTAATACTTGTTCGGATGTTAACATTGGAACTTTTATCATTTTTTAGATGGTCTACAGCGCTGTAAACAGGACAGTAACCACTAATTCCCCTTGCCAGCATCGCTCCTCCAGATGTAATCTGGGTAATATTTTTCTTTTCCTGTGACAAACCTTTATATAAAAGATAAGAGCCTGCAGCCGACATTAAGATGCGCTCAAATGTTGACACGTTTACATTGCTCTTTGAAGCTGTTTTTTGTAATGATGTTGAAGTTCCCATAAGGTATATTTTTTAATTTAAGATGAGTTTAATTTATTTTTGCGGATTATCGTAGCTATTCGGATTTGTATCATCTTCATCCGGATCTTCTCCCCAGTCTCCTGTATTCACGTGGACTTGCTCATTTTTATCTTCAGAAGCTTGAAGCTGTTGATGATAAGGACATTTTTGAAGTTCTTCTCTGCTATAATTAGGTAAGTTTTCCATCGCTTTATTATTTTAAATTGTGATAACTTAAATTTAAGTCAGCTGCATCAATTTTTACTTACACGAAAAATCTATTTTGTTGTCAAATTATCACATGGATCTGTTTGATAGTGTGAATTTATTTTGAAGTGAAAAATATTGGCAGATAAAAAAAGGGAGTTTTGAATACTATAAAACTTACTCTTTTTCGTAAAGGATTTTCTTTTTGTTCTATTATTTCTTATTTTTAATAGATCAACTGCTGAAAAAGAAATAAGCTTATGATTTTATATGTTAGACGTTTACTGCTTTGTATGTTGTTTGCATTACTGCTTCCGCATACAATGACGGGCCAATTATTAGGCACAAGTAAAACCACTGCTGAAGAGCCGGCAAAAGTTCCTGACGATTCTTTGGGGAGAAGAACGCCGCAGGGAACAGTTAATGGATTTATTAAGGCAATTGGAGAGCAGAATTATCTAAGGGCGAGCCAGTATTTTGTTTTAAGTAAACGTTCCTATCGCAGAACAGCTGAAAGAATTAAAATAGCGCAGACTTTTCAGCTTTTGTTGGATCAGGGCGGTAATCTTTCTCCGTCATCCATTGTGAGTAATAAAGAAATTGGTCGAATAGACGATGATTTGGCAGCAGGTGTTGATCTTGTTGGAAATATAGCAGCAGGCAAAACGTCCATACAACTTTATGTAGAGAATCAATCAGATGACAGCCAGCCGGCATTATGGCTTTTTTCTGCTGAAACAGTAGAATCTATTCTGTCTGCAGATATTACAGGAGAAAAAACTTTTTTAGACCGCGTGCTTCCTTCTGTTTTAAAAGAGCGCAAGCTTGGAAATGTTCCTATAGGACACTGGGCAGTGGTAGTAATAATGACCGTAGTGTCTTATCTGCTCTCAAGAATGCTCCTGTTTGGTGCTGGTTATGTCATTCAGAAAGTATGGAAAAAAGCGGCAACCGAAAAGGGAAAGGCTGTGATAGAAGCTTTTTCACTGCCGGTTTTAATGTATCTTACCGTTATTTTGTTTGTGGCATTAACTCAGAGAATGGGTATTTCTATCATTGTCCGCCAGCGCTTCAGTATTATTATCATCACTATTGGGATTGTTGCTTTTTTAATACTGCTTTGGAGGTTGACAGATTTTGTTAGTATGTATACGCGAAGCAGAATGACTAGACGCGGGCGTATTTCTGCTGTTTCTGCCATATTGTTTTTAAGTCGTACGACTAAAGCAGCAATTGTCTTTATTGGAATAATTGCGATACTCGGAATTATAGGTGTGGATGTTACAGCTGGACTTGCCGCATTAGGTATTGGAGGTATCGCTCTGGCGCTGGGTGCGCAAAAAACCATAGAAAATTTTGTAGGAAGTGTTAGTCTTATTGCAGACCAGCCCCTACGAGTGGGAGATTATTGCAGAGTAGATGATATCAAGGGGACAGTAGAATCTATTGGAATGCGTTCTACCATGCTTCGAACTTCTGCGCGAACTATAGTAACGATTCCAAATGGGCAGTTATCGGCCAGTAAAATAGAAAATTTTGCCCATCGCGACCGTTTTATTTTTAATCCGATATTTAATTTCAGGATGGATACAGCTCCAGACCAAATGCGTTACCTGCTGGTAGAACTCCGATCTTTATTGTATGCTCACCCTTCGGTTCTCAATTCAACGCCGGTGGTTAGATTTACAGGTATTACCGCTGACGCACTAAAAGTGGAAATAACAGCTTACATCGAAGCTCCTAACTTTGAAAAATCCCAAGAAGTGCAGGAAGATTTATTACTTCGTATGATGGATATAATTGAAAACAGCGGTACTTCTTTAGCTTATCCTTCTCAGACACTCTACATGGCGCGGGATACTGCATCATCTAGTGAAAAAGCAGAGGCAGTGTTTGAAACCGTTAAGAAATGGAAAGAAAAAAATGAACTCCAGCTTCCTGAATTTGATCCCAAACGTGTTGAAGAACTTAAGGGAAGTATCAAATATCCGGATGACGGAAGTTTTAAACCTGATGAAGATAAAAATTAATTTAGAAAATCATTTAATAGGCAGCGGCTTTAGATCTGAATCTGCAGGTCCGTTTATAACAGTTCCATCAGCTGCAAATCTTGATCCGTGGCACGGGCAGTCAAAAGATTTTTCATCATTGTTCCACTGAACAATACAGCCTAAATGCGGACAAACGGCTGAAAATGCTCGAAGAGTATTGTCGAAATCGCGATATACGGCAACTTTTTTGAGATTCGAAGTCATTATGCCTCCTTGACCTGCTTGTAATTCTGCTGTATTTTCTAAATCAGACGCCGACACCCAGTCGAGATATTGAGCAGCGGTATTAACTGCTTCTTTGGCAAAATCAAAACCTGTTTTGACTGTGATTCGGGACGGACTGTACAAATCTTCCCATTTGTTTTTATTACCAGTAATAGCATCACAAATTATACGAGCTCCTATAGTGGCGTGTGTCATTCCGTTTCCAGAATCGCCGGTAATGATATAAATATTTTCATCTCCTGGATTTAGGCCCATAAAACCGAGCGAATCCACTGGCTCCATGACCTGACCCGACCATTTATAAATAGTTTCTTCAAATAGTGGAAAATAGCTTCTTGTCCATTGTTCCAGTTTTTCATATCGTGTAAATTCGGAAATACCTTCTTCATCTGCCTGACCTGTTTTATGATCTTCGCCTCCAGAAATCAGCAGATCGTAATTGTCATCGAAGTTTTCAACTCGTACGTAATGGTAGGGCTGCGAAGGCCATTTAGATTCAGCATCACCAGTGTCCCACCAAAGAGCGTACGGAAGGCTTCCTTTTGGAATTTTTCCAGCAATCACATAACTTCTGTAAGCTGCCTGTTTGGTATGCATGGTTACCAGATCATTAATAGGGGAGTTGGTAGCTACCACAATACTTTCTGCCGTAAAATTATAATTATTGACAATAGCGCCATTTTTACTGATTTTTTCAGCATGTGCCTCGATGTAAATCTCTCCTCCTAAAGCTGTGATGGCTTGAGCCAGTCCATTAAGATAATGGAGTATATGAAATTGTGCCTGATTGTAAAAAGCGAGACAAGGAGTTTGTTCACCATTACTTATTGCAGGAGTACTTTTTAAAAGACCAATATTAAGACCGGCATTTTGCGCGGCCTCAAATTCCTTTTCTAGATTTTTTTCTTTATCGGTTGGATGCAGGAAAAGATAGCCGTTTACTCTTTTAAAAGAACAGTCAATATTTAAGTCTGTGACATTTTTCTCAATTTCTGCAATAGCGGCAGTATGACTTTCTGCAGCCAGTTTTGCAGCTTCTTTACCAAATGTATCTTCCAAAAAATAATAGCGATCATCGAGCGCACTGGTAAGATGTGCAGTTGTACGGCCAGTTTCTCCGCTGCCTATAAAGCCGTCTTCCACCAACACCACTTTTTTACCTGCTTTCAACAGATTGTAAGCTGTTGTGAGTCCGGCTATTCCGCCTCCAATAATCAGTACTTCAGTATGAATGTCTCTGTCGGGCGTTTTAAAAGAAGCAATTTCAGTAGTATCAATCCAGAAGGAAACATTTTCACCTGAGGTAATACTTCCTTCATTTAGTTTTTCAGCTGCATTTTTCATAATGTAATTCTTTAGATCATTGATTGACGGAACAGATAAATTCTGTAAATCTGCCAGTCAAATTTACTTCTGTTACTGCACGCTTTAGTTACAGGATTATATTTGTATCTTACACAATTGTAGAATGTTAGGTTTTAAGTTACCGTTAATTTACATGCGGAATTCAGGAGTTACTGAATTTTGGGTTTAAAACCATTCCATGCTAATTCCAAGGTTTCCACCATTTTTTTTCATCTGATCCGCCGTTGTCATTGGCACTTTGGTCAATATTTTTTTGGGGATCTTCAAGTAGATTTTTATTCGTAATATCTTCTTCTTGTTCAAAAGGATTTGGTACACTTTCAAGCTGTTTCTGAAGATCATGCGCAGTTAAATCAGCTTCATTATCCAAATTAGTATCTTCGGCTTTAGTTAGATGTTTAAAACTAAAATCTATTGTTTTTTCTTTTCCTATTTCAAAAAACTCAACGATGTATTGATTTTTCTCTGCTTCAACAGATTTGATTTTTCCTTTGTTCCATACAGGATGCATTACCATATCACCTTCCTGAAATCTAAGGCTGTTATCTCCAGAAGATTGAGTAATCATTGTTTTACTATTTGCAATAATTTCAGGAGACAGTTTTCCTTTCCTCACATAAAATTCCTCACTAATTTCAAAGAGAAATCTTGAAGGATATTTGTTGAGGCCGGTAGTGAAATTAAAGCCTTCAGAATCGGTCATATAAAATCTTTTCTCGGCTCTTGTCACTGCCACATACATTAGTCTTCTTTCTTCCTCGATAGCACGTTTTCTTCTTTCTTTAATCGAAAGAGCACTTGGGAGCACACCTTCGGTAAAACCACAGAGAAAAACATAAGGAAATTCAAGACCTTTAGAGATATGAATAGTCATCAGGCGTACTTTATCCTGCTTTTCACTATCGGCATCCAAATCCGTGTACAAGGCAATTTCCTGCAGGTATTCCATAATATTCACAGGAGCATTATTTTCTTTTTCCAGCAGTAACATCGAATTGACAAGTTCTTTGATATTTTCGAGTCTATCTTCGTCGCCGTCTTTTCTGTAGAGTTCAGAAAGTCCGCTTTTATCCAAGATAATTTTTACCAAATCTGATATGGATTTAGCTGCAGCATCTTGCTTTAATTCAGTGATTAATTTGATGAAATCTAATGCGCCTTTTTTAGCGAGTTCTTTATCATCTATATTTTTTTCCAGTGCCTGCAGGAGCGAGAGATTCTGTTCTTGGGCAATATAGATGAGCCTTTCTAAGAATTTTTTGCCAAGACCACGCGTCGGCTGATTGTGCATACGTAAAAAGGAGAAATTATCACCCTGTACGATTAGCCGCAGCATCGAGAGCACATCTTTAATTTCTTTTCTTTCAAAGAATCGGATACCGCCAAAAATAGTGTAGGGAATATTTTCTTTAATAAGTGCCTGCTCAATATTTCTAGAAAGATGATTAGAACGGTAAAGTATTGTAATGTCTGAATAAGCCGCATCTTCTGATTTTAGAATTTCTTTGATTTCAGATGCTATCCAAAGACTTTCTTCATAATCATTTTTTCCATGAAAATGCACTACTTCAAAACCTTCGGGTTTATCGGTAATCATATCCTTGTCGACCCTTACAGTATTGTTTTTAATGATATGATTCCCAACTTTTAAAATGTTAGGAGTAGAGCGGTAATTGCGGTTCATGATGATGGTCTGTGTATCGGGAAAGATGGTATCAAATTCCACCAGATACTCCGGTTTAGCACCACGCCATTCATAAATAGTTTGATCGGGGTCTCCAACCAAAAATAAATTTTGATGAACTCGCGAAAGGATTTCGACAAGATGAAACTGGCTTTCGGAGCTGTCCTGCGCTTCGTCAACTTGAATGTAGTGGAGGTTCTCCTGCCACTTTAAAAGCACATCTGGATTATGGTCCAAGATAAAAGCCGTAAAATGAATCAGGTCATCAAAATCAAGGGCATAATTACGCTTTTGTTTGTCAAGGTATACTTGGAAAACACGGCTTGATAAAGAGTCGCTCTCGTCGGGTTCAAAACTTTTATTTTCCAGTATATAGGAAAGGTAATTGGAAGAACTTTTCTGTTTGGATATAAAACGCAGGACTTGTTTGAAAGTCAAATGTTTAGAGTTGATCTGAAGTTCGGTAAAAACATCTCTTAATATGCTTTTCTGATCTTCGGCATCCAGAATGATAAAATTTTTAGGATAATGTATTTTGTTGATTTCCTCGCGTAAGAATCTCACGCAGAAACCGTGATAGGTCGTAATAAAACTCACATCATAGGTGTCGCCAATAAGCGCTTTAACGCGTTTCTTCATTTCCTGTGCTGCTTTATTGGTAAAAGTCACGCACAGTATGTTAGAGGAATTAATGCCCAGTCTGTCTACGATATAAGCAAATCTTGAAGTTAGTGCCTTCGTTTTTCCAGATCCTGCGCCGGCAATTACACGAACATAGCCTTCCGTAGTTTTTACGGCCTGCAGCTGGCTGGGATTAAGGTTTTCTAGAATAGGGTCATTCATTTTTCAAGCAGTATTTTTTTGATGGACTTATTTGTTCTTATTGTGTAAACCAAAGAACTCAATGAACAAATTTAGGTAAATAATTTAAGCTGTAATAAAGTACTGAAGGGGCACTTTAAGACTGGCAGAATAATAGGAGCTAATTGTTACTATTTAAAAGAAATCTGATGTAAAAATAAAATCTTGAAGAGCATTTTTTATCGTTTGATTAAAAATGCTCTTCAAGACTTTTTCTTGATTATAATTTTTCTTTTTTAAAGTGTTTGGACTTAGTCCTCATCATCTTCATCTTCAACAGCTTTTTCCTCATCAAGAGTTCTTCTGTTGGCATCGTTATCAAAATCATCTTCATGGCGGCTGGTTTTTTCTTCTTCAGACCGATCGCTGTGAATTCCTCTTGAATCGTTTTCATGCTGGTTGACCGCTGGGTCTTTTTTCTCCATAAGTTCAGAATTTATGGAATCATCGGCTGCGTGATAAGTACGTTCGTCCTGATCGTAGTTATCATAATTTTCTCTAGACATAATTTTTTACTTTAATTGATTTGTGATATAATTTTACAATTGAGACAGCTTTGAAGGATCGGTTGCTTCTGCAATGCTTTTTCCTTCTGGGTTTTGATGCTTATCATTTTTAGTATCATCCCATGGACCTTCTTTTAAATGAACTGTTTCGCATGCGCTTTCTCCAGAAGACTTTTTGGAACTTCTTGAAGTGCTCGGCATACTTTGATTTTCGTCATTGCTGTCCGCATCTTTATACTTGTTATTTTCCATGATTCTCTGGTTTTTCAGTTTTTTCTTTATGATTTTCCAAAAGCTCCCGAGCTTGTTTAAGTCCCGTAGCAATTGCAGCGCTTTCTTCTGCACCATCTTGTAGTAGAGCATTGGCTATTTCTACTGCTTTTTCTCTTACTACAGCGGGCTGATTTTTATAAGACGGAGGATAGTCCCCATTATACCAAGGCATAATGTTATCTGTTTTGTTCGAGATGCTCCATAAAGTCTTCCACACTAGTGCCTGCTGCTCGTACAGCATTTTTTAATACTTCCTCTGGCACATTAAGTTTTTCAGACCAGTATTGCACATCTTTTGATTCACTTATATCAATGTGCGAATCATTTTCTCTTCCTATGTTTGATTGATCATCCATGATTTTTAAATTTTTTAGTTTATCCAAAGTTACTATCAGTGAAAACAATCTTGTTATATTATAAAATACATTTTTTACAGGATTGTAATGATTTACAATGAGTTATATTTTTAAAGAGAAGTGTTCTAAGTAGTTGACGGCGTTGTGAATTATATCGAGAAAGGCTGAAAAATTAACCTCTTCTTGTATTGATATAAGTTTCTAAAGCTTTCTAGTCATCAGCATTAGAGCAGCGCTGACTCCCAATCCTGCTAGGAAAGCTATACCTAAACTATTGGATGTTTTTGATGGAATTTTTCCGTACACTCGAAGTGGTTCTTTTGAGTTTGTCAGAACATTTCCAGGATTATCTTCCTTCGCGTCGTTATGTTTCATTTTAAAACGAACGGCTGCAGATGCTGTATTAATAACTGTTTTTGGAAATAATCTGTAAATGTTTGTTAGTGCAGCCGCGCGGAAATCTGGAAATAAATCTTTTTTAGGATGTTTTGCGAGCTCTACCATTCCCGCAGCGGTTTCACGCGGATCAGATGCAATAAACGGAATTTTCATATCGAAACCAGAATATTTGGCTGAATGCAGGTTCCCAGTAGAATTTTGTAACTGCGGATACATATTACAGATATGGATATTCCTGCGGTTGGAAATTTCGCCCTGCAGACATTCCATCATTCCCCTAATTCCATGTTTTGAAGCAGAATACACTGCACTGTAGGGAGCTGGCATGTAACCTCCAATCGAAATGTTGTTAATTAAGATTCCTTCGTTCTGCTTCTTAAAAATTTTGACAGCATTATAAGCGCCATACATATATCCAAATAAATTGGTTTTAAGGACCTGCTGATGAATTTCTAAAGGAATTTCTTCAAATTTTCCGCTTGCCATTACCCCGGCATTATTTACCCATATATCAATTTTGCCGCCGATTTCCAAAGCTTTCTCTGCGACTTTCTCCACATCTTCAGCTATTGACATATCAGCAATGACACCAATAGACAAAACATTCAACTCACGGCAAAATGCTACAATTTCATTTATGCCTTTCTGTCCTCTGGCAACTGCAATAATATTACATCCTTCTTTCGCAAAAGCTTCTGCAGCCGCTCTGCCGACACCGCTGCTTGCTCCAGTTATAACTACATTTTTTCCTTTAAGACTGTTTTCTTGTATTGTGATATCTTCCATTTTTTTTACTATTTAAATTGTACAATGCTTATTTGTTTGATAAACATTGATTTAAGTTAGTAAAAATATTCTGCGAAGGAGTAAGGTTTAAGAAAACTTTAATTTAGAGTGTAGTGCGATTGCCTTATTTAAAAGATATTAGCTGTCCTTGCATCGTTTAATGGATTTATGATTCTCTGTTTTGAGATTTTATTGATAGAATATCTCAAGCTGCTTCTGTCTTTTTTTAACCTGTTTATTTTTTTTTGGCTCATATACAAAAGCAGGAATTCCATTTTCTAGAACGATAACTTTATAGGGCTGTTTCATTTTCTCTGTCAAATGATAAATAGTTAGTGCTTCTGCGAGATCTTCAAACCAAGAAGCTGTACTGTATAACGAAACAAAGGGTGTTTGCTGAAGTGCTTTATATACAGCTGGCGCAGATGATACAGCAATAGGTTTTCCACTTCTATAAAGAATAGTCTCCAGTAAAGGACTAGTAATTTTCTCAGCAGATTTATTGAATTTATCCCACACATTTTGTGTAAATGTTGTTGATCCAGTCCAATTCTCTTTTTCATCCAGATGAGGTGTCAGGTTTAAAACAGCATCTACAACGTGAGTTGCTTCATGCAGCAGTACATATATAATGGCATCTAGGTTACCCGCTTCTATGAGAACTTTGTAGGTATCGCTGTCTGATTTTGTATAGCAGGTATTTTCTTTCCATGCTGTCCATTCAGATATAGTCTGGTTTAGAATTTCAGCCCGAAAAGTTATATTAAACATTTTTATCGAATCAGCAGTTTCAACGGGCGAAGTTAGGGCAGTATTCGGCATATTGTCCATAAAACTAATACTGTGAAGATGCTTTTTTAGAATTTTTTGATGCAAAGGAGGAAGTATAGAAAATGCATTGTTTAGTTTCTGTTTTTCTATGTTGGTTAATTTATGATCTACAGGATTCATTCCTGCGTCCTGAAACTTTTTGAAAATACTTTCGGGCGAAGTCTGAGTACGCATTGTCAATTCGCTCAGTTTTGGATCTTGGATTTGCTGTGCATTAGTAATTATTGCCGACAAGAAGATATATACATAAGTATAGATAATTAATCTGCTTTTTTTCATTTTTTTAGTTTTTGTTTTCTTCAGTCTCAGCAGCTGGAAATCTTTTGATAATTAATTTTCTGAGTTTTTCTTGGTTTTGATCTCCCCATTGGCCTAATGCACCTATTACAGGAATCAGGCTTTGGCCGAATTCGGTTAGGCTGTATTCCACCTTAGGAGGAACAACAGGATATATTTTCCGAACAACGAGTTCATGTTCTTCTAATTCATTCAGTTGGACATTCAAAACCCTGCGAGAGGCATCTGGGATCTTACGCTGTAATTCACTCGGTCTCTTGTGGCCTTCATTAATAAACCACAGCAGTCGGATCTTCCACTTACCATATAACACTTCACCAATCAGGTCAAGTCCGCAGTTTAAGTTTGGTATTGTTTTTCTTTCGTACATATTGTAAAAGTAAGAGTATGCTCTGATTTGTGCAATAGGGGATAAATTTATCCGTATCTGAATCGTAACCCCGTACTTGTGAGAAAGTTGCATACTTATGAAATTTGTACAAAACAAATAGATATGGAACAGAGAATAGATTATCAAAATGAATTATCAGGTAAAACAGCCTTGGTTACAGGAGGAACAAAAGGAGCAGGAAGAGCCATTGCAGAACGACTAAAAAATGCAGGCGCTCAAGTAATTATCATTGCAAGAAACCAGCCGGAAGCACCAGATGAAGCTTTGCATTTTATTGCGGCAGATTTAAGTAAACCTGAAGGATCGATTAAAGCAGCTAAGGAAGTATTGGAGAAATTCGGTAAACTGGATATTCTTGTGAACAATCTTGGAGGTTCTGATACTCCAGGCGGCGGATTTGCAGCATTAACCAATCAAGACTGGGAAGATGCGATACAAGGAAATTTGTTAGCTCCGGTTCGGCTGGATCGAGCTTTTCTTCCTCAAATGATTGAGAACAAAAGTGGTGTTATTATTCACATAGCCTCTATTCAGGGCAAACTGCCTTTGTACGATTCCACACTGCCATACGCTGCTGCAAAAGCGGGACTTATTAATTACAGCAAAGGTTTGTCTAAAGAGGTATCTGCGAAAGGAGTCCGTGTACTGACTGTTTCGCCAGGATGGATTATGACTGAGGCATCTATACGAATGATGGAGCGCATCTCAGAAAGTAATAATATCTCTGTCGAAGAGGCCGAAAAAAGTGTAATGGATGCGTTGGGAGGCATACCTTTTGGAAGACCCGCAAAGCCAGAGGAAGTAGCAGAACTCGTTGGTTTTCTTGCTTCGCCCAGAGCCAGCTACCTAACAGGAACAGAGTATGTAATAGATGGCGGTACTATTCCAACCATTTAATTTAAAAATGAATCAAAAGGAGAGATTCGAAGCGATTTTTGAACGTCTGACATTTTTTAACAACAAAGAAGAATTAGTAACAATTAAATAAATAAATTATGAACTTACCAGAAGTAATACAAGATTTAGTAAATGCACAAAACAATTTTGACAGTGCTGCTTTTGCCAATTGTTTTTCAGAAACAGCAGAAGTAGTGGATGAAGGGAAAAATTATAGCGGTAGAACAGAAATAAAAAACTGGATAGCAAAAAGCGCTAAGGAGTATAATGCAGTAATGAAACCTTTGACGTTTGAAAGAGATGCTGAAAAAGGCGTATTAAAAGCTGAAGTATCTGGAACTTTTCCAGGAAGTCCTTTAGTTCTTACCTATAATTTAGAGTTTGAGGGCAAACTCATTAATTCATTAGAAATTCATTAAAAAATAAAATCAGAAATTAAGTTAACAGCAATTAGAAGAATTATGCAGCTTAAGAATTTATTGCTGTATGATTCTTCTAGCGGCTAAACTTTTTTTCAGTTTGCAGCAACTGAGAGTTACTAACACTACTATAAGACTTTACTAAGTCGGACGATTTGATAAACAGCATGATTTTTTAATGCTAATGAACGTACGATTTCTGGAATCCCCTGCATGGTTACTTCACAAATGTAACCAAACTCCATCTCCGATGTAATTTCGCAATGCTTTGAAATTATTTTTTTAAGAGTCTTTGTTGTCTTATAAAGTTCAACATAAACCAGATATTTGTCGTCTGAATATTCCATCGGAGTACCTATGACTTTTAATAAATCAGAGTTCTTTTTTTGGTTCATTGGTTTTATCTTTTTTATGATGTAATGAAAATCATCTGGAAGTGACAGAGAAATAATCTAAATATAAAAAAAATAGGTAAGAAATTGAAGTATAATATTAGTCTTAAGCTTGATAACCAGTGCTAAAATGTTTTAAAATTTGTTTTGGTGTGGCAATAATCTCACTGCGGAGCGGGTCAAACCATTCGATTTCTTTAGTGACTTCGGCACAGCATTCATTTTTGTAATTGAAAAAACAGCTTTTAATATTAATTTTATCATCGATATAAAAATGTGTGAGTTCCACAAAAAAATGCTCGGTAAACATAAGATCTTTATAACAAATCAATTCATGATTTCCTTCGTGCAGATCAAGATTCAGAGTGTTAAGTTTCTCTTTTGAAAATCCATTATAAAATAAAAAATGATACAATAATCGTACTGTGTATGAAATGTATGAAGTACTTTCCATAACCATAAAATCATTTACATCTTCTCCGGTAACAACGTAGTTTTTGCAGATCATCTAATTTGGATTGAGGTTAAAAAAAAGAGGCCAGCTTATATAAAAACTGACCCCAGAACATTAGTCATGTTTAATGAGGTTCTAAATCAATAATTCGATCCAGATCTTTGAAGTGTGGTTTTTTTACTAAAAAGCACCTTTTGAAAGATTACTTAACTAATAAAAAATTGTAATTGATTTTTATTTTATCGGCAACTTTCTTTCTCACAAGACTTGGTATTTCGATATCAAAATCTTCTGGTTTTACTTCAAAAGCACCAATTGCATTAACTCCGCTGACCGCTTTAGAAATTTTTATGATTACCGTGACAGGTTTTGTTTTGCCGTGAATGGTAAGATCGCCCTTTAAAGTAAAATTTTTGGGAGTGCTGGTAATCTTCGAAATATCAAAATCTTCTATTTTTCCTTTGAAAGTTGCTTTCGAGAATTTCTCAGATTCCATGTAATTTTCATTAAAATGCTCTTCCATTAAAGCAACTTTAAATCGGAATCCTTTTATTAAAACTAAAGAAGCAAAATCACCAGTTGACTGATCGAGAACTGCAGACACAGATTTGTTTTCGGCTGCAACTTCTTCATAAGAAGGCATCGAAGCTTGAAATTTGATGTTTCCTGTTTTTGTAATTAATTTTTGTGCAGAAGCATTTGTAACTGCGGCAAAAATCAACAGCAAAACGAAGGAATTTAGCAATGATTTTTTCATAATGATTAATTTTCTTTTAATCCGTCCGTGTTCCATTTTACGATTAAGTCAATGTTAGCCTGCGCCATTCTTCCACCTTGAGGCATAAGTCCCTGCTGGCCGCTTTGCAATTGAATTCGGTTTAATAAACCAGAATTTTCAACAGCAGCTTTAACTTGGGCATAAGTAGTTAAAGGTCTAAACGCTGCAGATCTTCCACTAGCATGACAGCTGATACAATTGGCATCAATAATAGATTTTACATCTTTACTGTAAGTAATTGAAGTTGTTGGATTCGTTGGATTGGTCGGGTTTGTTGGATTTGTCGGTGTGGTCGGAGTTGTTGGCGTTTCGATCTCTTGAACCGTATCTGAGTCACTACAGCTTGCAAATGCCGCTAGTAAAATGGTAAGTAGGATTGTTTTTTTCATGATTTTATTGATTTATAGTTATTAAAATACTCGGTATAAGTTAAAGCCAAAGAAGAAGTCTCCTTTACCCCAGTCTCCAGATGCATTCGTGAGGTATCCACTCTCGCTCATAGATTGGGAATTGGTAAAGATTAACTGGAATACGTGTCCGCCGGTTTCTACGTCAAGACCTACAGACAATGGATTGTTGTAAAAGTCTGGTTTGTCAAAATTGTGCATGTATTCTAAATTGACAGATAATCTTTTGGTGATTTTATAGCGTCCGCCGCCACCAAAAGAAAACTGATTATCTCTTTCGATATCAGGATTGTAAAGGTTTTTGTGGATAAATGATGGGACTAATTCCACTGACAGTTTTTCGCTCACCTTTCTCGATATTAAAACCTGCTGCACATACGTAAGGCGATGTTTAAACTCTAAACCCGGATATTGATCTTTTTCTAAGAAAGTGTTTATATCTGCAACACTGTAACCAACAATGTCCAAAGGAAAATTATCGTTTTGTCTCGCAACTCTGTATTTTAATCCCGTTTCGTACATTTTGTTTAAGGTATGTCTGGAAAGACTTACCGATAACCAGTCGGTTACGCCATATATACCGCCTAGTTTTGTAGTGGCATTATCAAGACCAAAAAAGCTGTCGAAACCATCTTTAACGGTACCAAAACGATGTGATACCACAAAATAAAACTCTTTTTTTGCCGGCATTTTTGTGGTTTGCAGCGTTACCAGCTGTAAAGCTTTAAAAGTTGCGGTTGAGTAATTTTCTTCTACCTGAGTAGAATCAAGACCCTGCAGCAAGTCATCTTGTGAATATGCCATGGCCGTCAGAAAAAAGCAGATTGGAACTAAAAATTTCTTCATAAAATTGATTAATTGATTTGTTTGTTTAATAATGTGCATTGGTCTAATTTGACTTCTTGAAAAAGTTCATCGTATCCGATACATTTACCTTTAACTCTAGTAATAGTATTTGCAGATTTATTTTTTAGTTTTTGATTGAAGAGACAGAAAACTGTATTTTCAAGAGTGATCACAGAATCTGTTTCTTTGGTTACTCTGCCTATAATTTCAATAGTCTTGTTGAGGTATAAAGAATCGGCTTTTTTGGGATTCGTGTTATAATCTTCCAGTAGTTTTACGGCAGTTATAGTGTAATCAGGAGTTTCTGATTCGATATTCCGGGCTTCTTTAAATAGGAATCCGTAGTAAAAGTAGATACCTGCTGAAATCATTATTAGTAATACGGCAGTTACTATTGCTGTTTTTCTTCTTTTCATTTTTTATTATTTTGATAAGATTTAATAGTAAAACAGCCTTGATAAAAATTACCCTACCAAAGAATCGTTGTTTTTTGAAAAAAAATAAAAAAGAAGAATAAGAGTTTTCAAAACTCTTAGGAAAAGAGATTTAAAAAGAAACTCTAAAGCTTACATTTGGAGTTCGCTGCAGCGAAAAAGTATCAACTTCTTCTATAGAATTTGTTAGGGAACTTATTCTATAATATTCGCTGATTTCGTTTTTACGGTTCAGAATATTTAAGATGGAGATTCCAATTTTGTACTGAATTCCATTTGATGTTTCCCACTTGTAAGTCGAAGAAATATTAACTTGCGAGAAAATATGCAGATTGGTATTATTGGGTCTGTTATAAAACAAAACAGGATCGGAAGGATCTATTTGTGCAAAATCTGGAGAGGTTTTTGGACGGCCCGAAGACCATTTTGTTCCCAAAGCAATTTTGAAATTGTTTTTCTCATAAATCCCCGCCCACGATAAAGTATGGGTCAGCTCAAAGTTATTTGGAAAAGTAGGATATTCGTAATTGGGGAAATGATAATTGTTTTCATTGTACGTATAGCTAAACCAAGTTAGAAACTGATTTATTTTTTTTTGAATAAGCATTTCTGTTCCCCAAACTTCATAATTGCCTGTAGTTCGAACAAATTCTAACTGGTTCTGAAAACCCTGGCTGGAAGTGGTAATTCCGATTACTTTTTTATAAAAATTTTCAATGTCAAGAAGCCAGTCATTCTTTTTATAGAATAAATTTAAAGATAACTGCCTGCTTTTTTGAATGGGAATTGTAGTATTGTTTGAAATGATCCAGCGTCGTTTTTCAATTCCAAAATAATCTTTCTGTAAATCAATAATCTGCTGTGAGTTTTGACTTTTAATCTCACCCAGAAGTTCCAGATTTAGATTTTTACTGATGCCGTATGCCAATTGTATTCTAGGTTCTGCAATGTATTTTTTAAATTTTTCAATATAATTAAGGCGCATTCCAGCTTTAAAATAGATTTTGGAAATGGTATCGTTATATTTTCCTTCTACAATTAAAGCATGAGTTCGAAGTACATCTTTTACCCTGCGATAAAAATCTGGATTCGTTACCTGTTCCAAATTAGTGATACCAATTTCATTGAACTGATACCCCTCATTAAAACTAAAATTAGAATTAATAATATGATTGTTCTCCAAGTTAATGCCGTTATTGTTAACTGTATTTTCCTGAATAACAACTTGATCTCCTAAAGTCGTTTTCTGATTGGCAAGAAGTTCATAAGAAGAATTGTAGAAATTAATTTTGGTAGTGTTGAAGCTGTTCCAGTTTCTTCTCCATGACAAATTTCCTCCATAATTCTGCTGGCGCAGCACATTATCTTCTGATTTATTGGTGTTGTAGACAGTGGCACTTTGAAAAACTTCCAGATTATCTTTTATGGTAATTAAATCGAGTATTATTTGATCTTTAGATCCTATTTTTTGGGCATATTTGAGTGTAGCATCGTAAAAACCAAATTTTTTGTCGCTTTGATAATTTACGTTTTGATTTTGAGAAAAATCTGTGATGGTTGTGTTTTGAAAAACCTTATTAAAATATTCTTTGTAAGTAGGAGTCTCTACAAAATCGGTAATCGATTTACGGGCAGAAATTTCAATATAACTTTTTTTAGAAAGATTGTATTTTGCATAGACATCTGCATTAATCATATTGATTCCTGCACTAAAGGTGTTTTTTTCTGCTGTTTCGGCAGTAGAAGAAATAGCCACAACACTGGATACACTTTCGCCATAAAAAGCAGAACTTCCGTTTTTATAGATAGAAATTGTATGTGCTAAGTTGGGATTGAAAACAGATATTAAACCAAAAAAATGTCCCGTTTGAAACATTCGGATTCCATTCCATAAAAATAAATTCTGGTCGTGTGTACCGCCTCTAACATTAATGCTGGAAACACTTTCGTCAAGACTGTTTACACCAGGAATCTGCTGCATAGTCTGTAAAGCATCAGGTTCGATAAGTCCGGGAAGTATACCAAATTTTTTAGGTTTAATTATAAACGATCCGTCGTTGTTTTTGGAAATTCCTGATGCTAAAATTGAATTGGCTTTTATCTCGTGCAGTTCTGTTATTTCAGGTTCCAAAAATATCTGTGGACAATTTTTAGAATCCAAATTGCTGGCCGTAATTCTTTTGGATATAAAACCTACGTGACTAATTGTAAAAGTAGTTTTGTCTTCTTTTATAAATTCAAAATAACCTTCTGAATCGGTGGTAAACTGAGTTTTGTCAGGCAAACTAATATTAGCGTTTGCAATAGGTTTTTTATCAGCGTCTGAAATAACATAACCGCAGATCATTTCTGGGGCGTTATCTTTTTTATAAATATTGATGAATTTGTTTCCAATATTTTCAAAAGATAAATCCGTTTTTTTTTCCAGATATTCCAGTTTTTGTTCTAACGAAAGAGATCTTTTTGGAGGATTGATTTCCAATCCTGCAATGTTATCCTCCGTGTAATTAAAATTGACATCATGTTGTTTTTCAATGTCAAGAATTATTTTTTTGAAAGGCATTAATTTGCTCTTGTCCTGAGCAGAAAGATTCAGGGCAAGGAGTATTAGAATAAACAAAAAATGAAATTTTCTGGGGCGGAGCATTTATTTTTCGTCAAAAATTATTTTGTTTTCAGAGACTTTTTTGGCTTTTAGATGATACGTGGTACTGATAATCTGCAAAGCTGTAGTTAAGTCTTTAGCAGGTAACTTTCCTGTAAATAAAGAGATCGTGTCTTTGGCGTTTAACTCGATCTTAATATTGTATTGTCTTTCAACCTCTTCCAAAAGGCTTTGTATGTTTTCCTGATAAAAGCATATTTGATTGTTCATCCATTCTGGTTTCGACGAATTTACAGTCATTTTAACCTGCTTTCCGTTTTCAAAACTCACGCTTTGACCGTGGGTTAACAGAATTTCAGTCGAAGCATAATTTACTTTTACACGTCCTTCATAACACACCACATCAAACCTGTTTTTTCTGTTTTTAACATTAAACTGTGTTCCTAAAACGGTTACTTTTCCCAAGTTTGTTTCCACTTCAAAACGTTTTCCTTTTGCAACCTTGAAATACGCTTCTCCTTTTAACTCAAGATGTCTGTTATTGTCCCAGTTCCACTTTTTATAGTTTATTTCAGAACCGGAGTTTAACACTACTTCAGAATGATCGGGTAGTGAAAAAGTGGTCTTTTTTCCAAAGTCTGCAGTTTCTGTCTCAGACATAAAAACTTTCATCGCAAAGGTAACTCCAAATGCGAGGACAAATATAGCAGCAGCTCGAAACATCCATTTTCTGTATAACGGAACAACTTTTGGAGCTGGTTTTTTCTGGCTTAAAATGTTAGACAGCATAGTATTTTCATCAAAGTCATCTGTCTCTAGATGAGCTGTATATTTCTTTATCTTTTGGTATTTTTCAAAATCAGGGCTCGCCTCAAATTCCGCCAATTCATCCGGAGATAAATCATCGTTGAGCCATTTTGCTAATAAGCGATCTTTTTTCATTTTATCGTATTATTTAATTAAAACAATTAGAACTAAATTTACCCTACTTTTTAGATATCAATTTCTTTACGTAAACTTAAAAGGGCTAAATGAATGCGTTTTTCTACTGCCTTTACGCTGATATTGAGTTCTAAGGCAATTTCACTGTATTTTTTGCCGTCGATTCGATGCATCAAAAAAGCAGTACGCTGTTTTTCGTTTAGGTTTTCTATGGCTTTTAAAAGTTTGGCTTGAAACTGTTTTTCTTCCAGAAGATATTCTGGACTTTGATTTGTTTTGTCTAAACCCGTAAAATTTTTTTCATATTTCAAAACAACTTTCTGATGTGCAATCTGGTTTAGAGTAGTGTTGTTCGCAATCGTGTAAATATATGATTTTGCCTTTTCTAACGGCACCGAAGCACAGTTCTGCCAAAGTTTTACGAATGCTTCCTGAGCTGCATCTTCTGCTTGCTCTGCGTTGCCAAATTTGTATAAAAGAAAATTCCGAAGCGCTTTGATATGACTTTTGAAGAAAGACGAAAAAATTATTTCATCACAAGTATTGGATTGGTTTTTATCTGGCATGTAGGTTCTCAGTTTGTACGACGCAAAAGTATTTGTTTTTAATTGAAGTAGGGTAAAAGCAAAGCCGATTGTTTAATACAAGAATAAAATGGTATCGGCTTTTGATAATTTAGTATAGAAGAACATACTGAAATTCTTGTTGTTGCTTTATTAAAAAAACGGTTTCTTAAAATTTATTACCTTTGTAAAAACATAAATATGTTCCTTTTGAAAAAATATTTATCATTCGCAGTTTTCCTGTTCCTGCTGTTTTCCTGTCAAAGTGAAACAGATGAAGAAAATAATAATTCACAGGGAACAATTACAAATGTTTCCCCGCTTACCACATATCTGCAGAGGGTTGCAATGGTGCAGACTGTTCAGGATAATGTTATCGACGGATCTAGCTATTGTACTATAAAACTCCCTTACACGGTTACTGTAAACAACGAGCAGATAGCAGTTAATACTACTGCCGATTATCAAAAGGTTGTCGATAATATCAATGCCAGTAATTATGATGATGATATTGTAAAAATTGATTTTCCTGTAACTATGGTATACTATAATTACATTGAAAAATTGATTCCAAATCAGACTGATTTTGATTCTTTGATTGATTACTGGAATCTTTATCCAGATCTTTTATCTAAAATTAATGGATTAAAAATCAATTATCCTATAACAATTAATATTTACAACAGCGCTAGTCAGATAGCAAGTTCACAATCGATTATAAGTGATCAGGCATTTTTTAATTTTATTAAAAATTTAAACGAGAGTCAGTATATTTCTTTACGATATCCTATTACGATAGCAGATTATAACGGTCAGACAAAATCGATTACCAATAATTTAGAGTTCGAAAATGCTATTAAATATGCTATAGATTATTGCCCAGACAATAATATTGTAACATTAGATTTTGAGCAAACCCTAACAAATGGTTCTTGGGAAATTCCGTATTATTTTGATGATACCGTAAAAACCTCAAACTACACTGGTTACTCTTTTATTTTTAAAAGTGATAAATCTGTTGTGGCTAGTAAAGGAGGCGTTTACGAAACTGGTCAATGGGAAAGTACTATCCAATATGGAGTACGAGAACTGAAGCTTCATTTTACAAGTGAATTACTTGGAAAATTGAATTTTAACTGGAAATTATTTGAGTTTAATAATTCTCAGATCCGATTAAGAGATGTAGGTACTGCGACTGATTATCTCTACTTTCAGAAAAAATAATTACTGCTAGAAGTGTGTTTTTTTTTACCGCAAAGAACGCTAAGGTTTTTCGTAAGGTTTGCAAAGTTTTATGTAATGATAAAGGTCGCAAAGTTTTGTATTGAATAAGCTTTGCGACCTTTAAATATTAATTATATTTTAGAAAAAACCTTAGCGTTCTTTGCGTTAAAAAAGTGAGCAGTTAAAAAAAGGGTTACTTTTTCTTCTTCCTTCCAAGCCATATCAACAAACCCGTAATAGGCAGTGTCGCCGCAAAAAGACAGACCAAAAAAGCTAGAATTTTTGTTGGATAACCATAGATACTTCCTGTATGAATGGGATAAATAAGACGCCTTACTTTATCGCCATTACTAAACGCTTCATAAGGTTTTATTTTTAAGAGTTCGCCTGTATATTTATCAAAATAAGCCATACTCGAAATGTTCGGTATAGATTTTTCAAGATTTAGTTTAATGACCATGATACTGTTTATTGTGTCAGAAGGGATTCTGATTTGAGTGTCTCCTGTATATTTATAAATACTGTCAGTTTTTGAAAATATGTTTTGATAGAAATAGGTTTTATCCAATTTAGGATCAACTTTTGTTGGGTTTTCAACTTTAGCCGAAGGTTTTTTTGTGGTTCCGTCCGCAAATAAATAAATACCGCATTCAAACCATTTAAAAGACCAGGTTAGTCCAGTAAGTGATATTGTGAGAAGAAACAAAAAGCTGTAGAATCCAAATGTGGAATGAAAATCCCAATTGACTCTTTTAAAAGAAGCGCTCCATTTTACAGTCAGTCTTTGCTTTAGGTTTTTCATTTTTTTCGGCCACCATAAAATAAGACCCGAAATGAGTAGAAAAACAAAAATAAGACAACTGCAGCCTGTAATAAATTTTCCAGCATCACCCAAAATTAAATGACGATGTAAATCCAATACCACAGAAAAAAACCTGCTTTTTTCGGCAGTTTGGCCCAAAACTTTTCCACTGTATGGATCAACAGAAAAAATCTGGTCATTTTTATCGGCATCTGTTCCAGAAATAATTACAGTTCTTTTGGGATCTTGATAAGTCTGAATACGATCTAATTCTGTGATTGCATATTTTTTGCTGATGGCAGCGACATAAAGGTCAACGGGCAATTTCGTTGTTCCGATACTAGAAACTTCGTAAAATTCGGGATTGACAAAAGCATCAATTTCTTTTTCAAAAACTAAAATGCTTCCGGTAAGTGCAACTATAAATACAATAAGCCCGGACGCAAGTCCGAGCCATAAATGTAAAAATCCAATATTTTTTTTAAATGTTTTATTCATGTAGGAGTAAGGAAATAGTTTCCAAATATAATGAAGCTTTTAAAAAGAGTACCCCAAGGTTAAAAGCCAGTTTGAAGGCGCACCAGGGAACAAACGGATAAAATCGTAACCGCCGACCCAATACGTTTTATTCAGTATATTATTGGCATTTACCTGAATCTTAAATTTATTAATGTTGTAATATAATGCCGCATTAAATAAAGTGTAGCCTGGCAAAGTTTGAGTGTCGGTCTGGCTTAATGTACGAGTAGTGGCAAAATTAGTTCCAAAGGCAAGTCCAAAATCTTTCAGAGCTCCGTCTGTAAAATTGTAACGTGTCCATAAATTACCCTGTTGGCGTGGCGTGTTTGGTTTTTGTCTTTCAATTTCAGATTCAATCGGACTTTCAGTAATTGCAGCCTCATTATACGAATAAGCAGCAGAAATACTCCAGTTTCGTGTGATATTTCCATTCAAATCAATTTCAATACCTTTCGATTCTTCTTCTCCAATTGCTCGCATTAAATCTGGATTTGCAGTATCGTTTGCTGGATAAAGCGTGTTTTTCTGTTGAATTTTGAAAAGAGCAACAGTCACAAAAAGCTTTTCTTTGAACCATGAAGATTTTCCACCAAATTCAATCATATTACTTTCTAACGGATCAAAAGGTCCGCCCGCATTTGGATTTGATAAAGAAGAAGCTGTCTGCGGGTTGTAACCTTTTACGTAAGTTCCGTACAAATTAATGTTAGGATTAAGAGTATAAGTCAGTCCAAAACGCGGTAAAAACGAATGTTGTTTTACTTTCTTTTCTGCAGCTTTCTTATAGTTTTCCTTATCGGTATATTCGTCGTAGCGCACTCCAATTAATGCCTGAAAAGCACCAAACTTAATATGATCCTGAAGATAAACTCCATACAAAGAATAAAAAGTTGGATCAAAAGGACGTGCAGCATAAAAATACTTGCTCATGTCTTTTAACTGCTGTGATGCAGAGGGGTTTGTCAGGTCAAAATGAGCCACGTTTGGCACTGGGTTTCCTTTAGCATCCAATAAATAATTAGCTTTATTGGCAGGGTTATAGGTAGCAATTGATCCTGTATTAGCAGCATTTCTATATCCTGTTGCCTGCAATTGAGAACCTCCGGCAGGTACTTGTTCCTGCGCATAATCGTAACCCAGGATTAAGTTATGGTCTAATGGTCCAGTTTTGGCTTCGTATTTAAAGAATGCCGAAAGATTATCGATATAACGTTTACGTTTACGCATAAAAACCTGCATTTCTATAGAAGTCGGGATTGTAGTTCCGTCACCGGCAGATGCGTATTTATTGGCACCTCTATGCTCTAAAAGATCTTCTGTATAACCTGTACGGATGTACGATCCAGAAAATGACAAACGGTCTGTAAATTGATGGTTTAGTGAAGTTGTTACAATATATGTTTCCTCATTTAAATAATCATTGGTAGAATTTAAGGAGTTTGAAATTTTAGTAGAATACAAATTGTCTTCGTATGTCGATTGGCCGCGGTCTAGTATACTTTTTGAACTCGTATAAATCAAATCAAAATTGACACTTGTTTTGTCATTTGGAAGGAAAGACAGGGAAGGAGCAAGGACAATATTTTTATCGAATTGTAAATCCCTGAAAGAATTGGCATTTTCATAACCTAAATTCAATCGGTATAAAAGTGATTTATCTTCTGTTAAAGGACCTGTAAAATCGGCTAAAGCTCTCAAAGTATTGAAACTTCCTGTAGAAAAACTCACGCTGTTGGCAGCCTGATCCAAAGGTTTTTTGGTTACTCTGTTGATAACTCCTCCAGGAGAAGCATTTCCAAACAAAGCAGAAGATGGTCCTTTTAGAACCTCAACACGTTCCAAATAATTGGCAAGCGGTTGTTTCCAAAATCCTGTAGAGGTTCGCATACCATTCAGCAACTGAGTGTTACTGCCTCCATTTATTCTAAAACCTCTAATCGAAATATCGTCATAAAAAGTAAACTGGCTTACCCCGCTGAAGTTTTTAACTACTTCGCCTACGCGGATGGAACCCTGATCGGCTATTAATTCTTTGGTAGCATACGATACTGCTTGCGGCAAATCTTTTAAAGCAATTTCTGTTTTTGCTCCTATAAAAGATTTTGTGTTTCGGTATGATTTCTCTTTACGTCCCGTAATTTCTACAGTCTGTAAAGTATTAACGTTTTCCTTTAAAATAATTGAAAGATCAAGATTTTGACTTTCAATTAGTTCTACATTTCTTTCTTCCACTGTGAATCCCATTGCCGAGAAGTAAACAGTGTATTTTCCAGGAGCGAGATTTGTGATTTCAAAATTTCCCTTGTCATCGGAAACAGTGTTTTTTTTAAGGGTTTTGATTGAGATAGAAGCATAAGAAACAGCTTCATTATTTTCGGAAGTGATTTTTCCGGTAATTGTGACATTTTGTGCGAGGCCAATATTAAAGAGGCCTAAGAGCATTAGTGAGAATATAAACTTCATGGCGGTTATTTATTTTGACCGCAAATATATATTTATTTAGATTAAATACAAATAATATATTCAATAGTTTTATTAAATAATCCTGTTGAGTATTTACTGTAATGACATTTAAAAAGTATAATGTTGTAAGGATATTTTGTAACTAATTTTTCCTTGTATTGCAGTAACTTTGTTATAGCAGTACTAACAACGAATAATATTCTTATCCGGAAAATGAAGAAAAAGACAGGGGGTCGGCGAGGATCGTCTGCAGGATCTGGACAATGATTTAGTTAGTTACGGCATACCTCAGGCACTCGCCGGCTGCCGAAAAGCTCCTTAAGTTTTTAAGGAGTTTTTTTGCGTTTATATAGTAGTCAGCGAAGTGCTGATGCTGTAGATTTATAAGAACAAAAAAAAAGAGGCCCCCCAAAGCCTCTTTTGCATTAATGTTTCCCATTTCCTTTTCCCTTGCCATTTCCCTTATGGTTTCCATTATCGTGATGTCCATTACCTTTTCCAGGTTTTGGACCTATTGTTTTTTGTGGTTTTCCTTTGTAACCTTTTGCATATTTTACCTTATGGGTTTTAAAATTATCATAAGGACGATCTCCTCTATAGTCGGTCAATACAACTTTGTATTCATTGTAAAGATCGTAATTTCTATAGGCAGCAGGAAGTGATCTTGTTCTAACCCATGCTCCGTTATTCAAATAAACATAATTTGATGTGTTAACATCATAGTAAGTTTCAAGATCGGGAAGATAATAATAGCGAACATCTGTATAACCTACAGGACCCCATGCAGGAGGCGTTCCGATATTTACATTTACGTTTACTTGTGCCTGAGATTGACTAAAAGAAAAGAACAATAATCCAATCAATAAATATTTTAAAGTTTTCATAATTTTCGATTTTTAATTCATTACTACTTACCAGTTAAACAATAAATGTGCCTAAGATTAACATTTTAATTTAATATTTGATTAAAAATTACTTAAGCTTTAATTAGTAACGCTGTTGTTTTAAATAGATTGTGCCCCAGATTGTTTTAAGGGAAGAATTACTGTAAATTCAGCTCCATTGTCCTTTTCACCTGTAGCAGTAATAGTTCCGTGATGTCTTTTAGCTATTTTTCTGCAAAGGGCAAGACCGAGACCATTTCCTTCGTATTGATCTTTAGAATTTAGTCTTTCGAATGCAGTAAAAATCCTCTCGGCAAAAGCAGCATCTAAACCAATACCATTGTCTTTAATAACTATTTTTACCGCATCTTCATTATTTAGAATTGTTTCATAACATCTAATAATAACTCTTGGTGGTCTGTCTGCTTTTGAAAATTTCAAGGCATTTTGTATCAGGTTATAAAAAAGCTGTGTAATTAAAATAGGAGCTCCTTCTATTACGGGAAGATTACCTGTGTTTAATATAGCGCCTTTCTCTTTTATCACCAATTCCAGATCAGTTTTTATATCTTCTATAACCTCATTAAGGTCAATTTTTTCTTTGGTCTGGGTGTTTTTATCTACTGTAGAGTAAGAAAGAATTCCTTCAATTATATTATTCATCCTTTCAGCAGATTGATCTACTTTAGAAATATATTTTTGACTTTTTTCAGTAAAATCCGTGTTCTTTTCATCTCTTAAAAGTGCATTAAAGATTTTAATTTTTCTTAATGGTTCTCTTAAATCATGGCTGACCACGCTGGCAAAATGCAGTAAATCGTCATTAGACCTTCTTAATTCTTCGGTACTTTGTGCTACTTGTTTTTTCAGTTCTTCTTCAAATTTTCGCTGCTCATTAATATCCTGAATAATGCCAATTACAGTTGTTGGCGTGCCATTTTCATCTTTAATAATCTGACCATTGATTTTAGTCCATTTAGAGGACTGATCATCATTTATAATTCGTGCTTCATAATTGATTTTTTCAGTCAGTAAAGCTTCTTTATGAGCTTTCTCTCGTACAGCTACATCATCAGGATGCAGTTTTGCAATCAGGTCTTCATTGGATATTTCAGATCCAACAGACCAGATAGAGTTAAAATTTCCAGAAGTTTTGATGGCATTAGTAGCGAGATCTATTTCGTAAGTCCCCATTCCAGAAGATTCTATGGCAATTCTAAGTTTTTCTTCAGCACTTTGAACCTGCTGTTTTGCCAAATGTAGATCGGTTACGTCTGCACCAGTATTCATTACACCATATATTTCTCCCTGTTCATCAGTGAGAGGAATGAAGCTGTAATTGAAATAATATGATTTTGTGATGCCATTACTAATCAGGTCTACTTTTTTGTCTTTGGCGTGAAAGGGAATTCCAGTTTTCAATACATTGACTGCCTGATCAAAAAAAACATCTGTGCTAATTTCGGGAAGAATATCGAGATAATTTTTTCCTACGACATCATTACCTTTTCCCCAAACTTGAGTCATAGCAATATTCGCAAGTTCAATTCGGAGATTTTCTCCAGAATAAACTGCAATTGGCAGTGGCGTATTATCAACAATATCTTTTAAGAGCCTCATATTTTGATACATGGCGATTTTTTTAGTTTTTTGTTTTGCGAATCTAGGATTTTGTTAAACATTTTTTGTTACATTAATTAGATAAACTGTTGCATAATTTGCTTATATATCCCTGTTGAAAAGTATTTATTATGCCTGTTCGCAATCGTGTGAATTAATTCTTCAGCTTTTAGAGTGATTATAAATTTAAAAATTTTGTTTAATGTTTATTTATTAAGATTAAACAAATACTTATCTTTAACAAAGATATTTGTCAATTTTTAAGAAATTTTGAAAAAACGCTTTGAGCAATTTAAATTTTAATACTTAAAATCTCATTTTGATATAGTACATTAGTTTGATTCAAAAATAATTTGATTTTCTAAAGTAATGATGCCATGAAAATTCTCCTAACAGGTGCAACAGGTTATATTGGTAAAAGATTAATGCCAATGCTAGTCCGTCAAGGACATGATGTTGTATGCTGTGTCAGGGATAAAAACAGGTTTTATTTTCCTGAGGAATTTGAAAATAAACTTCAGATTATTGAAGTAGATTTTCTAGACCCGAAATCACTCGAAAACATTCCTTCCGATATTGATGCGGCCTATTATCTTATTCATTCCATGTCAGGTTCGGCTGCAAATTATGATGAACTCGAAAGTATTGCCGCTAATTATTTCGTTGAGAAATTAAGTAAGACCAAATGCAGGCAGATAATCTACTTGAGCGGCATTGTAAACGACAAATCTCTGTCTAAACATTTGTCTTCACGAAAAGCTGTAGAGGATATTTTAAAAGCAGGAATTATTCCTGCCACGACTTTAAGAGCCGGAATTATTGTTGGATCTGGAAGCGCTTCATTTGAAATTATACGAGATTTGGTAGATAAACTTCCAGTTATGATTACTCCAAAGTGGCTCAATACCAAATGCCAGCCAATCGCAATAAGTGATGTTTTGGAGTTTTTATTAAAATCACTTTTAAACCCAATAGTTTACGATAAGAGTTTTGATATTGGCGGGCCGGATATATTAACTTATAAACAGATGCTTTTGGAATTTGCTAAAGCAAAAAAACTCAAAAGATACATTTTTACGGTGCCGGTAATGACTCCAAAACTATCTTCTTATTGGTTGTATTTTGTTACTTCTACTTCTTTTAAACTTGCCTCTGCTTTGGTCAGCAGTATGAAAGTAGAGGTAATATGTAATGATAACCGAATAAATAATTTATTAGGAGTTACGCCAATCAGTTACAAAGAAGCGCTGCAAAGGGCTTTGGTAAAAATTAACGAAGATGCAATAATTTCCAGCTGGAAAGATTCTCAAATAAGCGGACGATTTAAAGGAAACGTAGCAAGCTATCTTAAAGTTCCTAAAAGAAATTGTTTTATTGACCGACGAAAAAGAGAGATTAAAGATAGAGAATATACCATTGCTAGAATCTGGTCTATAGGCGGAGAAACAGGCTGGTATTACGCAGACTGGCTTTGGGATCTGCGTGGTTTTATTGACAAAATTTTTGGCGGTGTAGGCACCAGAAGAGGAAGAACAAATAAAAAGGAGATTCACGCTGGTGATGCATTAGATTTTTGGCGGGTAGTTTATGCCAATAAGAAAGAAGGAAAATTGGTGCTGTATGCCGAAATGAAACTTCCAGGAGAGGCTTGGCTGGAGTTTAAAATTATACATAATACTTTATATCAGGCAGCTACTTTCAGACCCAAAGGAATTCTAGGTAAACTATACTGGTATTCTGTACTGCCTTTTCACGGATTTATTTTCAACGGAATGATTAATAAACTGACGGAAAAATAGACATCTTTTTTGATGATCAATTTCTAAAATTTGAAAAACAAAATAGACATATCGTCATTTCTATTATTACCAAGAAATTTTAACAGCGCCTTGTCCAGAAACTTTGTATTCGTGCATGTTGGCATTTTTTTGATGTGGTTTCAGAATTTGACTTTCCTGTTCGACGTTCATTTGAATCTTTTTGGTTTTTATTTTGATAATTTTCAAATTACAGGTCATTGCTTTATCTCCATTAAGCTGTAGGATCACAGATTTTCTTCTTTTAGTAAATTGATTTGGATAGTCAATAAAAATTAAGAATTCTTCGTCGATTTTAATGTACTGTCTGGGTACAATGCCAAAAGCCATTCCAGCTCCGTAAACTTCCTGTCCAACTTGTCCGCTTTTTTCCCATCCATTATATAAATCTTCCAAGGGAACCCATAAATCCGACTGTAATTCACCCGTTTTGACTTCTTCCGAAAGCATTTCTTTAGGAAGCTTAGGAGGATAATAATATGCAATTCTATTGACAGCATATTTAATAAATTCCGGAAGCAGTATTTTTAAAGATGGAAGAATATCAACATCCTTTGCCTGAATAAAATATTCTGATAAAGCAGCATAAACCTCTAATTCTTCATAAGCTGCGGTATATGGTGCATCATTAAGTGGAAATATGGAGAAGAAATTGGTATAATTTTTTCCAAATCCATATCTGCAGTCGTAAAGCTGTACGTTTTTAAATAATCCTGTAAGGCAGGTATAACTTAAATTGAGGTAGATTTTCTTCTTGGTTATTTTGTATAATTCCAATAATGCTCCGGCCGCAAAGGCTGTATTATTGGCTTGATAGAGAATATTAAGACCATATTTTTCCAGATTTTTTGCAGCCTTTTCTGCTTCCTGTAAATAACGCTTTTCCTTTGTCAGTTTAAAAAGAAGTAACATCAAATGCGCATAAGCACCAGCCACATCTTTTTCACCGCCTGCGCCTGGATCTGTTTCTTTTTTTAATATTTCAAAGGTCTCCATATTATAAAATACAGGCCATTCGTACTTAAAATGATGTGCCGCTTTAATAACATAATCAACAGAATCCAAAACTAGTTTTGCTGCTGTTGTGTCTCCATGCAAAGCAAGCCTCGCCAAGTTCATTAAAGGATGATGCAGATACCAGGAATCCATTACCATTTCCTTTTTTTGCTCTTCAGATCCATCGAGTTTAGCTGCCAATGCCGGAAGCCATCTATTGATACAGTTTATCTTTGGATCATAAAAAGCAGGCAGTCCTTTGATTATTTCATCGTAAAGCGGATGTTTATCTCCGTTCCATTTCTCATATTCTTTATAAGGAGATAAAACAGCGAGCTGCACCATACTTTCTGCAGGTGTTTCATAATCGCATAAGTAGGCATTGAGATAAGGCATTCCGTTAGTTTGTGTCCATGAGCCTTTGTTATGATATAAATCACGCAGAACATTTTGGGCAATTTCTGGCCAGTTATGATATTCAATTTCAGGCTCTTTAAGCACCTTGTATATTGTAACTAGATTTTCTAAATAATGCTCACATATATCTTCTGTCTTCTCAACTATTTCAGGCTGCAGTATTATATAAGCATCGGAAATGATAAAAGATTTATCAGCAGGAAGAGGGAGCTTATCCGTAATTGGTAATTGAAATCCAATTTCCGGCCAGTTTCCCCCAACTGTATTTTTGGACTCTGTTTGAGTTGCCTCACAGTATTCAGATAACGAAGTAAGATTCTGAAAATAGAATAGAGATCCTGTTTTTGGTTTCGTAATACTTACAAATAGCAGTCCAGATCGAGACCCAAATTGTTCCATATGTATTTTTCCATTTGTGTTTTCAATCTTTCCATTTTGAGTAAGAGGAACAATATCTCGAGGCCAAAACGGAATCATTAAAGGAACATTTGCTGTAAAAGTGGTTGTGTAATGCATTATTGGAGAAGATGCCTCTGGAAAATTAATCCGCACCTCATAACTTCCTAATTTACATTTAAGTTCAATAGTTATAGTATCCTGATCATCCAAGATATTTACTACATTAAAACTGCTGTTCATTGCAAATGCTGCACGAAAAGCTACTCTGCCATTTTTGGGTAAACAGGCAACAATCCACAGAGAATCTCCTGTATTGTAAAATTGATAAGTATAATTAAGTATATTTTTTTCTAAAAGTATTTTACTATTTTCAATATCTGCCTGAGCCGTCGTGCTCCATGCTGTAACTGTATGCATAACGAAAAGTTTTAATTGATAAAAGTTTTATTTCTTTGATAGTTTTCAGCTTTCGCCTGTCTGCATATTTGGTGCATCTACAGGTTTGGATTGCGAAGAGCCGATCTGTCTTAAGTAAACGGAAAGAATTACAATGGCAAAAACCGATAAAAATTCACTCTGCCAGTTTTGAAAAGATTCAAACCAAAATCGTGAGTCTCCAAGATATTGTGCTGCAGATTCTAGAGGACGACCTTTTAGTGATAATTTTTCGTTTTCATCTTTAAGACTTCCATAAAAATGAGCCACAAACGAAAATATAAATAGTAAGAATAAAGCAATCGTCAGCGAATGTTTGTAAATTTTAAGAATCCATCCGCCTTTTTTTACAGGCCATGGAGCGCCTTTTCGATCGGGTGAAGGTTCTTTATCGACTTCTTCCTCTTTGTCCAGATCTTTAGATTCAGAAGAACCTTTCTGCATTAGAAAAATGGTTAGTAAAACAAAAAGCGCCATTTGAAGAAATTCGCTTTCCCAATTTTCAAAAGTAGACTGAATGAAATGGCCTGAAACAAGATAATCTGATAAACTTATGGCAGGAATTCCGAATTCTGCCAACTCCTTATTGTGTTCCAAAAAGCCAAATATAGTCTGACCTATCATTGCTCCTAAAAATAAGATTAAAAAGCAGATAGAAAGACCATTATAACGTAAAAACTTTTTCATGTGCTTTACTTTAATTTTAAACAAATTTGATAAATGCCAATCAGAAATTATTACAGAATTAAAATAATGATTTATATTATTATGTTGGTTAAGGTATTTATAATGAGGATGTTTTGTGATATGTTCTAAAAAGATGCTGTACTTTTTAGAATTGGAAATTTAGAGAATAAATAAGTAGTAGAAGTTCTGTAATAAGACGTCATAATAGTATAATTCTTTGTTACGTAATAGAAGTAATTTTAATCTCAATAATTCTTCTCACTTCAAATGATCTTCTTATGAAAACAAATGAAACACATTCTACCTCGCTGGTTGTAAATGGAATATCGTATAACTTAAAACTTTTACCTTGGGTTTCCCTGCTGGATGTTCTGCGTGAAGAAATTCATCTTACAGGAACTAAAAAAGGATGTGACCATGGTCAGTGCGGCGCCTGTACTGTTTTAGTAGATGGCAAAAGAATATTAAGCTGCCTCACATTAGGAGTTATGAAAGATGGCAGCAATATAACTACAATCGAGGGAATTGCAGATGGAGAACAGCTGCACCCAATACAGCAGGCTTTTATAGATCATGATGCTTTTCAATGTGGTTACTGTACACCAGGTCAGATCTGTAGTGCTGTAGGAATGCTGCAAGAAGGAAAAGCACAAACGAGAGAAGAAGTTCAAGAATTAATGAGTGGCAATCTATGCCGATGTGGGGCTAGTAAAGGAATTATTAATGCAATTATGGAAGTGAAGGAAGGAGGGCGTTATGAATAATTTTTCTTATACAAAAGTTTCTACCGCCGATCAGGCAGTTTTAGAAATCAACGGAGATATTCGAAATAAAATTGTTGCGGGTGGAACCAATATAAATGATCTGCTAAAGTACTTTATTACTAAAGCAGATAAACTCGTTGATATCAATCCAATAATAGAAAATAATTCAATTACTCGTCTGGAAGAAGGTGGTGTTCGGCTTGGAGCTTTACATACTAATGCAGCAACAGCTTATGATCCTATAATTGAGGAGCGCTATCCTTTATTGTCCAAAGCAATATTGGCTGGAGCATCTGCACAAATTAGAAACATGGCCACCAATGGCGGGAACCTGATGCAGCGTACAAGATGTTATTATTTCTATGATACCAGTACACCCTGCAACAAGCGCGATCCTGGTTCTGGCTGTTCCGCAATAAAAGGTTATAATCGAATTCATGCTATTTTGGGACAGAGCGAAAATTGTATTGCTGTTTTTCCTTCTGATATGTGCGTTGCTTTGGCGGCATTAGATGCTAAGGTTAATATAAACGGTCCAGAAGGGGAACGGGTTTTGGCTTTCGCCGAATTTCATAGACTTCCTGGAGATACGCCTAATATTGATAATAATCTGAAGCACGGAGAAATAATTACAAGTATTGATCTTCCAGAAAAAGGTTTTGAAAAAAACTATTCCTATTTAAAAATCAGAGATAGAAGTTCCTATTCTTTCGCACTGGTTTCAGTTGCGTCTGGTTTTGATATTCAAAACGGGATTATTAAGGAAGCTAGAATCGCATTGGGAGGCGTAGCCCACAAACCCTGGAGAGTTAAAGAGGCTGAAGATTTTTTAAAAGATAAAGAACCAAATAGAGAAAACTTTTCTCAGGCAGCTCATATTATTTTGGAGGGAGCGAAAGGTTACGAACATAATTCCTTTAAAATTGAACTGGCTAAAAGAGCTATTGTCCGTAATTGCCTTATGGCGTTAATGCCAGATTCACAGCGTCCTGGCGCAAAACCTTCATTGTAAATCACTATAATTTAAATTTAAAAAAATGATACAATCATCTTCAATAGGAAAACCGGTCAGCCGTTTAGAAGGCCGTTTGAAAGTTACAGGAAGTGCGAAATATGCTGGTGAGTATGAAACATCGGATCTATTGTACGGCTATGTTGTAAACAGTACTATTACAAAAGGAAGAATAGCAATTATTGATACGACAGATGCAAAAGCCTTAGAGGGTGTAATTGAAATTTTTACCCATGAAAATAAGCCTTCGACAGCATGGTTTGATTTTCAATATGCAGATATGGATGCGCCTCCAGGAACGGTTTTTAAGCCATTTAAAGATGATGAAATAAAATATAACGGTCAGCCGATTGCTTTAGTAGTTGCCGAAACGTTTGAAATGGCACGGTATGCCGCGACACAAATTAAGTTTGCCTATAAAGAAGAAGAATTTGAAACAAGTTTAGAAGCTAATCTACATAAAGCGAGAGACGCTAAGAAAGGTCTTGCCTCAATGCTTAAACCTCCTCCGCCAAAACCAATTGGAAATTTTCAGGAAGCGTATGAAAATTCTTTTGTTCAAAGTTCAGGAGAATTTAAGCACGGAACAGAACATCATAATCCGATGGAAATGTTTGCAACAACTGTAGTTTATGAAGGCAAAAACAAACTAAAAATATACGACAAAACTCAGGGAACGATTAACTCGCAGATGTATGTAGCCAATGTTTTTGGTTTAAAAATGAAAAATGTGCAGGTTATTGCGCCTTTTGTCGGTGGTGGTTTTGGTTCGGGACTTCGTCCGCAATATCAGCTGTTTATGGCTGTTATGGCTTCTCTTGCCCTAAAAAGAAATGTAAGGGTTACGCTTGATAGAGCACAGATGTATACTTTCGGACACAGACCGCCCACGATTCAATTGACCAAGTTTGGAGCAGACGAGAAGGGAAGAGTAAATGCAATGTATCATAAAGCGATAGCAGAAACTTCCCAGTTTGAAGATTATATTGAAATAGTAGTCAATTGGGCGAACATGCTGTATCCTGCTGATAATACACTGCTGGAACATCAGCTTGTACCGCTGGATGTCTATTCTCCTCTTGACATGCGTGCGCCCGGAGGCAGTACAGGAATGCATGCCATCGAAATAACTATGGATGATCTTGCTTATAAGTTAAACATGGATCCCGTTGAATTTAGACTTATTAATTATTCTGAAAAAGATAAAAGTTCAGATAAAGAATATTCGAGTAAAGAACTCCGAAAATGTTACCTGCAAGGTGCCGAAAAATTTGGATGGGATAAAAGAAACCCTGAACCTCGAAGCATGAAAAGGGGCAGTAAATTAGTTGGTTATGGAATGGCTACAGGAATTTGGGATTCTAACAGACTTCTAGCCAGAGTACAGGCAATAATGAATAAAGACGGAAAAGTTGAAATTAAAAGCGCTGTAACCGATATTGGAACAGGCACAATGACCATTATGACTCAAATTGCAGCAGATGAATTGGGCCTTCCTTTAGAAGGTATTACTTTTTCATATGCAGATAGTAAGATGCCATTTGCGCCAATACAAGGAGGTTCCTTTACTACCGCGACTGTAGGCCCAGCTGTTAAAGCAGCCTGCAAGTCACTTAATAAGAAATTATTTGAAAAAGCTAAATATTTAGAGAATTCGGTTTTGAGTGAAGTGAAGTTTGAAGATGTAACTTTTAGTAACGGATTCATTATAGCAAAAAATAATCCTGAAGTGAAATTTAACATCAATGAAATTTTCAATTACAATGAAGGAAAACCAATACAAACAACCTCCACTTCAATGCCCAATCCGCTTACTTATGGAAAAAAAGCGAAAGCGGTTCACAGTGCTGTTTTTGTAGAGGTTGAAGTAGATGAAGAATTAGGAGTAATAGAAGTAAAAAGAGCAGTAACAGCTGTAGCGGCTGGAAAAATTATTAATCCCAAAACCGCAGAGAGCCAGATTCTGGGCGGCATGATCTGGGGAATCAGCAAAACGCTCCATGAGGAAACTATTCTGGACCATCAATTTGGAAAATATATGAATGCCAATTTAGCAGAATATCACATCCCTGTTCATGCGGATATCCATGATCTCGACGTGATTTTTGTGGAGGAAGAAGATCAATTTGTGAATGATTTAGGTGTAAAAGGAGTAGGAGAAATTGGTGTTGTTGGAATGCCTCCAGCTATAGCAAATGCTATATTTCATGCCACAGGTAAACGTATAAATGATCTGCCCATTCACTTAGATAAGCTTTTGTAATTCAAAGTCTTTCATTTTTTTGGGAAACTAAAGAAAATATAATAAAGCATTATAATAATATAAGAGCACAGAAAAGAATCTGAGTAATTTTAACCTGCATATCATTAAATGCATACAAGAAATATTTTAAAAGTAATTGTTGCGGCAGCGACTTATTTTATAATCATAAAAAACTAAGATCATGTTTAAAGTAGGACAGGAGGTACGTCAAGAATTTGGCAGCCAGGTAATGAAAATTATTGATTTTGAACCCGAGTTAATTGAAAATATTGTGACACAATGGGAAGATGAACAGGGAAATATTATGACAGGAAAATTTATGGAATCGCAGCTTTTTGATGCTGATGAAAAACAATCATCCTAAACTTATAAGCAATTTGCTAATTGTAAGTATTTGAGGATTTTAAAAAGATTTGAATACTGTAAAGAACTAAAAGAAAGCTGTAAAATCATTAAGCAACAGCATTGTAAATTTGACAATAATCTAAAAATTAAAAATTATGAAAACTGCAGAAAAAAATACAGCTACGGCAAAAAAAAGTACTGGAGCATCTCCAGCAGCGAAATCAAAAACTACAGCAGCTAAAACCACAGCGGCTTCTAAAGGTGCGGTAAAAGCAAAACCGTCAGCAGCTGATGGATTGAGAGAATTATTTAACGACTCATTGAAAGATATTTACTGGGCTGAAAAAGCATTAGTAAAAGCACTTCCTAAGATGGCTAAAAATGCAACATCAGAAAATTTGATTGCAGCTATTAACGATCACCTTGCGGTTACAGAAAAACAAGTTACAAGATTGGAACAAGTTTTTAAGTCGGTAGGAGAGAAAGCTGCGGCTAAAAAATGTGATGCTATGGAAGGTCTTATCAAAGAAGGCGAAAGTATCATGGAAGAAACTGAAAAAGGACCAGTACGTGATGCAGGAATTATCGCCGCTTCACAAAAAATAGAGCATTACGAAATTGCTACTTACGGAACACTTGCAGCGTTCGCTTCTACTCTTGGAGAAGATGATGCAGTATTACTGTTAGAAAAAACATTAGCTGAAGAAAAAGAAGCTGATACACTGCTTACAGAAGCAGCTTACAACACAATCAACTTTGATGCTAACGCAGCCGATGAAAAATAATCGGAGCTTCTTTAGCGATAACTTTTATAAAACCTGCACTTCTATTTAGTGCGGTTTTTTTTTATTCTAATAGAGAGAAAATCATTACTGTTTAACAGCAATAAAAAAGGCCAAACATATTTAAACGTTTGGCCTTTAGTGTATTTTATGATTTGATTCCTTATAGGTAAATAATTATCTATTGTCAAATTCTCTGCGGTTGTAAAAAGTGTCATCGTCACTATCTGATAGAAAAGTTGAATCTTCTTCAGGGTAGTAAGATTTCATTACACTTCTTTCATAGTTTCTATCAAAATTATGCTGTCTGCTGTATCTGCTTGTATTTCTAAAAGTTTCATAGCCGATCGTATTAGCCATTACAATTTTGGTGTCTTTATTTATGCTAACAGTTCCAATTGGTACAATAATGTGGCTGTCTCCATCCTGATAGATAAATTCCTTTCCATTATCACTTGCTAAAACATCATGAACCTCATTACGGGTATCATCAACTAGTGATTTATCTATTTTTACATCTAGGTAAACAACGCGCTGCATATCTTTATTAACCCATAGGTTATCAATTGTGCCTATAGTGCGGTTATCCGCATCTACTATTTTCCATCCTCTAACGTCTGAATAATTTGAAGCTATCTTATAATCAGAAAGTTCATCCAATCTGTATAAATTTTTATGTTTATTTTCCATAAATTCTTTTTTTTAATAAATATTATTTTCTTTCTAACTGCTGGAAAATCACATCAAAATGGATGAGAGGTTTTCACAGTGTAGTAAGTATTATTGAGCACTAGTATTTTCAATTTCTATAGTACTTTCACTTTGAGTTTCATGATCTTTCAGGAACACATAGTATACAAGCGCTCCGATTATCAAAAGTGCTACAATCCAAGGCCATATTGGTTTCTTTTTCTCAATTTTTATTTCTGCCATAACGTATTATTTTTTGATTATAAAATAGTTTTAAATTACTATTAAAGGTACAAATGAGATTACTTTACAATGTATTTAATTTCAAGAGTATGTTACACAATTCCCAGTAGACTTATTGATAATCTAATAGTTAGGGTTGATTTAATCTAACTGGATCAAAGAAAAAGCGTTAACAATGAAAAGTGATATCATATAATTTTTTAATCAGAATTATGTAAATGCACAATTGGAAATTGATTTAAATTTAACTGTTTAAAAATGGCATCGTTAAAACTTAAATAATGGATGTTTTATGCATCACAGTTAATAGAATTAACAATCCGAAAACTAAAAAAGCATAAAGACGTCTCAATCTAAATTTGAGGCGTTTTTATTTGAACATAAATATTTGAATTCCTTAATAAGAGAATGTAATGGATAATAACAGTAAAAAGAGAATTGCAATTTTAGGCGGTGGTCCAAGCGGGCTTTTTATGTACAAGCGTCTGGTGGAATCAGGGAAGAACGATTTTGATGTAGAAATATTTGAACGAAAAGCCCAGCTTGGGTCTGGAATGCCTTACAGCACGGAAGGAGCAAATAACGAACATATTACAAATGTTTCTGGAAATGAAGTCCCAGATATTGTTACGCCAATGTCAGAATGGATACATCACGCACCCGAAGAATTGCTGAAAAGATTCAATATTGATCCCAATAAATTTAATGATTACAAAGTATTTCCAAGATTACTTTTTGGTGAATATCTCGCAGCACAATTTGATATGCTCTGCAAAACGGCTTCTAAAGCAGGAATTAATACGCAAATACATTTTCAAACTATAGTGGCTGATATTAAATATGATTTGAAATCCAATACTGTTGAGGTTGAAACTACCGATGGGCAAATCAAAGAGTTTGATTTTGCTATTATCTGCACAGGACACAACTGGCCTAAATCGCATGAAGGAAAAATTCCAGGTTATTATGATGCGCCATATCCTCCTCAAAAATTAATTCAGCGCCTTAATCATGCTGTAGCAGTTAAAGGCTCTTCATTAACCGCTATAGATGCTGTTCGAACTATGGCGAGACATAACGGATCTTTTGAATTTGATGAAAACGGAGGCTTACATTTTAAAGTACTTCCTGAAAGCAGTGAGTTTAAAATTATGATGCATTCCAGAAGCGGCATGCTTCCAGCTGTACGATTTCATTTAGAAGATTCTCATCTATCAAATGATTCCCTGCTTACGAAAGAAGAGATAGATGAACACCGAAAAAATAACAATGGCTTTTTATCGCTTGATTTTATTTTTGAAAAGAATTTTAAAGAGATTTTCCGCGAAAGGGATTCTAAATTTTACGAGCAAATAAGAGATTTATCAATAGAAGAATTTGTGGACGAAATGATGGAACTTCGCGAACGTTTAGATCCGTTCCAGCTTCTAAGAGCCGAATATGTCCAAGCGGAAAAATCTATCAAAAGACAAGAATCGATTTATTGGAAAGAAATGCTTGGCGTATTAAGTTTTGCGATGAATCATCCAGCGAAATACCTTTCGGCAGAAGATATGCAGCGACTTCAAAAGGTTCTTAAGCCGCTTATTTCGATTGTAATTGCTTATGTTCCTCAGAAATCATGCGAAGAACTTCTTGCGCTCCATCAAGCGGGCGTTTTGGATCTTATTCCTGTAGGCGATGACAGTTCTGTTGAACCTCAGACTGAGGGAGGTATTTTATATCACTTCACCGATGAGAGCGATAAAAAACAGTCTGTCTATTATAAAACATTTATAGATTGTATCGGACAGCCGCATCTGCAATACAATGATTTCCCTTTTAAGAGCCTGGTGAATCAAAAAGCGATCAGCCCGGCACGCTTAAAATTTAAATCTAATGAAGCAGGTCACACCGCCTTTATGCAAAATAAAGACACTGTACAAAAAGATGAAGCTGGCGAATATTTTATGAATGTTTCCGGTATAGCCATTAATGACAATTTTCAGGTTATTGACCAATATGGAGCCTTTAATAAAAATCTTTATATTATGGCAGTGCCATACATTGGCGGCTTAAATCCAGATTATTCAGGGTTAGATTTTTGTGAAGCTGCTTCTCTTCAAATTGTTCAGGATCTTTTGCAGGATTAGTTAGGATAAAATTTGAATAAGTTATTACTGGAAATTCTTCCGTAGATCTATTATGGTTTGATTTGGAATGTCTAAATTGACAAAACCTCTGCGGGGTCTATCCAGATCTAGAGTAAACAAAAGCACCAAAGAAACTAAAAGACAGAATCCTACCTGAACCAGCCAGTCAACTTTACCTTTACGGCCTTCAGAATAACCGCCATAGAAAGCAATGATCGTTGCTAGAAAAAATAACATCACTAAAATGCTAGGCGGAACTTTTGCTTTTTCGCCTGTAAGCCGGCTGGTGGTTACATCAATCATATCATTAAGGGCAGGAATCATCTGCTGGGTAGCGGCCAAATTAACGGGATCTTTAGAAAGGGAAGCTGCCCTTTTCCATAATTTAGCAGAAATAATCTGGGACAAACTGTCGGCTTTTAAAATTCCTTGTGCATTTGGGCCGACTTTGTAGTATGCTATTCTTGTTTCTACATAGTCTTTAAAATCCTTTCGAAATAAAGCTCTTGTAGAATCAGGATACAAATCACTTCTTAGTATAGCAGTGCCAATGATGTTTGCTTCTTCAACGACAACTTTTCTTCGCGAGTCATAACGTTCTCCGCTCATGCCGAATGTAAATGCAAGTAAGAAAAAAAGAAGAGCAATTAAAGCCGAAGTTTCTGGTAATTTTTCTTCTGTATCAGTTTTTTTACGAATATGGTTTCCTGTAATTTTTCCAATAAAACTTGAAACAATCATTAATATAAATAGCAGCAGGGCAATAACCCATGCCTCAGTCTGATCTAAAAAGCCTGCATTCATAAATATACTATTTGAATTTATGTTCTGGATAACTATTCAAAAACAAAAATAAATTTTTATTGCACTTATATTCCAGCTTCTTTTTTCGCTTTTTTAAGTGCCTTTTTTTCTGCTTGTTTTCGTTCAAATTCCTCATGCGCAGCAATAATAGTTCTTCCAGCTTCAATGACAAATATTAAATATACGCCTACGCCTATAAAAATGTATATAATATTAAAGATAACACCAATTGTCGAAAATGTAAAACTGCGGTCATAAGGACTGTTCATAGAGAGGGTGCCTACAGAGTACGAGAGTGCTTTTAGAAATGGAAGATCTTCAACAAGCCAGAAAAACATTGTCCCGACTAAAATTAAAACAAAAAGTAAAAATCCTAAAGTTCGAAATGTCTTGTCATTTCTCAATCTTTTAACAATATCTATAATGAATTTTCCGGTTAGAGCAAGTTCTATAAACATATTTTTTAGGTTTTAAGTTATTCAATATTAGTGATTTATTTTAATATATCGAAATATTTACTACATTTATAAAAGAATATTTTAACAAAATTTTATGTTAATCCTTTAAATTCAGCCCATCCACGCCTAAAGCATTTATTTTCTCTCGAGAATATTTTTTAAAATTGAGTCAGTTTTTTGATAATTAGTGTGTTAAACTAAAAAATAAACGACCTGTATGTTGAACAAAAAAGCATTTTTTTATTTGTTTTTGTTATGCATTAATCCGCTTCAGGCTTTTCCTCAAAAAGACAGCATTAACGGCGCAAAAGTGATAAGGCTTGAAGAAGCTCTTTTATTGGGTTTAGAAAATAACCGCCAGCTTAAAATGGCTGTTACTGCTGCTAAAATTGCAAACGAAAATGTCAGTCAGGCAAAGATGGCGAAAGTACCCCGTATTGGAATAAACGGTGGTTACACGTATATAGGAAACCCAAAATTATACGAAGGTTTTTACGAAAACAGTATAACGGTAGATTATTTTAATCATCAGGCGTTTGCCAATATCGTGTCTTCTATGCCATTATACAGTGGCGGCATAATCGAAGGGAAAATTGAACAGCAGAAACTTCTTAGTAAGATGGAAGAATCGGCAGTGAGAATGACCCAGGCAGAAATCAAAAATGCAATTACAACTTATTATTTTACTCTCGAAAAATTATACAGGCAAATTGAAGTTACAAAACAGAATATTGTAAATACAGATTTAAGACTAAAACAATTAAAATCGCGTGTTGATAACGGACAGAATTTAAAAAGCGATCTGCTTAGGACAGAATTACAGCAGTCTAACTTTAAGGTTTCAGTTTTTAAAAACACAAACGATATCGAGTTGGTCAGCACTTATTTAGATATACTAATCGGTCTTCCGACCAATACGATTTTAAAACCTGTGGTAGAAGAAAATACGATTCCATTAGAAGAGGTAAAACTTCAATACAGTCTGTCGGAGGCGTTTCTTTACAGAGAAGAGATCAAGCGCGCGGCAATAGGAATAGAATTATCAGAATCAAATTTGAATATCTCTAAAAGTGGTTTTTTTCCGAGTATCAATACCAATCTTATATTGAATACAGAATATCCCGCGCAGTGGCCAAATTATGTAAATATTATTAACTATTGGGCAGCTGGTCTTTCTTTAAACTGGGATGTTTCCAGTTTTTACGGAATCAAACATCGTATTAGGGCTGACAAATTACAAATTGATAAAAGCACCGTCGCACTCGATGAGGTAAAAAATCAAATCGAAAGCGAGGTTAAAACGGCATTTATCAAATATGAAGAAAGCAAAAGAAATATCACCACCTATAAAAAAGATGTTGAGCTTTCATTTAGCAATTATAAAATTGTAAAAAGCAGATACGATAACGATTTTGCCTTAATAAGTGATATGGTCGATGCTGAACTGCAGTTGAATAACTCTAAAATTTCACTTGTAAATGCCAATTTAGATTTAATCATTCAGTATTATTCCCTGCAGTTTGCAATGGGTAAACTTTAAAACTAATAGTATGAGCGAAGAAAATAAACCCGCTGAAACAGTTCAAAAGGATAAAAAGAGAAATACGATCCTAACTATTATTTCATTCATTTTTCTGGCCGCGGGAGGATTTTGGATTTTGAGTTTGTTTTTTGACTTCAGTAATTATGAAACCACGAATAATGCTCAGGTCGAAGCTTATATTAATAATGTTTCTGCAAGGGCATCGGGACATATTAAAGAAATTCGTTTCGAAACCAATCAGCTCCTGCACAAAGGAGATACGATTGTGATTTTGGATGATTCTGAATATCTTATAAAAGTAAGGCAGGCTGAAGCTGATCTGGCTATAGCCAAAGGAAATTTGCATTCGCTCCAGCAGACAATAGTTACTTCATCATCCAATCAATCTGCAGCTAAAGAAAAATTAGCAGGAGATCTGGCGAGTCTGGAAAAGGCACAAAAAGATTATCAGAGATTCAAGAATATGTTTGCAGATTCTGCCGTGACCCGAAATCAATACGATCAGGCGGCATCAAAACTGAGATCAGAAGAAGCATATTTTAAAGCAGGAAGCAAAAGCTTAGAAGCAGGTAATTCTGTTACCAAACAAAGTGGTATAAATCTCGAAGCAGCAAGAGCTTCTGTTGCGCGTAAAGAGGCTGACCTTGAAGCTGCAAAACTGCAGTTATCGTACACGCACATAACGGCCCCCGCAGACGGCATTGCTGGTGAACGTAATTTATCAATTGGTGAATTAATAAATGCTAATCAGGTTATTGCTACGATTGTACTAAATCAAAAATTATGGGTTTCTGCTAATTTTAAAGAAACTCAAATTAGAAAAATTAAAACAGGCCAGCAGGTCTTAATAACGATTGATGCTCTTGACGGAAAACAGTTTAAAGGGAAAGTTACAGGTTTCTCTCCCGCAACTGGCGCTAAATTTTCTATGGTTGAACCTGATAACTCAACGGGAAACTTTGTAAAAATAACACAAAGGATTCCAGTTAAAATAGAATTTGAAACTGCCGCAGCAGATTTAGCCGAAGTAAAACCAGGAATGAATGTAACTGTTGAAGTAAAAAAATAAAATATGTTTGCAGGCAAGAAAGCAAGTTTTTTTACGCTGATCGGATTATACATTCTGACTATTCCTTTCTTTAACGGACTCAATGTTACGACTTATGATAATTCTCAAATTCTAGGTCATTTTGGCGCATCGACAACTGTTTTTACATATTCTATTTATATTCCAATTTTTGTGATGCTGGCTTTTATGCCTTTGGGATTAAAATTAGGAAAGCAGATAAAAGTAAAAACGATGATATTGTCTGCTAGTTTTTTATCTATTTTATTTAATACAGCTTCTTTGTATGCAAATAGTATAGAGTGGTTTACGTTTTGGCGTTCACTCTTAGGAATAGTTTCCGTAATTGGAATTTTTGCCTCTATGGTGCCTATTATATTGAAATACAATCCCGGTTTTAATATGGCTTTGCTGTACGGAATTCTTCAGTTTATTCAAAAAGGAAGCCAGCATTTATACCAGTATCTTGGAGCTCATTTTACCAGTATTTACGATTGGAAATTTGGAATTTATTTTTTGAATATCAATTTTTTAATCTGTATTATCTTAGCCTGGTATTTTTATAAAGTTGATGCAGCGCCCATGAAAACTAAATTTCAATTTGACTGGAGAGGCTGGCTGATCATGATTTTATTTTTTATGGTTATTTTATTTCTCAGCGCTGAAGGGCAAAGCAGAAACTGGTTTAATGATCCTAAAATCTCACTCGCATCAGCTATATTATTAATACTTTTTGGAATTTATGTATTGCATACACGTTTTACAACAGATCCTATAATTGACCCAGATGTTTATCGTTATAAAAATGTAGTTATAGGAACATTTATAATGTTTTATATTGGCATCATCAATGGCACAGGAAGTGTTGTTACGGGTTATATGACCAATGTTTTAGGTTTTGATTCGGTTACAGGTGCAGAGACTCATCTCGCTTTGTTAATTGGTTTGTTTGTTTCAATACCCCTGTGCACTTATCTTTTATTCAAAAGAACTTATCTGGCTACTATCTGGATAATGGGTTTTGCCTGCTACGGATTTTATCATGTCATACTTTTCTTTAGGTTTTATCCAGGTATAGATACCGTAGATTTTTTTCTTCCGCTGATTTTTAAAGGACTGGGAATGGGGTTTCTTTTTCCTGTTTCGCTGCTGTATATTTCAGAGAAAGTACCGCCTAGACTCAGTACATCCAGAATGATGAGCGGCATTATTGCTCAGGCAGTTTTTGCAGGTTTATTAGGAAGTGCCGTTTTAGGAACGTTTGTTTCAGGTTTAAACATACAGCACAAAATGGGAATTACACAGCAGTTTTCGGCAGTAAACCAAGACGCACAAAAGCAAATAGCAGGCGCTAAGAGAAACTTTTTGTATAAAGGAATGTCCGAAGCACAGGCACAAAAAATGGCAGAAAAAAGTCTTACCAACAAAAGTGCGCAGGCAGCTATGTTATTAGCTTACAAAGATATTTACCTTGTAATGTCGGCAGTTTGTTTTTTTCCTATTTTAATAATCTTACTGTTTAAACTTTGGCGAAGACCACTTGGAAGAGTAGAGACAGAACCTATACCTATCTAAAACCTATTTTGAAATTGATTAATCAGAAGATTTTAAATTGTCTCCGTCTTTTAAATGCAGTCTTCTAAAAACCAGACCAGAAAGGATTGTTAAGGAACCTACGATCAAAAATGTATAGCGAAAAGCATTATGAATTTCGTTATGGATAAGTTTTACATCACCCTGAAAAATTTTAAGCACTAATAATCCCAAAGCAATTCCAAAACCAATTGCTAGTTGCTGATTTACAGAAACTAACGAATTGCCACTGCTGGTATGATAATTTCTCAAATCTGCAATAGAGATAGAATTCATGGAAGTAAATTGTATCGAGTTAAAGAAACCGAGAACACAAATTATAGGTATGTACCAGTATATAGAAGTATGAATTGTAGGTATGGCAAGTGCACAAATTACTATTCCAATTATAAAAGTGTTTACCATTAAGGTTTTTCGGTATCCAAAAGTGTTTAATATTTTGATAACAGCAGATTTTCCAAAAATAGCAGTAAGTGCCATTGGAGCAACAATCCATCCTGAGACCACCGCAGATTTTCCGTAAGCAATTTGAATCATCATTGGAAGCAAAAGCGGAATAGAACTGTAACCCAGACGTGTTGCCAGATTACCAATTATGCCCACACGGAAAGTTCGAACCTGAAATAAATTTAAAGGAAATATAGGATTGTTATCAGATATGGCATGACGATAGTACAGATAAAGCATTAGCAATCCTGACATTAATAGCATCAGCACAGGAGTTAAACGGACAGTAGTTCCAAATAATTCTAATGAAATAGACAATAGGAGAGATGCTGCTGCAAAAATTAGGAAACCTTTTAAATCAAAATCAATTATGGGAGATTTATAATCCGGCATGTATTTTAAACTTAAAACAATACCAATAATCCCAAACGGAATATTGATCAAAAAGATCCAGTGCCAAGAAAGATAATCTACCATATAACCGCCGACCAACGGACCCAAAACCGGACCGATTAATGCTGGAATAATGGCAAAATTCATCGCCTTTAATAATTCTCTTTTCGGAAACGTTTTAATCAATGCAAGTTTGCCAACAGGTGTCATCAAACTGCCGCCAATACCTTGGATTACCCTTGCAAAAACCAAGTGGGTTAAAGATTGCGAAAGCGCGCAGAAAAGTGAACCCAGACTAAACAACACTAAAGCGGCAATAAAAACCTTTCTTGTGCCAAATTTATCCGAAAGAAAACCGCTGACCGGCATGAAAAGCGCCAATGTCAATACATAACTTATAATGGCATTCTGCATTTCCAGAGGCGATTCGTGCAAATCCTTGGCAATAGCAGTTATAGAAGTATTGAGGATAGTAGAATCCAGCATCTGCATAAAAATAGAAGTTGCCAGAATAATTGGTAATACTTTCTTGGTTACCTCAAGACTTTGTGTTTTCGTTTCATCCATTTATGTCGGGCTTAAATTCTTAAAAATTGAGAGCTGTAGTAATATTTACTCAAATTTAAAGAAAAGAGATAGAACACATCTTATAAAATTTCAAAAGAAATTTAAGCAGACAAAAGATATTAGGAAATATATAAAGATTATACTTCGGTAAATGATGCGTATATTTGGGAATATAAATTACAATAAAACTATCGATGAAGAAAATAGGATTTTTATCGTTTGGGCACTGGGCCAATCATCCTTCCTATCAAACTCGTACAGCTGCTGATACACTTATCCAGTCAATCGATTTAGCCATTGCGGCAGAAGAAATTGGTTTGGATGGTGCTTATTTCCGCGTGCATCATTTTGCCGCACAGCTGGCATCACCCTTTCCTTTACTTTCAGCCATTGGTGCTAAAACAAACCAAATAGAAATTGGTACGGGTGTGATTGATATGAGGTATGAGAATCCGTTGTATATGGTTGAAGATGCCAGTGCTGCTGACTTAATTTCAGGAGGACGTTTACAATTAGGAATCAGCAGAGGCTCGCCGGAGCAGGTTATCGACGGCTGGCGTTATTTTGGCTACGAACCGAAAGATGGCGAAACAGATGCCGATATGGGACGTAATAAAGCTTTAGAATTTTTAGACAAACTGAATGGAGAAGGATTTGCAGAGCCAAACCCGTTTCCAATGTTTCCAAATCCGCCTGGGTTACTTCGTATTGAACCACATTCAGAAGGATTAAGAAATCGAATCTGGTGGGGAGCAGCTTCTAACGCTACTGCTGTATGGGCAGCCGAAAACGGAATGCATCTGCAGAGTTCTACTCTAAAGTATGATGAAAATGGTAAACCTTTCCATATTCAGCAGGCCGAACAAATCAGGTTGTATAAAGAAGCTTGGAAAAAAGCCGGACATCAGCATGAACCAAGAGTTTCAGTAAGCCGTTCTATTTTTGCATTGGTCAATGATCAAGATAAATATTACTTTGGAAATCAAGGTAAAGGCTCTGATAGTTTTGGTAATATTGAAAGAGATAAACGTGCCATTTTTGGAAAGAGTTATGCTGCAGAACCGGATAAACTCATTGCAGAACTTGCCCAAGATGAAGCTATCCAAGAAGCCGATACTGTATTACTCACAATACCCAACACATTGGGAGTTGATTACAATATACACATACTGTCTTCAATTCTACAACATGTAGCTCCAGAGTTAGGCTGGCGTTAATTTTACAAAATAATCAATTCATAAAAAAAGCTCCTGCTTAGTAATAAGAGGAGCTTTTTAGTTTGAATAAGTATATTACTTTTTAGCAGTATTCACATCAATACCAATTTCAATATCTTTACTAATCATCCATTCTGCTGGATCTGTTTCAGTAGTTCCAAATTTAATATCCCAGTCTGTACGGTTAACAGTAAATTTAGCTTGGATAGAAGCATTTCCATCTGCGATAGTAACTTTTGCAGGGAAAGTAACATTAAGTGCTTTTCCTTTTAAGGTAAGATTACCGCTGATAGTTTTATTTGCGCCTTCAATTGCTCCTTTAGCAGTGGCAGCATCAAATGCGGCAACTTTTGTAATTTTAAAATCTGCAGTTGGATTTTTCTCCACATCAAAAAAGTCTGCACTTTTTAAGTGAGCTTCTAACTCTGAGTATTTTTTATCTTTTTCAGTTACCGATGCAGGATCTACTTTAATAGATTTCATATCGATTACAAAATCACCAGATGTAAGTTCTTCGCCTTCAATTGATACTTCACCAGATACAAGAGAAAGAGTTCCCCAGCGTGGTGCAAAACCTCCTTTATGAAAAGCTTTCCAGTCTACTTTAGATGTTTCTAAATTTACAGGTACTACATTACCCGTTTTTTCTGCTACCTGCTGCTCTTCAGTTGTAGTGGTCTCATTAGCTTTTTTGCCGCATGACGTTAAAAATAAAGTAATCGCGGCCAATGTAAGTACGCTTAATTTTTTCATTTGCTATGTATTTAATTATTAAAAAAGTTTAAAAGGTTTAAATTATGAAAATTTTCCCACTCTTCTATGGAGTATTTTTATTTTTTGATATTCCAACGGTTAAATTGTCACTTACATTTTCCTTTTTTGCACTTAATAATCAAAATCTCTAATCATTATTAATCAACACGAACATTATGTCACGTTAATTCAAAAAAAATGTTTTTAAAATGTGTTAAGGATATTGAAAATAGTATGATAAATCAGCGATAAAACGTACCTTTAATATAGATGATACCACAGAAGCGCATCATTTTATGCAAAACAATTCCGGCGGAAAATAGTTATGCTGCCTAAAAAGGAATTTCTAAAAAACTAAAATCTTATGATATTGCAATCTTACAAAACCACATATAAGACCAATCAAACTAAAGAAAAGACTGGAGATCAATTTCGGTTCGATGTGCTTGAAGGTCTGGGAAGCAAACCCAAAAAACTGCATTCTAAATATTTTTATGATAAAATAGGAGATCGTCTTTTCCAGCAGATTATGGCCATGCCGGAATATTATCTGACCAATTGTGAAATGGATATCTTTCAGAACAAAACGTCAGATCTAGCCAAAACAATACTGAAAAATGATACACCATTTGATTTGATTGAACTTGGCGCAGGAGACGGAACTAAATCAGCTTTTTTGCTTCAACATCTTTTAAATCAAAAAGCAGATTTTAATTATATGCCAATTGATATTTCTCCAAATATATTAACTGTTTTGGAAGGTAAACTTAAAACAGATCTTCCTGAACTAACTATTATTTCTCTGGAAGGAGAATATTTTAAGATGCTGGAAAAAGCGGCTCATTTATCTTCAAGAAGAAAAGTTGTGCTATTTCTAGGCAGCAACATTGGTAATATGGAAAAGGAAGAAGCTTTGGCGTTCTGCCAGACTCTTAATAGTTATCTTTCCAAAGGAGATATTGTTTTAATGGGATTTGACCTCAAAAAAAATCCACAAATTATACTCGATGCCTATAATGATAAAGCGGGAATTACGGCAGCATTTAATCTTAATCTGCTCAATCGCATCAATACCGAATTAAATGCTGATTTTATTCTGGAAAAATTCGAACACTACCAAACGTACGATCCAATTACTGGAGCCTGCAGAAGTTATCTAATCAGTTTAGAAAATCAAACCATTACGATAGACGGGAAGCCAATAAATTTTGAAAAAGATGAATTGGTTTACATGGAACTTTCACAAAAATATTCATTGGAAGAAAGTGATGATTTGGCTGCTAAATCTGGTTTTAAAACTATAGATCATATTATGGATTCAAAATCTTGGTTTGTAGATGCCTTGTGGCAGGTTGTTTAATTAAAAAGATAATAAGATGTACGAAAAACAAACACTGATAAATCAAGAGCGTTTAATAGAAAAATATAATAGCGTAAGATCGCATTCTGAAAATATATGCAAACCACTCGAAATAGAAGATTATGTGGTACAGCCCGTGGTAGATGTTAGTCCGCCCAAATGGCATCTCGGACATACCACTTGGTTTTTTGAAACTTTTATTTTAAAACCTTATAGCAAGGATTATAAAGTATTTAATGATCAGTACGATTTTGTGTTTAACAGTTATTACGAAAGTTTGGGCGCAAGAGTAGTACGCACAGATCGTGGTAATTTAAGCCGCCCTTCCGTTACAGATGTGTATCAATATCGTGCGTATGTTGATGAGCAGATGGAAGCTTTTCTTCAAAATAAAATACTTTCTCCTGATTTAGCAGCAATAATGGAACTCGGACTTAATCATGAACAGCAGCATCAGGAATTGTTATATAGTGATATAAAATATATTCTTGGTCATAATCCGCTTTTTCCAGTTTATAGTTCAGATATAATTTTTGACCAAAATTCAGCTCAAAGCAATAAATTTGTAAAAATAGAATCTGGTATTTATGAAATTGGATATGGAGGAGAAGATTTTTGTTTTGACAATGAACTCGGACGACACAAAGTTTATCTGGATACTTTTAAAATAGCTAAAAACCCTGTTACAAATGCGCAGTATCTAGAATTTATTGCAGACGGAGGTTATACAAACTTTAAGTACTGGCATTCCGAGGGCTGGGATTGGGTAAAAGAAAATGCTGCAAAATCGCCCTTATATTGGCATTATATCGATGACAAGTGGATGAATTATACTTTAGGAGGTTTAAAGGAAATAGAACTTAATGAACCAGTCTGCCACGTTAATTTTTATGAAGCATCTGCATTTGCATCTTGGAAAGGAATGCGTCTGCCAACCGAAGCAGAATGGGAAACAGCTTCGCCACAATTAAACTGGGGACAGCGCTGGGAATGGACAGACAGTGCATATTTGCCTTATCCTGGATTTCAAAAAGCGCCAGGCGCAATTGGAGAATATAACGGTAAATTTATGGTCAGCCAAATGGTTTTACGCGGGGCATCTGTTGCAACACCAAAAGGACATAGCCGTGCAACCTATCGCAATTTTTTTCATCCCCGCCATCAATGGCAGTTTATGGGGATTCGTTTGGTAAAATAACGGGATTTTAGAAAAATTTCAGAAAATAAAGCGATAAAAGAAATTATTTATTCTCAAGCTCTACCTTAAATTTTCCCCAATAAGGATTGTCAGCCATTAAGGAATGCCCAATTACTAGTATGTGATTTCCTTTTTGGTTGAGGTCGATTTTTAAATCCATTCCAAATGGTCCGTCGGAAGATTTATCAGGATAAATAACTTGATTGAAACGGATGTTTCCTTTGCCGGTTGTAGTAATTATTTTTGCTGTCAATTTACCTAAATCTTCATTTTTAAATTTGACATACACTTTTGAATGGATAGAATCTATAGAGCCTTCTGCTGCATATAAACCTTTTTCATTCTTAAAACTCATCACAATAGTATCTTCTATTTGTTTGTTTTCTTTCGTTTCTTCTTCGTTTTTGTTTTCCGGAGCTAAAACGGGTTCAGCATTATCAACAGAAGTTTGCGGTGTTTCTTTATTTTCTTTTTGCTGGCATGAAAAAAGAAATAGTGATAAAAAGAGAGTTATAATAAATTTCATAATAGTATATTTTGTAATTCTCTCAAATTTAGTTTTTCTACAAAGATTTGATGTTATATAACAGCACTTCGATTTTTGTAGAATTTAAATTTAAAACAATACTCCATAAAATACAAAAGGGACAATTTTAATGTCCCTTTTGTATCTATTATATCTCAATTACAGCTTAAATCTTTTGAGATAAGTATTGAGCAACTTCTGCAAGTCTGTTCGCAAATCCCCACTCATTATCATACCAAGCAGCTACAGAAAGCAGATTACCTTGTTTTGTTGTAAGTGGCAAATCGATTATAGAAGAATGCGGATCTGCAACAATTCTGGCAGAACTCCATTGTTCTTCCAAAACATCCAGAACACCTTTAAGCTGGCCTTCTTTTGAAGCTTTTCTAAAAGCATCATTAACTTCTTCTACAGAGCAATCTTTGGTTGTAACCAAGTTTAATTCTGCAATACTTCCTGTTTTGGTCGGAACTCTGTATGCTTTTCCTGTAATTTTCAAATCACTCCAGATAAACTGTAAAGCTTTTGCTGCTCCAGATGAAGACGGAATAATATTTTCAGCGGCAGCCCAGGAATCACGACGATCTTTCATTGGCTGATCTGTCAACGACTGCGTATTAGTATAAGAGTGAACTGTTGAAAAAAGGCCGTATTCAATTCCAAAATTTTCTTTAATTACTTTTACCACCGCCGCCAAAGCATTCGTGGTACAGCTTCCCATACTTATAATTTTATGGTTTTCAGCATCAAATTCATCGAGATTAATTCCTTTTAAAAGAACTGCGTCGCAGTCTGCCAGCGATTTACTTGGCGCACTTACCAAAACGTATTTGGCTCCGTTGTCAATATGTTTCTGAGCATTGTCTCTTGTAGTCGCACGTCCTGTACAATCCACAACCAAATCAACACCAAGCGATTTCCAGTCTGGAATTTCTTTACTTGAGTTTTTGTATGGAATTTTTCTGTCGCCAATAATAAAGTTTTCATCAGCTGTTTTTACTTCTTCGTGCCATCTTCCGTAATTGGAATCAACACTAAAAAGCGCGCCTAACAATTCTATATCCTGAATATCTGCAATAACTTCGGGAATAAAAAGATCATTTTTTAAAGCCACTCGAAGGAACTGTCTCCCAATTCGGCCAAATCCGTATAATGCTATTTTTGCCATAATAATTTATATTAATATTAAAACGTTAGATTATTATATTTAAAATACATAATCCCGATCGCTGTCGAGACTATGTATTTTAGTATTAGTATTAATTGATTTTTACCAAATGGGCTTCGATCGCAGCTCTGTCTGACTCATATTGTGCAGGAAGTTTTAGGTTTTGTCCTAATTCTTCTAAACTTTCATCAACTGTAAAACCAGGGTTTTCTGTAGCGATTTCAAATAAAACGCCGCCTGGTTCTCTGAAATAAAGAGAATGGAAATAATTTCTGTCAATCTGAGGCGTAATAGACAATCCGTAAGCTTCGATTTTTTCACGGAAGTGCATTAAAATTTCATCATTTTGAACACGGAAAGCTACGTGGTGAACAGATCCGTTTGCTACATGACCGCGTTTTTCGTCAGCCAATTCTACTAAGTCCACAATGGCAGCATTTTCTACAGCATCTGTTGCATAACGATAACGGTTTACGTCTTGGTCAATCAATTTATAACCAAATATTTCGGTTAAGATTGCAGCAGTTGCTTTTATGCTGTTTAAAGTCAAAGTAATGTTATGGAAACCTCTTGTTGCCACATCTGCTTTTACTTCATCCGTTTCCCAAGGTTTTCTGTTATCGTCTGTTTTAGATTCGATTAACTCTAATTTTAATCCGTCTGGATCTAAGAAAGTCAAATATTTTTCTCCGAATTTTTCAGCCGGTTTATTGTAAATTACATTATACTGTTCGAAACGTTTCTGCCAGAAATCCAAACTTCCTTTTGGAACAGAATATCCAATCTCAGTTGCCATTCCAGAACCTTTTCTTCCTTGCTGAATTCCTTCTCCCCAAGGGAAAAAAGTTAAGATAGTTCCTGCGCTTCCTACTTCATCTCCAAAGTAAAAATGGTACGTTCCCGGATCGTCAAAATTCACTGTTTTTTTGATGAATCTTAATCCTAATATGTTTGAGTAAAAGTTGAAATTACGTTTAGCGTCACCTGCAATTGCAGTAATATGGTGTAAGCCTAAAATTTTATTTTCCATGGTTTTTATATGTATTAAATTGTTATTGATTTTCTTTTACAAATTTACGCCTGTTATAGTCCTGCGTCGATTAACCTAGATTAAGAAATAAAAAGCCGTTAAATTTTTATCAGTCAAACAATAACCAAATAATATTCCATTTAACTTAAAGTATTGTAAGTTAATGATTTAATGCTAAAGTTTTGTCTTTGTGACTACGATATATCGTAATTTTATTATCCCAACCTGTTTTATTTAGAAAATCGATAGCAATTTAGTTAGGGCTATTTCTTAAATTTACCCAGATACCGAATACCACACGAATTATTTTTTATGGAAAAGCCGATAGATCAAACTGCAGTTTTAATGAAACGACTGCAGGAAAGAGAACGAGAACAACTGCTGATTATGTCAATCTGCTCCGCTCTCTCTCAGGCTTTAACAAAAGAAGAATTTGATTATATAGTTAGCGGCGTTTTAAAAGACGAATTTTCTTTTGATGATTTTATTCTGGCTTCCACCGATGAGAATGAAACCGAATATCATATTTTCTATCAATTTTTGCAGAAAAATTCCAAGTTAAAAGGATTAATCATTAATGATGGTTTTTTTGATTTATGTATGGATTCGGCTGATACGGTTGTTTTTGATCTCAATACTTTAAACGGAAAAAAAATTCCAGATCCCATTACTTTACCAAATAATAAAGGTTTTAAAAACGGAATCGGAATTTGTCTTCCTTATATTAAAGGAAACAGAAATGTACTTTTTCTTTTCTTCAAAAATGCTAAAACTTTCAGCAGGGAATCTAACCGAATTATTAGAGGAATTGCGATGCAGCTTTCTATTACTGTGAGAAATATTATTTTGACTCAGGAATATGAAAGTAAAATTGATGTACTTTCAAAATCGAAAATGAATACACCAGAAGAAAATGAAGCACCTAAAATTAAGAACGAAGGTTTTCATGGAATTGTGGGAAACAGCGATGCCATGCGGAATGTTTACGAATTGATCTCGCAGGTTGCTTCTTCGCAATCTACTGTTTTGATTTCGGGAGAAACAGGAACGGGAAAAGAACTCGTAGCCAGTGCCATTCATAATTTATCATTGGTTTCGAATAAAAAAATGATAAAAGTAAACTGTGCTTCGATTCCGGAGAATCTGATTGAAAGTGAATTGTTCGGACATGAAAAAGGAGCTTTTACCGGCGCCTTAGAAACCAGAATTGGAAAATTTGAACAAGCCGAAAACAGCACTATTTTTTTAGATGAAATAGGAGAGATGCCCTTAGAACTGCAGGGAAAATTGCTGCGTGTGCTCCAAGAAAAAGAAATAGAAAGAATTGGCAGCAAAAACACGATAAAAGTAAATGTTCGAGTAATTGCGGCAACCAACAGATTACTAGAAAAAGAAGTTGCCGAAGGCCGATTTAGAAGTGATTTGTATTACCGATTGAATGTTTTTCCGATTCCGCTTCCGCCTTTGCGTGAACGCGCAGAAGATATTGAAGTTTTAGGGAATTTTTTCCTGGAAAAACATTCGAATAAAATCAATAAAAATATAAAAGGTTTTTCTAAAAAAGTATTGAACAGCATGACTGCAAATGCATGGCCGGGAAATGTTCGCGAGCTGGAAAATATGGTTGAACGAAGTATTTTGTTTGCAAAAGACGAAACGATCAAAGAAATGAGTTTTCCTGTGATTTTTAAAACCGAATCTACAGCTTCTGAAAATGAATTTTACATTAAAACTTTACAGGAAATAGAGAAGGAGCACATTTTAAAAGTCGTTAAAAAATGCAACGGAAGAATTTCGGGTCCGCAAGGTGCTGCAGTTTTATTGGACTTACCCGGAACCACACTAATTTCTAAAATGCAGAAATTAGGGATCAAAAAAAAACATTTTTAGATTGATTTACTCGTGTATCATTTTTATTTTTCCAGAAGAAACTGCCCAGAAAACCAATAAAAGCATACTGATCGCCAAAGCAATTGTCGGAAATTGAAATGAAATTCCGAACGCAATTAAGTAAGTCGGCAATCCATATAAATAATTATTTCGGATTTTAATTATTGCCGAATTAGTGATTTCAGGACGTAAAAGTTTTTTGTTGTGGCTTGCAATAAACCATAATAAATTATACGAAAGATTAATTAGCACAAATATTCCTGTATAAATCGCCACAGCAATATTCGACGCGTCTCCGTCAAAAAAACGAGCTAATAAAGCCGTAGGATATGAAACTGCCGTTACCAGAAAAAGAATCAATCCGTTTGCAAACATTATAGCTGTATTACGGCTGTAAATCTGCTTGAAAATCTTGTGATGATTCACCCACATGATAAAAATGCTGAAAAACGAAAGCGTAAAGGCAAGATACGTTGTCCATTCACCTTTTAGAAAAGATAGTAGTTCAGTTCCGTTTTTTACAGTAGCAGCACTCGGAGCATGAAGATCCAGAACCAAAAGCGTAATTGCAATCGCAAATACGGCATCACTGAAATTCTCTATTCTTACGGTTTCTTTTTCCATTTTATTTTTTTTATTTTAACCGCTAAGTGCGCAAGGATTTTTATATCTATTCTTATTTATGTCATTTCGACGAAGGAGAAATCACATACGGAAATCGACAAAGATTGGAGAAATACTTTGCAGAGTCTCAAGTGTGATTTCTCCTTCGTCGAAATGACAAACTTAACGGTTAATAAGAAAAACCTTTGCGTGCTTTGCGGTTATATCGGTATGCAATTATAATTTTATAAATAGTGATTTTCGAAGTTTCGGCTCCAAATTCTTTGTTTTATGTCCTTTTCCTGTAGTGTCTTCAACTAACAAAATTGATCCAGTTTCAAAGTTTCTTTTTTCTCCTAAAGAAGTTTCGATTTCTACACCGCCTTCCAGTAAAACAATATATTGTCGGTCTGGGGCATTATGAAAATCATAATCGTAAGAAGGTAAGACTTCTCTAAAAACAATTGATTTTACAGGTTCATCATCAGATAGAAATCCGATATCGCCGTTGTTTTTCAATGGAACTTCAAAGTCTTCAAAATGACTTTCTCCATTTGTATCGCTGTAAACTCTAGTAATGCGAATCATTATTTCTTCGTAAAAACAAGTTCGTTTGCTAAATCTACTTCGTCCTGACTTATGGTATGTCCCATATTTTCGTAGATTTTTTTGGTAACATTGGCGCCTAATTTTTTAAGAAGTGCTTCCGATTCATTTACCCTTTCAACAGGAACATGAAAATCAGGATCGCTTGTGCCGATGAAAATTGGAGTGCCTTCGAAGTTTCCTGTGTAATGTTCTTCGTAAACTTTATCGCCAATAAGTCCGCCGGTAAAAGCTACCACACCTCCGTATTTTGCAGCGTTTCTCGCAGTAAATTCTAAGGCAAGACAAGCCCCTTGTGAAAACCCAAGAAAATAAATATTCTCTTTTTCGATTCCGTTTTGCTGAATAGCAACAACAACCTGATGAATTGCTTCTAACGATTTTGAAAAAGAAGGCTCATTCTCTTCAAGCGGTACTAAAAACGAATACGGATACCAAGTTCTGTTTTCTGCCTGAGGCGCAACCAATGCAAAATCTTGCACATTTAGATGTTTCGCAACGGATAGAATATCATGAGCGCCTGCACCGCGGCCGTGAATCATAATTAGGGCTTTTTTGGCTTGATTTAAGGGGATACCGTCTGTTATAATTTCTGTGTTCATAAGTATGTTTTTAATTGTTGTGTAGTTGTTTTTTTATGCAGATTTTGGATATTTTGAAGATTTTTTTAGTTCGTTATTATAGTGATTCGTGGAGTCAAATAAAGTATTTCCACAATCTTGTCATTTCGACCGAAGGGAGAAATCACACGCGAAACTCCGCAATCCAAATCGCCAATCTTTGTTGAGCTACGTGTGTGATTTGCATCGCCAGTCGCTATCGCTCGAGTTTGCCTTCGGTCGAAATGACACAAGAAACTCCGCAATTTAAATCGCTAATCTTTGTCGAGCTACGTGTGTGATTTCTCCCTTCGGTCGAAATGACAAACTTTGACGACAAATTATGACGACAAACTTTGACGACAATTTTGAATCCCAACTTTATAAAGAATAATTTATCTCTTCCAAATATCCTGATATTCATCCGGATGTCTTTTGAACTGCGCGTGAACGTAAGGGCAAAGCGCTATAACCATCATATTATTAGCACGAACATACGAAACCATTTCTTCGAGAAGTTTTTTGGCGTAGCCTTTTCCTTCCGCTTCTGGTTCAACTCCTGTGTGGTAAACAGTTAGAACATCGTCTTTTATGCTCACTGTCATTTCGCCAAGCTTTTTATCATCAACATAAAGATTAAAAGCGCCGTGTTTTTTTTCGTCTAATTCTAATTTTATTGTTTCCATATCTTTTAATTATATCCTTGTTTTATACCTAGTTTTTTCATTTTTGAATACAAAGTCTGTGGCTGTATTTTTAGCAGTTCTGCCGCGCCGCCCGGACCAGAAACTTTTCCGTCACAAATTTGAAGCGCATTCATAATATGCTCTTTTTCCATTTCTTCCATCGATTTCATTTTCCCGCTGTTTATTTCCAAAGTTGGAGCATTATTTACTGGAAGATCAAATTTTTCGATTTCGTTTGTTTTGGCCAACAGTACATTTCTTTCGATTAAATGTTCTAATTCGCGAATATTTCCAGGCCAGTCGTATTGCATTAATTGTTGTAAAGCAGACTTACTAATACTGCTGACATTTTTGCGGGAACTTGCGGCATATTTTTTTAAAAAGAAATTGGCAAGGTCTTCAATATCTTCCTTACGCTCTTTTAGTGTTGGAAGCTGAATCGGAAAAACATTTAAACGATAATACAAATCCAATCTAAAACGGCCTTCTGCAACTTCTTTTTCCAATGATCTATTGGTTGCGGCTACAATTCGAACATTGATTTTTATGGTTTTATTGCCGCCAAGTCTTTGGATTTCTTTTTCCTGTAATACACGCAACAATTTCACTTGAGAATCAAGTGGAAGTTCTCCAATTTCATCCAGAAAAATAGTGCCGTCATTGGCCTGCTCAAACTTTCCGATTCTTTGAGAATTGGCTCCTGTAAAAGCACCTTTTTCATGTCCAAACAATTCTGATTCGATTAAAGAATGTGGCAGCGCAGCACAATTGACAATTACAATTGCATTTGTTTTGTGCGTAGAAAGATCGTGTATAGAATGTGCCACTCTTTCTTTTCCGGTACCGCTTTCGCCGAGAATCAAAACCGAAGTTTCGGCTGGAGCAACAATTTTTATTTTCTCAATTACTTCTTGTAAAAGAATGCTTTTTCCAATAATTCCATCAATTTCTTGGTTTTGAACTTCATTTGGAGTTTCTGCTAAAGTTCCGTTTTCCTGACCAAATCTGTATTTGGCAATATCCAACATCACAATTAAATCTCTCTCTCGAAACGGTTTTACCATAAAGCCGTAAGGATGAGTCGCTTTTACAGCTTCTAAGGTCGATTGGTTGGTATTGGCAGAAATATAGAGAAACGGCAATTGCATTTCACGAAGTTCCCACGCGAGGTCAATTCCCGTAAGATCGCCTTTTAGCATAATATCCAGCAAAACCCAGTCGGGCCTTTTTGTCTCGATTAATTTACGGGCCTGAACCACAGAAGAAGCAATTCCGGTTATTTCATAACCAGCCTTTACCAACATGATTTTTAGATCATTTGCTACTATAAATTCATCTTCAACAATTAGAATTTTCTCCTTCATCACCATAAGTTATATTATTTCAGGATTTTCAGTTGATCCTTCAAATTCTGTACTTCTTGTAAATGTAATTTTGATACTCAAACCGTTATCGTTTTTCATATCAAAAGTTCCATCAATCTGATCGGTTAATCCCATCATTAAATTCATTCCCAGCGAATTTCTTTCTGTATCTTCAAAATTTTCCGGAAGACCAACTCCGTTGTCGGAAATAACCAATTGATAATTGTTTTCTCCGATATTTTTAAGTTCAATATGCACATCTCCTTTTTTGTCAAGTGGAAATGCATATTTTATGGCATTGTTAATGGCTTCATTTATAATTAATCCAAGAGGAACTGCTTGCGCTACATCAAGATACACTTTTTCTGTGTCCAGAACAAAATTGATTTTATTATCGGTATCAAAACATTCTCTCATATAACTAATGAGCTCATAAATGTACCACGACATATCAATATTGGCCAGATTATCAGACTGATATAATTTTTGATGAATCAGCGACATGGCATGCATTCTGTGCTGGCTGTTTTGTATCGCCATTAAAGCATCTTCATTATCCAAATAAGCCGATTGTGTATTTAATAAACTAATGACAATCTGTAGATTATTTTTTACACGATGATGAATTTCCTTTAAAAGCCATTCTTTTTCAAGCAGCATTTTTTTGTTCAGTTCATTCTGCTCATTAATCTGCTGACGCTTGATTTCGAGTTGTTTATTCTTTTTCTTTTTTATTCTAAAACCATTGTATAAAAGTGCCAGAATAAGAATTAAAACCAAGACACTTCCTATAAAAACGTATTTAATTACATTATCTTTTTGAATCTGAATTTTTTGCAATTTTGCTTCCTGTCTAAGCAAATCAATATCTTTATCCTTTTTTTCGCTTTCAAATTCTACTTGGAGACTGCTGATCTGTTTGCTTTTTTCGCCTTTAAAAACCGAATCTGAAAGGCTTTTATACAGCTGATAATGTTTTATCGCACTGAGATAATCTCCTCTAGACGAATCTGCCCTAAACCATATCAGATGGCTTTCTGAGCGAATATTATTATTCCCCATTGAAATAGCAGCTGAATCTAATTTTTTTATGGTTCGATAAAAAGCTTCATAGTTTTTAACCTGATAATGAAAGGCCGAAAAACTTCTTAGAACCGCAAATGTGTTTCCATTTCTCTCTGCGTTTTCTCCGTAATGAGCAGCCATTATTTTATAATATATTCTGGCTTTAGCATTGTTTTTTTTGATTCGGTAGATATTAAATAAAAGATAATTTTCGGTCATTATTCGCTCAATATTTGAGGTGGGGTAATGATCCTGCATTTCTTTAATTAGTTTTAAAGCTTTATCCTCTTTTTTCTCACGAATGTATAAAGAGGAAAGGTTGTCTGCAATAGTCCTTACGTATTCGGTATCTTTGTAATATCGCGCAATTTCTAAGGCTTTGTTCCAATATTCCTCGGTTTTTTCATTTTGACGCAGATAGTAATAAACTAACGCGGCATGATTGTAAATAGAACTCAGCTGAAGCGAATTGTCATGCATTGCCAAAGCTGTTTTTTCTGCCAAGAGTGAGTACTTTAAGGCTTCAGAAAAGTTTCCTTTTTGAGTATTTACTTCTGAGAGTATATTATAAACGCCTTGTAATTCTTTGAAATGTATACTTTTATAAATTGCCAGTGCTTCTTGTAAAAGAGGATCTGCCTTATCAGGATTTTCACTGGTGCTGTACAATTCACCAAGTTCTTTTAATGAAGTTGCCTGTTTTTCTTTTGCGCCAGATTTCTTAAAGAGCTGTATCGCAGTTTCTTTAAGATTTGCTTTTTTCTCCAGATCCTTTTCATAAATAGCAAGTTCGTTATAGCTTTCTCCCTGCTGTGTGATCATGTTATTTTTTTGAAAATAGGAGAGTGCCTCGTGCGTTTTTTTTAATCCATTTTTTTCATCTCCTTTTTCTCTGTAAATCTGTGCTTCTAAAAGTAATGCTTTTCCTTTTCCAAGTTTATATCCTAAAGTACTGCTTAACTTCTTCGCTTCTAAATTAATACTGTCTGCGGTTTCAAGATCTTCTTTAAATTCTCCTTGTTTCGTCAGATAGTAATAGCTTAAAGCCAAAAGTAATTCGGCTTTTTTGCTGTCATTTTCAGCCGAAGCAATTTTCTTTTTTAATTGATCAGGATTTTCTTTTGATTGTGCATTTCCAAGAATGGGCGCCAATAAAAATAATAACGCTGTACACAAGGTGCACAGGCGGTATTTGGAAGAAATAAAAGGGATAAAATTCATTTTTTAAAGATAATATATTATCAGAAATCCGCAACTTCACAATCTGTTTTGTTAACTATTCACGGTGATAGAGATAGCATATGATCATGGCAATTCCAGGTAAAATTAAAGTGCCTAATCCGAAAAATTTTCCGGCAACGGCTCCTAAAAAACATCCCACAAGAAACCCGATTATAGTAACCAATTGTTTTTTAAAACTTAACAGTGCTTCAACATCTTTTAAACCGTTTTTTAATAAACTTCCTAAGTCAAGAGAGGCCTGAGTTACATTTCCTGTCATCATCGTTGTCGGCCCGTGTGTTTCTTTGGCATACAATTTTCCAAAAGCATTTTGAAGTCCCATTGCAAAAACGGTTGTCATCGCCACGGTGTACATTGTCCATTCTGAAAAGATTTCTAAATAGCCAAAAACGTAAGAAGCAATACCGCTCAAAAGCAATATTATACCTTCCCAAAATAAAATAGTATACCGATTGGTAACTCTTAGAGCAATTCTTCCCCCAACAATAACGGCGAAAATAAAAACAGGAAAAGTCAATAGTTTTACCCAAGCATGTAAGTCTGAGCCTTTGATGATTTGATAAGCAAAGACAATAAAGTTACCCGTAACGTGTGCTGAAAATATAGAATCTGCTGCGACAAAAGTTACGGTATCGCAATACCCTGCTATTATGGTGAGAAGCAGGGTAACGTACCAAATGTTTTTTTGTATTTCCATAATTTTATTTTAAGTGAGCGCGAAGCATCCACGCCATTTTTTCGTGATTTTCTAAAAGTCCTGTAATATAATCGCTTGTTCCAGCATCATGAAGTTCTGCAGCAAAATTGTTGATGTTTTCACGTAAGTGTATCAAGATGCTTTCATGATCCAAAAGCAATTCTTTTATATATCCTGTGCTGTCATTTTTCTCTCTTGATTCTTCTGTAAGATGTGTCAGCGCTAAATACTCTTTTAAAGTTCCCGGTGCATAATGACCTAACGTTCTGATTCTTTCTGCAACTTCATCTACAATTTCGTCAAGCGCTTCGTATTGCTTTTCGAAGAAAAGGTGTTTGTTGTAAAAATCCGGACCTTCTACATTCCAGTGTGCTTTTTTTGTTTTGGTATAAAGTACAAATTCGTCAGCCAGAACTTTAGTTAAAACCTCAACTACTTTTGAGATGCTTTCTTGTTTAATTCCGATGTTTGCTTTCATTTTAAATTAGGTTTAATAAATAATTGTTAGTGATAATTATAGATAAATCAAACACATAGAAACATAGATTTTCTTTCCTTTTGAAAAAGGATACAAGAAGAAAACTAGTTTCTCACACATAGATCTATGTTTATTTAAACAAAGTGAAACGCCTTTTAAACGTTTAAAAATCTATGTCTCTATGTGTTTAAATTAATTGTTTATAATGGTTAATAAATAATAATCAAGTGAGTATGTTCCTGCTCCCAGCGCAAGAATTAATAATAGTGATAAAGTATACATATAAGGAACATCGCGTACTTCTAGTGAATCTTTTCTATGTACCACAAAATATCCTACGGCTGTAACGCCAATTGTAGGCAGTACAACAAGTCGGGTTCCGATACCCAAAATAATAAGAAAAGGAACTACAGTATCAGAAAAAGTGGCCACTAATTCGTTTAATTTTTCCGGCAGATGAAGCGGATTCGGAACGTGTTCTCTTTGTCCATTCTCAACTCTGAATTTCTTCATTCCGTGAACTCTAAAAAGCTCTACCGCAAGTAATACTCTAAATACTAAAAATGCTGCATTATTGAAAGTGGAACCTAAATCAGAATAAAGGATTTGTTTTATAATTTCTATCATTTTTTTAAATTTAAAAAGCAAAGCAAGAACACCCAAGAGCGCCCCAAAATGCGTTATAATTATTTACCGGCACATTGCTCATTCTGGCAATATCGTGACTGTGAGCGTGAACATCACAACTGCCGCTGCACCTGTGTATCTGCGAAGTCAGGCTTGGTTTTGCATCTGCTTTTGCATTTTTTTCAATCACACTCTGGAAATTGCTTTTACTTGGATAACCGTTGTAAATATTCGTTGGCGACCAATCCGGTAAAATCGGAATATGCGGCGGAGAAAAGGATGAAAAATCACCATTTGCGTACACAATTTTTCCGTCGACAATCGTCAAATCAGCTTCGATTTTTTTAATATCTTCATCAGCAACAGTAAAATAATCACTGTCGAGCACAACTAAATCAGCAAACATTCCTTTTCTGATATCTCCTTTTTTAGCTTGTTCCTGAGAAAACCAAGCGCTTCCTCTGGTATATAATTCCAAAGCGGTTTCTCTGCTTAATCTGCTTTCATTATATAATTGCAGACCGCCAACGGTTTTTCCAACTGTCATCCAATACATGGAAACCCACGGATTATAACTGCTTACTCGGGTTGCATCAGAACCTCCGCCTACTGGAACTTCCATCTCGAGCATCTTTTTAATTGGCGGTGTACTTTCGGCCGCTTTTGCGCCGTATCGATCTGTGAAATATTCACCTTGATACGCCATTCTGCTTTGTACTGCAATTCCTCCGCCTAAATTTTTTACGCGTTCGATATTGCGTTCGTCAATCGTTTCGGCATGGTCAAATATCCACGGCAGTCCGTTAAACGGAATTTCCTGATTGATTTTCTCAAAAACATTTAAAAATCTTGTAATGCTTTCGTTATAAGTCGCGTGAAGTCGAAAAGGCCAGCGATTTTCTACTAAAAGTCGGACAACTTTTTCCAGTTCTGCTTCCATGTTTTCAGGAAGATCTGGTCTTGGCTGCAGGAAATCTTCAAAATCCGCTGCAGAAAAAACTAACATTTCACCCGCACCGTTATGACGGTACATATCGTCTCCCTGATATAATTTTACGGTATCAATCCAATCTTCAAAGTCTTCAAATTCGTGTTTTGGTTTTTGGGTAAAAAGATTGTAGGCAATTCTAACCGTTAATTGTTTTTTCTCATTCAATTCATTAACGACTTTATAATCGTCTGGAAAATTTTGAAATCCGCCTCCCGCATCGATGACACTGGTGATCCCAAAACGGTTCAACTCTTTCATGAAGTGACGCGTCGAATTGATTTGATGCTCATACGAAAGCGTTGGTCCTTTTGCTAAAGTCGAATACAAAATCATCGCGTTAGGCGTGGCAATTATAAGTCCGGTTGGTTCGCCTTTAGAATCCCTTTCAATTTGTCCTCCGGGAGGCGCGGGTGTATTTTTGGTATAACCAACTGCCTTTAATGCCGCTCTGTTCATAATTGCTCTGTCGTACAAATGCAGAATAAAAACTGGAGTTTCTGGAGCAATCGCATTGATTTCTTCTAACGTCGGCATTCTGCGTTCTGCAAATTGAAACTCAGACCAGCCTCCAACCACACGAACCCATTGCGGATTTGGCGTACGATCCACTTGTTCTTTCAGCATTCTAAGTGCATCAGCCAAAGAAGGAACACCATCCCAGCGCAATTCTAAATTATAATTTAAACCGCCTCGAATAAGATGTATGTGAGAATCGTTAATTCCAGGAACCACTCTTTTATTGTGAAGGTCAATTATTTTGGTTTCTGCAGATGCAAATTCCATTACGTCGCTGTCATTTCCAACTCCAATAAATTTTCCATCTTTGATTGCTACAGCCGTAATATTTGGCGTTTCGGCATTGAAACTATGAATTTTACCGTTGAATAATATTAGATCTGCTTTCATAATTATTTGGCGTTAAGTTTAGCAATTGCGTCTTTAATTCCTTCACCTGCAACAGTATAAAAAGCAGGTCCGGCTAGCAGAATGATTTTCGTTAGAGGTTTGTAATCGGCTAATTTTTTCTCTTTTAAATAGGTCTGTGTTCTGTAAGCTTCAAAAGAACCTAAAACTACATTTGCAGCCACTAAAGCCGTTGGTGAATCAATTCCGGCATCTTTAATATCACTAGCAAAAGAATAATTAGAAACGCCTAAACGTAAAGCTTCACGCATTGCAGTGCTTCCCACGCTGATCATTAAATCTGGTGTAAATTTATTACGATCACCAAGACCAATCAGCAATAATTGTTTGGAAGCTAAAGTGCCTTTTGGAGGCGTAATCAATAAAGTTTCTAGAGAATGACCTGTAAATTTTCCGCTTTTGCGTAATTCTGTAATAATCCCTTTTAAGGCATCATCTAAATGTACCATTCCGTTTAGGTTGGCAGGAAGGGCAGGAGGGTTAAAAATGTCGCCTTCGGTATATTCAAAAACGCAGGCAACTTGTAATTCTGCTTCCGCTGCAGATGGTCCCTGAACCAATCCGTTTACGGCAACTCCGTCTACTTTCCCCCAAGTTGTAGTCGAGCCCAGTGAAGCGGTTTGAGCAAAAGCAGCATTAGCAAGTGAACCTGCAAATAATATTGTGATAAAGAGAGTTAGAGTAGAATTTCTAAGTCTGTATTTGGAAAAAATGGATATGTTTTTCATGGCTTTTGTTTTAATTGTGAAAAATATTTAAACACATAGGGACATAGGTTTTTATATGCTGTTATGAATAAAAAAGAATATAAAAGAAACTAGTTTCTCACACATAGAAGCTTTGAGTTAAAATTTATAGCTACAGATTAAAAGATTAAAAGATTAAAAGATTAAAAAATGCCAAATCTGCGAGAACAAAAAATATATCGTCAAAAAAGCTATGTTTATTAATGTTAGTGAAACGCCTTTTTACGAGTGTAGCACCTATGTTTGTATGTGTTTAAATTTAATTGTGTTGTTAAAATTTAATTGTGTTGTTAAAATTTAAATCCGAGTCTGGCATTAAAGAAAACGCCGTCTTTAGAATTTGGAATGATGTCGTTTATAAAAGCACCGGTTTTGAAATATTGGATACCGCTTACGACTGAAATATATTTGTTTACGCTGTAAGTAAAATTGGCAAGATAAGCAGTCCCGATATATCGCTCTTCTGATGAACTTCCTTTAAGATTCAATGTACCGCTTGGTCTGTAAACGCCGTCCTGCAGCGAATATCTCCAGTTAAAAACCACATCGACCTGCATCTTTAGCTGTGGCAATAAATCCATTGTGGCATAAGGGTGAATGTCGATAAGGTTTACCGGACCAACCTGCGGACTGAAACCAAAATAGCCACCTTTGGGATATAGCGGATTAAAGGTTTGCAGACTTCCGTCGCCTTCTTTTTTATCACCTGAAATATAATCATTTCGAAGGTTGATTGTGGGCTTAAATTTCACATTTTCAAAAGAATAGCCAATGTCTATTGATCCCGTCCAGGCATTTATGTTTCCAGATCCAAAACTTCCAAATTGATAGGCCGCTTCCAAATTGTAGATAAATCCACCGCCGTATTTCCAAAGTCTTGTTCCAACGGTGTGTCTTCTTTCCGGTGCAATTCCTTCTTCAAAAAGTGATTCGTCTCTCCTGATTCCGAGATAATATAAATCCAGATTTCCTGCTTTTGGAAATATAATTTTAGAATATGCTCCCCAAAGATTCAGCTGTTTCGACATTTTGTTATCAAAAGCTCCTGTATAAATAGTGTCAGCCATCATTGCAAATCCGTCAATGGAGAATCGGGAAGAAGTATATATTATTTTTCCTCCTGTAAAATAAAGTCTCGCATTTGGACCTTCTCTAACCGAAATTAATCTTCCGGAGCCATAATCCAATTCTTGTCTTCCGGCACGAATAGTCAATTTTTTATCTTCTTTTTGATATAAATTGACATCTAAAAAAAGATTCTGAACATTCAACTGATCTTCATCAATGCCACGCGGACCGTTGATTCGTCCGTCCTGCAGGGCACTTCTCAATTGAGCAAATATCCTAAAGTTTTTTCCTAAATGGATATCGGCACCGAGATCATAACGCTGTAGTAAAAAGTTGTTGTGGCCAATATTTAATCTTCCCCAGTCTTCATTGTTGAAATCAACATATTCATATCGAGCTTCGCCGCCAAGCGATATATAAATATCTTTCTTTTGATTTAAGGGAACGAATTTTAATTTTTCATAAAAGTTTCGATTGGAATCTTTTAAAAACTCATAATTTTCGTCGTAACGTAAGAGCTTAAAACTTTGAGCCGATACGTTGTTTCCTATAAAAACAATAGAAAATATAAGCATCAAGAGTAACCTGTTTTTCGATATGGATTTTAATGATTCCAACATAATGAAGCATAAGAGGTTTTTATTTGTTTAAGGTTTCAGTCCCGAAGCTTCGGGATCAAGTTGAAATGAATTAATGTTTCAGCATGTTGTGTGCATAGTGAATACCCAAGCCGTAAGATCCACCATATTTTTTCATTAAATTCGTTACAGGAACATATGTTTCCTGACGTGCCCAGTCTCTTTGAAGTTCAAGTATATATTGAATTGAAGTTACTGGTATCGCGCCAGCTTGAATCATTCTTTGGACAGAACGTTCGTGGGCTTCATTGCTAACGTCACCGCAGGCATCTGTGATAATATACACTTCGTAACCTTCTTCAATTGCAGAAAGCGCTGGTCCAACGATGCAAACTCCAGTCCATAATCCAGCAAGAACTATTTTTTGTTTTTTTGTACCTGTAATAGCTTTATAAGCGTTTTCATCTTCCCAAGTATTCATTGTTGTACGATCGATATATCCAGATGTTGCAATTGGATAAAATTCTTCGATTTCTGGGAAAACAGGTCCCGCAAAGCTTTCTTCAAATACAGTTGTTACAATTGTTGGAACATTGAAAATTTTTGACGCACCACAGATAATGGCAACATTATTACGCAATTCACTTAATGCAATGCTTGATGTAGCAAATGCCATTTGTCCTTCAAAATCAATTAATACTAATGCGTGATTATCTGGTGATAATAAGTTTGCTGATGGTTTCATAGATATTTATTTTTAATAGTTTTAGTTATGCCAACAAAATGCCAAATTTTTAATGTATTGATTTGTTGGTTTTTATGTTTTGAGAAGATAAATTTGTTTTACGATATTTCGTGATTTTATTATCGTGTTATGAATTTATAGGGAATGAGTGGAGAGTTTTTTTATCATTTCTGTTGAAACAGAGTCAGCGTAGATTCCGAACGCGCTGGTTAAAACTCCTTTTATATTATAGATTTCAGAGATAATTCCGTAAACGATATCTTCATCTCCCGGATCTGTATCTCCTTCAAAACGAAATATATATTCAATTTTGAATTCTTCTGGAGACATCGTCTGAGTGTTATTATTGTAACGAATACAATTTTCGTCAAGATTAAAATTTTCAGTAAAACCTTGCTGCGTAAGCCATTGTAAAGCTTCGGTCACCGTATCAAAAGCGGGTTGTTGAATTGAACTCATAATTGGGAGTGAATGAACTGCCTGTAAAATTTTGCAGGCAGTTGTTTGAATTACTTTTTAGAACTATCTGCTTACGATTTAATAAATTCTAAAATGTCTTTATTGATCGTTTCTGCCTCTGTAGTCGGCATACCATGAGGAAAACCAGGATAAGAAATTAATTTTCCGTTTTTCAAAAGTTTTGCCGCTCTAGGCGCCTGACCGTAAGGAACGATTTGATCATCTTCTCCATGCAAAACCAAAACTGGAATATCTAAGCTTTTAAGATCTTCAGTAAAATCTGATTCAGAGAACGCTTTTATTCCTTCATAATGAGCCAAAACAGAACCCACCATTCCCTGACGCCACCAATTGTGTTTAATTCCTTCTTTTACAGTTTGACCTTCGCGGTTCCATCCGTAAAATGCGATAGGAAAATCATAAAAGTATTGCGCTCTATTAAATCCAGTTCCTTGTCTGATTTCATCAAAAACAGCTAAAGGCACACCTTCTGGATTTGATTCGTTTTGAATCATTATTGGTGTAACAGCGCTGATAATAACTGCTTTTGCAACTCTTTCTTTACCGTATTTTGCAGCATAGCGAATTACTTCGCCTCCTCCAGTTGAATGCCCTACGTGAATAGCATTTTTTAAATCAAGCGCTGCTGTCAATTCAGCAATATCAGATGCATATGTTTCCATATTATTTCCTTCTGAAGTTTGGCTAGAGCGACCGTGACCGCGTCTGTCGTGTGCAATAACTCTGTATCCTTGTTTTAGGAAAAACATCATTTGTGCATCCCAGTCATCACTAGATAACGGCCATCCGTGGTGAAAAACTATTGGTTGTCCTGTCCCAAAATCTTTGTAGAAAATTTCTGTTCCGTCTTGTGTTTTAAATGTGCTCATTTTTTTATGGTTTTAGATTATTAAATTTAGAAATGAATAGTTGTTGTTATTTTGTTTTACAAACTTAGAGCAAGTGCGAAAGTCTGTCGATTAACCTAGATTAAGAAAAAAAACTATCGTATTTTCTTCTTTAAAAATGCGGTCTGCGAACAAAATATCTGATTTTTATTTTGAAGTGCTGTTTCATTTTTTAGATCTTTACTATTTAGATGCCAAACAATAGCCAAATAATATGCCTCAACTAAAAATCCCTTTAAACTAAGGACTTTAGGTTTTAAGGAGAATTTTTTAGTTTACGATATTTCGTAAATTTATTATTGGGTTTAACTGAGAAATGAAAAATTGAGGTAGATTAAATGTTTTATAATAAATTTTTCTTATCACGTAAGAATTATTTATTATTTATCACAATAGCTTTCTCTTAATTTACTTTGTAAATTAGTTTAAAAATAAAATTTCAATTATGGACAATCAATCTAATGACATTAGCAAATGCCCTTTTCATAATGGAAGCAGGGATAATGAAGCAGCAACAGGCACAAAAAATCGTGACTGGTGGCCAAAGCAGTTAAAGGTGAATATCCTGAGACAAAATTCATCATTATCAAATCCGTTGGATAAGAATTTTAATTATGCAGAAGCTTTTAAAACGCTTGACCTTGAAGCGGTAAAAAAGGATTTACATGAACTTATGACTGATTCACAAGATTGGTGGCCTGCAGATTTTGGACACTATGGTGGTCTTTTTATCAGAATGGCGTGGCATAGTGCAGGTACATATCGTGTACATGACGGACGCGGCGGAGCAGGAGCAGGACAGCAGCGTTTTGCACCACTTAACAGCTGGCCGGATAATGTGAGTCTTGATAAAGCGAGAAGGCTTTTATGGCCTATCAAACAAAAATATGGTCAAAAAATTTCTTGGGCAGATTTAATGATTTTAACTGGAAATGTTGCTTTAGAATCGATGGGTTTTAAAACCTTTGGTTTTGCCGGAGGAAGAGCAGATGTTTGGGAACCAGACGAATCTGTATACTGGGGTTCTGAAACTACTTGGCTTGGCGGGGATGAACGTTATAATGATGGTTCGGAAGGTGTGCCAAAAGATCACGGGGTGGTATCTTCTGATGATGATGCAGATGGTCAAATTCATAGCAGAAATCTGGAAAAACCACTTGCAGCAGTACAAATGGGACTTATATATGTAAATCCTGAAGGTCCTGACGGAAATCCTGATCCAATTGCGGCGGCCAGAGACATTAGAGATACTTTTGGACGAATGGCAATGGATGATGAAGAAACAGTAGCATTAATTGCGGGTGGACATACCTTTGGAAAAACGCATGGCGCAGCTTCTTCTGATCATGTGGCGGAAGAACCTGAAGCAGCAGATTTGGGACTTCAAGGTTTTGGGTGGAAAAATAGTTTTGGATCTGGTAAAGGCGCAGATGCTATTACAAGCGGACTTGAAGTAACATGGACAAAAACGCCGACACAATGGAGTAATAACTTCTTCGAAAATTTATTTGCCTTTGAATGGGAACTTACTAAAAGCCCTGCTGGTGCGCATCAATGGGTGGCTAAAAATGCAGATGCAATTATTCCAGATGCTTTTGATGCTAGTAAAAAACATCTGCCTACAATGCTTACTACCGATTTATCTTTAAGATTAGATCCAGAATATGAAAAAATTTCACGTCGTTTCTTGGAAAATCCAGATCAGTTTGCAGATGCTTTTGCAAGAGCTTGGTTTAAGTTAACACATCGTGATATGGGACCGCGTGCCAGATATCTAGGGCCAGAAGTTCCTCAGGAAGAACTATTATGGCAGGATCCTATTCCAGAGGTAAACCATAAATTAATAGAAGAGAACGATGTATCTCAACTAAAAGAAAAAATAATCAACTCAGGGTTGAGCACTTCTCAATTAGTTGCCACAGCTTGGGCATCAGCTTCTACTTTTAGAGGATCTGATAAACGAGGCGGAGCAAATGGCGCGCGTATAAAACTGGCACCACAAAAGGATTGGGAGGTAAATAATCCAGCACAGCTTAAACAGGTTTTAGACAAACTGGAAACTATCCGTACAGATTTTGATACTGCACAAAACGAAGGAAAAAAAGTTTCACTAGCCGACTTAATAGTTTTAGCAGGATGCGCAGGAATTGAAAAAGCTGCTAGAGAGGCTGGAAGCGCCGTAACAGTTCCATTTACACCTGGACGTATGGACGCATCTGCAGAGCAGACTGATGTTGAATCATTTGAATACTTGGAACCAAAAGCAGATGGTTTCAGAAATTATAGAAAAACAAAATCACATGTTTCAACAGAAGAACTTCTTATTGATAAAGCTAATTTATTAACGCTGACAGCTCCTGAACTAACGGTTCTTTTAGGCGGTTTACGTGTATTGGATATCAATGCTGACGGTACAAAAAATGGTGTTTTTACACATCGTCCGGGAAAACTTACCAATGACTTTTTTATAAATCTGCTTGATATGAATACGCAATGGCAGTCTGTATCAAACGATAAAGAATTATATGCTGGAAATGATCGTACTACAGGCCAGCCAAAATGGATAGGAACTCGTGCAGATCTAGTTTTTGGTTCAAATTCAGAATTGAGAGCAATTGCAGAAGTATATGCAAGTACAGATGCACAGGATAAGTTTGTGAGCGATTTTGTAACAGTTTGGAATAAAGTAATGAACTTGGATAGATTTGACTTGGTTTAGTTTAATTATTAAGTTTAGTATTTAATAATTTATAAGACGCCTTTACTAGGCGTCTTTTTTTTTGCGTCTTCTTCTAAGTTTGTTTACTGCTTTAATTTAACTGATTCAAAGTCAATTAGACAAACTGGTAATATTTGTGGAAACAAGCTTTCGAATGTGTCTTATTGTCAGTTTTAATAAAATAGTTTAAATTAGACTCAAAATTCAGAAATCAAAGAGTGGCAGACGATACAAAACAACGAGAGATTAATTTTTTAAAGGGAGGCGGAGAAATGGGAAGCCATATTCGTAACTTTGACTGGTCTGTGACAAAACTCGGCACTCCTGAATATTGGCCTCAGAGTCTTAAAACTTCAATTGGTATACTGCTTAACTCTAGAGTCGCAATGATACTTTTCTGGACCGAAGAGAATCTTTGTTTTTTTAATGATCGTTACGCTTGTATTTTTGAAAATTTACAAGAAAGAATTGATGCATTAGGAAAACCAGCAGCTCAGCTATGGGCTGACGAATGGAATCTATTGCGACCGTTGATTGAGAGCTTTAAAAATGGAAGCGAGCCCGACGACGAACATTTTGTAATGCTGCCAGTGAATGCTGAAGGAAAACTTCGAAAAATGCCAGAAGCCAATTACAGTGCTGTTTATGGTGAAGAAGGAAATGTGTGCGGCGTGTTGGGAACTTGTATTCAAAATTCACCTGTGGTTTATTCTAATTTTGCAGGCAAAGAGTTTCAAAATTTACAATCCGATAGTGCAGTAGAACTTCAGCTGCTTCGCGATACTGTTCCGGCAATGATATTTTATTTGGATTCTGAACAACGCTATCAATCCTATAATCAGATGTTTTGTCAATGGTTTGGTGTGAATAGTACGGAAGCATTAGGGAAATCAGTAAAAGAA